>QFNI01000114.1 GCA_003240775.1 Mesorhizobium amorphae | reverse complement strand
CATCCGTCCCCGTATTCGGAGGCGAAAGCCGCGCCGGACATCGGGCCGCGGACCCTCGCGATGACGACGTCCTCGGGGGTGATCGTCACGCCCTGACGCTTGCGCCAGACGTAACCGGAGCCGATCTCGTAGACCCGGGCCGGCACGTCGACCTCCGCCACCCCCTCCTCGCAGAGCGCGACCAGGAACTCGTGCCCGCCGTCGAAGTCGGTGCCGATGCGGAACGATTCCGCGCCGGCCGCGGCGAGCACCGCGCCCATCGCGTCCGCCATCAGGCCGCAGCACCCGCCGGACCCGAGTTCGGGGTCGAGGCCGTTCTCGTCCTGCTCCCACTCGTCCACGACCGACTGCGCGGCCGCGGCGAGGTCGGGCGCCAGCTCCAGAAGCTTCGCGATGGTGATCATGTCGCCCCCTTCCGGTTCATGTTCCGCGCGAGTTCAGGAGGGATCCGGCGAAGCTTCGGAGCCGGCGCTGGTCGGGAAGTGCGCCGATTGGTATTCCGGCCCGCTCAGGGAGCAAGCGTCGGGCAAGGACGCCCTGATCGCCTCCGCGGCCGAGCCGAACGGACCCCGATCCTCGTTCTCCTCGATTGCCACGAACCACTCCTCGCCGGCTTTGTAGACGCCGGTCCCGGCGCATTCCCAGGTCCCGTCGTTCAGCTCCGCGTCCTCGCGGCCGGGCGGCTGCGCCTCCATGGCGTCGACGGTCTCCCGGAAGAACCCGTTCACGCGGTTCAGGATGTGCGCCCTCGTGGCCTCGTCGAGGTCGTCCGGCCCGACGTCGACATGACCGCTTTCGACGTGCTCCTGGAGCACGGCGGGATCGACCCGGCCGACGAACTGCGAGAACCCGATCCCGCCGGCGTTCATGCCGAGCGCGTCGCCGTCGCTGAAGAGGACGGTGTAGCGGTCAGCGGTCTCGCCGCCGTTGTCGACGATCCGGAACAGGTATCCCGAACTTGCCAGGGCGGGGAAGTCCTCGAAGACATCCGACATGATGATCCTCCAAAAGCGTTCACCTCCGCAGCTTACGCCTGTCCCTGGAAAATGTCGAACGGTGATCGGGGGTCGCGCCCCCGACGGGGGCCAGGTCGAGATCTGCGTTGCCGGCGAGGGCTGATGATGGTATGATCGGGGCGGCGGGCGCCGGCCCGACCCGTCAGACCGGGAAGGGAATCACATGACGGACGTGGTATTCACCCAGAGCCGCCTGTCGGTCCTGCAGCATTTCGCCGATAACAAGGGCGCTACGATCGCCCCGCATCTTCGCGTCCGCGACCTGGCCCCTCTGGAGCGGGGCGGCCTGATCGTCCGGAGCGGCGAGGATTTCCGCCGCGAAGCCGCGGCCTGCCCCTTCTTCGTCACCCGTAAGGGTTGGGCCACGCTGCGCGAATGGCGCCCGCCGGCTCCCGGGCGTGAGCCCGCGGTCGGCGCGCAAGCGTCCCCCTCCCCCTGACCGCGGACCGGAGGCCCCGGGCGTCACGGCTCCGGAGAATCGCCGCCGCGCGCGAGCGCCTCCGCGTCCTCGAAGCTCAGCGCGTGGGACTCGAGTCCGGTCCGCCAGGACCTGACGTCGCCGATGTCGACGCCGTCGGCCAGGCGCAGCGCGACCCCGCGCACGTCGCAATATCCGGGGCTGTCTTCCCGGAGCCTGATGCCGGAGAACGCCGTCGGGTGGGCCATCCCGGCAGGCAGGTGCGGCGGCCCGCCCTCGAGCAGGATCGGCTCCCCGTCCGGCCCCTCGATGAAGTCGAGCGTGAAGTGCAGACCGTCGGCGGGGAACTCGTCGTTCTGGAACGTGACGATGTCGTCCCCGCGGCCGCTTTCGCGGAGGTGGCTGATGAACAGGTCGGTGGTGACCGGCAGCAGGTCGAGGGATCTGACCTCCGCGATGATCCTTTCCGCGGCCGCCTTCGCGGCCAGGGCGCCGCGCGCGGACTCGGGGGAGACGTCGCCGGCCCAGGCGTAGTAGTTGCCGACCCCGATCGCCTCCCCGCCCTTCACGTAGACGCGCCACTCGGCGGGCCAGCTCTGGGCCGCGTTCGGGGCGGTCCCGAAATGCGGGTCGACGCCGGCGTTGCGCCGGCCCGCGTCGACCCAGGGTCGGACCAGGAACCGGAACGTGTCCTCGTGGCCGCGCGCCTGGAGGCTGGTGATCCGCTCGTCGGTCACGTCGATCCGGGTGGCGTTCCCTTGCCTGACCCAGCCGCATCCGACGGTGGTCCCCTTCATGGAGGCGGAGGTGTCCTGGTCGCGCAGCGTCCCGGTCCCGGCGAGCGCCTTCATGGAGCCGGGTCCGCAGATCGCGGACCGGACCACGTGCCCCGGCGGGATCAGGTCGCCGGCCTCGAACGCCTTCCCCGCGGCCCGCCGGGCGAGCGCGTCCATCCGCAACACGTCCTCCTCCGTCGGAGGGGGCGGGGCGGGGACCCCGGCCTTCGCCGCGATCGCGGCGACGCCCCTCCCGATCGCGCCGAGCACGTGATCCGGGAAGGCGACCGGACCCTGCAGGGCGCCGACCTCCTCGGATGAGAGGGTCAGGATTTCCCGGGCCGGCACGAAGCCGACGCCGGCCCGCTCCGCCAGGACGAGCCAGTGGCGAAGATCGCACGAATCGAACGTGCCGCCGCGCCCATCGCGGACGTCCTCCGGCGTCACGTGCGCGGCGAGCATCTCGTCCGTCGCCGCCTCCAGCCGCATGATCGCGGCGACGTCCGCGATCATACGCTCCGGCGCGCGCAGCGCCTTGGCCGCCATCAGCCCGGCGCGCCGGACGGTCGCCTCCTGCTCCCGCGCCGCTCCCGCCTTCGACAGGCCGAGGACCACGTGCCGGAGGGAGACGTCCTCCGGGGAGGCGGCCTTGCGGGACGTTTCCCGCCTGATGATCCTGTCGATGAGGCCGGACAGCCGATTCATGGTTTCCTCCCCTGGACGCTTGTCCCGGATTTCTCGCTCATCTCTCGGAAAACCGCAACCCGCCCGGCGGCGCGTGCGCGGCCGGCATCTCGCTGTTGCCGCCTTCGGCCGTGACTGATAAGGGCTTGGTGACCTAGGAGAGCCCTGATGCCGGATGACGACCCGATAGCCTGGACGGAGGGGGGCCGCCCCCTCTACGACAACGCCAGCAGCGTGGTGGCCGTCGCCGCGCCGGTCACGATCGGCGGGGTGAGCGGCGTCCTCGGCATCCGGCGCGGCAAGGGCGCCGGGGCGGGGCTGCTCGGCATCCCCGGCGGGTTTCACATGTCCGGCGATCGCTGGCAGGACGCGGGCGCCGCCGAGGTCATCCAGGAGACGGGATACCTGATCGATCCCGGCCAGCTTCGTCTCGGCGGGCTGGTCACCGACGAATACGGCCACAACGTGGTCCTCGCGCGGAGCGACGCGGCCCCCGTCCTGACCGGCCAGGAGCCCGACGGGGAGGCGTCCGAGATCCTGGCGCTGGGCCCGGAACATTTCCGGCGCGACCTCTGGGCCTTCCCGTCACACCTGGCGCTGGCGATCATGAGCCACGACCGGTTCTACGGCGACGACCCGGAGGCTTCCTGGGTGATGATCGAGACGCTCGAGGAGGCGGACGCGATCATCGCCGATCACGAGGCGCGCCGGAGCCCCCCTTGCGAGCCCTGAGCGCCGGAGAGGAGCGGCCGTCATGAAGATCAACGCCTCCCCGAAGCTGCGCGCCTGGCGCGAGGGTCGCCGGCTGGATCGCCAGTTCCGCGCCCTGTCCCGCGCG
>QFNI01000068.1 GCA_003240775.1 Mesorhizobium amorphae | reverse complement strand
TCGGCGTGGGAGTGCTAAGTTCGAATTCCTAGCTGGGGCTTACAATGGCTCGTGCCGAGACGTCCTGCCAAGGCTGCCGGGATGGGAAGCCGCTTGGCTTCGACTTCACCATGGCGTTCCAGCCCATCGTCGACCTGACGACCGAACGGCCCTGGGGCTATGAGGCCCTGGTGCGGGGCCTGGGCGGCGAGTCAGCTGCTTCCGTGCTCGCGCGCGTAGACCACACCAACCTTTACAAGTTCGACCAGGCATGCCGCGTCAAAGCCATCGAGATGGCCGGTGCGCTGTTTCCGTCTGGTGGCAGCGAGAGGCTTTCGATCAACTTCATGCCGAACGCGGTCTATGAGCCGAGCGCCTGCATCCGCGCCTCGCTCGCCGCCGCCCACAGGGCGCGCTTCGATCCCACGCGTCTGATGTTCGAGTTCACTGAAGACGAGCACATGAGCGACGCCGCGCACGTCGCCAACATCGTCGCGGCCTACAAACGGATGGGGTTCACCACCGCGATCGATGATTTCGGCGCCGGCTATGCGGGTCTGAACCTGCTGGCCCGCTTCCAACCCAACATCATCAAGATCGACATGCAGCTCATCCGTGGGATCGAGTCATCAAAGCCGCGTCAAGCCATTGTCGCAGCGGTCGTGATGCTTGCCCGACAGCTCGACATCACCGTGATCGCGGAGGGTGTCGAGACCGAGGCCGAAGCTCATGTGCTTCGCGCTGCCGGCATCAACCTGCTCCAGGGCTACTTCTTCGCCAAGCCTGCTGTCGGCGCCTTGCCGACCGCCGCGGTGGCCGTGGCGGCCTAGACCTTCTCACCACCGCGGCTCTGTAGAAGCTAGTTGAGACGACGGGATTCGAACCCGTGCGGGACTGGATGGTGAACCCCTCCCCGGAGCGGGCCGGGAAGGCGGCCGCCCGCGATAAACCCCTCTGCCACGTCTCGGGTCGGAATTTGGAACGGTGATGGGGCCAGAGTGTGACCCCCTCCAACCTACCGCAGCTCTGCCTCAGCCAGATGTTTTGCCTGTGTGATTGAGCATGGAACCGAAGCGGGCTCTGATGATGCTTTCAGCTTCACCCATGATACGCTCGATCAGGTCCCTTACAGTTGGCACGTCGTGGATAAGCCCCGCTACCATGCCGCACGACCACGGCCCGGCCTCAGCGTTACCGTCCCTCATGACGCGCCCATAGACCCCCGTGACAAGGGGAGCAATGTCGTTGAAGGTCAAGGCTTCGCCTCCCAAAGCCTCTCGGCGCAGAACCTCCTCCACCACTGGATTTTTGAGCACCCGCTCAGTGTTTCGCAACGGTCGCATGATCAGGCGAGTGTCTCGCTCGCTCGCGGTTACAACCGCGTCTTTGACGTTCTGATGAACTGGAGCTTCGGCAGTCGCCAGGAAGCGCGTGCCCATGTTGATGCCTTCGGCACCCAGCGCGAGCGCCGCCACCAACGAGCGACCATCGGCCATGCCGCCTGAAGCTGCAAACGGTATATCGAGTTCATCCGCCGCACGTGGCAAGAGGATGAAGTTCGGGATGTCGTCTTCCCCTGGATGTCCGCCACATTCGAAGCCATCCACGCTTGCCGCATCGCACCCCACATCCTGAGCTTTGAGAGCGTGGCGCACGGACGTGCATTTGTGGATGACTTTTATCCCGGCAGCCTTCAATCGCGGCAGGTAGGGAGCTGGGTTGTTGCCAGCCGTTTCCACGACTTTCACACCATGGTCGATGATGGTCTCGATGAGACTGTTATAATCATGCGCAACAGCGGACGGCAGGAAGGTGAGGTTCACGCCGAACGGCTTGTCGGTCATTGCATGACAGCGATCGATCTCGCGCCCGAGGTTCTCCGCAGTGCGTTGGGTGAGGCCGGTGATGATGCCTAGCCCGCCGGCGTTCGAGACTGCAGAGGCAAGTTCTGCCAAACCGACGTAGTGCATTCCACCCTGGATGATCGGGTGCTTGATGCCGAAGAGTTCGGTGAGACGCGTCTTCATGGCCGGTTCTCTTTTCATGCGAAGCAGAAGGGCTGTGGCGGCAATCGAGGCCGAATGCTTAGACTTCAGCCCGGTGATGGACCTCTTTCGAGGAAAGTCGAGAGCGCAATGTAGCTGCGAACCGAACGAACCCCTTCGAGGCTCTGCACTTCCATTAGCAGGGCTTCGAGCCCTTCGGTGTCGGTGGCGCGCACCTTCAGCAAGACGCAGCCGTCACCTGCAACGGTGTGCAGTTCTTCCACCTCCGGCCTGTCAGAAAACGCCAACAAGCCGCGTGTCGCACTGTAGCTGCTGGTGTCCACCACCAGAAATGTGAGCAAGGTGCGTCCCAGCTTGCAGCCATCCAGCACGGCAACGGTTCCTTTAATGACGCCATCACGTCGCAGCCGCTTCACTCGGTCGTGCACTGCTGGCGCCGAGAGGTTCACGATCTTGCTGAGATCGGCGTAGCTACGTGAGGCATCCTCAGCCAACGCGCCTAATATTCTTCGGTCGATCGCATCCAAATCGGCTGGAAGATGCCGCGCTTGCCGAAGACCATCTGTTTCTTTAACGGCATTCGACATTCTGGGTTATCTCCGAACATGATGTCTCATATGTGCCTTGTAGCCGAACCGTCTTCGGTTTGGAATGGCACGCCTTTCGGAGACCCCCATGCCCGTCGCGCTTTTAGCGTTGGCGATCGGCGCTTTCGGTATCGGACTTACCGAATTCGTCGTCGCCGGCATCCTCCCACAGATCGCAACTGACTTTGCGGTGGACATTCCTACCGCTGGGATGATGGCGACAACCTATGCCTTGGGCGTCTTTGTGGGCGCGCCGATCCTCACGGTGGTGGGCGCCCGCGTGCCACGTAAGACCATGCTGATCGCGCTCGCGATCATCTTCACCTTGGGCAATGTCATCACAGCCACTGCTCCGACGTTGGGAGTCGCCTTAGCTGGTCGCATCCTGACCGCATTCAACCACGGCACCTTTTTCGGCATTGGCTCCATCATTGCTGCGTCGCTCGTCGCCAGGGACCGGCAGGCCAGTGCCATCGCATTCATGTTCTCGGGTCTCACCATGGCCAACCTAATTGGTGTGCCCACGGGCACATGGATTGCTCAGGCCTACGATTGGCGCCTCGTGTTCTGGCTGGCTGCCACGATCGGGCTCGCAACGGTTCTCAGTGTCTGGCTTTTCGTGCCGCGTATTGAGGCGGGCAAGGCTATCGCGCTCAAGTCCGAACTGCGCGCCTTCGCCGATCCGCAGGTCATGCTAGCCATGGGCATCACAGTGTTCGGACCGGCGGCCTTCTTCACTTCGATCACATATATCGCGCCGATGATGGCAGAGGAGGCCGGATTTTCGGACGGCGGGATCGCGCGTTTGATGATACTTTTCGGGCTGGGACTGGCTGTTGGAAATTGGGTTGGCGGCCGGTTCGCAGATCGCTCGCTGTTTGGAACGCTCTTTGTGACGCTTTTCGCGCAAGCAGTCGTGCTGCTCGCTTTCTGGATTGGCGTTGGGAATGGCTGGATCGCCTCGGCTTCGGTATTCCTCATGGCTGCCTTCGGCTTTGCGACTGTCTCGCCGATCCAGAAGCTGGTGATGGATCGCGCCAGCCGTGCAGGCGCGCCGACCATGGTGGCGTCGGTCAACATCGGTATGTTCAACCTGGGGAATGCGATCGGTGCATGGGCCGGTGGGGCCACAATTGCCGCAGGCTTCGGCCTTGCCTCGCCGAACTGGGCGGGTTCGATACTGTCTATCATCGCCCTTGGGCTCGCAACGGGAGCATGGGCAACGTCTGGTCATGAGTCTGCGGTCCAGCCGGCGGAGTAGCGGTGCTCAGCGGGTAGGTACCATCAGACATCAGAGTAGAGTGATTCCCGTTGTGCAATCGCGCCCCGCTGGCTCCGGCCGGTGGGGCTTCCTACGCCCCTCCCACCTACCGCATCTCTGGGTCAGGCCTCAAAACTGCCCACTTGGCAGGAGCGCCTTTGGCCCACTGAATTCAGACCTCGTTGGAACATCGCTGGCAAGCCCTCGTTGCCGAGTCCCGCATTGCCGCGGTTGGAGGGACTGACAATGGCCAAGGAAAAAACTCTTGAGGACCTGTTCTACGACACCCTCAAAGACATCTACTATGCCGAGCGCAAAATCCTGAAGACCCTGCCGAAGATGGCAAAGGCCGCGCAATCAGCGGAACTGAAGGCCGCCATCGAGACACACCGCGAACAGACAGAAGGCCAGATCGAGCGCCTCCAGCAAGTGTTCGACATTTTTGGCAAGCGCGCGCAAGGCAAGACCTGCGAAGCTATCGAGGGGATCGTGGCGGAAGGCGAGGAAATCCTTGATGAATACAAGGACACCGACGCTCTCGATGCCGGCATCATCTCATCTGCGCAGGCAGTTGAGCATTACGAGATCACACGCTACGGCACCCTCAAGCGATGGGCGGAGACACTGGGGCTGCGCGATGCGGCTGAGTTGATTGAGCAAAACCTCGCCGAAGAAAAGCAGACCGACGTCCACTTGACCAAGCTCGCGGACGCCGCTGTGAACCGGAAGGCTGCCTGAAGCCACATAACTGGCTGGTTCCTTTCTGGTTCGCCCAATGAACGTTTCTCCGCTCGCTCTGCCCCGCTCGGCTTCAGCTGGGTGGGGCTTTCTCTGCGTTCAGGGCTGACCTGCTCGGGCACATACAGCCTCGCCACCGCGTCCATATAGGCACCGAACTCTGCCCAGCTAGTGCCCGTGCCGACAAGCACCGCCATGATTGTCGCCCTGCTCGAAAAGCGCGGATCGCCATAAGGGTTGAAGCGCTTCGAGCGGTTGAAGGATATCGGGTCGAGCCCGCGACTGACGGCCAGGCGCGAAGCGATCATCCCGCATTGCGCGGCAATCTGTCTATGGCGGCCCAAGGGACGTGATGGTGGGCCAGAAGCTGATGCGCCGATTCGATCACTTCTTCGTCTCGTCGAGATAGGGCGCCAGGATTTGAGCGAGCGGCACGCCCAACGCATCGGCAATTGCCCGATAGCGGACCAGGGACGTCTGATTGTCGCTGCGCTCAAGCGAGGCGATCGTCTGCCAGACCATGCCGACCCGCTCGGCCAACTCGCGTTGTGTCAGCCCGGCCGCCTCGCGCGCTCGGATTAGCTCCAGGCCCATCAGGTGCGCGCGCCAGTTGTTGAAGTCGTGCCGCATAAATCTGAGCCCTCCCATGCTTCCCGCAATGTGAAGCGCGATCTGCCTCTTCTGTCGAGACGGATGCGCAGATGCGAGCTGCGGGGTGAAAAGCTGCGCTGAGGTGGTCGAAAGGCTCTCAGCCCGCCGGAGTGGCGACCGGCCTGTCTCACCCGACCTTCTGCGGCGCTTCCACAATTTGAAGCATGTCGTCGGGCAGCGGGCGTTGAAGTGCCCTGGCCTCCTCCCATGGCGCACTTAGCCATGTGTCGATCTCATCAGGCTCTGTGAGGATCACAGGCATGGCCTTGGGGTGGATCGGCTTTACGACATTGTTGGGCTCGGTGGTCAGGAAGCCGAACAGCTCGAAGTCTCGCTCCCCGTCCTTCACCTTCTTCACGCCCGTCCACGGCGTCCAGATGGCCGCAAAGGCAAAGAGGGGCGTGTCCTCGCCCAGCGCGAACCACACGACAGGCGGCTCTCCGTCCTCGCCCTTCTTAGGGTTCGGCTCCGAGAAGCTCGTCGCAAGCGCGATGCACCGATGCTCGACGCCCAGCCAGCGGCGCCAGTGCGGGGAGGACGTGTTGCGCACGTTGGTCACGCCGGGATCAGCGTTACGGCCCTTCAGAGCGAAAGCTGGCGACGGCATGCCCCAGGTGAGCCCGTCTAGCTCACGCTCGCCGTCATCATCTACACGGACCACGGGCGCCTTGTAGCCGGGGTAGACGCTGAGCGAGGGCTCCAAATTGCCGAAGAGGTCACGGCTGGCACTTGTCCAGCGCAAGATCTCGGATTGCGTGGTGCGGGCGTTGTAGAGGTTGCACATGGGGCGAGCCTATGCCGCGAAGCTTGCCTCAGTCGAGGGCAGGCACTGAGCCTTTCCGGAACAGCTCGACCGGCTCGCCGTGTTCGCCCTCGAGTGGCCTTGCATCCCGGCTCCATGCAATGACGCCGGCGTGCTTCGTCGCGAGCATCTTCGCCGCCTGTACCGCACGCGCCTCGCTCTGATATTCCACGGGCTCGACGGCTGGCTGCAGGTCGCCGTTCTCGTCGGGGTCGAACGCCATCACAACGATCAGCTTCGCCGCCGGCGCGCTCATGCGGGCGCCCGGCCGTAGTGCCCGTGGGCATAGCCGTAGCTGATAGCGGGCGTTGCGGAGGCAAGGCGGTCTTCTAGCGAGGCGTTGGCGACCAGCAGGGCCTTAATGGCCTCGCGCATGTCGCGGCCGCAGGCGAGGATCGTCTCGTCGGTCGCGATCTCAAGCTCTGCCAGGTCGTGCGTCTGCGGCTTGTAGGCTGCGGTCATGGTCGATTCGCCCTGTGGATGTGCGGCGAAGACACCACGCGAGGCTTGCCGAAACAAAGACTTTGTTCCTATTTCGTTCTCCATGCCCGATCAACCGAAGCGGCCCACGAACTGGAGACTGGCCGATGCCCACGACCACGGGCAACTCGTCGCCGTGCGCTGCAACCTGTGCCGTGTGCAGCGAAACTACCGCCCCGGCGAGTTGCGCCAACTCTTCGGGGACGTGTTGCCGCAAGAACTGGAAAGCAAGATGCGGTGCGCGGGCTGCGGCAGCCGCGACTACCTGCACGCCTGGACGTGGGCGCCCTCGGGCCAGGAAATGGCAGGCCTCGTTGTGCGCCGGCTTGTTTCGATCAGGATCATTCGGCGGCCGGTGTGGCGGGATGAGCGCGCGTAGCCTCCGCACCCCATTGATAGGCTTGCTCGACCATGATCTCGCTGTCAGCCTGTCACACTTCCTAAACGGCTAGCGCCGAACATACTTTCCTTCGACTTTGGACGCTTGATGCCCACGCTCGACCTCACAGCCAAGATCGTTTCCGCCTATGTCGCCAACAACTACGCCCGACCGGCTGACCTGCCACGGCTCCTCGCCAGCGTGGATGCGGCACTGGGGCAGACCGCGGCCAAGACAAATCCAACCGCACCCAAGCCGCCGGCATCTGTGAAGCAAACGGTGTTCCCGGATCACATTGTGAGCCTGGAAAACGGGAAAGCATACAAAATCCTGACCACGCATCTCACCCGCATCGGCATGACGCCTGAGCAGTATCGCGAGAAATGGGGCCTGCCGAAGGACTATCCGATGGTCGCGCGAAAATACGCGGCGCTGCGATCTGCGACTGCGAAGGCGCATGGATTAGGGCTTAAGAACCGCGCACCCTCCGGCAAGAGCAAGTAGGCTTCGCCCCCGCCGCTTAGACTGCACATCGACGGCGGGCCGCGGCGAATAGACTTCCCTGCTTGTAAATGCTCCCCTGCGGCGGGGAGAGAACATGGCAAGAAATCGACTGCCGCTCGGCTGGGTGTGTGCTGGCGCCCTTGTCGTCGCCTGGATGATCGGCGGCAACGACGACAAGCCCTCGCCGAGCGCATTGGCCATTTCCGCCACCCGGCCGGCTGCCCCCGCCGAGCAGTTCCGGAAGCCGTCCGAAGAAGTTCCGACAGCGCCGACGGCTGCATCTCAGGCCGCCATAGCGGAGCCCCGCGAGACGGCCGCGCTCGCGCCCATCGCTCTACCGCTCCCTGCGCCCGACCGAGCGGCCCAGCCCGCGCGCCAGGAGGTAGCGACCGATCCGGCACCGATCGTCACGCAGACCCTCTACACACGCGCCAGAACACGCGTGCGCGCCGAGCCGAGCACAAGCGCGCGAGTGGTGACGACGCTGCCGGCCGCGGCAGCCGTCACGACGGGTCGCGAGGAGCGGGGCTGGCTCGAGGTGCAAGCAGGTGGCGAGCGCGGATGGATCAGGGCCGATCTTCTCGACGCAACAGCGCCAGTCCTCGAAGTTGTGGAGGAAGCGCCACGCCGCCCGGCGCGCTTGCTTGCTGATCCAGAGCTCCCAAGCCGATCGCGATCGGGAGAGCCGATCCGCGACCCTTACGTCGGCACTTGCGATTGCCCGTACGATCGAATGCGGAACGGGCGCGCGTGCGGTGGCCGGAGTGCCTATAGCCGACCGGGTGGCCGATCTCCGCAGTGCTACTTCTGACGGACCACGGGACAAGCCTTGCCCAGGAGACAGCACGCTACTTCCTGCGCCACTCCCACGGCAGTTCGAAGCGGCCCTGCCAGATGCCGCGCTTCGTCCGCTCCGCGGCGTGCTGCTCATCCGCATAGGTCCCGCGGCTGTAGCGCGGCCAGTCGAGCGCATAGCCCGACCGGACAAGCCAGCTGTTCACGTCCTCGCCGTCGGCGCGCTGGCACTTGGCAATGGCGCGCTTGTAACGGTCCTGGCCGCTGACATCGCATGTGGTCGGGCTCGACTGCGCGAGCCAGTCGGCCAGCGCGTCGGCCGCCACTGCGCCGCACCGATAGGGCTGCCCGTTCGCGTCTTCGCAGGTCTGACGGCTTTCCGGCGCGTCGATCCCGTTGAAGCGAATGCGCTGGCCCTGAATTTCGATCGTGTCGCCGTCGATCACGGAGGCGCGGCCGGCGATCGTCTCGGCCGCTTGTGCCGAATTTGGCAGGAGAAGCGCCGCCAGGGCCAGGGCTACGAAGCGCACGGGGAAACCTCCTGGACACGGGGGCGGACGGCGCTACTGCTCGGCACTCCGGCCGGCTCCCATGCTACGCCCGCCCGACGAGCGCCGCCAGCGCGGCCGCGCCGATGATCGTCACATCTACCAGCCTGCGCGCTACCGCGGCACGCGCGCCCGTTCCGGACGGGCCCGCCTGAAACGCAAGCAGCATCGCACCCAGGCCGCTCAATACCGTCACCGCCAGCACCGCCGCAAAGATCGTCTCGTCTGTCATGGCATCCTCCAGCATGTTGAGGCTGCAGGATACGGGCGGGCCGGGAGGGCGTGGATGGAAAGGGGTGCGCAGCGGCGCTACGCCTCACGCCAGGCCTGATTCAGTACCTCATTCCCAGTGTTCCGCCCGGCTGCACCGGGCGGAGCGATCTTTGCCGGGTAACGCTCCTTCGTCACATGGCAGGCATCACCGCGAAGTCGCGCACGGGCGCCTGGGCAGCGTCCACCTTGGCCGCTTCGGTCGCCGCGCCCGTTTCGAGGTTGACGGAATAAAGCGTGTTGCCGCTCATCATGAAGGCTTGGTTGCCGCCCTGGCCGTCCGACAGAATGTCGAATGCCACCGGCCCGCTGATGGCGACGCCGAGCTTGCCCACGCCGACCAGCGTGCCGTCGTTCGGCGGGTCCTGCTTCACCAGCGCGCCTGCGGTCGCATCGATGTTGTAAAGGGCTGTGGTCTCGGTGCCGGCATAGGAGTTTGTGTAGGCGCCAGCCACGATGTTAGGCGTTCCCGACAGCATGTCGCCATCGGCGAACTTGTGGCGCCCGTCCTCGGTCACCGCCCCGTCAACGAACTTGGTGCGCAGGCTGGTGCCGTCGGAGCCCATGATGCGCATGGCGTCGGCCGCGGGGTTGAAGTCGACTGTCACGGTGGCGTCCGCGGGAGGCACCATCTTGAGCGTGTCCACAGTCGTTGCCGCTCCCGTCGCCGGATCAATTGTTGCCACCGTGCCGTCGGCGAACAGGCCATAGAGCATTTTGTCGGCAGGGCGCACGTCGATGCCGAGCAGCTTGCCTTCGACGCCGCTCACCGTGACGGGGGCTGCAGGGGCCATTGTGGCCGTGTCCACCGTCACCAGCATGTTGTCGCCCACGAGCGCAACGACGGTTGCGGCATGTGCCGAGGCAAGAGGCAGGGCGACAAGCGAAACGGCTGCGGCAAGAGTGGTCTTGAGCATGGGTCGTATCCTTTCGGTCTCGATCTCGGCCCGTTTCGGACCTGCTGCGGCTACCCGGCGGTTGGCCGATCGGATGCAGCGGGATGCAAATAAAAGCGAGGCAGCTGCATCCAGGCCGCCACAGCCGGTGTCTTCCCGCGGTGGACGGAGCCCAGGGGACGTGCTTGGAAGCTGCCGAGGAGACTTGGATGAGCGAGACTACCCAACGCCGGCCTCCCGGCCCGTTCTTCGATCACAGCCTGGCGATCCGGCAATGCGCGGAGGGCAGCCGGGAAGCCTTGCGCCGGCTCTACGACCGGGAAGCGCCCGCAATGCTGGGCGTGGCGACGCGCATCCTGCGTCGCCGCGAGCTGGCGGAGGAAGCGGTGCAGGACGCCTTCGTGCAGGTTTGGCGGCGCGCCGACACCTTCGATCCCGCCCGCGGTGCAGGCCGCGCCTGGCTGTTCAGCATCGTGCGCAACCGCGCGCTCAACATCCTGCGCGACGGCGCGCGCGAAATCCCGACCGACGCGGACCTTCTACACGACCAAGCGGACGAGCGCCCTGACCCCGAGGCAGCAGTGCTTTTGCTCGACGAGACAAGCCGACTACGGGTCTGCCTGGACGAACTCGAGCCCAACAGGCGACGAGGCATCGTGCTAGCCTACACATACGGCCTGAGCCACGGCGAAGTGGCAGCCACACTCGGCGTTCCGCTTGGCACTGCGAAGTCCTGGCTGCGCCGCGCCTTCCTGCAGGTTCAGGAGTGCATGCAATGAGTACGGACCGCGACGACCGTGTTGCAGACTTTGTGCTCGGCCTCATGGACTCCGACGAAGCCGAGCGCTTCGAGCACGCGATGTCGAGAAACGCGGACTTGGCTTCGTCCGTCACGGCCGCTTTCGAACGCTTCGGTCCTCTCGACGACACCGCTCCCGCCGTTGCGCCCGACCACCACCTCTGGCAGCGCATCAACAGCCTGATCCTGCGCCCACAGGCGACTGCGGTGCGTCATGTGGAGAAACCTTCTGCGCTTTGGAACAGCCTGCGCCTATGGCGTGGGCTCGCATTGGGCGGGCTCGCCACGGCGGGAGGGCTCGCTGCCGTGCTAGCAGTTCTGGTGACGCAACCCGCTCCCGCTCCGCAATTCGTGGCGGTCCTGATCCCTGCGGACAACGGCGCGGCTGGGGCTATCGTGGAGGTGGACACAGGCGGCAGGGCCCGCCTCACGCCTCTCCAGGACATACCCGTTCCCCAAGGCCGCGCCCTGCAGGTGTGGAGCCTGCAGACGCCAGAGCAGGGCCCGGTGTCGATCGGTCTTCTTGATCACGCCCGCAGCGCGGACCTTGCGCTAGGGCCTCTGGCGCCCACCAAGCCGGAACAGCTATTCGAAATCACACTCGAGCCTGCTTCCGGCTCCCCCACGGGCAGGCCGACCGGGCCCATACTGTTCAAGGGGCTGACGCAGAAAACGCTCTGACAAGAGGGTACTCGTCCCACCAGAAAACTCTCGCAAATGTCGCCGCAAAGATCGTCTCGTCTGTCATGGCATCCTCCAGCAAGTCGAGACTGCAAGATACGGGCCGCCGGAGAGAGAGTGGATTTGGAATGAGAAGGTCGACGCGTCACGTCACGCTCGACTCAGGACTTCTGCGGCGAGGGCTTCCCATCCTTCGGAAACAGGCGCCCGCACTGGCTCTTGACCGTCTCGGGCGTGTCCTGGATGGCGTAGCTCACCTTTTCGTAGGAGCCGCTTGTCTCGAGAACGTGGGTTGCCAGGGCGCAAAGGCTTTGGACGAAATTGCATCTCGGCTGAGACTTCGCGTCTCCGCGCTGTTGCCCCGAATGTTGCCCCAGCAGGGTCGCAACTTCAACAGGACATGCGCAAACCCTAAGAAAAGGTGGCTCCCCGGGCCGGATTCGAACCAGCGACCAACCGGTTAACAGCCGGTTGCTCTACCACTGAGCTACCGGGGAACAGGTGGCTCGCGCTTCAGCGGTGCCGCCTATAGCAACACCTTTCGCGCTTGCAAAGGACGAATCTGCTGCGGATGCGCAAAAGGTTCCGGTGTGGCGAAACGCCCGGGAGTGGCAATCGGGCGAGGGGAGCGCCACATGGAGCGGCTCAGGAGACGATCATCGTGACGACGCACCATGAGACCCCGCGGCGCAAGCTCTCGCTCGCCGGGCGCGACTTCCACCTGCCCCGCTCGCGCAAGGCGCGCATCGCCATCGGCTGCGGGCTCGTCTTCGGCGGCGTGCTCGGCTTTCTGCCGATCCTGGGCTTCTGGATGGTGCCGCTCGGGCTGCTCGTCTTGTCCTACGAGTTCGCCAGGGTGCGGCGGTGGCGCAGGCGGAGCTCGGTCTGGTGGGGGCGCAGGCGGCAGAAACGTCGAACGGGCGTCGGGCGCGCTTGACGGAAAGCGGTTCGCCACCCTAGAGAGTGGCCGCGGTGCGCGACGCACGCGAGGCCTCGTGGCGGAGTGGTTACGCAGAGGACTGCAAATCCTTGCACCCCGGTTCGATTCCGGGCGAGGCCTCCAACGTCGCCCCGCGCGGTCAGCCGGAACCCGGCCGATCGCATCGTCTGCCGGTTTTTGGATGAGGTCCGAGCTTGAACCCTGATTTCGTGGGACTGCGGACCAAGATGGTGGACGGCCAGGTCCGCACCACCGACGTGACCGACACACGCATTCTCGACGCCATGGGCCTCGTGCCGCGCGAGCTCTTCGTCGAGCCCGCCCGCGCTTCGCTCGCCTATATCGACGAGGACCTGCCGCTGGGTGGCGGCCGCTTCCTGATGGAGCCTTCGCCCTTCGCCAAGCTGATCCAGCTTCTCTCGCTGCGTTCGAGCGACCGCGTGCTCGTGGTGGGCTGCGCCACCGGCTACTCGCTCGCCGTGCTTGCGGGCATCGCAGGCGAAGTGATCGGCCTCGAATCGGACAAGGCGCTTGTCGCCAAGGCTTCGGAAACGGTCGGCTCGCTCGGTCTGGCAAACGCCAGGGTTGTGGAAGGCCCGCTCGAAAAGGGTCTTCCGAACGAGGCGCCTTTCGACGCCATCTTCGTGGAAGGCGCCATCGAGACGCTGCCGGACGCGCTTCTGGCGCAGCTCGCCGATGGCGGAAGGCTCACCACCGTGGAAGGCCTCGGCAATGCCGGCGTGGCCCGTCTCTACACGATGGCCGATGGGGCCGCTGCGGGCCGGCGCGGCTTCAATGCGGCAGTTAAGCCACTACCGGGCTTCGAGTTGCGCCCGGTTTTCCAGTTCTGAGCGCTTTGGACTTGCACCGAGCGGTTTAGTCGTGATCCCTTCCGCGCGGCGGCCTGTGCGCCTCCACGCGGGTGTTCAGCTTGCTTAAAGCAATCTGCCTGCACTTGGTGTGGAAGCGTCTCGCGGGGGCGGGGCGGCCTGAAAGGATTGTTGCCGTGCCGTTCGGTCGTATCTCGTTTGCCATTCTGCTCGCCTCGTCCACGCTTCTGGCGCCCGTGCTCGCCCATGCCGAGACGCTGCCCGGCGCGCTCGCCAAGGCCTATCGCTTCAACTCCGAGTTGAATTCTGCGCGCGCCGGCGTGCGCGTCACCGATGAAAGCGTGCCGATCGCCAAGTCCGCGCTGCGCCCGATCGTCAGCGGCATCGCCGATTCCGCCTATGCGAGCCAGCAGGGCAGCCAGATCACCACCTTCTCCTTCGGCATCGCCATCAGCCAGACGCTGTTCGACGGCTTCCAGACGCGCAACAACGTGCGCGCGGCCGAAGCGCGCGTGTTCGCCTCCAACGAGACGCTGCGCAACACCGAGCAGAACATCCTCTTCAACGCGGCCTCCGCCTATATGGACGTGATCCGCGATCGCCAGATCGCCGTTCTCACCGAGCGCAACCTCGACTTCCTAACCGAGCAGGTGCGCGCCTCGCAGTCGCGCTTCGACGTGGGCGAGGGCACCCGCACCGACGTCGCCCAGGCGGAAGCAAGCAGGGCTGCGGCCGTCGCCTCGCTGGCTGCCGCCCGCGCCCAGGCCCAGGCCAGCGAAGCGACCTATCGTCAGGTGGTGGGCGAGCAGGCCGGCAGGCTTCAGGCCGCGGGTCCCGTCAGCAAGCTCCTGCCCAAGTCGATGAATGCCGCGATGCAGCTCGGCGACGCACGCCACCCGGCGATCGCCGCCAACAAGTTCCTGGTGGATGCCTCGGGCTATGACGTGAAGTCGCTCGAAGGCACGCTCCTGCCCCAGCTCAGCGCGTCGGCCGAGCTGACCCGCGACATCCGCAACATCACCGGCACCGAAGGCGGCGTGGGCGATGGCCGCACCTACGACAACGCGGCTTCGATCGGCACGCGCCTCTCGATCCCGCTTTATGAAGGCGGCCGCAACACGGCGCGCATCCGCCAGGCCAAGGAAGCGCTCGGCCAGTCCCGCATCGACGTCGACGTGCGCCGCGATCAGGTCCGCCAGCTCGTCACCTCGTCCTGGACGCAATACTATGCCTCGATCGAAAGCGTGCAGGCCAACCGCCGCCTGGTGGAGGCCGCACAGCTCGCGCTGAACGGCGTGGTCGAGGAGCGCAATGTCGGCCAGCGCACCACGCTCGACGTGCTCAACGCCCAGGCCGACGTGATCAACGCCCAGATCCAGGTGGTCGGCTCCGAGCGCGACGTGGTGGTGGCGAGCTATGCCATCGTGTCGGCCATCGGCGCGCTGAACGCCGAGCATCTCGGCCTTGACGTCGAGGTCCACCGTCCGCTCGAGCACTATGATGCCGTCAAGGACAAGTGGACGGGCCTGCGCACGCCGGACGGCCGCTGAGCCCGAGCCGCTCGCCTGTTGAAATCGTGATCCCGGCGAAGAACGGGATTCTCCCGGGCATCGCGCTCGTTTACGGTTAACCACGATTCGAAGCGAAGGGCTGCGGCGCCCCGGCTTCGAGGTTCAGCGTATCGAGCAGGGGTTAGCGGTGATGGTTCAGGTCAACGGCGCGCAGCGCGAGCCTTCCATGGAAGAGATCCTCGCTTCCATCCGCCGCATCATCGAAGACAGCGACACCACGCGCCGCCCCGACGAGGCGATTGTGGCCTTCCATCAGGACGCGGAAGTGGAGGCGTTCCGCGAAGAGGTGAGGGCGCCCGCCCCCCGCATCGACGTGCTGCGCTCGGGCGACCGCTTCGAGCCCGTGGAGATTTCGCGTGCGCCGAGCCCCAAGCCCGTAGAGCCAGAGCCCGAGGTCGAGTTCGACCCCAAGGACTTCCTGGTGGAGGAAGACGACGATCTCGCACCCGAAGAAGAACCGGCCCCTCTTGCCGCAGCACCCGCCGACGAGCCCGCTTCTGCCGAGCGCGCGGCCCCCCATGCGCTGATGTCGCCCGAGGCGGGCAGCCAGGTCGCTGCGGCCTTTGGCGAGTTGTCCGACGCGTTTGCCGCCCGCTCGCGCCGCTCCTATGACCAGATCGCCGAAGAGATGCTGCGGCCGATGCTGCAGGAATGGCTCGACAACAACCTGCCTTTCCTGGTCGAGCGTCTGGTGCGCGAGGAGATCGAGCGCATCGCGCGCGGCGGGCCTGCCAGCTGAGCGGCTTCCGGGCTCTTCGCCCACAGCCTCTTTGATTGACTAGGGGCCGGCCATCCGGTTTACACCCGCGGCAACCAGATGCCATTTTGCGGATGTCCCCATGCTCGACAAGACCTACGACGCAAAAGCCGTTGAGCCGCGGGTGGCGGCCGCGTGGGACGCGCAAAACGCGTTCCGCGCAGGCGCTGGCGCCCGTGGGGATGCCGAACCCTTCAGCGTCGTGATCCCGCCGCCCAACGTCACGGGCTCGCTCCACATCGGCCACGCGCTGAACAACACGCTGCAGGACATCGTGGTGCGCTTCGAGCGCATGCGCGGCCGCGACGTGCTCTGGCAGGTGGGCACCGACCATGCGGGCATCGCGACCCAGATGGTGGTGGAGCGCCAGCTGGCCGAGCGCCAGATCCATCGCCGCCAGATGACGCGCGAGGATTTCGTCGATCGCGTCTGGGAGTGGAAGGCCGAATCCGGCGGCACGATCCTCAACCAGCTCAAGCGCCTGGGCGCCTCCTGCGACTGGAGCCGCGAGCGCTTCACCATGGACGAGGGCCTTTCCCGCGCGGTGGTCGAGGTGTTCGTGTCGCTCTTCAAGGAAGGGCTGATCTACAAGGACAAGCGGCTGGTCAACTGGGACCCCAAGCTTCTCACCGCCGTGTCCGACATCGAGGTCGAGAGCCTCGAGGTGGACGGCAACCTCTGGCATTTCCGCTATCCCATCGAGGGCAAGACCTTTGACCCCGATGACGGCTCGACCTTCATCATGGTCGCGACCACGCGGCCCGAGACGATGCTGGGCGACACGGGTGTCGCGGTTCACCCCGATGACGAGCGCTACAGCGATCTCGTCGGCAAGAACGTCGTGCTGCCGCTCGTCGGGCGCCGCATCCGCATCGTGGCGGACACCTATTCCGACCCCGAGAAGGGGACGGGTGCCGTCAAGATCACGCCCGCGCACGACTTCAACGATTTCGAGGTGGGCAAGCGCCACGGCCTGCCCGCCATCAGCGTGCTGACGCCCGAAGCGCGCGTCACGCTCGCCGACAACGAGGAGTTCCTGGCCGACCTGCCGGAAGGCGGCGCCTGGCAGGCTTTCGAAGGGCTCGACCGCTTCGCCGCGCGGGCGAGCGTCGTGGCAGCCATGGAGGCCGGCGGCTTCCTCGAAAAGATCGAGCCGCACCGCCACGCCGTGCCCCACGGGCAGCGCGGCGGCACGCCGATCGAGCCGCTGCTCACCGACCAGTGGTATGTGAACGCCGCCGAACTCGCCAAGCCCGCGATCGCGTCCGTGCGCGAGGGCCGCACGGTGTTCCTGCCGCAGACCTGGGAGAAGACCTATTTCGACTGGATGGAAAACATCCAGCCCTGGTGCATTTCGCGCCAGCTCTGGTGGGGCCACCGCATTCCCGCCTGGTACGGGCCCGATGGCACGGTCTTCGTGGAGCGCACGGAAGAGGAAGCGCTTCACGCCGCGATCCAGCACTACATCGCCCATGAAGGGCCGATGAAGGCCGTGGTCGAGGACCTGCTCGAGAATTTCCGCCCAGGCGAGATCCTCACCCGCGACGAGGACGTGCTCGACACGTGGTTCTCGTCGGCACTCTGGCCCTTCTCGACGCTCGGCTGGCCCGACAAGACGCCCGAGCTCGAAACCTATTACCCGACAGACGTGCTGGTGACGGGCTTCGACATCATCTTCTTCTGGGTCGCCCGGATGATGATGATGGGCCTGCACTTCACCGGTCGCGAGCCGTTCCAGACCGTCTATCTGCACGCCATGGTGCGCGACAAGACGGGCGCCAAGATGTCGAAGTCGAAGGGCAACGTCATCGACCCGCTCGTGCTGATCGACGAGTTCGGCGCCGACGCGCTGCGCTTCACGCTGGCGATCCTCGCGGCGCAGGGGCGCGACGTGAAGCTCGATCCTGCCCGCGTGGCCGGCTACCGCAATTTCGGCACCAAGCTCTGGAACGCGACTCGCTTCGCCGAGATGAACGGCGTGGCGGTGAGCGAAGGCTTCGAGCCTTCGTCGGCGAAGCTCGCCGTCAACCGCTGGGTGCTGACCGAACTGACGCGCGCCACGGCCGAGATCACTGCGGGCATCGAGGGCTTCCGCTACAACGATGCGGCGAGTGCGGCCTACCGCTTCGTCTGGAACACGGTCTGCGACTGGTATCTCGAGCTTCTGAAGCCGATCTTCCAGAATGGCCGGCTCGAAGAACAGGCGGAGTGCCGGGCCTGCGCGGCCTATGTGCTCGACGAGACCTTCAAGCTCCTGCACCCCTTCATGCCCTTCATGACCGAGGAGCTTTGGGAGCGCACGGCGGGGGCTAGCCCGCGCGCGACGCTGCTCTGCCATGCGCCCTGGCCGGAGGCCGACTTCCGCGACGCGGAAGCGGCCGACGACATCAACTGGCTGATCGAGCTCGTTTCGGGCATCCGCTCGGTGCGCTCGGAGATGAACGTGCCCCCAAGCGCGATCGCGCCGCTCGCGATCGTGGGCGCAAGCGCCGAGACGCGCGAGCGCTTCGCGCGCCACGATGCG
>QFNI01000067.1 GCA_003240775.1 Mesorhizobium amorphae | reverse complement strand
TCTCTTACCGCTCTCGGCCCCCTGTCAGCTGACGGTCACCGATTCCCCCTCGACCCGCGTCCTCACCTGGGCCCAGGTGGCCGAGTACAACTACGACACCTTCATGATGCTGCAGCAGCGCGGCGGCAAACTATAGGCGCAGTCAGTTTCAAGCAGGAAAGCCCCGGCATCGTCCGGGGCTTTTCCTTTTGGGGCGCAGTTTTCGTCGACACGCCCGACTCTTGCTGTCTGGCTGACACATTCCCTTAAAGCGCTGCTTCCATCCGCACCTCTGACACTGCGCTTTTCGAGGCCCGCATGCTGCGGGCGCCTCAGGACGAAAGGCGCGCGGAGCGGTGGAGGAAGGGGCACGTGTCTCTCGCCGCAGTGCCAGTTCTGTGCCTTTTCCTTTCGTCTTCGTCACGGCATGGATTCTCGGGTCAAGCCCGAGAATGACGAAGCGAGGTTGGCCATGACGATGACCCACCAGGCTAGCTATCTCCCTTTCCCGTCGTCATTCTCGGGCTTGACCCGAGAATCCATGCCATGACGGGGACGAGCCACAGCGGGGCAGGCACGCTTACGTAGCGCGCTCGTCGAGGGTTTCGCACAGCCTCATGCTGCTGTTGCGCCGCCCGCGTTCAATTGAACGAGGGCGGAGCCGAGAGGTCGGGGGCCGGGGCGGGAGCGGCGGGGGCCGGAGCACCGTCGAAGGCGGGCGGGGCGCCGAGGTCGAAGCTTGGGGGTGCGCCGAGAGAAGAACCATCCTCGCCGCCCGAAGGAATCTCGATCTGGATCTGGTTCAGATCAATGTCGCGCGCTTCCTCCAGGAAGAAGGTGACCATCTCGGGGAACGCGATCAGGAGGCCAACCAGAACGAGCTGGAGGCAAAGCCACGGGATCGCACCGAGATAGATGTCCTTGGTGGCGATCTGGGATCGGGGAACGATGCCGCGCAGGTAGAACAGCGCGAAGCCGAAGGGCGGGTGCATGAACGAGGTCTGCATGTTCGCGCAGATCATCACGCCGAACCAGATCAGGTTGATGCCGAGCGCTTCCGCGACCGGGGCCAGCAGCGGCACCACGATGAAGGCGATCTCGAAGAAGTCGAGGAAGAATGCGAGCAGGAAGATGAAGATGTTGACGAAGATCAGGAAGCCGACCACGCCGCCGGGCAGGCCTGTCAGCATCTCTTCGAGCCAGTGACCGCCGCCCACGCCCTGGAACACCAGCGAGAAGACGCGCGCACCGAGCAGAATCCAGACCACCATCGCCGTCAGCCGCATGGTGGAGTCCATGCCTGAATAGACGAGCTTCCAAGTGAGGCGGTTGTTGAACCAGGCGAGCAGCATCGCGCCGACCACGCCCATCGCGCCCGCCTCGGTGGGGGTTGCGAGGCCGAGGAAGATCGTGCCGAGGACAATGAAGATCAGCGCCAGCGAGGGGATCATGCCCCGCGCGCATTTGACGAGAAGCGGCCAGCCGCGCAGCGTGCGCGCCTCGGGCGGCAGGGCCGGTACATCCTGCGGGCGGATGATCGAGAGAATGAACACCCAGCCCATGAAGAGCAAGACCTGGACGATCGAAGCGCCCGTCGCGCCGATATACATGTCGCCGGGCGAGCGCTGGAGCTGGTCGGCCAGCACGATCAGCACGAGCGAGGGCGGGATCAGCTGGGTGATGGTGCCGGATGCCGCGATCACGCCCGTGGCGTGGCGCGGGTTGTAGCCGTAGCGCATCATCACGGGCAGCGAGATCAGGCCCATAGCGATCACGGAGGCCGCCACCGTGCCGGTGATGGCGCCGAGAACCGCGCCCACCAGGATCACCGCATAGGAAAGGCCGCCGCGCACGCCGGCAAACAGCTGGCCGAAGCCTTCGAGCAGGTCTTCCGCCAGGCCCGATTTCTCGAGGATCACCCCCATGAAGGTGAAGAAGGGGATGGCGAGGAGAAGCTCGTTCGAAAGAACGGAAAAGAGCTGATAGGTGAGGTTGCCCATGAAGTTGGGCGCGATCAGGCCAAGCTCGATCGCCGCGAAGCCGAAGAAGAGGCCGACTGCCGCCAAGCTGAAAGCCGCGGGATAGCCGATCACCATGAAGATGATCAGCCCCGCAAACATCAGCGGGGCCATGTTCTCGGTGATGAAGGCCATCATTGCAGGGGCTTCTCGTAGGCGAATTCACGCACATAGCCGTGCGTGAGCGCAAGCACGCACTTGATGATCTCGGACACGCCCTGGAGGCCCATCAGGAAAAAGCCCACCGGGATCATCAGGAATACCGGCCAGCGCACGAGGCCGCCCGCATTGAGCGACTGCTCGTTGGTGACCCAGGCGTGGTAGAACCAGGGCCAGGTGAACCAGACCATCAGGATGCACATCGGCAGAAGGAAGAAGAGCCCGCCGAGCAGGTCGATCCAGGTGCGGGTGCGCTCGCTGACGGAGCCGTAGAGCAGGTCGACGCGCACATGCTCGTTGACCTTGAGCGTCCACGCGCCGCCCAGCATCACCATGGCCGCGAACATGTACCACTGAGATTCGGACAGGGTGTTCGAATTGTTGCGGTAGAGATCGAGCATGCCGGTGAACAGGGTCGTGCCCATGTCGCGGTCGAGGCGCAGGAGGAAGTCCGTCGAATAGCGGAACAGCGCGTTGAAGGCGCTGACCATCGAAGACAGCAGCACCATGACGACGGCGACGATCGCGACGCGACGATTGAGCCCGTCGATCAGACGGGTGACGGCGAGAGCCGGTTGCAAGCACTCCTCCCAAAGCTCGCACGCGGGAAACCGCGCCACGCGAATCTCTTATACAGAGGCGAAGCGCTTTGGAAAGAAGAGGCGCAAGGTGAACGCACTCAACCCGGCCTCTCGCTCTGCCCCTGTTGCGCCCGCAGCACCAGAATGGCGGCGAGAAAGCTCAGCATCCACGCCTCGCGCCACTCCAGGCCGAAGTAACCCGTCCACAAAGCCTCGACGATCCCGAAGAGCCATGCGCCCACTGCTGAGCGCGTGGGCGAGGCGAGGCCGCCTGCAGCCGAGAGAAAGAGGATCTTCAAGCCGAAGACGAGGCCCGAGCCGAAGGCCAAATTGCCGAAGGTGAGGGCGGCGAGGGCACCGGCGAGGGTGGCGACGGCGCCGGCAAACAGGATCGCGCCGGAGAAGACGCGGCTCGTGTCGATGCCGCAGAGGGCCGAGGCGAGCGGATCGTCACCAAAGGCGCGCCAGGCGCGGCCGAAGGCGGAGCGCGCCATGAGACCGGTGAGGGCGGCGAGCGCCACCACTGCAACCGCGATGTTGAGGAGTTGGATGAGGGTCAGCGTGATGGGGAAGGCCGCGTCGATCAAGGTGATGGGGACGGCGAGAAGGGGGGGGAGCCAGAGGTCACGCGTGTCGGCTGCGATGCGCGAGCCTTCCATCAGCACGATGGACACGCCGAGCGTTGCTGCCGTGACGGAGTTGAGCGTGCCCTGGCGTAGGGGTTCAAAAACCCCTTGGGCGAGAGTGCGCGACACAAGATGCGTTGCAACCGCCGCGATCGAGGCGCCGACGAAGATGGCTGCCCACCAAGCGAGCCAAAGGGCGTTCCAGGCCCAGAGGGAGGCGAGGATCAGCGTCTGCCCGGCGAAGGCGAAGAGCGCGCCATAGGAGAGGTCGGCACGGCGGAGCACGCCGTGGGCGAGCGCGTAGCCGAAGGCGAGCAGCGCGTAGATCGCGCCTGCGTGCAGGCCGTTGGCGAACTGCTGGAGGAAGTAGGCCATGTGACGAAGCGAGAGTGGGCCGACGCGCAATAACTTGTCAAACGAGTTTTGCCGGTTAGATTTGCCGCATGGCAGTGGAGTGGACTCGTCACAGGTTTTCCGGAGGCGCGCTGGCGCTCGACCTCGCGAACACGGTCGTGCTGCGCAACAAGCCGGCAGACCGTTTCGACCGGCTCGAGGATGCCGCGGAACTGCCGCGCTTTTCGGCCGCCGCCAGGCTGATGCGGGTCGACGAGTTCGGCACGGCTGGGTTTGCGCCTTGGCGGGAAGGTGAAGACCAGAAGCCGGTGATCGCCTTGCGCGAGGCGGTCGACGCGTTCTTTCGCAAGACGGCCGGAGGCGCCGATGGGCTGGACGGGTTGCCGCATCTGCTACGAGCGATAGCAAGCGTAATCGAGGAGACTAAGGCGGGATCTTTCGGGAGGGCGCTGGGCCTGTCGGCGCTGTCGCTGCTCGAGCCGGGGCGCGGGAGCCGCATCCGCATCTGCCCCAACTGCGCCTGGCTGTTTCTGGACGCAAGCCGCAACGGTTCGCGCGTCTGGTGCGACATGGCGGTGTGCGGCAACCGGCAGAAAGCGCGGCGGCATTTCCTCAGACACAAAGCGGAGCGGGTGGATGGGTAGGGCTTGGGTGGCCGGGCTCGCACTGCTCGTCGTGCTCGGCGGTTGCCGCGACACCGGGAGCGAGGGGGAGTTGTTCAAGATTTCCGGCAAGCTCGTGGTGTTCAACTACCGGCTGGCCGTCGCATCCTACGTGGTCACGCTCGAGCCGCTGCAGCCGATGCGCGAGGGAGAGGCGGCCGTCGCGAGCTTCGAGAACCCTGCGGGCGGGCCAGCGCTCGCGGCACGCCAGCGCATCTGGCCGCGGCTCGGCAAGGTGACGCTCGAAAGCCCGCCGCTGCGTTGCGTGCGCAAGGACAGGCCGTATGCCGTGTCGATTCGGATCGAAGATACCGAAGGGGTGGTGCGCCAGGAAATCGCAACTGTGCTCGTTTCCTCCGAAGACCAATCGCGCATGCCCGAACGGCCGCTCGTGGTGGGGCCGGCCTATGAAAGCAGCGACGGTTTGCCGGCGCAGCCAGCCGAGCCTCCGCCTCCCTGTCCCCCTTGATCGCGAGGACTGTCGAAACAGAAATTTGCTGCTTGCGCGGGGCAGGCCGCGCAGCTTTGTTGCGCAGGAACTGAGTCGTCTCAGCGGCTTGTTGCGAGTTGCTCTCGTGCCATCCAAGTGAATTGACGAAATTCCCAGGGCAGAGAAAACTCGGTGTCTCATCTTTTGCGCGGCCTCGGGATTTCCCTTCTCGCCGCCAGCGCGGGAGCCGCCTGCCCATGACGCTCCACGACGTATCGCTCGCCGACAGATTCGACCTTTCCAAGGATCGGGTGCTGCTGTCCGGCGCGCAGGCGGTGATCCGCATGCTGCTGATGCAGCGCGAGCGCGACAGGCGCGCGGGGCTGAACACCGCGGGCTTCGTGTCGGGCTATCGCGGCTCGCCGCTGGGCGGGCTCGACCTTCAGCTCTGGAAGGCCAAGAAGCAGCTCAGCGAAGCCGAGATCGTGTTCCAGCCGGGGCTGAACGAGGAACTGGCCGCGACCGCCGTGTGGGGCTCGCAGCAGGCGGAGATGCTGGGCGAAGGGCGCCACGACGGGGTGTTCGGGCTCTGGTACGGCAAGGGGCCCGGCGTCGACCGTTCGGGCGACGTGTTTCGCCACGCGAACCTTGCCGGCTCCTCCCGCCACGGTGGTGCGTTGGCGCTGATGGGGGACGACCATATGGCGGAATCGTCCACCAACGCCCATGCGACGGAGTTCCTGTTCGTCGACACCATGATCCCGATCCTGAACCCGAGCGGGGTGCAGGAACTGATCGACTACGGCCTCTACGGATACGCGCTGTCGCGCTTCGCGGGCACCTGGGCCGCCATCAAATGCGTCAAGGACAACATCGAATCGACGGCTTCGGTGGATGCCTCGCTGGAGCGGCTTTCGATCGTGCTGCCCTCGTTCGAGATGCCGCCGGGCGGGCTCAATATCCGCAACGAATTGAACCAGCTCGGCCAGGAAGAGCGGCTGCATGAGTGGAAGCGGGCGGCGGCGGCAAGCTTCATCGCGGCAAACTCCATCAACCGTGTCATCTTCTCAGGTGGGCGGGATGCCAAGCTCGGCATCATCACGGTGGGCAAGAGCTATCTCGACGTGCGCGAGGCGCTGGCCGAGCTCGGCATCGATGAGAGCCGCGCGGAGGCGCTCGGCCTGCGGCTCTTCAAGGTCGGTTGCCCCTGGCCGCTCGACATCGAGCACATCCGCGATTTCGCGCGCGGGCTCGAGGCCATCGTGGTGGTGGAAGAAAAGCGCTCGCTGATCGAGACGCAGGTTCGCGAGCACCTTTACGGCACAGCCATGCAGCCGACCGTGGTGGGCAAGCGCGACGAGCGCGGCGGGCCGCTGTTTCCCGCCAAGGGCGCGCTCGACCCCAACGAGATCGCGGTGGCTCTGGGTGAGCGCGTGCTGCGCATCGCCGGGCACTCGGACGAGATCGCAGGCCGCGTGTCACGGCTCAAGCAGCGCCAGGCGATGGTGTCCGACATCAAGTCGCTGGGCACACGCGCGCCCTTCTTCTGCTCCGGCTGCCCGCACAACTCCTCGACCAGCGTGCCGGAAGGCTCGATCGTGGGCGGCGGCATCGGCTGCCACTTCATGGCACTCTGGATGGACCGCTCGACGGTCGGCTTCACGGCGATGGGCGGGGAGGGCGCGCAGTGGGTCGGCCAAGCTCCGTTCTCCAAGCGGCAGCACTTCTTCCAGAACCTGGGTGACGGCACCTACAACCATTCGGGCTCGCTCGCACTGCGCTTCGCCTTGGCTGCCGGCGTCAACATCACCTACAAGATCCTCTTCAACGACGCGGTCGCCATGACAGGCGGCCAGCCGATCGAGGGCGGGCTGACGCTGCCGATGGTGGCTGAGCAGGTTCGCGCCGAAGGCGTGGAGCGCATCGCGATCGTGTCGGACGACCCCGACCGCTATGCCGGCGTGATCAGCTTTCCGTTCGGCACGACGGTGCACCACCGCCGTGACATGGACGCGGTGCAGCGGGACTTGCGCGAAGTCGCGGGCGTATCCGTCCTGATCTTCGATCAGACCTGTGCGGCCGAGAAGCGCCGCCGCCGCAAGCGCGGCACCTACCCCGATCCCGACAAGCGCGTGGTGATCAACGATCTCGTCTGCGAGGGCTGCGGCGATTGCGGCGTGAAGTCGAACTGCGTGTCCGTGCAGCCGCTGGAAACCGAATGGGGCCGCAAGCGGCGCATCGACCAATCCTCCTGCAACAAGGATTTCTCCTGCCTGGAAGGCTTCTGCCCGTCCTTCGTCACCGTTCACGGCGGTAAGCTGCGCAAGGCGTCGGGCCAGGCGGGCAGCGACGATCCGCTGGCCGGCGTGCCGGAGCCCGGCCGCGCTGAACTCGCGCGAGGGTGGTCGGCCATCATCGACGGCGTGGGCGGCACGGGCGTGGTGACCGTGGGCGCCATCCTCGGAATGGCGGCCCACCTCGAAGGCAAGGGCTCTGGCTCGATCGACATGGCGGGGCTCGCGCAAAAGGGCGGCGCGGTATTCACTCATCTGCGCATCGCGCCCGAGCCGGACGACATCCATGCCATCCGCGTTTCCGGCGGCCAGGCCGATCTGATCCTTGGCTGCGATCTCGTGGTGTCGGGCGCGGCCAAGGTCTTGGGCGCGGCGCGCGAGAACCATACGGTGTTCGTTGCGAACACGGCCGAGGTGATGCCGGGCGATTTCACGCGACAGGTGGATTTCACCTTGCCCGTGGAACAGCTCAAGCGCGCCATCCGGAAGGCGGCAGGCGAGGGGCACGCGCATTTCTTCGATGCGACCGCGACCGCGACCGCACTCTTCGGCTCATCGCTCGGCGCCAACATGTTCATGCTGGGCTTTGCCTTTCAGCACCGCGGTGTGCCGTTGACGGCAGAAGCCATCGAACAGGCCATCGCCTTGAACGGCGAGGCCGTCGCGATGAATGTCGCGGCCTTTCGCTGGGGCCGCCGCGCCGCGCACGATCCGGCTTTCGTGCGCGCCCGCGTGGCGCAGACGGGACGTGCAAGTGCGCCCGATCTTGCGCAAACATTGGATGAGGTGATCGAGCGGCGCGTGGCCTTCCTGTCCGCCTACCAGAACGCGGCCTATGCAGAGCGCTTCGCCTCGCGCATCGCGCGCATCCGCCAAGCGGAAGCGCGGGTTATGCCGGGCTCGACCGCGCTCACGGAAGCCGCCGCGCGCGCGCTCTTCAAGCTGATGGCCATCAAGGACGAGTACGAAGTCGCACGCCTCTACACGGACGGGAGCTTCAGCGAGAAGCTCGCCAAGCAGTTCGAGAGCTTCGAGCGTCTGGAATTCCATCTGGCGCCGCCCGTGCTCGGGCGGACCGATGCCAAAGGCAGGCCGGTCAAGTCGAGCTTCGGCGCCTGGATGCTCGGCGGCTTCCGCGTTCTCGCCCGCCTCAAGGGCCTGCGCGGCACGATGTTCGATGTCTTCGGCTACACCGCCGAGCGCCGTGCCGAGCGCGAGGACCTCAGGCGATACGAGAGCGATCTCGACAGGATCGAAAGCGCACTCGCGGACGGTGCGTCGGTTGAGGCGGCGACCGCGCTTGCAGCCGCCCCCATGCTGCTGCGCGGCTTCGGGCATGTGAAGGACGCGGCTCGCAAGGGCCTGAACGCCGAGCGCGAGAGGTGCTTGGCGCGCCTCGAGACGCCTGCCATTCCGGCTGAAAAACGGCTCGAAGCAGCGGAGTAGCCGATCACCTTCGCGCTGGGGTAAAAAGTCTTTCTTAAACTGCCTGTGTCATGAGTTTCGACTGTCCTTGTCGGAAACGAGACGGTGGCGACCAAGAAGACCATCGAAATCCCTGAAGACGTTTATGTCAGCTTCGTGCAGACGCTCTTTCGGGATGGCCTGACCCTAACGCTCGGCCTTGCCTCGCAAGCCCTGCTGATGGTGCTCGGCTTTTGGAAGACCGGTTCTCCGGTGTATCTCTATCTCGCCGCAGCCCTGGGCGTGATCGGCCTCGTGCGCTTGGCCAGCATCCAGCGAAACGCCGCGCTGCCCCCGCCCTCGACGTTCGAGGAGGCACGCCACCGCGAGAACGAATACATCATCTTCGGAACGATGCATGGCGCGATGCTGGGCATCTTCTGCTTCGTCAGCATCTTCGTCGCGCAGGACAATTTCGTGGAGGTCGCCTCCGTCTGCGTGACGGTCGCCTCCGTGTCCTCCATCGCCGGGCGCAATTACGGCTCGCCCCGCATGGTGATGTGCTTCATCGTCACGATGATCCTGCCGATTTCGCTCGGCTTCATGCTGCGCGGCGATTTCTATCACGTGATCCTCGCAGCCCTCGTTTTGCCCTTCCTGTTTGCCGTTCGCCGCTTCGCCCTCGTCGTGCGCGAGGTCCTGTTCACGGCGATCTACGAGGAGAAGAAGGCCAACCGGCTGGCCCAGCGCTTCAACCGGGCTCTGAACACGATGAGCCACGGACTGGTGATGCTGGGGCCCGATGGTCGGGTGGCCGTGGCCAATGCCGCCGCCGCGAGGCTCATGGCGTTCCGCTCGAGCGACCAGCTTTTGGGCCGGTCGCTCCATGCCATGCTCAATCGCGGCGTAGCGGGCGGGCGCATCCGTCAGGAAGATTCCCGCGTGATCGAGGCGCAGCTGACGCATGCGCTTCGCGAAGGACGCGACCGCAAGGTCATCGTTCCCCTGTCCAACGGTCAGCACTACGAGTTCTCGGCGCGGGAAGGCAGCCAGGATCTCGGCGTGATCACCTTCGAGGATGTGACGGCGCGCATCGTGGCGGAAGAACGCATCCGCACCATGGCGCGGATCGATAGCCTGACCGGCCTTCCCAACAGAGCCTATTTCAGCGAGCTCGTGGTAGGAATGATGGAGGCTGGCGACCGGGCCCGCTTCTGCGGACTGGCGGTGATCGATCTCGACGACTTCAAAAGCGTCAACGACACGCTGGGGCACCCGGTGGGCGACGGGCTCATCTGCGCGGTGGGACAGCGGCTTCGCGAATTCGTCGACGAGACGGTGATCGTGAGCCGCTTCGGCGGCGACGAGTTCCTGGTCTATGCCGACGCCGTGCGTGACGAGGCTGAGTTCGTCGATCTGATGGACCGCATATTCGATCGTCTGGTCGGGGAAACGGATGTCGTGGGCCACATGCTTCGCATCCAGGCGAGCGGCGGAGCCGTGCTCGCACGCGTGCGCGAGACCGACGTGGACGCTCTGATCGTGCGCGCGGATCTCGCGCTCTACAAGGCCAAGGAAGGCGGGAAGAGCCACTGGAAGCTGTTCGAGATGGTCATGGATACGGCCTTTCGCAACAGGCAGGTGCTCAAGTCCGACCTGCGCATCGCCGTGGAAAAGCGTGCGCTGCGGGTCATCTACCAGCCGATCATCGCGATGGAGAGCATGCGCATCGCGAGCTGCGAGGCGCTTTGCCGCTGGGATCACCCCGAGCTCGGACCGATTTCTCCCGCCATCTTCATTCCGCTCGCCGAAGAGATGGGCATCATCTCCGAACTCAGCGCCTTCGTGTTGGAGCGCGCGACCGAAGACTGCGCGAGCTGGCCCGATCCGATCGGCGTGTCCGTCAATCTGTCGGCCAAGGATTTCCGCAACGACACGATCGTCAAGGAGGTCGAGCGCGCGCTTCGGCGAACCGGGCTCGCGCCGCACCGCCTGGAGATCGAGCTGACAGAAACAGCGCTTCTCGATGACAAGTCGCTCACGCGGCAGCTGATCGAGCGGATGCGGGAGATGGGCCTGTCGATCGCACTGGACGATTTCGGCACCGGCTATTCCAGCCTGAGCTATCTGCACAAGCTGCCGCTCGACAAGGTCAAGATCGACCGCTCCTTCCTGCTCGACATCGACCAGAGCGAGCGGAGCCGCAGGCTCGTCAGCGGCATCGTGCATCTTTCCCGCGCGCTGGGCCTCGAGGTGACCGTGGAGGGGACGGAAACCTTCGAGCAGCTGCGAATCCTGTCCCAATCGGTCCGGCCGGATTTCGTGCAAGGCTTCTTGTTCGGTGCGGCCCTCTCGGCGTCGGGCATCCGGACGATGGCGGACACCGTGTGGCCTTTCAGCGAGGCGATGGGCGGGAAACGGGCGCCTGCCGGGAAATGAGGCGACTTCAGCGCATGGGCTTACGCGGATAATGCTGGCGCCCCGGCGTTTTGCACAGCCGCATCTTCTCGGGCGACCGTAACATTCTTTACATTTTAACCTGCTTTCTTACGGTTTCGGCAACCAACCGTTAAGCAGGAAAGTCTGGAATATGAGCGAAGCAATATCGGCACTCAGGCAGATAGCCAGTGCCAACGACACGGCCTCGCGGCCGGAGTCGTCGAGCTTCGTCACCACCATCTCGAATCTGCTGGAACGGGTCGAGTATCGCCGCTGCGACAAGGGCGAAGACCTCGAAGACCTTTATCGCCTGCGCTACAAGGCCTACCGCACCACGGACATGGTGCCGCTCAACGCGTCGATGACGATCCACGACGAGTATGACGAGACGCCCAACAGCTACAAGTTCGGCATCTTCATCGACGGCCAGCTGGCGAGCACGCTGCGCATCCACCACATATCGCCGGCCGAGCGCCGCTCCCCGTCGATGAACGTCTATGGCGACATCCTTGAGCCGCTGCTCGACGAGGGCAACGCCATGATCGACCCTACGCGCTTTGCGGTCGATCCCGATTTCACGCGGCTTTATCCGCAGATTCCCTACCTGACGCTGCGCCTGGCCAGCATGGCCTGCTTCCACTTCTCCGCGCCTTTCTGCCTTTCCACCATCCGCCCGGACCATGCGGCTTTTTATCGGCGCATCTTCCTGTCCGAACAGCTTGGCGGACTGCGCAGCTTTCCGGGGCTGAATTATTCCGTGGTGCTCTACAAGGCGAACGTGCTCGCCATCCGCGAGCGCTCTTACGCCCGCTACCCGTTCTTCTTCGCCACGAAGGCCGAACAGCGGATGCTCTTCGACCGTCCGTCGCTCGGCGAGGGCGCGCCGCTGACCGTGCTTCCGACCGCAAAATATCTGAGCGACGCGGCCTGACAATCGGCCTCGGGGCGCTAGCTCCCTGTGCGCAAGAGCATGAGCGCACAGGAGCTTCGCGTGGATTTCGGAACCGTTCCCCTTTCGCCGCTGGTGGCGCTCGTCGCAGGCGTGCTGATCCTGATCGTTCCACGGCTGCTCAACTACATCGTCGCGCTCTACCTGATCTTCGTCGGCGTGACAGGCGTGTTCCCCGACCTGATCAACCTGAACTGATCCGGCGTCTGAGCTGAGGGGCGACGGGGCAGTCGGGCCCGCTGAGGCTGGGCCGATCTTCATCGCGCCTGCGCCGCCCTGGCGATCCCCTCATCCCGTCATGTCCTCCAACACCCCACACGGCGCGGGACAGGCGGTTTGGCGCATTGCCCCGCTTCGGCCTTTTCGCTAAGGGCAGGGGACAACACGTGGCAGAAGGGCGTCGAGATCATGGCAGAACATCCCCCGAGCGGACCTTTGGAGATGGGCGCCAAGATGGATTACGCCGAGCACACCAAGACTTACGACCGCTTTCTGATCCTCACCAAATACGGCACGATCGCCGTTGTGGCACTTCTGGTCGCCATGGCCTTCGGCTTGCTGGGCGGCGGCGGCTTCATCTCGTCGGTGATCCTGTTCGTGCTTCTGGTGGCGGTTGCCAGCTTCGCGATGCGCTGAGCGCATCAACCGGGGGGTAAGGGGTGGCACAGACAGTCTTTGTCGCGCATGAGCGCGAAGAGGGTGAGCCGCGCGTCGCGGCATCGCCCGACACGGTGAAGCGGCTGATCGGGCTGGGCTTCACGGTGGTGGTGGAGCGTGGCGCGGGGCTTGCCTCGCGCGTTCCCGACGCCGAGTTCGAGCGCGCGGGCGCAACGATCGGCAGCGTCGACAACGCAGCAAACGCGGATGTCGTGCTCAAGGTCCGGCGGCCGACGGCTGCGGAGGCCAAGACCTACAAGGCGGGAGCGCTGGTGCTCGCCATCATGGACCCCTACGGCCAGGCGGAAGCGCTGCAGGCGCTGGCCGATGCCGGGCTGACCGCGTTCTCCATGGAACTGATGCCGCGCATCACGCGCGCGCAGTCGATGGACGTGCTCTCCTCGCAGGCGAACCTCGCGGGCTATCAGGCGGTGATCGAAGGTGCGGCGTCGTTCGACCGCGCGCTGCCGATGATGATGACGGCCGCGGGCACCGTGCCTGCCGCGCGCATCTTCGTGATGGGCGCGGGCGTGGCGGGCCTCCAGGCCATCGCGACCGCGCGTCGCCTGGGTGCCGTCGTCACCGCGACCGACGTGCGGCCTGCTGCCAAGGAGCAGGTGGCGTCGCTCGGCGCGAAGTTCGTGGCCGTCGAGGACGAAGAGTTCAAGGCGGCCGAGACCGCAGCCGGCTACGCCAAGGAGATGTCCAAGGGCTATCAGGCGAAGCAGGCCGCGCTCGTGGCCGATCACATCGCCAAACAGGACATCGTGATCACCACGGCGCTCATTCCCGGCCGTCCCGCGCCCAAGCTGGTCTCCAAAGCCATGGTGGACAGCATGAAGCCGGGCTCCGTGCTGGTGGATCTGGCGGTCGAACGCGGTGGCAACGTGGAAGGCGCTGTCGCGGGTGCAGTGATCACGCTCGAAAACGGCGTGACCATCGTCGGCCACCAGAACATGGCTGGCCGCGTGGCGGCATCCGCTTCCGCGCTTTACGCCAAGAACCTCTACGCGTTCCTGGAAACCATGGTCGACAAGAATGCCAAGTCGCTCGCCGTGAACCGCGAGGATGCGCTGGTGAAGGCGACCATGCTCACCGATGGGGGCAGGGTGGTGCATCCATCCTTCGCTCCCGCTCAGACTGAGACCCCGACTACCCCTGCCACGGGAGACGCGTGATGGACGAGCAAACGGCGCTCGGGCGCGCTCTCGAGGAACTGGATCGCGCAACGGCCGCCGTGCGGCTGGCCATCGGCGATCTCGACAGGGCCGACGGAATTGCGGATGCGGTGCACATCGCGTCCGGCGGGATCGTCGATCCCTTCGTGTTCCGCTTTGCCATCTTCATGCTCGCGATCTTCGTGGGCTATTATGTGGTCTGGTCGGTGACGCCGGCACTCCACACGCCGCTGATGGCCGTGACCAACGCCATCTCGTCGGTGATCGTGGTGGGCGCGCTGCTCGCGGTGGGCATCTCAACGTCAGGTCTCGCAACGGGTTTCGGCTTCATCGCGCTGGTGCTCGCAGCCGTGAACATCTTCGGCGGCTTCCTGGTCACCCAGCGCATGTTGGCGATGTACAAGAAGAAGGAGCGCTGAGTTGCGCGCACCCTTCTTCGCGGAGCTTGGCGCAGCCATCGTTGCTGTCGCGCTCGCGCTCTCCTTGTCCTCTGCCTTCGCGCGCGATCCTTCTTCCTCGGAGCGCGCCGAACTCAACGCGCGGGTGGATAGCTTCAACGCCGCCATGCGCGGGGACAACCACGACGCGCTGTTCGAGGCCATGCCCCCCAAGATCGCCGCTGCCATCGCCAAGCGCTTTGGCGTGGACGAGGCGACGCTGAAGGCGCAGATGTCTGCGGCGCTGAAAGCCAGCGCCGAGAAGGCCAAGATCGAGTCCTTCGGCATGGCGATCGACGAGGCGCGCTTCGAGAGCCTGCCGGACGGCATGCTCTATGCGCGCATTCCCTCGCAAAGCGTGATCGCGGCCAATGGCGCGCGCTACGAGGCCAACAACGAGACGCTTGCCGTGCTCGACGGCGAGCGCTGGTATCTGATGCGCGTGGACGAGCCCGCGCAGGTCGAACTCCTTCGGTCGGTCTATCCGGGCTTCGCCGAGGTCGAGTTCACGCCTGGAACGATCGAGGAACTGGCACAATGAACGCGTCGATCGCCGCCTTCCTTTATCTGATCTCGGGCGTCCTCTTCATCCTGGCGCTGCGTGGGCTGTCTCACCCCACGACATCGCGCCAGGGCAACATCTTCGGCATGGTGGGCATGGGCATCGCCATCCTCACCACGCTGGCGCTCGCGAGGCCCTCGATCGGCAGCTTCGGCCTGATCGTGCTGGGGCTCGCCATCGGCGGCGGGGCAGGCGCGGTGATCGCGCGGCGCATCCCGATGACCTCGATGCCGCAGCTCGTCGCCGCCTTCCACAGCCTGGTAGGCCTCGCCGCCGTCATGGTGGCCGCCGCCGCCATGTATTCGCCCGAGAGCTTCGGGATCGGCACACTCGGCAACATCCACGGCCAAGCACTGGTGGAGCTGAGCCTGGGCGTGGCCATCGGCGCCATCACATTCACGGGCTCGGTGATCGCATTCCTGAAGCTCGACGGGCGCATGTCGGGCAAGCCGATCCTGCTGCCGATGCGCCATGTGATCAATGCCGTGCTCGGCGCGGCGCTCGTTGTGCTGATCGCGGTTCTGGTCGGCTCGGAAAGCACGGTCGTGTTCTGGCTGATCGTGGTGCTGAGCCTGGCGCTCGGCGTGCTGCTGATCGTCCCTATCGGCGGCGCGGACATGCCGGTGGTGGTTTCGATGCTCAACTCCTATTCGGGTTGGGCAGCCGCCGCTCTCGGCTTCACGCTCGGTAACCTCGCGCTCATCATCACGGGCGCGCTGGTCGGCTCGTCGGGCGCGATCCTGTCCTACATCATGTGCAAGGGCATGAACCGCTCCTTCATCTCGGTGATCCTGGGCGGGTTCGGCGGCGAGACTGCTGCGGCCGGCAGCGACGACGGCATCGAGCGCACGGTGAAAACGGGCTCGGCGGAAGACGCGGCATACCTCATGCAGAATGCGTCGAAGGTCATCATCGTGCCGGGCTACGGCATGGCGGTGGCGCAGGCCCAGCACGCGCTGCGCGAGATGACGGACAAGCTGAAGGCGCACGGCGTCGAGGTGAAGTACGCGATCCATCCGGTGGCGGGCCGCATGCCCGGCCACATGAACGTGCTGCTCGCCGAAGCCAACGTTCCCTATGACGAGGTGTTCGAGCTCGAGGACATCAACTCGGAGTTCGCCCAGGCCGACGTGGCGTATGTGATCGGCGCGAACGACGTGACCAACCCGGCCGCGCGCGACGACAAATCCTCGCCGATCTACGGCATGCCGATCCTCGACGTGGACAAGGCGCGCACCTGCCTGTTCGTGAAGCGATCCTTGGGCTCCGGCTATGCCGGCATCGACAACACGCTGTTCTACAAGGACGGCACGATGATGCTCCTGGGCGACGCCAAGAAGATGACCGAGGACATCGTCAAGGGCCTGGAATAGGACCGACCCGCAGCTTCACTGCCTCGCCTCGCGACGGGCAAGCACCACGAGGCGGAAGGCCGCGAAGACGCCGAGTGCGGCCAGCGGCATGAAAGCCAGAAACAGCCAGGGCGCGACATGCGCCGCTGTCTCCTTGTTCAGGCCATCACCGAAGCCTGCGGCGTTGGCGACGATGCCGCTGAGCGCCGCTCCCGCCGCATAGCCGATGCGCTGAAGCGCCGAGATGCCTGAGGAGGCAACCGTGCGCTCGTGCTCGGGCGCCGACGCCACGATCATGCGCGCGACGAACGGCCAGCAGATTCCGAAGCCGCCGCCCTGCAGCAGCGCGCAGAAAAGAATGAGCGGTATCGAACCCGCAGGCACCGCATAAGCGAAGCCCAGCACGCCGCCTGCCACCATCATAGCGCCACCCACGATCACGCTGCCCTCTCGCTCGGGCGGAAGCTTCGCGACCGCAATCGACAGGATCGACCAGGCGATGGACTCGGCTGCGATGATGTAGCCCGTGGTGAGCGGTGGGATGCCGTGCAGGTTGGTGAGCAGGAGTGGACCGTAGACGAAGAAGGAGCAGGTGGAGATGGAAAGGCACCCGACCATCACCATGCCCGCGCCCAACGCCCGGTCGAGGCTGAACACGCGCGAGGGAAAGAGGCGCGAGCGAGGCTTGCGCTCGTCGAGGCGGAAGAAGAGTAAGAGACCGCCGATCCCCGCAGCGAGCAGGAGGGACTGGCCGAGCCAGCCGCCGGCGATGCCGGCCACCGCGATCAACAAAACGCTGAGCGAAAGGCAGAGCAGGGTGGCGAAGGGAAAGGGCGGCGGGGCTTCAGTGCCCTGATCGGCGCCCCTCAGGCTCGCGCCGCGCAGCACGATCAGGCTCGCCACCGCCATCGCGAAGCCGAGCGTGGAGAAGAGGCTGAAGGCGACCGGCCAGCTCGCATGCTCCACGAAAAGCGCGCCGATCAAGGGGCCACCGAAGGCCGAGACGCCCCAAACGGCGGAAATGATCGCAAAAAGCTGCGGCCAGATGATGCGCGGAAACAACCGTTCGATGGAGACGAAGGCCAGTCCCATCAGCCCGCCGCCGCCCAGGCCCTGGATGACGCGGCCGACCAGAAAGATCGGCATGGTGTCCGCGGTCGCGCAGATCAGGGCGCCGAGGCAGTAGGTGAGGGCCGCGCACACCATCGCCGTGCGTAGCGATATGTAGGAGATGGCCCTTCCTGCCGCCGCACCCGCTGCGATCGCGCCGAGTTCGTAGACCGAGAGCGACCAGCCGACGAGCTCGACGCCGCTCAGATCCCGCACCAGCGCGGGCATGACAGTCGCGACCATGGTCTCGTTGGTCGCATGCAGCATGATGCCCATGCTGATGAAGCAGAATCGGCCGAGGTCCCCGCTGCGCCAGAGGGCGGCCCAATCCATCTTGGCCGGCTGAACTGCAGATGCTGACATGAAAAAGGCCTCCCTCCCAGCCGTTAGCGGGGAGGAAGGCCGTCAGGCAAGCGGTGAGAGTGGGGCCAGCGCCTACTGCTTCATGAGTTGCTGAAGCTCGAGGCTGGTGACGGTGAGCGCGGCGTTGAGGCCGGTCTGCGTCTGCACGCTGAGCGGCTGGAGCGTGATCGAGCGCTGGAAGCCGCCAATGAGAAGGTTCGCGCCGCCGCCCGTGACGATGCTCGCATCGGCGCTGGCGCCCACGAACTTGCCGACCAGCGAGCCCGGCCCGTATTCGCCCGAGCGCGCGGCGAGCACGGCCCAGGAGATGGAAGACTGGTGCGTCACGCCGACATCGATGCCCACGCGCGAGAGCACGCCCGTGTAGGTTTCGGGGCCGTAGGCGTTGTCGTAGGGACGGAAGGTGCAGGTGAGGCCACGGTTCGAGCCGACCACGTATCCGGTGGCGCCGTCCACGGCGCAGTCGAGAATGCCGAGTTCCAGGCTGGCGGCTTGGGAGGGGGCGGTGCCGAGCGCGGCGAGAACGGCAGCGGCCGCGAGCAGG
>QFNI01000011.1 GCA_003240775.1 Mesorhizobium amorphae | reverse complement strand
CGAACGGGTCACGAAGCCGTCCTTGAGGAGCTTGCGCACCACGAGGCTGATGGTGGAAGGGTCCATCGCCGTCAGCCGGCCCAGATGGTTTTGCGAGACCTCGCCCATCTTCAGGATGGTGGCGAGTGCCGCGAACTGGGTGGGTGACAGCGTTTCGCCCGTCATCACCTGCTGGAAGGCGAGCGTCGCGCGCTGGTGCACGCGGCGCACGAGATGGGCGGGGTGGGCCGCAAGATCGTAGCCGGTCTCGCGAAAGGCCGCCTCGACGGCTTCCGCCCCGCTTTCGAGATCGGAGGCGGGATCGGGCGCCGGAGCGGTTGCGCGATCAGGCTGCAAGGTCGCGGTTCTCGACCTCGGAGCCCTCGCGCAGGGCCTGCGCCACGCTCGCGGCGTCGCTGACCACGCCGAAATGGGTGGCGATGTCGTAGAGCGAGCTCGCCTGCTCGCGGGGGCCGGTGGCCGCGCACGCGTCTTCGGGCACCACGATCTCGTAGCCCAGGAAGAAGCCGTCATGCACGGTGGAACGCACGCAGATGTTGGTGACCACGCCGATCACCACGATCTGGTCGATCACCATGTCCTTCAGCGTCACGTCGAGATCGGTGTTGAAGAAGGCGGAATAGCGGTGCTTGATCACGTGGATCTCGTCCTCGCGCGCGCCCAGGTCCTCGATGATCTCGGTGCCCCAGGTGCCTTCCACGCAATGGGGGGTGCGCTTGAGCCATTCGCGGTCGCGGCGCATGTTGCGGCGGTGGCTGTCATGCACCCAGATCACGGGCGCGCCCGAAGCGCGGGCCGCCTCGATGATCGCGAGCTGCGGGCCGACGAGGCTCTCATAGCCCGGCAGCACCATCGCCCCGCCGGGCTTGCAGAAGTCGTTGACCATGTCGACCACGATCACCGCCGCGCGCGACGCGTCGAGCCGGACGGCCTCTCTCTTGCGATGGGCGGAAAATACGTCTTCGCTCACGGGAACCGTCGCTGCCTGATTGTTGGAACTCCAACAAAGGCCGTGGCCGCGCCTGTGTCAATCCTGTTGCGGTTGCTCTTTGGCGCAGCTTGGTGCGATCTTGCCGGGACTTCGCGGCCCGGCTGTTGACAAGGCGGGTCGGTACGCCACACTTGTTTGACCACGAACAATCTCAAGAGAGTGCGCCATGCGGGTCATCGTGACGGGGTCGAGCGGCTTTCTCGGGCGCAACGTGGCAGCACACCTGGCGGCGGCCGGCCATTCCGTTCTGGGCGTGGACACCGCGCCAGCGCCCGACCGCGCGGGCTGGGACCATGTGACGGCCGACCTCGCGGAATTCGCGCCCGCGCTCGAACTCGTGCGCAACGTGGACGCCGTGGTGCATGTGGCGGCGATCCCGCGGCCCACGGGCCGCACGGCGGGCACGGTGTTCCACACCAATGTGGCGGCGTGCTTCAACGTGGTGGAGGCGGCACGCCTCGCGCGCATTCCGCGCCTCGTCTACGCCTCCTCCTTCAGCGTGCTCGGCTATCCCTTCGGCGAGCCCTTCGTCGCGCCGCGCAGCCTGCCGATCACGGAGGAGCTGCCGACCCACGCGCAGGACGCCTACGGGCTCTCGAAATGGCTGGGCGAGGAGATCGTGGAAGCGGCCGTGCGCGGGGGGGCGATGTCGGCGGTGTCCTTGCGCATGCCCTGGGTGCAGTCGCCCGAGACCTTCGCGAGCCAGATCGGGCCGCGCCGCGCGACGGCCGACAGCGTGCGCGACCTCTGGAGCTACATCGACGTGCGCGATGCGGCCGAGGCCTTCCGCCTGGCACTCGAATGGCAGGGCAGCGGGCATCTGCGCGCCTATGTGGCGGCAAGCGACACCTATCTCGAACACGAAACCGCGCCGGCCCTTGAGCGCGCGCTGCCCGGCGTGCCGCGCACGAGCCCGCTCGACGGCCATGCCGGACTGATCGACACGAGCCGCGCCCGCGCGGCGCTGGGCTTCGTCGCGCGCCATTCCTGGCGCGACTATTCGCAAGAGGAGATGTGATGGCCCGCTTCACCGACAAGGTCGTTCTGATCACCGGCGGGGGCGGGGCCATCGGCTCGGCCGCGGCCGAGCGCTTCGCGAGCGAGGGCGCGAACCTCGTGATCCTCGACCAGGACGGCGAGGCGGCAGGCCGCGTGTCCGACAAGTTTGCCGGCAAATCACATGCGATCGCGGCCGATGTGGGCGACGAGGCGGCGGTGGCGAAAGCCGTCGCGGAAGCCGCGGGCCGCTGGGGGCGCATCGACGTGCTCTTCAACAATGCCGGCATATCCGGCAAGGTCGCCCCCGTGTTCGAGCTCCCCGTCGAGGACTGGGACCGCATCGTGCGGATCAACCTGCGCGGCATGTTCCTGGTGCTGGGCGCCACGCTGCGCAGCATGATCGAGACGGGCACGAAGGGTGCGGTCGTCAACATGGGCTCGTCCATGGCGGGCTGGGACGTGCTAGCGGGCGGGGCTGGCTATGCCGCGACCAAGCATGGCGTGGTCGGGCTGACGCGGATCGCGGCGCTCGACGCAGCACCTCACGGCATCCGCGTCAACGCCATCTGCCCCGGCGTGATCGAGACCACGCTCGGCGTGCCCGCCGGCGACCGGGAGGAATACGCGAAAGGCATTGAGCGCTTCGCGAACCGCATCCCGCTGCGCCGCATCGGCCAGCCCGAGGATGTCGCGGCGGCCGTGGCATTCCTGGCCTCCGACGACGCGCGCCACGTGACGGGCGTGGATTGGCTGATCGACGGCGGGCAGACCCTGCAAAGCTGGGCCAACGCGCCCGAGGCCAATGCATTTCCGCTGGCGCCGCCGCGCGGCTGAGGGCGCAAGAAATTTCCGCTTCGGGCTGAAAGCGCGCGAAACCGTGCCCTGTGCAGGCCGGGCCCGCGCGCCCATATCTGGGCCGCGATGCCGGACCCGACACCATGAGCAACAGCCGACAACTCCGCCTGGGCGCCTTCATGCGTCCTGTGAGCCTCCATACCGGCGCGTGGCGCTATCCCGGCGCATGGGCCGATGCGAACTTCAACTTCAAGCGGCTGAAGCAGCTCGCGCTGGAGCTGGAAGCGGCGAAGTTCGACGCCTTCTTCATGGCCGACCACTTGGCCGTGCTCAACATGCCCGTCGAAGCGCTCAGGCGCTCGCACACGGTGACCTCGTTCGAGCCCTTCACGCTGTTGTCCGCGCTCGCCGCCGTCACCGAACGGATCGGGCTCGTGGCGACCGCCTCCACCACCTTCGACGCGCCCTACCACGTGGCGCGCCGCTTCGCCTCGCTCGACCATCTGAGCGAGGGCCGCGCGGGCTGGAACATCGTGACGACCTCGAACCCCGACGCGGCAAGGAATTTCGGGCTCGACGACCATGTCGACCACGACGAGCGCTATGCGCGGGCGCGCGAGTTCTACGATGTGGTGACGGGCCTGTGGGACAGCTTCGCCGACGACGCCTTCGTGCGCGATGCCCAGAGCGGGCTCTTCTTCGAGCCCGAGAAGATGCACGTGCTCGACCACAAGGGGCCGAGCTTGTCGGTGCGCGGGCCGCTCAACATCGCGCGGCCGCCGCAGGGCTGGCCGGTGGTGGTGCAGGCGGGCGCGTCCGAGCCGGGGCGGCAGCTCGCGGCGGAAACCGCCGAGGTGATCTTTGCGGCCCATGACAGCCTGGCCGCCGCCCAACGCTTCTTCGCGGATGTGAAGGGCCGCGCCCGAAAGCTCGGGCGTTCACCCGATGCGATCAAGATCCTGCCCGGCGTCTTCGTGGTGGTGGGCGACACCGAAGACGAGGCGCGCGCCAAGCGGGCGAAGCTCGACAGCCTGGTCTATGCGGAAAGCGCCATCGCCTCGCTGTCGATCGCGCTCGGCCACGACGCCTCGCGCTTCGACCCCGACGCGCCCCTGCCGGACATCCCCGAAACCAACGACAGCAAGTCGAGCCGCGAGCGGGTGATCGAGCTTGCGCGCACGGAAGGGCTGACGGTGCGTGGGCTCGCCCAGCGCCTCGGCGGCTATGGCGGGCTGGCTTTCGTCGGCACGCCGCGGTCGATCGCCGATTCCATGGAGGAATGGCTGTTTGCCGAGGGCTGCGACGGGTTCAACGTGATGTTCCCCTTCCTGCCGGAAGGGCTGGAAGACGTCACGCGCAAGGTCGTGCCCGAGCTTCAGCGGCGCGGGCTGTTCCGCAAGGAGTATGAAGGGCGCACGCTGCGCGAGAATCTGGGGCTGGCGCGGCCGGAAAACCGGTTCTTCCCCAAGGCCTAGTCGGAGGGAAGGGCACGGGCGAGGGCGATCACCTCGCGCGCCGTCTTCGCATGGGCGATGTCGATGTGCTCGCCCTCATACATCACCGATGCGCGGCCTTGCGCCTGGGCCGCATCGAGGGCGTCGATCATGCCCTGGTAATAGGCGATCTCCTCCTCGTCGGGCGTGTAGACCCGGTTGATCACGGGAACCTGGGCCGGGTGGAGCGCGAGCTCGCCCGCCATGCCGAGCTGGCGGTCGAGGCGGGATGCGCGCTCCAGCCCTTCGAGGTCCTTGACCTGCTGCCACACGCCGCCGATCGGCAGCTTGCCGGCCGCGCGCGCGGCCATCACCACGCGCGACTTCAGATATTCGCTTTCGCGCCCCTCGGGCGTCCAGACGAAGCCGAGCGCGCGGCCGACATCGGCGTTCTTGGCGGTGGAGCCGACGATGGCCGCGACGCGCGGCTGCTCGGCGATGGCGAATGCGAACTGCATGGCGCGCGCGGTTTCGAGCAGCGGCATCAGCGCGACCGCCCCGGGCGCCAGCCCCGAGCGCATTTCGGCTTCGGCCACCATGGCTGACGCCATATAGGTGTCTTCCGTGCCGAGCGGCTTGGGCACCACGATGCCTTCCAGGCCGGGCTGGACGGCTGCGAGCACGTCTTCGAGGTCGTAGATGTGGGCGCCCTTGTTGATGCGAACCCAGACGCGCTGCCCGCGCGCGGCAAGCTCGGGAATGCGGCTCGCAACGAGTGCGCGCGCGGCTTGCTTCTCCGCCTGGGGCACACTGTCTTCGAGGTCGAGGATCAGCGCGTCCGCGCCAGCACCCGCCGCCTTGTCCAGCATCGACGCCTTGTTGCCGGGCACGAAGAGCAGCGAGCGGACGGGCTTCATGCTCAGGCTCTCAACCGCGCATGGGCGACCGCCACCTGGGCGGCGAGCCTGGCATTGTTCTTGATCAGTGCGATGTTGGCCTTCAGGCTCCTGCCGCCCGACAACTCGTTGATGCGGGCGAGCAGGAAGGGCGTGACCTCCTTGCGCTGGATGCCGCGCGCTTCGGCTTCCCTCACCGCGTCGCGGATCGTGCCGTCGATGAAATCGGACGAAAGCGCGTCCGCTTCGGGGATGGGATTTGCGATCAGCATGCCGGTGCCCGTGCCGAGACGCGCATGGGCGAGCATGGCCTCGGCCAGTTCCTCCGGCGTGTCGAGACGGTGGTCGCCCTTTTCGCCACTCTGGCGGGTGAAGAAGGCGGGGAAGTCGTCCGAACCAAAGGCTATGATCGGCACGCGCTGGGTTTCGAGATATTCCAGCGTCTTGGGGATATCGAGGATCGATTTGACGCCCGCGCAGACCACCGCGGTCTGGGTGCGGCCGAGTTCGGTCAGGTCGGCGGAGATGTCGAAGCTCTGCTCGGCGCCGCGGTGGACGCCGCCCACGCCCCCCGTGGCGAAGATCGGGATGCCCGCGAGCTCCGCGATCCGCATGGTGGCCGACACCGTAGTGCCGGCCGAGGCGCGGCGCACCATGGCGACCGCGAGATCGCGGCCCGACGCCTTGACGATCCCCTTGGCCTGGGCAAGCCCTTCCAGCTCGGCATCGGACAAGCCCACATGCAGGCGGCCCTCGATCACCGCGATGGTCGCAGGCACGGCCCCGTTCTCGCGCACCACCGCTTCCACGGCCCGCGCCGTCTCGCCGTTCTCGGGATAGGGCATGCCATGCGTGATGATGGTGGATTCGAGCGCCACCAGCGCCCGGCCGTCATGGAGCGCTTGGCGCACCTCGTCGCTCAGGTGGAGAAGTTCGGTCATCGGATGCCTCGGGAAGGGTGCGCACGGCGCGTGTTCGGGCGCACATGCCCCGCCGGGAACACGGAAGGCAAGGGCCTCACGCCCCCACGTCGATCACTACGCGCCCGCGCACTTCGCCCGCCACGATCTGGGCGGCGAGTTCGGGAAGCCGGCTCATCGGCTCGGTGCGTGCGATGAGCTTGAGATGATCCTTGTCGAGGTATCGGGCGAGCGTCGCCCAGGCGCGCTCGCGCTTCGGCAGCGGCGCCATCACGGAATCGATGCCCAGAAGCGCCACGCCGCGCAGGATGTGGGGAGCGACCGAAGCGGGCAGGTCCATGCCGCCGGCAAGCCCGCAGGCCGCGACCGCGCCGCCATAGACCGTCTGCGCGAGCACGTTGGCGAGCGTCGTGGAGCCGACGGAATCGACCGCCCCCGCCCAGCGCTCCTTCTGGAGCGCGCCGCCCTTTTCGGCGAGTGCCGCGCGCTCCACGAAGGCCGATGCGCCGAGCGTGGAGAGGTATTCGTGCGTTTCCGCGCGCCCCGTCGAGGCCGTGACGGGATAGCCCTTGGCGGCAAGCAGGCTGACGGCCGTCGAGCCCACGCCGCCCGCCGCACCTGTCACCAAGACCTCCCGCCCGCCGGGGCTGATCGTGCCCCAGTCCTCCAGCGCGTCGACCGAGAGCGCCGCGGTGTAGCCCGCGGTGCCGATTGCCATCGCCTCCTCGGCGGTGAACGCGTCGGGCAGGCGCACCAGCCATTCGGGCTTGAGACGCGCGAAACGCGCATAGCCGCCCCATTCGGTTTCCGACATGCCCCAGCCATTGGCCACGACCTTGTCGCCCGCCTTCCAAAGGGGCGAGCGCGATTCCACCACCGTTCCGGCGATGTCGATGCCCGCCACCATCGGCAGGCGGCGCGCGATGCGGCCCTTGCCGGTGATGGCCAGGCCGTCCTTGTAGTTGAGTGTGGAGAACTGAACCTCGACCAGCACGTCGTGGTCCGGCAGGTCGGAGATCCGAAGCTCGCGGAACTCGGCCTTGGGCTTTCCGCCCTCGTCCACCAGCATCATCGCCTTGAATGCGTCGCTCATCGCTCGTGCCTCCTCCAGACCTTTGCCCTTCCTTCGCAAGGGCGGGCGGGGATGTCCAGCTTGGGCGACCGTCCCTGGCGGCGGAGACCGTCCTGTGCGACAGGAGGGGCTCGTCCAGCCAAGTCCGGGGAACGCAGTCGGTGGAAAACGGGACCGTGTCTCGGCGGGTGGGCTCTGCGTGGCGGTGGCGCGGCTTGCGCCTGTCGCGCACGGGGATCGTGCTCGGGCTTCTCTTCTTCGCGGCCTCGCTGACGCCGAGCCTCCTGCCGCGGCCCGCCTGGATGCAGGGCGCGCTGAGCGGGGTGAGCTTCGCTGCCGGCTATCTCGTGGGCGTGATCGCGCAGACGCTGTGGAGCTACCTGCGCATTCCCGACCCCAGCGAGCGGGTGCGTGGAACGGTCTGGGCCCTGTGCGGCGGTGCGGCGCTCCTGGTTGCGCTGGTTGCGCTCTGGCGGCTCGCCGCCTGGCAGAACGATGTGCGCGCGCTGATGGATGTGGCGGCGGTGCGCCCCGCCTACCGGCTCTTCGTGCTCGCCGTCGCCCTCGTCGTTTTCGCGGTGCTTCTGGCTGTGGCGCGGCTCTTCCGCATCGCCGTGCTCACGGTGCAGCACCGCCTGAAGCCGCATCTGCCGCGGCCGGTGGCCCGCCTCGTCGGTCTCGCGCTGACGGCCGCGCTCTTCTGGTCGCTGATCAACGGCGTGCTCTTCGAGGCGACGCTGCGCGCGATGGACAGTTCTTTCGAGGAACTCGACAAGCAGATCGCCCCCGACCTCAGCCAGCCCGCCGACCCCAACAAGACGGGAAGCGCTGCCTCGCTGGTGGATTGGGAGCTGATGGGGTTTCGCGGGCGCGAGTTCATCGCAAGCGGGCCGGGTGCCGACGAGATCGGCGCGTTCTTCGGCGTGCCCGCGCAAGAGCCGCTGCGCATCTATGCGGGGCTGGGCTCGGCGGCGGACGTGGACGCGCGCGCCGACCTCGCCTTCCGCGAGATGCTGCGCCAGGGCGCTTTCGAGCGCTCGGTGCTGGTGGTCGTGGTGCCGACCGGCACGGGCTGGATCGACCCGGCGGCGCTCGACACGCTCGAATACCTCCACCGGGGCGATGTGGCCTCGGTCGCCTTGCAATATTCCTACCTGTCGAGCTGGCTCTCGCTGATGGTGGAGCCTGGCTACGGCGCGGAAGCCGGCCGGGCGCTGTTCCGGCGGGTCTACGAGCACTGGACGGCGCTGCCGCGCGATGCGCGCCCCAGGCTCTACCTGCACGGCCTGAGCCTCGGCGCCATGAATTCCGAGATCTCCGCCGACCTCTACGACGTGGTGGCCGATCCCTTCCAGGGCGCGCTGTGGTCGGGCCCGCCGTTTTCCTCGCGCGTCTGGCGGCAGGCGACGAACGAGCGCGTGGCGGGCTCGCCCGCCTGGCTGCCGCGCTTTCGCGACGGCACCATCATCCGCTTCGCCAACCAGAACACCGGGCTCGAAGCGGGGGGAGACCGTTGGGGGCCGATCCGGCTCGGCTACCTGCAATATGCGAGCGATCCCGTGACCTTCTTCGAGCCGTCCGCCGCATGGCGGCGCCCGGCCTGGCTCGCGGGACCGCGCGGGCCGGACGTGTCGGAAAGCCTGCGCTGGTTTCCGGTGGTGACCATGCTGCAGCTCGGCTTCGACATGGCGATCGCCACCACGGCCCCGATCGGGCACGGCCATGTCTATGCGCCGGAAGACTACATCGACGCCTGGATCGCCATCACCCAGCCTCCGCCCCTGGCTCAGGCCGAGCGGGAGCGGCTGAAGGCGCTGCACAAGGAAAAGCTCGCGGACGAGCCGCCGGAGCATTGATTTCCAGAGCATTCCAGCAAAAGTGCGAAGCGGTTTTGCGTCCGGAAATGCTGCGAGAACAGAGAGCCCTAGGGCAAAAGCTTGCCGGGGTTCATGAGGCTCTGCGGGTCGATGGCGCGCTTGATGGCGCGCATGGTGTCGAGCTCGGGCCCTTCGCGCCACTTCCGCAAGGTCTCGGTCTTGATGCGGCCGATGCCGTGCTCTGCCGAGAAACTGCCGTCCAGCCCGCGCACGACTGCGTTGATCGCATCCGCGATCTCGCCGCTGCGCACGAGGAAGCCCGCATCGTCCGCGCCCTCGGGCTTCACGAAGTTCAGGTGGATGTTGCCGTCGCCCAGATGGCCGAAGGGTGCCGCGCGGGTGCCGGGGACCAGGCGTTCGACCGCTTCCGCGCCGAGCCGGATCAGGTCGGGCACGCGGGACACTGGCACGGAAACGTCGTTCTTCACGTTTGCGCCCGCGCGCTTCTGCGCTTCCGACTGCTCCTCGCGCAGGCGCCAGAGCGCGGCGCGCTGGGCGAGGCTGTCGGCAATCACCGCGTCGAGCACCTCGCCCGCTTCCAGCGCCTCGCCCACGACCTCCTCGGCGATGTCGCGCAGCGTGTCGTTGCGGCGCGTGGAGGCGAGATCGACCAGCGCATAGGCCGGCGCGCGCTCGGCGAGCGGCCGTTCAACCCCCTCGATGTGGGCGAGCGCCAGCTCCATGCCGGTGCCTGAAATGAACTCGAAGGCGCGCAGGCTCGATTCGTCGTAAGCGCGCAGGCGGCGGTAGAGCGAAAGCGCTGCTTGGGCATCGGGCAGGGCGCAGAGCATCACCTCTTCGCTGCGCGCCTGCGGCACGAGCTTCAGCACCGCGCCCGTGACGATGCCGAGCGTGCCTTCCGCGCCCGCGAAGAGATGGCGCAGCGCATAGCCCGTGTTGTCCTTGCGCAAGGGACGCATGCCGTTCCAGATCCGGCCGTCGGGCAGCACCACTTCCAGCCCCAGAAGCAGGTCGCGCGCGTTGCCGAAGCGGATCGTGTTGTTGCCGCCCGCATTGGTGGACAGCGCGCCGCCGATCGTGGCGGAGCCTTCGGCTGAAAAGGAAAGCGGAAGCGTGCAGCCTTTCTCGGCTGCTGTCGCTTGCGCGCGCTGCACGATCACGCCCGCGTCGAGCACGATCGCCATGTCGATCTCGTCGACCGCGCGGATGCGGTTGAGCCGCGACAGAGAGAGCACGATCTGGCGGCCTGTCGCGTCGGGCGTGGCGCCCGCCACCATCGAGGTGTTGCCGCCCTGGGGCACGAGCGAGACGCCCGCCTCCCCGCAGAGCCGCACGGCATCGGCCACCCCTTGCGTCGTGTCGGGGCGGAGCACGCAGAGGGCCTGGCCCTGGAAGAGGCCGCGCCAGTCCGACAGAAAGGGCGCGAGATCGGCGGAATCGGTCAGCACCCCGCGCGGGCCGAGGGCGTTCACGAGGCGGTCGAGAAGAGCGGCGTCTGACATGGCGCGCGCATTACAGGATTTCGCGCCTTTCCGCATGGGGCACGAGCGGGCAAAAGACCGGTTTCCCACGCGCGCAAGGAGGCGCGGTGGTGAAAGCCGTTCATGTCCTCCCCATATGAGGAGGAATCTTTACCGAGGAGGATCGTTGCCCGTGCCAGTTTCCAGTTCCAGCCGAACCACCGCCCTTGTCGGGGCGCTCGCGCTGGCCTTCACCTTCGTGGCCGTCGACTACGCCGATGCGCGGCGCGGCGGCAGCTTCGGAAGCCGCGGCACGCGCACCTTCCAGTCGGCCCCGCCGACCCAGACCGCGCCCAGGCCCGCGGCCCCTGTTGAGCGCTCGATGACGCCGCAGACCGCGCCCCAGGCCGCGCGCCAGCCGGGAGCGGCCCAGCCGCGCCCCGGCATGTTCGGCGGCGGGCTCGGCGGCTCGCTGATGCGCGGCCTCGTGATCGGCGGCCTGATCGGCATGCTGATGGGCTACGGCTTCGGCGGCATGGCGGGGCTGCTCGGCTTCGCCATCCAGGCGCTCCTGCTCGTGGGCCTGATCATGCTGGCCATGCGCTTCTTCCGCTCGCGCCAGACGCCCGCACCCGCTGCGGCCTATGCGCGCTCGGCCGGCAGCGGCTCGCCACCTCCCGGCCCCAACACCGGCGGCTTCACCTTCCCCGGCATGGCGCAGGGCGCGCGGGCGGCCCCTCCGGCCCAGCCCCAGACGCGCGACATTGCGCTCGACCAGGCCGATCTCGACACGTTCGAGCGCAGGCTGGGCGAAGTGCAGGACGCGTTCGGCCGCGAGGATCACGGCGCGCTCCGCCGCCTCGCCACGCCCGAGATGGTGTCCTACCTGTCGGAGGAACTGGCCGACAACGCCAAGCGCGGCCTGCGCAACGCGGTGTCCGACGTGCGCCTGCTGCAGGCCGACATCGCCGAAAGCTGGCGCGAGAGCGACGCGGATTATGCGACCGCCGCGCTGCGCTACGAGGCGCGCGACGTGCTCGAAGACCGCGAGACCGGGCGCCCCGCAGACCCCGATGCGGACGCCGTCAGCGAGACCACCGAACTCTGGACCTTCCGCCGCGCCCGCGGCGAGGACTGGAAGCTTTCCGCCATCCAGGAAAGCTGACCCGCCCGGCCCACCCTTGCGCTCCGGCGTGGGGGATGGTTTGAGCGCTGCCGCGGTTCGCACCAATCTTTGCGCCGCGGCAAGCGTCGGGAATCCATGATCCGCATCGAGAACATCTCCAAGCAGAACGGCCGCCAGATCGTCTTCATCGAGGCGTCGGCCGCTCTCCAGCGCGGCGAGAAGATCGGCCTCGTCGGCCCGAACGGGGCGGGCAAGACCACGCTCTTCCGCATGATCACCGGCCAGGAGCAGCCCGACGAGGGCCAGGTCTCGTCCGACCGCGGCGTTTCGATCGGCTATTTCAGCCAGGACGTGGGCGACATGAAGGGCCGCAGCGCCGTGATCGAGGTGATCGACGGCGTGGGCCCGGTCAGCGCGCTCGCGCTCGAAATGGCCGAGCTCGAAGCCGCGATGGGCGACCCCGACCAGATGGAGCGCATGGACGAGCTCCTCGAACGCTATGGCGAGGTGCAGGGCCGCTTCGACGAGCTCGACGGCTATGCGCTCGACGGCCGCGCGCGCGAGGTGCTGGGGGGCCTGGGCTTCTCCGCCGAGATGATGGACGGCGATGTCGGCAAGCTCTCGGGCGGCTGGAAGATGCGGGTGGCGCTCGCCAAGATCCTGCTCATGCGGCCCGACATCATGCTGCTCGACGAGCCGTCGAACCACCTCGACATCGAAAGCCTGATCTGGCTCGAGACTTCCCTGCAGGGCTTCGACGGCGCGATCCTGATGACCTCGCACGACCGCGCCTTCATGAACCGGATCGTGGGCAAGATCATCGAGATCGACGGCGGCACGCTGACTTCCTATTCCGGCGACTACGAGTTCTACCGCGCCCAGCGCGCGCTGGCCGACACGCAGGCCCAGGCGCAGTTCGAGCGCCAGCAGGCGATGCTCGCCAAGGAAGTGGCCTTCATCGAGCGCTTCAAGGCGCGCGCCTCGCACGCCGCCCAGGTGCAGAGCCGGGTGAAGAAGCTGGAGAAGATCGAAAAGGTCGAGGCCCCCAAGCGCCAGCAGACCGTGCGCTTCGAGTTCCAGCCCGCTCCCCGCTCGGGCGAGGATGTCGCGGTTCTGAAGAACGTGCAGAAGAGCTTCGGCACCCGCCGCATCTATGACGGGCTCGACTTCCAGATCCGCCGCCGCGAGCGCTGGTGCGTGATGGGCGTGAACGGGGCGGGGAAATCGACGCTCCTGAAGCTCGTCGCGGGCGAATCCGAGCCCGATGCCGGCACGGTGGCGCGCGGCCCCAGCGTGAAGATGGGCTACTTCGCCCAGCACGCGATGGAGCTGCTCGACGCCGAGCGCACCGTGCTCGAATGGCTGGAGGACGCGTTCCCGCAGGCCGGCCAGGCCCCTTTGCGCGCGCTTGCGGGCTGCTTCGGCTTCTCGGGCGACGAGATCGAAAAGAAGTGCCGCGTGCTGTCTGGCGGCGAGAAGGCCCGGCTCGTGATGGCGCGGATGCTGTTCGACCCGCCGAACTTCCTGGTGCTCGACGAGCCCACCAACCACCTCGACATCGCCACCAAGCAGATGCTGATCGAAGCGCTTTCCCGCTTCGAGGGCGCGATGCTCTTCGTGAGCCACGACCGCCACTTCCTCGCAGCGCTCTCCAACCGCGTTCTCGAACTGACGCCCGAGGGCCTGCACGCCTATGGCGGCGGCTACACCGAATATGTCGAGCGCACCGGCCAGGAAGCGCCGGGGCTGCGGGGCTAAAGCACTTCCAGCAAAGGCGCGAAGGGGTTTCGCGTCAGGAAATGCTCTAACACCCCTCTCCACTATCCCGTTTCCGCATCCTGCTTGCACATGGCGAAAAACCGTGCTTCAAATTGCATACGTTTGCAAAATCCGTCGCCAAGCCGTGGGGAGGGCCGGGCGGTGGTCAACGAGAAGCAGGACGGGAACCTATGCTGAAGCTCAAGCTCACTGCCGCAACCGCGCTCTGCGCGCTCGCCTTCGCCACCGCAGCCCATGCCGAATGCGGCATCGAGAAAGGCTCGGTGCGCATCCTTTCCAACGACTTCGAAGCCCTGCGCATCGTCAATGACGAGGCGCTGAAATGCGCGTCGGGCACCGTGCAGGTGACCAAGAACGAGACCACCGAGCACAAGAACATCCAGGTGGCCGCGCTCACCGTGAACCCCGCGCAGTACACGGTGGCTGTGGTCGCCAACAATTCAATCGTGCCGCTCCTGAACGCCGATCTCGTGCGCCCGCTCGACGATCTCGTGGCGAAATATGGCGCCGACCTCCAGCCCACCCAGCTGATCAAGGTCGACGGCAAGACGGTCGCCGTGGCCTTCATGGGCAACGCCCAGCACCTGATGTTCCGCCGCGACATCCTGGAACAGGCGGGCGTCCAGCCGCCCAAGAGCTACGAGGACGTGCTCGCCGCCGCCAAGGCCATCAAGGACAAGGGCCTGATGCAGTATCCGCTCGCCGCCTCCGACAAGGCGGGCTGGGATTTGGCGGCCGAATTCGTGAACATGTATCTGGGCCTGGGCGGCGAGTTCTTCCAGGCGGGGTCGGCGGCGCCCGCCATCAACAACGAGAAGGGCGTCCAGGCGCTCTCCATGATGAAGGCCATGACCGAATACATGGCGCCCGAATACATGTCGGTCGACGCGCTTGAGATGAACAAGCTCTACCAGGGCAACCAGGTTGCTATCATGAACCAGTGGGGCTCGCTGGCGGGTGCCGTGATCGACGAGAAGGGCGCGGCCCCCGACATCGCCAAGGAAACCACGCTTGCAGCCGCCCCCACCATCGGCGGCGGCACCACGCCCGCGGTCGCGCTCTGGTGGGACGGCTTCGCCATCGCCAAGAACGTCTCCGATGAGGACGCCGAGGCCTCGTTCCGCGCGATGGTCTACGGCTCGCGGCCCGAGGTCGGCCAGGCGCACGCCACCAACGCCACCTGGCTCACCAAGGATTACAAGCCCGGCGCGAACACGGTGGGCGTGCTCGCGACCGCGCAAGGCGGCGCCAAGGCCTATCCGATGCAGCCCACCATGGGCATCATGCACACAGCCCTCGGCAACGAACTGGCCGAGTTCATGCAGGGCCGCGAAAGCGCCGAGGACGCGCTGCGCGACACGGAAGCCGCCTACACGGCTGCGGCCCGCGAGGGCGGCTACCTGAACTGAGCCCCGCCGCCCCGTTCACTTCCCCGGAGGCGGGATAGCCTGCCTCCGGCCGGAGCGCTTCCATGCCCCACCGCGCCTTCTTCGGCTTCATGGCCCCTTCGCTCGTCGCGATGATCCTGTTCATCGCGCTGCCGATCGTGTCGGTCGTCGTGCAGTCCTTCTACGTGCAGCACGAGCGCGTGATCGTGGAAGTGGAGAACTGCCAGCCCTTCGGTGGCTGCACCACCGAGCGGCGCGTCGATGCGGCGGCGACCCAGGCGCTGCGCGAGGCCGAGCCGCTCGGCCGCTTCAACGGGCTCGGCACCTATCTCGACCGCAACCACTTGGCGACGGCCGAGATCGGGCAAATCCTGTCCGAGAACCGGGGCGTGGGCGATGTGATCGCGCGCGTCTACAACCTGCCCTTCTACAAGGCGCTGGCCTTCACGCTCGCCTTCACCTTCGTGGTGACGCCGCTCGCCATGCTCCTGGGCTTTGCTATTGCGCTCGGCGTGAACGCCCTGCCGGGGCTCCTGAAGGGCCCGGTGATCTTCTTCTCGCTTCTGCCGATGATCGTGACGCCGCTCGTGGGCGCGCTGATCCTTTATTGGATGATCGATCCCCGCGCGATCATCGGGTCCTCGCTGCAGGCGCTGTTCAACGACCCCACTTTGTCGCTGCGCTCCTCGCCCGTGCTGACCTGGGCGACGCTGCTCGCCTATGGCGTGTGGCACAACGCGCCGTTCTCGTTCGTGGTGTTCTATGCCGGGCTCCAGACGGTGCCCGCCGACACGCTGGAATCGGCGGAGATCGACGGCGCCTCGCGCTGGGAGCGCATCCGCTTCGTGGTGATCCCCCATCTCGTGCCGCTCGCCACCTTCGTGGCCCTGGTGCAGCTGATGGACAATTTCCGGGTCTTCGAGCCGATCGTCTCCTTCAGCGCGCAGGCCAACGCCACATCGCTGTCTTTCTCGATCTTCTCCGACCTGCGGGGGCAGGGCGACCAGCTCTTTGGGTCCGCCGCGGCCACTTCGGTGCTGACGATCCTGGGCGTCATCGTGCTTCTTCTTCCCGTTCTCGTGCGCACCTGGCGCGAGTTCGGCCGCCGGGCGGCGAGGTGATCCCATGACCCCTTCCGCGCGCAGGCTCCCGCCGGGCATCGGCATCTTGGCCTACGGCTTCATCGCCGTGTGGCTGGTGCTCGCGGCCTTTCCCTTTCTCTGGACGGTCTGGGGCTCGTTCAAGGTCGAGGCCGACTTCTTCTCGCGCCAGAGCTGGTGGCTCGCCATCACCGGCGAGAACACGATCCGCCAGACCGGCTCGGCCTTCACGGGCGACGGCTACTACGGCGCCTGGGTGACGCGCGACTTCTGGCGCGCCGCGATCAACACGGGCATCGCCACCGTTTCCGTCACCGTGATCTCGCTGACGCTCGGCACGCTGGGCGGCTATGCGCTCGCGCGCTCGACCTTCCGCTACTCGTTCTGGCTCCTGATGCTGGCGCTCGTGTTCCGCGCGATGCCGCACATCACGCTGGTGTCGGGCTATCTCTTGCCCTTCTTCGAGCTGAACATCTGGGGCGTGTTGCCCACCACCATCGTGGTGCTCGTCGCCATCAACCAGCCCTTCACGCTGTGGATGCTGCACTCGTTCTTTCTGTCGATCCCCAAGGACCTCGACGAGAGCGCGATGGTGGACGGCTGCACGCGCTTCCAGGCGTTCCGCATGGTGATCATCCCCGTGATGTGGCCGGGCGTGATCACCACGGGGCTCTTCTCGTTCCTGCTCGCCTACAACGACTTCGCGGTGACCGCGATGCTGCTCAACCAGGAAAACCAGACCATGGTGCCCAAGATCGGCTCGTTCCTGGGCACGATCCAGGAAGAGGGCAACGTGATGTTCGCGGTTGCGGCCGTGGTCTCGGCCACCGTGCCCTTGTTCCTGCTCGTGATGTTCTTCCAGCGCCAGATCGTCAGCGGCCTCACCGCCGGCGCCGTGAAAGGGTAAGTCATGGCCGAGATCCGACTCAAGGACGTCTCCAAGCGCTGGGGCAATTTCGTCGGCGTCGAACGCTTCAACCTGACGATTCCCGACCGTGAATTCCTGGTGCTGCTCGGCCCCTCCGGCTGCGGCAAGACCACCACCATGCGGATGATCGCGGGGCTGGAGGACGTGACGGACGGCGAGATCTGGCTGGGCGACCGCATGGTCAACAAGCTCGAGCCCAAGGACCGCGACATCTCCATGGTGTTCCAGTCCTACGGACTCTACCCCACCATGAGCGTCTATGAGAACATCCGCTTCCCCTTGCGCGTGCGCAAGGTGCCCAAGGCCGAGCACCACGAGCGCGTGATGCGCGCGGCGGGGATGGTGGAGCTCGAGGAATTCTTGGAGCGCCGCCCCGCGGCCCTTTCCGGCGGCCAGCGCCAGCGCGTGGCGCTCGCGCGCGCCATCGTGCGCCAGCCCACCGTCTTTCTGATGGACGAGCCGCTCTCCAACCTCGATGCCAAGCTGCGCGTTTCCACCCGCGCCCAGATCAAGCACCTCCAGCACGAGTTGAAGGTAACGACGATCTACGTCACCCACGACCAGATCGAGGCGATGACGCTCGCCGACCGGGTCGTGGTGATGAACAAGGGCGTGGTGCAGCAGGTGGGCACGCCGACCGAGATCTACGACAACCCCGCCAACACCTTTGTCGCCTCCTTCATCGGCTCGCCCGCCATGAACTTGGTGAACGGCGAGATAGCGAGCGGCACGTTTTCCGCGCCGGGGATGCGCATTTCCGGGCTGACGCAGGAAGCGCGCGGGCCCGTCACGCTCGGCTTCCGCGCGGAGGATGCGAGCCTGACGCAGGATGCTGGCGCGATCGACGCCGAGATCTATTCGATGGAGCTTCTGGGCGAGGCCACGATGGCCTCGTTCCGGGTGGGGGAGGGGCTGGTCTCGATCAAGGGGCCGAAGGATTTCCGCGCAGCCATCGGCGAGACGATCCACGCGGCCATTCCGCCGGCCGCCTGCCATCTTTTCGACCGCCAGACGGGCCTGCGCCTGGCTGCGCGCTGAACAGGGGGAGAGACCTATGACCATCACCTATTTGAAGCGCGGCAAGCCCGAGGCCGAGCGCTCCGCCGACGACGCCAAGGTGCGCGCCACCGTAGAAGAGGTGCTCAAAAGCATCGAAACGCGCGGGGACGCGGCCGTGCGCGAATTGTCGGAGAAGTTCGACGGGTTCTCGCCGCCCTCCTTCCGCCTCTCGCCCTCCGAGATCGAGGCCGCGATGAACAAGGTCTCGACGCGCGACATGGAAGACATCGCCTTCGCGCAGGCCCAGATTCGCCGCTTCGCCGAGGCCCAGCGCGCCTCCATGGTGGACATCGAGGTGGAAACGCTGCCCGGCGTGATCCTGGGGCATCGCAACATCCCGGTCCAATCGGTCGGCTGCTATGTGCCCGGCGGCAAGTTCCCGATGGTCGCCTCCGCGCATATGTCGGTTCTCACCGCGTCCGTCGCGGGCGTGCCGCGCATCGTGGCGTCGGCCCCGCCGCAAAAGGGCGAGCCGCACCCCGCTATCGTCGCCGCCATGCACAAGGCTGGCGCGCACGAGATCTATGTGTTGGGCGGCATGCAGGCGGTGGGCGCGATGGCGCTCGGCACCGAAACGATCGAGCCCGTCGACATGCTGGTCGGGCCGGGCAACGCCTATGTGGCCGAAGCCAAGCGCCAGCTCTACGGCCGCGTCGGCATCGACCTCTTCGCCGGCCCCACCGAAACCATGGTGATCGCCGACGAGACGGTGGACGCCGAGATGTGCGCGACAGACCTGCTCGGCCAGGCCGAACACGGCTACAACTCTCCGGCCGTGCTGTTGACCAATTCGGAAAAGCTCGCGCGCGACACTCTCGCCGAGATCGACCGCCTGCTCGCCATCCTGCCGACAGCCGAAACGGCATCGGCCTCCTGGCGCGACTACGGCGAGGTCATCCTGTGCGACACCTATGAGGAGATGCTCGATGTCGCCAACGACATCGCGTCTGAGCACGTCCAGGTGATGACGGATCGCGACGACTGGTTCCTCCAGCACATGCACTCCTACGGCGCGCTGTTTCTCGGCCCCCGCACCAATGTTGCCAACGGCGACAAGGTGATCGGCACCAACCACACGTTGCCCACGAAAAAAGCCGGCCGCTACACGGGCGGGCTCTGGGTCGGCAAGTTCCTCAAAACCCACTCCTACCAGCGCGTGACGACCGACGCGGCCGCCGCCGAGATCGGCGCCACCTGCTCGCGCCTCTGCATCCTGGAAGGCTTCGTCGGCCATGCCGAGCAAGCGAACCTCCGCGTGCGGCGCTACGGCGGCGGCAATGTGGGATACGGACAGGCCGCCGCGTGAGCACCGTGGAACCGTTCACCCCCACCCCTCAAGGGGGAGGGAAGCTTTCCAGCCCGGCGCCCAACCTCGCAAGTTCCCCCTCCCCCTTGAGGGGAGGGGTACGGGGTGGGGGTAAACGCCCCCACAACCCCCACCCATGACCATCCTCCCCCGCACCCCCTCCTTCCGCCTCGACACCCGCCGCGCCCTCGTCACCGGCGCGTCCTCCGGCATCGGCCTCGGCGCAGCCACGGCCCTCGCCGAAGCCGGCGCACACGTCGTGATGGCCGCGCGAGAGCCCACCCGCCTAGAAGCCGCCGTCGCCGCCATCCGTGCTGCCGGCTTCAGCGCGGAATCGCTCGTCCTCGACGTCAGCGATGTCGAGCAGACCGAAACCCTGGTCGCCGCCCACGGGCCCTTCGATGTGCTCGTCAACAGCGCGGGCATGGCGCGCCACACGCCCGCCACCCAAACCACGCCCGCCGATTTCGACGCGGTGATGGGAGTGAACCTGCGCGGCGCCTATTTCCTGTCGCGCGCCGTGGCCAAGGGGCTGATCGCCGCCGGGCGAGGCGGCTCGATCATCAACGTGTCCTCCCAGATGGCGCATGTGGGCGGCATCGACCGCGCCGTCTACTGCGCCTCGAAATTCGCGGTGGAAGGCTTCACCAAGGCGATGGCCATCGAGTGGGGGCCCTTGGGCATCCGCGTGAACACGGTCTGCCCGACCTTCGTGGAAACGCCGATGACGGCCCCCACCTTCGCCGATCCCGCCCGCGTCGAATGGCTGAAAGGCAAGATCAAGCTCGGCCGGGTCGGGCGCGTCGAGGACATCATGGGCGCCGTGCTTTACCTTGCGTCGGACGCATCCGCTTTGGTAACCGGAACCGCAGTTCTGGTGGATGGAGGCTGGACGGCGGACTGATGGGGGGCGAAGCGGGCAATCCGGCGGGCATCCGCCCAAGCGGCGAAAAGGTCACCTCGCTCGACGTGGCCAAGCGCGCGGGCGTGAGCCAATCCGCCGTGTCGCGCTTCTTCACGCCGGGCACGTCCGTGTCCAAGAAGACCGCCGAAAAGGTGCGGCTCGCAGCCGAGGAACTGGGCTACCGCCCCAACGTCCTCGCGCGCTCGCTGATCACCGGGCGCTCGCGCATCATCGGGCTCGTGGTCGCCTATCTCGAGAACTACTTCTACCCGGAAGTGGTGGAGCGCCTGTCCAAGGTGCTGCAGGAAGAGGGCTACCACGTTCTCGTCTTCATCTCGTCGCTCAGCGCGGACAACATCGACGAGATCACCCAGGACCTCCTCGACTATCAGGTGGACGGCATCGTGATGGCCTCCGCCTCGCTGTCTTCGGGGCTCGCCGCGCGCTGCCAGGCGGCGGGCGTGCCGGTGGTGCTGTTCAACCGCAGCCAGGACGACGACCGGCTTTCGGCCGTGACCACCGACAACCATGCGGGCGGGCGCGCGGTCGCCGAGCACCTGCTCGGCCTCGGCCATCGCTGGATGGGCTATATCGCCGGCAACGAGGGCGCCTCCACCCAGCGCGACCGCGAGGCGGGTTTCCGCGCGGGGCTCTCGGCCGCGGGCCATGAGCTGCCGCGCCGCGAGGTCGGCAATTTCGTCTACGAGGAAGCCCAGGACGCCGTGCGCCGCATGTTTGCGCGGCCGAGCCGCCCCACCGCGCTCTTCGTCTGCAACGACCACATGGCGTTCGCGGTGATGGACGTGCTGCGCTTCGAGCTCGGCTTGCGCGTGCCCCAGGATGTCTCGGTCGCGGGCTTCGACGACGTTCCGCCCGCGCGCTGGCCGGCCTACGACCTCACCACCGTGCGCCAGGACGTGGACACCATGGTGCGCGAGACAGTGGCGACCTTGATGGCCGCAATTTCCGATGCCGACAGCGGCCCACGCCGCGTGATGCTGCCCACCGCCCTCGTCGTGCGCCGCTCCACCGGGCCCAACGCCAAGAGCTGAACGAACCCCTGTTGACGGCTCGCGCGAGCCGTGTTGCATACGTATTCAAAAAGGAGGAAGCCCCATGCTTTCGCGAGAGGAAATGGAAGCCCGCATCGTGCGCTACGGCGATCTTCGCCCCTGCCGCACGGCCTTCATCGATGCCCACACGCCGGGCTCGAACAGCAAGGAGAACTTCACCATCATCGGCGGCGGCGTCTCGGAAAGTGCCGACCAGCACGTCCACATCAAGGAAACGCCGGGCTTCAACATCGGCGCTGCCGGCCAGCCGCCCAAATGCCGCAACTCGCTGCACTCGCACCGCACGGCCGAAGTGTTTTTCGTGCTCAAGGGCCGCTGGCGCTTCTTCTGGGGCCGCTGGGGCAAGGCGGGTGAGGTGGTGCTGGAAGAGGGCGACATCATCAACATCCCCACCGGCATCTTCCGCGGCTTCGAGAACATCGGCACCGATTACGGGATGATCATGGCGGTACTCGGCGGCGACGATGCCGGCGGCGGCGTGATCTGGGCGCCCCAGGTGATCGAGGACGCGCGCGACCACGGCCTGGTCCTGGGGCAGAACGGCAAGCTCTACGACACCAAGAAGGGCCAGTCGCTGCCAGACGGCGTCGCGCCGATGCCGCTTCTCACCGACGAGGAACTGAAGGCGTTTCCCGAACTGACCCCGGCGCAAGTCGTGCCCGGCTATGTCGCGCGCTACTGGGACCTGATGTCGCTCGCCTCCCACGAGCCGGCCCGCGTGATCGGCGCGGACGCGAAGCTCCAGGACCGGCCGGGCTTCGAGGTCGAGCTTCTCACGCGCGGCTCGATCCCGGAAAGTGCCTACGAGACCCCACGCCACGAAGTCCTGATGGTGATGCGCGGCCACTGGAAGCTCGCCTGGGACGGCGGCGAGGCGGTGCTCGCGCCCGGCGACACCTGTGCCGTGCCGCCCGGCCTGCGCCACAGCCTGGTGCCCTCCATGACGGGCGAGGCGAGCCTTTACCGCGTGCGCAACACCGACGACAAAGCCGGGCCGACCTGGACCCACTGAGGCAGCCCCGCCATGAGCCCCGAGCGCACCGAACCCCTGCCGCCTAGCGAGGTGCTCGTCGCCCACCAGGCGCTGGCGCTCGGGGTCAGGCTGTCGCCCAAAGACGCCGCCCACGCGCTCGTCGGCGCGCGGATGCTCGCCGAATGCGCCGCCAAGCTGCGCCGGGCCTTTGGCGACGAGGCCGAGCCGTGATCGGGGAGCCGCACCCCCTCGACCTCTCGATCCCCGAGGCGGCAATCCGCCTGCGCGAAGGCCGGCTCACGGCCCTCCGTCTCGCCGAGGCGCATCTCGAACGCATCGAGAGGCGCAACGCCCGGCTCTTCGCCTTCACGGCGCTGGCGCGCGACCCCGTGCTCGCCGCAGCCGAAGAGGCCGACCGCGCGCTGGCCGAAGGCCGCGATCTCGGGCCCCTGCACGGCATCCCCATCGCCGTGAAGGACCTGATCGACACCGCAGACCTGCGCACGGCCTATGGCTCGCGCGCCTTTGACGGCCACGTGCCGCAAGCCGATGCCGAGGTGGTGCGCCGCCTGAAGGCGAATGGCGCGGTGATGCTGGGCAAGGTCGCCACCTACGAGTTCGCGCTGGTCGGCCCGAGCCGCGACGCGTCCGACCCGCCCGCCGTCAACCCATGGGATTCCGCCCGCATCACTGGCGGCTCCTCGTCCGGCTCGGCGGCGGCCGTCGCGGGCGGGCTCGCGCGGGCCGCCATCGGCACGGACACGGGCGGTTCCGTGCGCTCGCCTGCCGGCTATTGCGGGGTGGTGGGCCTCAAGCCCACCTTCGGCCGCGTGCCGGAGCGTGGCGTCTACCCCTTGTCGCCCAGCCTCGACACGGTCGGGCCCCTGGCCGCCACCGTGGAAGAAGCGGCGCTTGTGTTTTCCGCGATCGCCGACCCCGCACCCCCCGGCTGGTCGCCGCCCCCCGCCGAGCCCCGGACGATCGCCTATGCGCGCGACTGGTTCGCCACGGACCCGCAGGCCGACCCGCGCATCGTGGCCGCCATGGACGACGCGGCCTCGGCCCTTTCGCTGGCCGGCTACCGCATCGCCGAGGTCTCGCTGCCCCCATACGACCTCTTCGAGGCGGCGGGCGCCCTGATCCTGCATGCCGAGGCGCTCGACGTGCACCGCGCGCTTCTGGCCGAAAAGGGAGAGCTCTACGGCCGCCCCGCCTTTCGTTCCCTGGTGTCCGGCCTTTGCGTCGGCAGGCGCGACCTGGCACTTGCTCGCCGCGCGGCCGACGCGCTGACGCAGGCCCTGGAAGAAACGGTCTTCCGCCGCTTCGATGCGATGCTGACGGTCGCCACCCTGACCACCGCGCCCGCCTCCGCCCTGTTTGACGGCGAGGCCGCCGTCTGGACGCCGATGCGCACCATCCCCTTCAACGTCTCGGGCCACCCGGCCCTCGCGCTCCCCGCAGGCTTCGCCGACGGCCTCCCCGTAGGCCTCCAGATCGCCGGCCGCCGCTTCGGCGAGGAAACCATCTGCCGGATCGGCCAGGTCTTCGAAGCCAACACCGACCACGCCACCCGCCGCCCCCCGCCACCCCCGCTGCCTGAGGGATATGCCGCGGCGATGGGGGAGGGGAGCGAGGGGTAGGTTTCAAGAATGCGGGTGTGTGGAAGCTGAAGGCCGTCGTGGAGTGGGAAGCGGCCCCAGGTTCTCAGCATGACAAGTTCGTGCAGGCTGCTTTGTTAGCAGTTGCACCCCAATGCTGGACCGGCCGTCTAGGTTGGTTGCGATGAAGACCGATTCGCGCACGGCTTCGGAGAATGTTCATGGCTCGCAGCCGCCGCGCCCTCAAATTTCTAGGCAAGCTGATTGGCTATGGCTTGCTTTTCTGCTGCGTGGCGCAAGTGGTGTCCATCGCTCCCTCCCTCTGGCGCGGCGCCGTTGCTGCGATCGCTTCTGAGCCGGACCCTGGAAACCCACCATTCCCGAGCGTTCGTCCGCTTTCCTTCTTTCAGCGCGCTGCTGTTGTTCGATTCCCCACCGTTGATTCCTGTGTCTTCAAATGGCGAGATCGGGTCCAGTGGGAGACGTACTCCGAAGAGCAAATCCTTCGGAACATAGCCTGGGTGAACATCGACACCACGGCAGAAGCTGAGGTGTGCATCTTCCGTGTGCTCAGTCGTATCGGCGACAGGACCCGATCGTTGGAATGGCTCGAAGCGCAAGGTTTTCGTGTTGACCCGACAATCTCGCGGGGCATCCGTCCATCCAGCCATATCGGTAGGGTGGCAGGTTGGTTTATGGCAGCGCGAGGCCCGCTCTTCCGGGGTGCTTTGTTCAGCACGCCTTATCGATGGGTTCGGTTTCCATATGCACTCACGGTCTCTGTCGAATGGGCGCTTGACGACAAAACCGTCACCCACGTCGGCATCAGCTATAACACACTGTGAGAGGGCTGCAGTCCACACTGTGGACCAAATGGCCTACCGCTCCCCATCAGCTCCATTGCCCATGCCGATCAGGCTGGCCTTGAATTCCAGCAGTCGGGTGGTTCGCAGACAGATCGCTGTCAGGCGGGATCGCGTGGGTGCAGCAGGCGGCTATGCGAGAAGACGGCTTTTCAGCCCATCTGGATAGAGTTGTGGACCGCCCGGCACATCCAGAGCATCGAGCGCGAACCACTCTGCAAACGACGTGTTGCCGTTGTCTTCGGTGACTGCGATGCGCGTCTCGTTGGCAAGGCTTCCGGCGGGAAAGGTCACGTCGAAGATCGCCAGCACCTCGTGCCCGATCTGGCCTTCATGGGTGAAGATGTTCTCCATGAAGAAGGGGGCACCACCAACCGTCACCCTGAGCCCAAGCTCTTCCTCGAACTCGCGGATGACGGCCGCCTCGGCGGTCTCCCCGAACTCGACCGTGCCGCCGAGCGGACGCACGCCTTTCACGTGCCCAGCGTCGTTCAGAACCTCGGCGGCGAGGAGCTTTCCATCGCGCCAATGAAGGCCCAAAGCCTTCAGACGAATGTTCGATGCTGGACGCCAGACCACCATGCGGGCGGAATAGGATGATCCGACGGCTTGGGCAACCGGGGTCCGCAGTCGAAAGCCACGCTTCGCCGATGCAACGGCCGGGGCTCTGTTGCCTGGCGTGGTCCCCACCGGCTTGCCGCTCGACCACTTCGGACACTCTGGCCGGAACAACCGGAGACAGCGGAAGATCGTCTCGAAGCGCGCGCGAAAGCGGATTGCCGGCCCGAAGCAGCGCGGGCAATGCTGCATCCGATGCTGTGCTCGATCGGGAAAGATCGAGGCCGCACCGCGCATGACATTCCCGACCGACAGGAGGAGCCGCATTGGATCCGAGGCGCAAGCTTTTTGCCGGGACGCTGTTCTTTGCGACGCTTGCGGTGGTGGTCTCAGCCTTTCTGCGGCCGCTCGATGGGGCCGAGTGGTTCGCCCTGGCCGCCAGCGTCGTCTTCGTGGTGCTCGGCTGCATCGCCTTGCTGATGGGGGCACCGTCCAGGAAGCCAATCGCGCGCCGGGCCGTCCACGCGCGCCCGCGCCCCACGGCGCCGGTCCCGCTGCCCGAGCCCGAGCCCGATGCGGTGCTCGAAGAGCCGACGGCGGCCGAACAGGTCGTTCTGGAGACCACGCTCTCCGCGCTGAGGCATGCGGGCGTGCTCGCCGTCGGCGATGTGGACCCCTCCATGTTGTGGCGGTCGGCGCAGGGTCTCGATCCCGGCGAACCGGTCGACTATGGACTTGCGTTCGACGCGCTTGTCGGGCTCGAGGACCTCGGCTGGGCTCGGCCGCGACGCCTCGTCTTCGTTCCCGCCCACACCGAATACGACGAGGAGCTCCTTGCCGAGGTCGCGGCGGCGATCCTCGCATCGCTCGGTCACGGCATCCGCGAGAGCGACATATCCGTCGCGCTGCCCCGCGATCGCTCGGCAGGCCCGGCGGAACTCGCCTTTCCGCTCGAGGGCCGCCGTGAGACGATCGCCTTTCGCTACATCGGCAAGTACCCGCCGCCCGAACTCCTGTCCGCGCTTGCCGGCTTCACGAGACCCGATGAGCCGCGGGATATTGTCTGCGCCAATGCCAGCGACCAGACGCTGGTGTTCGCGGCGATCCGCAAGGGCGCGCTGGCCGAGCTGAACGCGCGGTTTCCCGTCGAATACGCCATGTTCGGCCCGGCTTGAACGAGCCGCGCCTCAGCCCTTCATCTGCATGCGGTCGAGCCGAAGCTGCGCCGCGCGGCGGTGCCCTTCCAGCCCCTCCGACCGGCTCTGACGCGCGGCGGGGGGAGCGACGGCTGCGACGCCCCGCTCGTCCAGCCATTGGTGGGTCGCGACCTTCACATAGGCGCCGACCCAGAGGCCGCCGGTGTAACGGCCCGCGCCCATGGTGGGCAGAGTGTGGTTGGTGCCGCAGCACTTGTCGGAATACACCACGCTCGCCTGGGTGCCGATGAAGAGCGAGCCGTAGTTGCGCAGCTTGCTTGCGGTGGCCTGCGGGTCGGCGGTGTGGACCTGGAGGTGCTCGGCGGCGATGTGGTCGGAATAGCGGATCATCGGGTCCTCGCTGTCGCACACGGTGATCTCGCCGTAATCCGCCCAGGCCTGGGCCGCGACATTGGCGGTGGACAGCGTTGCGAGCTGGCGCTCCACTTCGGCGAGCGTGGCTTCGGCAAGCCCGGCATCTGTCGTGATGAGGCCGACGCGGGTGCGCACATCGTGCTCGGCCTGGGCGAGCAGGTCGGTGGCGAGCATCTCGGCATCAGCCGTTTCATCCGCCACGATAAAGATCTCGGAAGGGCCGGCGAGCTGGTCGATGCCCACGGGCCCGAAGACCTGCCGCTTGGCCTCGTTGACGAAGGCGTTGCCGGGGCCGACGATCTTGTCGACGCTCGGCACGCTCTCCGTGCCATAGGCCATGGCTGCGATGGCCTGCGCGCCGCCGATGCGGAAGATGCGGTCCGCGCCCGACAGGTGGCAGCCCGCGATCATGGCGGGGTGGGCGGTGGGCGGCAGGCAGGCCACCACCTCGTCCACGCCCGCGACCTTGGCCGGCACGATCGTCATGATGGGGGCGGACAGAAGCGGATAGCGGCCCCCCGGCACATAGGCGCCGATGCGCTCGATGGGGATCACGCGGTGCCCGAGATGGAGGCCGGGCAGAAGCTCGATCTCGAGCGGCAGGACGGTGGCGAGCTGGGCCTCGGCGAAGCGGCGCACATTGTCGATGGCGAATTCGGTGTCTTCGCGTGTCTCTTTCTCCAGCCCGTCGAGTGCCGCCTTGCGCTCCTCGGGGGAAATCTCGAAGCGGTCGAGCGCGGTTTTGTCGAACTTCTCGGAATAGTCCCGCACGGCCGCATCGCCCCGCTCGCGCACGGCACGCAGCACTTCCGCAACCGTTTCCGTCACCGACTTGTTGTCGCCCACGGAGTCGCGCGCGGGCGCCTTCACGAAGCGGACGCCGGGCAGGGCGGCGGGGTGGCGGGCGTCGGGGGTGTGGTCCATGCTGGCTCGAAAAGCTCCTGGGCTTAGGGCTGGAAGCACACCCTCCGGCAGCGTCCGGCATGGCGTGGTCCCAACGGCACCACCCCTATTGCATACGTATTCAGTTTCTGCCAGTGTTTTGTCCGCAGCCCGCATTTCCCCCGATCTCGCGGCTGCGCAGGAGCCGGATGGTGTCCGGCGGACGCTGCAATTTCCTTTGCTGCCGGCGGCGCTTGGCCGACCGGGACCGAGCCCTTCTTCGATGCCGCTTTCCAAGCCGCCGCTTCTGCTTCTGCCCGGCACGCTCTGCGATTGCAGGCTGTTTTCGCCCTTGCTCGACCGCCTGCCGCCCTGGCCCTCGGTGCTCGCGCGGATGGACGAGGCGCGCTCGGCACCCGCGCTGGCCGGGCGCATCCTGGAGGGCGCGCCCGAGCGTTTCATCGCGCTCGGCTTCTCGCTCGGCGGCATCGTCGCGCTGGAGATGGCCGCGCAGGCGCCCGAGCGGGTGAGGGGGCTGATCCTGGTCGACACCACCCCGCGTCCCGACCCCGAATCCAACGCCGCCGTCCGGCGCGCAGCGGTCGCCAAAGCGCGGGAAACGGGGATCGACGGTTACATCGAGGATTCCTGGGACAAGCTCGTCGCGCCCGTGAACGCCGCAGACGCCGCACTGCGCCAGATGATCCTCGGCATGGCGCAGCGGGGCGGCGTCGCCCTGCTCGACAGCCAGTCGGAGGTCGCCATCCACCGCGCCGACAGCCGGCCGAGGCTCGCCCGGATCCGTGTGCCCGCCCTGGTGCTCGCAGGCACCCATGAACAGGTCTGCCCGCTTGAGGCGCAGCGCGAGCTTGCCTGTGGCATCTCCGGCGCGCAGTTCCACGCCATCCCCGATGCCGGCCACTTCGCGCCCCTGGAAAACCCGGACGCCGTGGCCGAGCATATCCGCAACTGGCTCGCCGCCCATTTCGAGGAGGAACCCCGATGAGCGATCCCGACAAGAAACCCGCCACGGAAAAAGCCGTCCAGCCCTCGCGCTCCGAGCCTGTGACGGCCGAGCCCGTGCTGCAGGTGGAGCGGCGCGACTATCCCGAGCTCGCGCCTGTCGGCCGCAAGCGGGCGCACGCGATGGAAGGCTTCGACGACATCTATTCCGACATCGTCGACTACATCGTGCGCTGCACCCACAAGATCTGGGACGAGCGCGACATCGGCCTGATCTATTCGCACTACACGCACAACTGTGTGCTCTACGGCACCATGGGCACGATCTACAACCGCGAGGACATCGTGCGCGACACGATCCAGCGGCTGGTCTCGCTGCCAGAGCGGCGGGGCATGGCCACGCAAGTGATCTGGCGCGGCGACGACCAGGACGGGTTCTACACCTCCCACCTCGTCACGGGCTCGGGCCGGCACACCCAATACGGCCATTTCGGGCCGCCGACGGGCCGCACCTTCGCTTCGCGCACGATCGCCGACTGCATGATCCTGCGCAACAAGATCTACCGGGAATGGGTGGTGGCGGACACCATGACCATCATCAAGCAATTGGGCCTCGACCCCCACCCCTTCGCCGAGCGCTTCGCGCGCGCGCAGTTCGAGAAGGGCTTCCACACGCTCGACATCGGCGAGAACCGCCGCATGCTCGGCCAGTATCCGCCCGAAGCCGAGGCCGACACGACGATCGCGCATGACGAGCTGGAAGCCGACACGCTGCGCTGGCTGCACGAGGTCTTCAACAAACGCATGTTCGGCCGCATCAAGGATGTCTATGCGCCCACCGTGCAGTATCACGGGCCGCTCATGCGCGAGCTCTACGGCACGGCGGCCGTGATCCACCAGCATCTGGGGCTCGTGGGCTCGATTCCCGATGCCGCCTACATGCCCCAGCACATCTGCTCGACGCCTTCGGAAGAAGGCGGCACCAAGGTCGCCGTGCGCTGGATCATGGAAGGCCACCACCTCGGCTACGGCCTGCTCCAGGACCTGGGCGAACCCACGGGCAAGCGTCTGCAGGTGATGGGGATGACGCACTACCACTACAAGGACGGCCGGATCGTCGACGAGTGGAACGTCTATGACGAGCTGTCGCTGCTCATGCAGATCAAGCTCGCCCAACTCGGCGACCGCCCGGTGCTGCCGGAGGTTTGAGCGCTGGCGGGGGGGCTCGCGAACATCTCAAGCGCCAACATCTCCCTTGAGGGATTGAGAGGCGACGGCTGAAAGCCGGCAAGAAGCCGGGAGATGGTTTCTCGAGCCTCAAACGCGATAAGCCCTGCGAAGCAGGAGGCAGGGTGAACCCCTCTCCGGATTCCCCTCCCCCTTGAGGGGAGGGGTAAGGGGTGGGGGTGACGTCGCCACCAAGTGGGCGGCTCATCATTGAGAGGTGGGGAGGTGGAACCGTTACCCCCACCCCTTACCCCTCCCCTCAAGGGGGAGGGGGTCGTCGGCGTTGATGCCAGTTCTGGCTAGGCCGGAGGAAGAACGGTCCCCCCCTCAGCCCTCCAGCGAAACCCGCTGAAGGTCCATCTGAAACGTCTGGTGCACGCCGTACCCCTTCACCTTCGCGTTCATGTGGCTGTAGAGGCTCTGCCAGAACGGCTGGATGATCACGCCCGAATCCTGAAGGATGGTCTCGATGTCCTTCATCACCTCGCGGCGCTTGTCGGGGTCGTTGATCGACAGGGCCTGGGCGAGCTTCGCGTCGAAGTCGGGGTTGGAATAGGCCGTCTCGTTCCAGGCCTCGCCCGTGCGGTAGCCCAGCGCCAGGATCTGCACGCCGAGCGGGCGCATGTACCAGATGGTCATCGAGTAGGGATATTTCGTCCAGTCGTTCCAGAAGGTCGAGCCGGGCAGCACCGTGCGCTTGACCTTGATGCCGGCCTCGCGAAGCTGGGCGGCGATGGCGTCGCCCGTGTTCTTCTGCCAGTCGTCGTCCACCGTGATCAGGTCGTGCTCGAAATCGGCCTGGCCGGCTTCCGCCATCAGCGCCTTGGCGCCGGCGGCGTCGCGCGTCCTCTTGGGCAGTTCGGCATATTCGGGGTGGATGGGCGAGACGTGGTGGTTCTCGCCCACCGTGCCGCGCCCGTTGTAGCCGAGCTGCAGCACGACCGCGTTGTCGACCGCCATCTGCAGCGCGTTGCGCACCCGCTTGTCGTCGTAGGGCTTCTGCGAAACGTTGGTGCGCGCGACCAGCGTGGTCGCGGTGGCGACCTCGGACTTCACGAGGTCGAGCCCGTCGAGGATGTCGATGAAATCGGCCGGCGTTTCGAAGTTGAGGTCGACTTCGCCGGATTCGAAGGCGTTCACGGTGGCCGAAAAATCGGTGCCGTAGTCGATGAACTCGACGCCGTCGAGCATCGCCTCGCCGCCCCACCACGCGCCGTTCTCGCGCCGCTTCACCACCGCGCGGCTTCCCACATCGTAGGACACGAGCTCGAAGGGCCCCGTGCCGATCGGCTTGCCCACGGGGTCGGCACCGTCTGCATCGAACGAGCGGTGGACGATCAAAGCGGGATAGTCGGTGAAGTTGGGCACGAGCGCGATGTCGGGCGCGCTGAGGGTCAGCTTCACCGTGTGGTCGTCGACGGTCGTGATCGCCCCTTCGCGCGCCTTGCCGGTCGCCTCGTCGATCAGGCCGCCCACGCGGGCCGCCATGGAGTTGCCGGAAACGTTCTTGTCGCACCAGCGGGCGAGGTTGTAGGCCACATCTTCGGCGGTGAAGGCGTCGCCGTTGTTCCAGGTGACGCCGGGCCGCACCTTCAGCGTGTATTCGGTCGCGTCGTCGTTGACCTCCCAGCCTTCCAGCAGGATCGGCTCGAAGGTGAAGTCGCGCGTGTAGGAAACCAGCGGCTCGAGCCAGCAGCGCGCGATGTTGCCGAGTTCCACCCAGTCATAGGTGCGGGGGTCCTTCTGGCCCTTCACGGCCATGGCGACCCGCAGCGTGCCGCCCTTGGTGCCTTCCTGGGCGAGGGCCGGGGTGGGTGCGGCGAGGCCCGCCAGCCCGTAGGCCACGGCGGTGGACGCGCCGAGCGCGCTGGCGATGGCCAGAAACTCGCGCCGATCCATGCGGCCCGCCCGGACCTCTTCTCCCATCTTCGCCACGGCCGGCGGCACGCGATCTCCGTTGCTTTTGAACATGCGCATCGTTCTTCCCTCTTTTGTGGTTATGCTTAGACGTTCAAAGTGTATCGAAGCCCATCATAGATTGCGGCATGGATGTTGCGGCTGGCAACCGCATCCCCGATCCGGAAAAGCACGAAGCCGTCATCGGGCCCGTCAGCGGGAAACGGCGAGGCGCCCTCCACCAGCGAGGCGTAGTCGACCGCGCCGAGATTGCGCGAGCGCGGCTTGAGCGCGTGGTAGAGGTCGTCGAGCGGTGCCGTGCCGTGCTCCACCACCACCTGGTCGACGCGGCGCTCGTCCCGCCAGCCGCGCGCGTAGTCCGACGAAAGGGTCGCCACCAGCGCGTTGCCGTCGCGGCGCACGGCGGAAACGCGCGTGTTGACGGTGATGCGCGTGCCCGTCTCGTGGAAGGCCTGCATGTAGGGCGCGTGGTTGAGCCCGCCCATTTCGGGCGCGAAGAAGCGCTCGGGCGAGACGAGTTCGAGCTTGGCCCCGCTGCGCGCGATCAGCTCGGCCGCGCCCATGCCCTGGTGCCCGCCATTGTCGTCATAGAGCAGAACATGCTCGCCGGGCTTCACCGCGCCCGACAAGATGTCCCAGGACGAGGTGACGAGATCCTCGCCCGCTTCGAGCGGCGGGGTCTGGGGCAGGCCGCCCGTTGCGACGATCACGGCGTCGGGCGAAAGTGCGAGCACGTCGCCTTCCTCGGCCCACACATCGTAGCGGATTTCGACGCCCAGGCGTTCGAGTTCTGCCAGGCGCCAGTCGACGATGCCGATCAACTCGCGGCGGCGCGGGTTCTGGGTGGCGAGGCGGATCTGCCCGCCGGCCTGGCCGGAGGCTTCCAGCACCTGAACGGAATGGCCGCGCTCGGCTGCGACCCGCGCGGCTTCGAGGCCCGCCGGACCGGCCCCCACCACCACCACGCGCTTCAGCGGCCCGTCCGTGCGGGCGATCACATGCGGCATCCTCGCTTCGCGGCCGGTGGCCGCGTTGTGGATGCAGAGCGCTTCGCCGCCCTCATAGATGCGGTCGAGGCAGTAGGTGGCGCCCACGCAGGGGCGGATGCGGTGCTCCTCGCCGCGCATGACCTTGGCCATGATGTGGGGGTCGGCGATGTGGGGCCGGGTCATGCCGACCATGTCGAGCTTGCCGCTTTCCACGGCGAAGCGCGCGGTCGCCACATCGGTGATGCGGGCCGCGTGGAAGACGGGGAACCTGGTCGCCGCGCGCACCTCGCCCGCGAAATCGAGATGGGGGTTGGCGCGCATGCCGGTGACGGGGATCACGCCGGTCAGCGCCGCATCCGTCTCGATCGTGCCGCGGATGATGTTGAGGAAGTCGAACTTGCCGGACTGCGCGAGCGCCTGGGCGATCGCTATGCCTTCCGCCTTGGAGAGGCCCTTCTCCGTGTCCTCGTCGGCCACCATGCGGATGCCCACGACGAAGTCGGGGCCGACGGCCGCGCGCACCGCGTCGATCACCATGTGCGTGAAACGCAGCCGGTTCTCCAGGCTTCCGCCGTGCTCGTCGTCGCGGTGGTTGGTGAGCGGCGACCAGAAGCCGTCCATCAGGTGGCCGTAGGCCTCGAACTCGATGCCGTCGAGGCCGGCCGCCTGCATGCGCTGGGCCGCACTCGCATAGTCGGCCACGATGCGCTCGATGTCCCAGTCCTCCATCACCTTGGGAAACGCGCGGTGGGCGGGCTCCCGCACGGAGGAGGGCGCCACCACCGGCAGCCAGTCGGCCTTGTTCCAGCCCGTGCGGCGGCCGAGATGGGTGAGCTGGATCATCACCTTGCAGTCGTGCTCGTGGCAGGCATCCACGAGCTCGCGCATCCAAGGCACGAACTCGTCGCGATAGGCGTGGAGGTTGCCGAAGGCTGCGGGGCTGTCGCGCGACACGATGGCCGAGCCCGCCGTCATGGTCAGCGCCATGCCGCCCTTGGCCTTTTCCGCGTGGTAGAGGCGGTAGCGCTCCTTGGGCAGGCCGTCCTCCGAATAGGCCGGCTCGTGGGAGGTCGACATGATGCGGTTCTTGAGCCGCAGATGCTTGAGCTGGAATGGCTGGAGAAGCGGGTCTCTGGCTGGGTCTGGGGTCATCAGTTCACGGTGTCCGGGAGCTTTTCTTCCTGGCGCGCGATGAAGTCGCGCAAGCCTTCGGCCACGCCCTGGTCAAGCGCCGGCTCCTCATATTCGGCGAGCATGGCGCGCGCCTTCTCGCGCCCGCGGCGGTCGTGGTCCTTGGCGCCCTCGGCGTTCCACTGCTCGAACGAGTTGAAGTCCATGATGGTCGGCATGAAGAAGGCCGACTGGAAATGCTCGAGCGTGTGCTGCGTGCCGAGGAAATGGCCTTGCGGGCCGACCTCGCGGATCGCCGCCATCGCTTCCTGGAAATCATCGAAGGACACGCCGCCCGCATATTTGTGCCAGCCGACGAGCTGCTCGCAGTCGGTGGCGAACTTGCCGTAGCCGCAGGCGAGGCCCGCTTCCAGCCAGCCGGCTGAGTGCCAGATGTAGTTGGCGCCCGAAAGGAGTGCCGCGTGCATCAGCATGCTCGCCTCGTAGCCCGCCTGCGCGTCGTTGACCTTGGAGCCGACATGGAAGCCCGAGGTGCGCCAGGGCAGCTTGTACTTCCGCGCGAGCGCGCCCATCAGATACATCATCTGCGCGGCCTCGGGCGTGCCGCCCATGGGCGCGCCGGTCTTCATGTCGACGGTGACCATGAACTGGCCGTAGAGCTGGGGGGAGCCGGGGCGGATCAGCTGGGTGAAGGCGAGGCCCGCCAGCGCTTCGGCGTTCACCTGCGCCACCGCGCCCACGGCAGACGCCGCGGTCGACGCGCCGCAGAGCGCGAAGGGCGCGAGGATCAGCGGCTGGTTCGAGCGCGCATAGACCTTCATCGCGTCCAGCATGGTCGCGTCCCACACCAGCGGCGAGTTGCAGTTGGTGATGGAGACGAGCACCGGGTTGTCCTGCACGAAGGCTTCGCCGAACACGATCCTGGCCATCGCCATCGTGTCCTCCGCGCGCTCCTTGGAGGTGACGATGCCCATGAAGGGCTTGTCGGAATGCTTGAGAGCTGAGTGGATGATGTGGAGGTGCCGCTTGGGCACCGGGATCTCCATCGGCTCGCAGATGATGGACGAGGACGAGTGCAGCGCGGGCGCCATGTAGGCGAGCTTGTGGAAGTTGTTGAGGTCCTCAAGGCTGCCGTAGCGGCGGTTGTCGTCGAGATCGCGCACATAGGGCGCGCCATACATCGGCACGAAGATCGAGTTCTTGCCGCCCACGCGCACGGTGCGCTCGGGGTTGCGGGCGTTGAGCGTGAACTCGGCGGGCACCTTGCCCACGAGCTCCATCAGAAGCGCGCGGTCGATGCGGACGCGGGTGTCGGAGACATCCGCGCCGGCGGCTTTCCACATGGCTATCGCCTCGTCGTCGCGGAACTCGCAGCCCACCTCCTCCAGGATCGCGAGCGAGGCCTCGTGGATCAGCTCCACCGCCTCGTCGGGCACGATCTCGTAGACGGGGATCTTGCGCACCAGCGTGGGCAGCGAGGGGACGGCCGCGCTCCGTTGGGCCTTGCGGCCGAGCCTGCCGCCGCCGCGGCGCTGGGCCGGGGCTTCGGTCGCTAAGGTGTTCGCGGTGTCCGTGATCGTCATGTGAGCGCTCCCTTGGGCTTATGGGAGCGCCTCGGGGCGGGCTGTTCAAGCGAAAAGGGAAGCCGGCTCGCTTGAGCTGGGCTCAACGATTCAGCCCAGAGCAGCCAGTCGCGCACGACCGTGCCTTGCGCGCTCAACGGGCGGCGCGCGCTCCAGGTGACGAAATAGGATTGGGGTGCCGCAATCTCGGCATGGGACACGCGCACCAGGCTTCCCGCCTCGATCAGCGGCTCCACAAGCTTCGCCCAGCCGAGCGCCACGCCTTGCCCGCTACGCGCGGCTTGCAGCGCTATCACATAGGAGTTGAAGCGGCGCACATTGGTGCGGCGGTCGTCGTGGCCGTTGGCGCGCAGGAACTCGCCCCAGGTGGTCCAGGTCCAGTCGATACCCTCCACCGAGAGAAGCTGGAGCTGCGAAAGTTCGGCCAGCGTCTCGGCCGGGTAGGCCTTGGCGAAGGCCGGGCTCGCGACGGGAAAGATGCGGTCGTCGTGGAGCTTGGCGGATACCTCGTCGGGCCAGACGCCTTCGCCATAGCGCAGGCGCAGGTCGATATCGGGGCGGTCGAGGCCGCGGGGGTGGTCGGAGATCACGTGGTCGATCGTGATGTCGGGATGGCTGTTCCAGAAGGTGCCCATGCGCGGCATCAGCCAGAGATGCGCCATGGCGAGCGTGGAGCCGAGCGTGACGCTCGACTGCCCGCCGCGCGATTGAAGCTGGCGAAAGGTCGCCGACATCCGCTCGAACCCATCGCGCAGGGAAGCGGCCAGCGTCTCGCCCTCGCGCGTCAGTTCCACCGCGCGGTGGCGCCGCAGGAACAGCGGGCTGCCCACCTCCTCCTCCAGGCTGCGCACCTGCCGCGACACAGCACCCGGCGTGACATTGAGTTCCTCGGCGGCCTTGGTCAGGCTCCCATGCCGCGCCGCCGCCTCGAACGCCGCCAGCGCGTTGAGCGAGGGAAGGCTGTAATACCTGCGAACCATGCCTGCTCCCGACCCCACAACCCTCTCAGTCTTCCCCTCCCCCTTGAGCGGGGTGAGAGGCGACGGCCGATAGGCCGGCAAGAAGCCATAGGGATGGCTTCTTGAGCATCGAACGCTCCGAGCTACGCGAGGAGCAGGGGGTCAGGGGTGGGGGTGACGTTCCCACATCTTCTCCCCCGAACGATTGTCCGTCTTTCCTCCGGCACCGTTACCCCCACCCCTGACCCCTCCCCTCAGGGGGGAGGGGGACCCTGTAAGCTCCAAGCCCCCACCACCCGTGAGTTTTCCGCCGCTCTCCCGCGAAAATCATTCCCATTGACACTGTGACGCCGATGCCAGCCGATAGGCAACAGCCATCGGCGCTTGAAGGAAAAGGGGCACATGACCGAGAGCCAGTTCAAGCGCCTCTTCACCCCCGCCACCCTGCGCGGCCGAACGCTGCGCAACCGCATCGTCTTCGGCGCCCACACCGCCAACATGGCGCGCGACGGCCTGCCCACCGAGCAGCACGCCGCCTATTACGCCGAGCGCGCCATCGGGGGCGCCGCCATGATCGTGGTGGAACCCGTACCCGTGCATCAGGCGGCCGTGCTCACGCGCGGCAACTTCCTGCCCTCGGACGACCGGGTGGTGCCGCATTTCCGCAAGGTGACCGACGCCATCCGCGGCAACGGCGCCCTCGCCATCCAGCAGCTCTACCATGTCGGCCAGCACGCTGATGCCGACAACTCGTTCCATGCGGGATGGTCGCCTTCGGGCCTGCCGAGCTACCACGATTCCGACGGCTCCCACCGCATGAACGAGCGCGAGATCGAGGAGACCGTCGACGGCTTCGTGCAGGCCGCGCGCCGCGCGCACGAGGCGGGCTTCGACGGAGTGGAGGTGTGGGCCGCCTACCACTCCATGCTCGACCAGTTCTGGACGCCCTGGTCGAACCGCCGCGACGACCGCTGGGGCGGGAGCCTCGAGAATCGCACGCGCATGAGCCGCGAGGTGATGACGCGCATCCGCGAAACCTGCGGCGAGGATTTCATCGTGGGGCTCGCCGTCAACGACGATCCCGGCGTCGAAGTGGCGCTCAAGCGCGAAGCGCTGGCCGAGATCGTGGAACGCCACGACCGCGAAGCGCTGATGGACTACGTGACCTGCGGCACCGGCTCCTATTTCTCGTTCGCCACGATCATCCCGACATTCCTTTATCCCGAAAAGCTCGGGGCCGACCTGTCGGCCGTGCTCAAATCCACCGTGCGCCACGCGCTGGTGACGGCGGAAAGCCACATCCGCACCCCCGAAAACGCCGAAAGCGTGTTGAGCGAGGGCCGCGCCGACCTCGTTTCCATCGTGCGCGGGCAGATCGCCGACCCCCATCTCGCGAACAAGGCCCAGGCGGGCCGGGCGGAAGACATCCGCGGCTGCCTGTCGTGCAACCAGATGTGCTGGGGGCGCCGCTCGCGCGACTACTGGATCTCGTGCGTCGTGAACCCGTCCGCGGGGCGTGAATGGGAATGGGGCGGGGACCGTTTCACGCCAACGCCCAAGCCCGCCCGCGTGCTCGTGGTGGGGGCGGGGCCGGCGGGCTTGGAAGCCGCGCGCGTGGCCGCCGAGCGCGGGCATCGCGTGGTGCTGGCCGAAGCCTCCGACCGGCTCGGCGGGCAGTTCCGGCTGGCCGGCATGCAGCCGCGGCGCACCCAGATCATCGACTTGATCGAGTGGTACGGCCGCCAGCTCAACCAGCTTCAGGTGGAGGTGCGCTTCAACCAATATCTCGATGCCGACGATGTCGAGCGCGAGGGTGCCGATCACGTGGTTCTGGCGACCGGCGCGCTGCCGCCCGACGGCGCCTTCCAGCGCGTGCTGCCGCAATGGGACGCCATTCCCGGCGGCGGCACGGCGGTCTCGGCGGAAGCCGTGATGGCGCGCGAGGCGCGGCCGGGAAGCCGCGTGATCCTGCTCGACGACGGCGGCAACTGGAAGGGCTGCGGCACCGCCTGGAAGCTCGCCGAAGACGGCCATGCCGTGACGCTCGTGACGCCCGACCCCCTGGTGGGCAAGGAACTCCAGCGCATGGCGGCCGATGGGCCGCTGCGCCGCGCGCTCGCCAGGCACGCGGTGCGCTTCATGACGGAAAGTGCCGTGCTCCACTGGGACGGCAAAACCGCGCGGATCGTCTCGCTCCTGTCGGGCGAGGAGGAAGTGGTGGAAGCCGACACGCTGGTCTATGCCGCGACCTCCATGGCCGACGACACGCTCGGCCTGGAACTCGAAGCCCGCGGCATCGCCCACCGCGCCATCGGCGACTGCACGGCGTCACGCCCCGTGGCCTTTGCCATCCATGACGGACGCAAGGCGGCGATGGCGCTCTAAGCTCCCACCACCGCCGCGCCTGTCTCGTCAGCCGAAGAGCTGCGTCAGGTGGTCGTTCAGGAAGCGGCCCTCGGGGTCGAGCTTGCGGCGCAGGGCGCGGAATTCCTCGGCCTTGGGGTAGAGTTCGGTCACGTCGTCGCCGGTCAGGAAGTGCATCTTGCCCCAGTGCGGGCGCGAGCCGTATTCGCGCAGGATGTCGTCCACGTCCTTGAGATAGTTCCAGTAGTCGAGGCCCGGCTGGCCGGACACCGAGACGGTGACGCTGTCCTGCTCGTGGAAGGGGCTCATCCAGGCGGGGTCGCCCGCGGTGAAGCGGTATTCGATGGGGTAGATCGCGTCCGGGTGCTTCTCGAGCATGAGCTTGCGCACGGCCTTGACCGCATCCTTTCCATGCGCCACCGGCACGGCATATTCGAGCTCGTGGAAGTTGGGCACATATTCGATCGGGTAGATTTCCGAGGAATAGGCGATCTTCTCGAAGCCGCGCTCCATCGGCGCTTCCTCGGTGATGTCCATGATCTTCATCTCGCAGACATCGGCGTCACGGCCGCTCTTCGAGGTGGAGGCGGTGTCGGGCAGGCAGTAGCAGTGGCGGCTCGCGGGCACCGGGCACCAGAAGAAGCCGAAATGGCGGTGCTTGGCGGCGAGTTCGTCGTGCTGCTCCATGCATTCGTCGAAATCCGCGCGCCACAGCGTCTCGTGGAGGTTGTAGCTGTCCATCAGTTGCAGCGTCATCTCCGAGATCACGCCGAGCGTGCCGACATGGACGCGCGCGGCGAGCAGCATGTCGGGGTCGTTCTCGTCGACCACGAGGACGCTGCCGTCCGGCTGCACGAGGCGCATGCCGGTGATCGAGGAGGCGAGGTTGCCGAGCTTGGCGCCCGTGCCATGCGTGCCGGTGGTGAAGGCGCCGGCTAAGGCCTGGCTGTCGATGTCGCCCTGGTTGACCATCGACAGGCCGCGCTCCTTCAAAGCCTTGCCGAGCGCGTTGATGGTGGTGCCGGCCTTGACGGTGACGCGCTTGCGCGCCTCGTCGACCGAGACGATGCCCTGGTGGTCGCGCAGGCTGAGCAACAAGCCGCTCGTTTCCACCACGGGCGTGAAGGAATGGCCCGAGCCCGCGCAGCGCACGTTCATCCCCTGCGAGGTGGCCTCGCGCACCACGCTCGACAGCTCATCCTCGGAGCGCGGGTTGGCGAAATGGCGTGCGATGCAGGACTGGTTGCCCACCCAGTTGCGCCAGAGCCCGCCTTTCTCGATTCCACCGGTTGCCAGCATTTCGGTTCTCCTCTGGTTTTTTCTTTTCCGCTACATGGCGGTGAAGGCGTTGTCCGCGAACAGGTGCGCGCCGTTGACGAAGCTGGCCTCATCGCTCGCCAAAAACAAGGCTGCGGCCGCGACCTCCTCGGGCTTGCAGAGCCGGCCCTGCTGGAGCGCGATGGCCTCGGGCGACACATCGACGCCGAAGCGCGACAGGCCCTCGATCTCGCGCTTGCCGTGGTCGGTCGCGATGAAGCCGGGGCAGATGGCGTTGGAACGGATGTTGCGGTCGCGGAATTCCACCGCAAGCGCACGCGCGAACATGTGGCAGGCGCCCTTGGTGGTGCAGTAGAGCACCTCCATCGGCGTCGCCACCACGCCCGAAATGGAAGACGTCGAAACGATCGAGCCGCCGCCTGCCGCGATCATGCCGGGCAGCACGGCCTTGGTGACCAGAAACATCGAGCGCACGTTGACGGCCATCAGGCGGTCCCACTCGTCCTCCTCGGTCTCAAGAAAGGGCCCGACTGCCAGGATGCCGGCATGGTTCATCAAGACCGTGATGGGGCCGAGTTCACGCGTCACGGTCTCGACGGCCGATTTGACCTCAGCACTCTGCGAAACGTCGGCGGGCGCGAAGACGGCGCGGCCGCCCTTCGCGCGGATGCCTTCGGCGACCGCCTCGCCCTGGCTCCTGGGCAGGTCGACGATGCCAATGGCAGCACCTTCCGTGGCAAACAGCTCGGACGCCGCGAGCCCGCAGCCCCCCGCACCCCCCGAAATCAGCGCAACCTTGCCCGCCAGACGTCCCGCCATCGTCGATCTCCTTGGGAGCCCCAAAGCACGGAAACGGTTCCCGTGCGGTCGGCTCGGCGGGGAGTGTGGACCGGAATGCGCGTCGTGTCAGGAGGCGAGGCACATCGTGCGCGCCTCAAACTTGCGAGAGCCCCGCTCCTTTGCCGGCTTCGTTCATCCCTTTGCCGGGCGCCTCAGCCGCGCAGGAAGCCGCTTTCGAGAAGGTCGGCGTAGTGGCGCTGCGCCACGTCGGGGTGGGAGCGCAGGCGGCTTTTCAGCACGTTGAATCCGACATCGCGCAGAAGCGGGTTGTCGGGGTCGCTGGCCGGCCCGGTCGCCTGCACGGCCAGTTCGTCGGGCAGGTCCACCAGCGGAATCGTGGCGTCTAGCCGCGCGCCGAAGAAGAACGGCACGGAAATGCGCTCGACGCCTTCGGGCGGCGTGGCGACACGGTGGACGGTGGCGCGCAGATAGCCGTTCGACGCAAGCTCCAAAAGCTCGCCGATGTTCACCACCAGCGTGCCGGGGATCGGGTCCACATCCACCCAGGCGCCGTCATACTCGACCTGGAGGCCGTTGTTCTCGTCCTGCAGCAGAAGCGTGAGGAAGCCGCCATCCTTGTGGGCGCCGACACCTTGGCCCGCGCCCTCGCGGCCGGGATAGCGCACGATCTTCATGCGGTGGTTGGGCGTGTCGCGGTAGATCGCCTCGAACGCGTCGGCCGGCTGCTCCAGCGCTTCGGCAAACGCTTCCAGAAGCCGGATCGCGGTGGCCGTGACGCTCGCCTGCCACTGCAGAAGGGCCGGCTTCAGATCGGGCAGGGTTTCCGGCCACTGGTTGGGCCCTTGCAGGCGCGTCCAGGCGGGCGCGTCGGGCCGCGAGGGGAGGGGCGGGTTCTCGACGCCGATGTCGAGCTGCTCGCGCCAGTCGGGCTTGTTCTTGGTCAGTTCGCCCCCCGTGCGCGTGTAGCCGCGGAACTGGGAGGAATTCACCATCTCGATCGAGAGCTTGTCCTTTTCGGGCAGGGCGAAAAAGGCGCGCGCGGCGCCCAGGACCTCGTCCACCTCCTCGCGCGGGATGCCGTGGCCCGCGAGATAGAAGAAGCCCACATCGCGCGCGGCCGAGCGCAGGTCCGCCAGAAAGGTGCGCCGCTCGGATGCGCCCTGCGACAGGCGCGACAGGTCGAGAACGGGAACGAGACGGGTCATGGCATCCTCCTCTCAGGCAGCGCGGTGCGAGGGCCGCCTGCTGGAGAAAGCCTGTCACGGGGGCTCGCCCGGTTGAAGCAAAAGCCTGCTTGAAAATACCGGGCGAGACGAGGTTTTCGTTCTGCCGATCCGCCGCCGATTGGCCGGATCGTGCTCCGTCAGGTGTTGGGGAAATAGCGGTTGGTGAAGTAGCCCGAAAAATCGGGGCGCGCGGAAAGCGCGTTGCCGTCCGCGTCGCGCAGGATGCCGGCGGCAAAGAGGAAGCCGCCGATGGCCTCGATCTTTGCGGGGTCGATCAGCCCGACCGTGCCGTCGGGCCGGGCGAGGTAGTGGCCCTCAACCAGCGCCTTGAGCGAGGCGCGGATCAGAGCGGGGTCGGACAGCATCCCCTTGTTGGCCTCGACCAGAATGCGCGCGGCCTCGTCGGGCTCGGCGACGGCGAACGCGTAGCCGCGCTGGGTCGCCGCGATGAAGGATGCGGCGCGGGTGGGCTCGGCGTCGAGGAAGGCGGGGTTCGAGACGATGAAGGTGGTGTGCTGGTCGGGCACGCCCCAATCGGCATAGCGGAAGGCGCGCTGGGGGCGATTCTCGATCTCGGCCTTGACGCCCTCCCAGGTGTAGACTTCGAGCGTGAAGTCCACCGCGCCGTTGGCCAGCGCCTCGTAGGCGGAAGTGCCCAGCGTGACGGTCTCGAAGCGGCCTTCGCCGCCATCGGCGCGGATCAGCGTCGAGACGAGCGCCTTCTCCCAGTTGCTGCCGAAGCCGCCATAGGTCTTGCCGTCGAGATCGCGCGGGCGCTGGATATCCGCGCGGTCGCCCTTGAAGACGAGGCGCCCGGTCTCGGTCTGCACGACCGCGTAGGTTGCCTTGAGCGCCGCGCCCGCCGCGCGCTGGGTGAAGAAGCCGATGGCGCTCGACACGCCAAAATCGGCCACGCGGTTGGCAACCAGCGTGCCGGCGCTCGTGTCCGCATAGGGCAGGATTTCGACGTCGAGCCCGGCTTCCCCGTAGAAGCCCTTCGCCTGGGCGACATAAAGGCCGATATGGTTGGTGTTGGGCGTCCAGTCGAGCGCCACCGTGAGCTTGGCGGGGGCGGACTGCGCCCATGCAGGAAGGCTCGCGCCCATGCCGGCGGCAAGGCCGAGAAGCAGGGTCTGGCGTCGGTTGAACGAGGTCACGGGGCGTCTCCGGGGTGAGGTGGGGTGAGAAGGGTTTCGAGCACGGCCGCCTCGATGTCGGCTGTGTCGCGGATGCCGCGCGGGCGGGCCTGGGGAACGGCGAATTCCGCCACCACGCGGGCGGGCCGGGCGGACAGCACATAGATGCGGTCGGACAGGAACACGGCTTCCCGCACGTCGTGCGTGATCAGGAGCGCGGTCCAGCGGTGGCGCTTCCACATCGTCTCCAGCCAGCGCTGCATGCCCGTGCGGGTCAGCGCGTCGAGCGCGCCGAAGGGCTCGTCGAGCAAAAGCACGGCGCGCTCCTGCACCACGGTGCGCAGGAGTGCCGCGCGCTGGCGCATGCCGCCCGAAAGCTGGGCGGGGTAGTGGTGCTCGAAGCCGGCAAGGCCGAATTCGGCCAACAGCGGCCGCACCTTCTCGCGCGCCGCGGCCCGGCCCATGCCCTGCACTTCGAGGCCGAGCGTCGCGTTGTCGAGAATGCGGCGCCAGGGCAGAAGCGCGTCGCGCTGCGGCATGAAGGCGAAGGGCGCGGTCTTCGGGGCGAGCGGCCGGTCGTCGAGCAGAAGCTCGCCGCCGTCAGCGCTGGTGCCCCCGGTGAGCGCCTGGAAGATCGTGGACTTGCCGGCCCCCGAAGGCCCGAGGATCGAAACGAACTCGCCTTCGGCCACATGGAGCGAGACGCCGTCGAGCACTGGCGTCTCGCCGAAGGCCTTGCGGAGGTTTTGGAGCGCAAGCTTCATCGCCGCCCTCCATCCTCGAAGCGCAGCCAGGGCATGGCCAAGCGGCCGGCGATCACGCAGGCGCCGAAGAGCAGGAGGGTGAGGGTCGCGCTGACGCCCACGGCGGCGAGCACCAGGTCGGGGCGGAAATTGTTCTTGGCGTTGAGGATGAAGATGCCCAATCCCCGCGCCGCACCCGCATATTCCGCGAAGATGGCGCCCACCACCGCATAGGTGATGGAGATGCGCAAACCCGCGAAGAAGAAGGGAAGTGCTGACGGCAGCCGCGCGATGCGAAAGGCCTGCCAGCGCGTGGCGCCCATCGAGCGGAGCAGCGCCGAGATCTCGCGCTCGGTCGCGGCATAGCCCTGCACGAGCGCCACCAGCATGGGAAAGAAGGTGACGAGCGCCACCAGCATGATCTTGGGCAGGAGGCCGAAGCCGAACCACAACACCACGAGCGGCGCGATGGCGATCAAGGGCAGCGTCTGGCTGACGATGAAGAGCGGAAACAGCGCGCGCCTGAGCATGGCGGAGAAGTCGAGCGCCACCGAAAGCAGGAACGCCGCCGAAAGCGAGCAGGCGAAGCCCAGAAGCGTGGCGCGCAGCGTGGGCAGCGTGTTCTCCCAAAGCGCCTCGCGGTTCACCCAGCCTTGGGCCGCGACGCGCGCGGGCGACGGCAGCGTGGCTGGCCCGATGCCTGAGAGGTCGGCATAGAGCTGCCACGCGGCGAACACGGCCGCGATGGCGAGCGCGGCGGGGCCCGCGCGGGAGAAAAGGGTGGGAGCCGGCACTGGAACGGGATCGCTGGAGCGCGCTGGGCTCAGGCGGCCGAGGGGCTGTTCGCGGAAACAGTCAGATCGAGAGCGAGATGGCCTTGCGGCGAGCCGAAGCGCAGGAACGCTTCGCTCAGCGTGGCGAAGACCGGGCCCGCGTCGCCGCGCAGGGTCGTGCAGAAGTTCTTGGAGCGGCCGAACACGCCGGAGCGCTTCAGGAAATCGATGCAGCCGTAGATCTCGTCCATGTGGTGGGCCGCGCCCAGCGGATAAAGCGAGAGCTGGGCTGCCACCTGCTGTCCCGTGGGTGCCGCGCCGGCCACCGCCGCAAGCGCCGTTTCCACGCGTGTCGCGAGAGGCTCGTCGGCGAAGCGGCCGGCGATCGGCGTGCAGATCGGGTCGTCCGGTTCGCCGGGACAGCCGCGCGAGACGGTGGCATGCATCACGCAGTGGATGCCATTGCGGGATGCTGCGACATGAAGGTCGCGCATGGCGGGAAAGAGCTCTTCGGGCGGGCCGACCAGAAGGGTGGAGAGATCGTCCGTCTCGATGCGGAAATCGGCCCGATAGGGGTCGAGCGCCGCGAGGTTCCCGAGGATGACGGACACGAAATCGTCCGTCATGGGATACAATGCGACTTGTGCGCCTGAAAACATGGTCCGCCTCGCTCCGCTGGTACTAACCAGATCAGCTTGAGGGTTTCGCAGCTTGGCGCCGCGCTCTCAGCCCCGTCCAAACGGAGCACCCCTGTGGTGGCGCGGAACAGACACGATTCCCCCACCCACCGCAAGCGGGCATCGCGCAGGGCTGCCATGCGCGGCGCAAACGCGGCCAAGGGGTCCCGGTGGGCTTGCCGAGCGGGCGGCGTTGGTGGAACCTGCAAAAAACTGATCCGGCTTTGAGGGAAGCCAGACGACCCCGATGTTCTTGGACACCACCATCTCGGATGCGGGCACCCCCGCCGTCCGCATGCAGCGCGCCGAGGGCGCGGCGCGGGCGTCCTTCCGCATGCGCGAGGGGCGGAGCCGGCTCGCCACGCTCTACCAGGAAGGCTGCGCCAAGATCAGGCTGCCCCGCCCGGTGGAGGCGGCCCACGCGCCCGAGGCCGTGCTGATCAACACGGCGGGCGGGCTGACGGGGGGCGACAGGTTCGCGGTCGAGATCGCGGTGGCGGAAGCGGCGCGCGCGGTGATCTCCACCCAGGCCTGCGAGCGCATCTACCGCTCGACGGGCGCGGATGCGCGCGTCGCGAACACGCTGCGCGTGGGAAGTGGGGCCAGGCTCTGCTGGCTGCCGCAGGAAACCATCCTGTTCAACGGCGCGCGGCTCGCGCGGCGTCTCGAAGTGGACCTCGAAGGGGATGCCGAGCTGCTGGCCGTCGAGGCCGTGCTCTGGGGGCGCCAGGCGATGGGCGAAAGCGTTTCGGCGGGCTTCCTGCACGACCGCTGGCGCGTGCGCCGCGACGGGCGGCTGATCTTCGCCGAGGATTTCCGGGTGGATGGCGCGGTCGCGGAAAAGCTCGCGCGCCCAGCCGCACTCGGCGGCCGGCGCGCTATGGCGACAGTGCTCCATGTGTCCGCTGCGCCCGAGCGTGTCTTGGACGAGGCGCGCGGCATCGCGGGCGCGGAAGGGGGCGCAAGCGTCTGGGGCGGCAAGCTCGTGGTGCGGCTCGTGGCCGAAAGCGGGCTCCTGCTGCGGCGGCGGCTCGAGCCGCTGCTCGGCCTGCTTGCGCCCGAACAGCCATTGCCCAAGGTCTGGCAGCTTTAGGAATTCCTCATGAACCTCACCCCGCGCGAGAAAGACAAGCTCCTGGTCGCCATGGCGGCCGTGGTGGCCCGCAGGCGGCTCGAACGCGGCGTCAAGCTCAACCACCCCGAGGCCATCGCCCTGATCTCCGACTTCGTGGTGGAAGGCGCGCGCGACGGTCGCCCGGTGGCCGAGCTGATGGAAGCGGGCGCCCATGTGATCACGCGCGACCAGGTGATGGCGGGCGTGGCCGAGATGATCCACGACGTTCAGGTGGAAGCCACCTTTCCCGACGGCACGAAACTCGTCACCGTCCACGAACCCATCCGCTGAAAGGCCCGATCATGCGCAGAACCCTTCTCGTCCTCGGCTTGAGCCTGGCTGCCACGCCCGCTTTCGCGCATCTCGACCCCGCCGCGCACGGCTCGTTCGCCGCCGGCTTCTCGCATCCCTTCTTCGGGCTCGACCACCTGCTCGCCATGGTGGGCGTGGGCCTCTGGGCGTCGCTTCTGGGCGGACGCGCGGTCTGGGCCGTGCCGGCAGCCTTCGTGGGCGCGATGGTGCTGGGCTTTGCGGCGGCGATCGCGGGCCTCGGCCTGCCTTTCGTGGAGCCCGTGGTCGGGGCGTCCGTCGTGGTGCTGGGGCTTGCGGCGCTCGTCGCGCTGCGGGCGCCGACGGGGTGGGCAGCCATGCTCGTGGGCTTCTTCGCGCTGTTTCACGGCTTTGCCCACGGCGGTGAACTGGGTGCGGCCGGGGCCTGGGCCTTTGCGGGCGGGTTCGCCGCGGCGACGGCCCTGCTGCACGGCACGGGCGTGGCGCTTGGCGTTGCCTTGGGCCGGCTTTCCGGCCGGGTCGGTGCGCGTGCGCTGGGCGGGCTCACCGCGCTCGGCGGGCTCTGGGTTCTGGCGGGAGGCTGAGCGTGATCCCTGGCGAAATCATCTCGGCCGAAGGCCCGATCACGCTGAACGCGGGTGCCGAAGCCCTCACGGTTCTGGTCGCCAACACCGGCGACCGCCCGATCCAGGTCGGCTCGCACTACCATTTCTTCGAAACCAACGAGGCCCTGCGCTTCGACCGGGAACAGACGCGCGGGCTCAGGCTCGACATCGCGAGCGGCACCGCCGTGCGCTTCGAGCCCGGCCAGGAGCGCGAGGTGCGGCTGGTGCCGTTCGGCGGCAAGCGCCGCGTGTTCGGCTTCCAGGGCAAGGTGATGGGAGACCTCTGATGCCCGCGACCCTTTCCCGCGCGGCTTACGCGCAGATGTACGGACCCACCGTGGGCGACCGCGTGCGGCTGGCCGACACCGAGCTCTTCGTCGAGGTGGAAAAGGATTTCACCACCTATGGCGAGGAGGTGAAGTTCGGCGGCGGCAAGGTGATCCGCGACGGCATGGGCCAGTCCCAGGCCTCCCGCGCGGAAGGCGCGGTGGACACCGTGATCACCAACGCGCTGATCGTCGACCATTGGGGCATCGTCAAAGCCGATCTGGGCCTGCGCGACGGCGTGATCGTGGGCATCGGCAAGGCCGGCAACCCCGACACGCAGGACGGCGTGACGATCGTGGTCGGGCCGGGCACCGAGGCCATCGCGGGCGAGGGCCGCATCCTGACGGCGGGCGGCGTCGACGCCCACATCCACTTCATCTGCCCCCAGCAGATCGAGGAGGCGCTGATGTCGGGCGTCACCACCATGCTCGGCGGCGGCACGGGCCCCGCGCACGGCACGCTCGCCACCACCTGCACGCCGGGGCCGTGGCATCTCGCGCGCATGATCCAGTCCTTCGACGCGTTTCCGATCAATCTCGGCCTGTCCGGCAAGGGCAACGCCTCGCGGCCCGCGGCCCTCGTCGAGATGATCGAGGGCGGCGCCTGCGCGCTCAAGCTGCACGAGGACTGGGGCACCACGCCTCAGGCCATCGACACCTGCCTGAGCGTGGCCGACGACCACGACGTCCAGGTGATGATCCACACGGACACGCTGAACGAGAGCGGCTTCGTGGAAGACACGATCCGCGCCTTCAAGGGCCGCACGATCCACGCCTTCCACACCGAAGGCGCGGGCGGGGGCCACGCGCCCGACATCATCAAGGTCTGCGGGCTTTCGAACGTCATCCCGTCCTCCACCAACCCGACGCGGCCCTATACGCGCAACACCATCGCCGAGCATCTCGACATGCTGATGGTGTGCCACCACCTTTCGCCCTCGATCCCCGAGGACATCGCGTTTGCCGAAAGCCGCATCCGCAAGGAAACCATCGCCGCCGAAGACATCCTGCACGACATCGGCGCGTTCTCGATCATCTCGTCGGACAGCCAGGCCATGGGCCGCGTCGGCGAGGTGGTGATCCGCACGTGGCAGACCGCGCACAAGATGAAGGTGCAGCGTGGGCCCCTGCCCGAGGAGACCGGCCAGAACGACAACATGCGGGTGCGCCGCTATGTGGCGAAATACACGATCAACCCCGCCATCGCCCAAGGCCTGTCCAAACATGTCGGCTCGGTGGAAGTGGGCAAGCGCGCCGATCTCGTCTTGTGGAACCCCGCCTTCTTCGGGGTGAAGCCGGACATGGTGCTCGTGGGCGGCACGATCGCGGCAGCCCCCATGGGGGACCCCAACGCGTCGATCCCCACGCCCCAGCCCATGCACTACCGCCCGATGTTCGGCGCCTACGGGCGCGCGCCGGCGCTCTCCTCGCTCACCTTCGTGAGCCGGGCCGCACTCGACAACGGGCTCAAGGAGCGGCTCGGGGTGGCCAAGGGGATGGCTGCCGTGGAAAACACGCGCGGCACGATCTCCAAGGCGTCCATGATCCTCAACGACCGCACGCCCCACATGGAGGTCGATCCCGAGACCTACGAGGTGCGCGCGGACGGCGAGTTGCTCACCTGCGAGCCGGCGGACGTGCTTCCCATGGCCCAACGCTATTTCCTGTTCTGAGCCCCCATGCGCGCCATTTCCCACGCCCACCATTCCCATGCGGAGATCGCCGGCACCGTGCGGCTCGAAGCTTCCGAGCGGCACCTGCGGCGCAAGCGGGTGACGACGCTCGAGGGCCTGGCCGTGACGGTGGACCTGCCCGAGCCCGTGCTGTTCGCCGATGGCGACCTGCTCGTGCTGGAAGACGGGCGCGCGGTGCGGATCGAGGCGGCCGACGAGCCGCTCTACGAGGTCGAGGCGGGCGAGCATGTGCCGCTGCGCCATCTCGCCTGGCATCTCGGCAACCGCCACCTCGCAGCCCAGATCGACGACCGCCGCATCCTGATCCGCCGCGACCACGTGATCCGCGCCATGCTGGAAGGCCTGGGCGCCACGGTGCGCGAAGTGAGCGCGCCCTTCCAGCCCGTGCACGGTGCATATCACGGGCACGGCCACGCGCATGGGCACTACTCCCACGACCATGACTGACACCCCAGCCGGGCCGGCGCTGCTCAGGCTCCTGTCCTGGCTGTCGCCCGCCTTCCCGGTCGGCGCCTTCGCCTACAGCCACGGGCTCGAAAGCGCGGTGCATGAGGGGCTCGTTCACGACCGTGCCTCCCTGCAAGGCTGGCTGAGCGTGCTCGTCGCCCACGGCTCGGGCTGGAACGACGCGGTGCTGCTGGCGGAAGCCTGGCGCGAGGCGACAAGCGGCGGCGATGCGGGTGCTGTGGCCGAACTCGGCCAGGCGCTCGCGGGCTCGCGCGAGCGCCACCTGGAAACCACGCTGCAGGGCGCAGCCTTTGGCGAGGCGGTCTCCGCATGGCTGCCGGGCCTGCCGTCCGACCTTCCCTATCCGGTGGCGGTGGGCGTCGCGGCAGGGCGGAGCGGGGTGGCGCTGGAAGCGGCCCTTCTCGGCTTCCTCCACGCCTTCAGCGCGAACCTCGTGCAGGCAGCCCTTCGCCTCGTGCCGCTCGGGCAGCGCGACGGGGTAGCCACTCTCGCAGCATTCGAGCCGCTGCTGCTCGACACGGCCGCGCGCGCCGCGCGATCCTCGCTCGACGATCTCGGCTCCTCCTCCACCTCTTCCGACATTCTTTCCATGCGCCACGAGGCGCTTTATTCGCGGGTGTTCCGATCATGACCTCACCCAACGGCCCGCTGCGCGTGGGCATCGGCGGCCCCGTGGGCGCGGGCAAGACGACGCTGACGGAGATGCTGTGCAAGCGGATGCGCGACCGCTGGTCGGTCGCCGTCGTCACCAACGACATCTTCACCAAAGAGGACGAGCTGATCCTCAACCGCGTGCAGGCGCTGCCCGAGGAGCGCATCATCGGCGTGGAAACGGGCGGCTGCCCGCACACCGCGATCCGCGAGGATGCTTCCATCAACCTCCAGGCCATCGCCGAGATGCGCCGCCGCTTTCCCGATCTCGACGTGGTGTTCATCGAATCGGGCGGCGACAACCTAGCCGCCACCTTCTCGCCCGACCTCGCCGACATCACGCTTTACGTGATCGATGTCGCCGCAGGCGAGAAGATCCCGCGCAAGGGGGGGCCTGGCATCACGCGCTCGGACCTGCTGATCATCAACAAGACCGACCTCGCCCCCTTCGTGGGCGCGGACCTCGACGTGATGCGAAGCGACACCGAAAAGCAGCGCGGCGGCCGGCCCTTCGTGTTCACCGACATGCGGCGCAGGGTGGGTCTCGAAGAGATCGTCGCCTTTCTGGAAACGGAAGGCGGGCTCTAGATCCTCAAGTCGGCTGAGTGGTGAACTTTTCCGCCATCGCGGGCTGGGCCGCGTTGGACTGCCTTTTCGCGCGCACGTCCCTCGCGAAATAGGCTTCCGCCCGGCGGCCGATCAGCGAGATCGTCGAGCACAGGATGAAGTAGACCACGAGGATCAGCCCGTAGACCAGATAGGCCGGGCTGCCGCCCTGGGAGATCGTGGTCTGCTCGATCAGGACCTGGCCCGCGCGAAACAGCTCGTGCGCGCCGATCACGGCACCGAGCGAACTCGCCTGCACGAGGCCGGTGATCAGGCTGACATAAGGCGGCAGGATCACGGGCATGGCCTGCGGCACGATCACCAGGAGCAGGCCCTTCCAGCCGCGCAGGCCGAAGGCCTGGGCTGCCTCGCGCTGGCCCTTGGGCACGGCGAGCAGGCCGGCGCGAATGATGTGGGCGCCGTTCGCCCCGCCCCACACGGAAACGCTCAGCGCGCTCGACCAGAACGGGTCGAGCGAGAGCCCGGCATTGGGCAGCATGAAATAGACCAGAAGCACCGTCACCATCAGCGGGATGTCGCGCAGGATCTCGACCAGCCCGTAGACGGCCATGCGCAAGGGCTTGATCGGCACGAAAAGCCCGGCCGCGAACAGGATCGCGAAGAACGTCCCGCCCAGGATCATCGCACCCGACAAAAGCAGGGTGTTCAGAAACCCTTCGAGCAGAAAGAAGCGAAAGTCATAAAGCAGCATAAGTCAGCGCGCCTCGTACGGCCGGTTGAGGCGGCGTTCGAGCATGCGCCCGCCGGTGGACAGCATGAGCACGCAGACCACGTAGATCACGCAGATGGCGAAGAACATCTCGGTGGCGCGGAAGTCGTAGGCGATGCGGTCCACAGCCACGAAAGTCAGCTCGACCAGCCCGATGGCCTGGAGATAGGCCGAGTTCTTGAAGGTGGAGACCACCGTGTTGACGGCCGAGGGAAGCGCTGCGCGGGCGGCGAGCGGAAGCACCACGAAGAGCCCGTGCTGCCAGCGGCGCAAGCCGAGCGAGGCTGAGGCGTCGCGCATCCCCGAACCCACGGCCGCCAGCCCCGCGCGGAAATTCTCGGTGTGGAAGGCGCTCGCCCAGGCGGTCAGCGCGATCACGCCCGACCAGAACACGGAAAGCCCGAGCCCCAGGCTCGGCAGGCCGTAGAAGATGAAGAAGATCTGGACCAGAAGCGGCGTGCCGCGGATCAGCTCGACATAGGCTGTGGCGAGATATTCCACCGGCTTGATGCCGCTGGTGCGCGCCCAGGCGCCGACCATGCCCAACAGGATCGAAAGCGCGATGGCGAGTGCCGAGACGACCACCGTCATCTTGAGCCCGGTCATCAGGTCGGGCAGCGCGCCAAACAGGTAGTCGAGATCCACGGCCGTCTTCCCCGGAAGATGGGAAAGGGCGCCCGAGAAAGCGGGCGCCCTTCCTGCTTGCTCAGTTCTTGACCGGCGGAGCGGTCTCGAAGCCCTTCAGCATGACCTTGAACTGGTTGGGGTCGGTCACATGCGTCTTGACGGAGGTGGCGAAGAACTTCTCGTCGCGCATCTTCTTCAGCGCCGCATCGACGAAGGCCTTGAGCTCGGTGTCGCCCTTGCGCAGGCCGATGCCGTTGACGCCCACATCGACTTCCTCGTCGATGATGCGCAGCTGCGGGTAGTTGCCGACCAGCATGGCCGCCGTCACCGCGTCGCCCGCATAGCCGTCCGCGCGGCCCTGCAGCAGCGCCTGGATGCTGTCGGAGGTGGAGTTGAGCTGCACGAAGCTCAGGTCGGGGATGTTCTCGCGCAGCCACTTGATCTGGTTGCCGCCCTTCACGATCAGCATGGACTTGTTCTGGAAGTCGCTGAGCGTCTGGATCGCGCTGTCCTTGGGCACGATCACGTTGCTCGCGCCCCAGTAGTAGATCTCGGAATAGTCGATCACTTCCTGGCGCGCGGGCGTGCGGCCGAGCGTCGCCAGGATCAGGTCGATCTTGCCGCCGGTGAGCGAGGGGATGCGCGCGTCGGTGGCGACGCAGCTCAAGACGGCCTTCTCAGACGAACCGAACGCATAAGTGCCGAGCTGCTTGGCCATGTCGATCTCGACGCCGACCGGCTTGCCGTCCGAGCCCGATGCGCCGAAGGGCGGGGAATCGCACTTCACGCCGATGCGCAGCTCGCCCGCATCCTTGATCGCCTGGGGCAGCGGGGGAAGCTCGCTCGCAAAGCCTTGAGAAAGCCCGGCGGAAAGAAGGAATGCCGCGCCCAGGGCCGGTGCGAAGCGCTTGAAGAGGTGTGGCAGTTTCATCTCGGTGTTCCCATCGTTGAGTTTCGGTTGAGCGCGAATGTTGGCCATTCGTCGTTTGCGCGGGGTGTTCGGGCCTCTTCCGCTTCGCGCTAGTGCAGGATCTGGCTGAGGAAAAGACGTGTGCGCGCCTCGCGCGGCTGGGCGAAGAACTCCTCGGGCGGGGCGGATTCCACGATGCGGCCGCCATCCATGAACACCACGCGGTCGGCCACCTGGCGGGCGAAGCCCATCTCGTGGGTCACGCAGATCATGGTCATGCCGTCGCGCGCCAGGCCCGCCATCGTGTCCAGCACCTCGCGCACGAGTTCGGGGTCGAGCGCGGATGTGGGCTCGTCGAACAGCATCACCTTGGGCTTCATGCAGAGCGAGCGCGCGATCGCCGCGCGCTGCTGCTGGCCGCCCGAAAGTTGGCTCGGGTAGAAATCCGCTTTGTCGGGAATGCGGACGCGCTCGAGATAGGCGCGGGCGAGCGCCTCGGCCTCCTTGCGCGGCACCTTGTTCACCCAGCGCGGCGCGAGCGTGCAGTTCTCGAGCACGGTCAGGTGCGGGTAGAGGTTGAAGTTCTGAAACACCATGCCGACGTCGCGGCGCACGCGGTCGACGTCCCGCCGGTTGTCGGACAACACCACTCCGTTGACGGCGATGCGGCCCTTCTGGTGCACCTCCAATCGGTTGATGCAGCGGATCATGGTGGACTTGCCCGAGCCCGAAGGCCCGCACACCACGACCTTCTCGCCCAAGCCCACTTCCAGATCGATGTCGTGCAGGATCTGGAGGCTGCCGAACCACTTGTCGACGCCTTGCAGCTCGACGCAGGCGCCTGGCCGGCCGGTGGGGGAGGGCGCCGCGCTCAAGCGCGCTTCCGCTCGGCTTCGCCGGCGAAGCGGGCGGCGCGGAAGGGTTCGAGAAGCGGGTTGCGCTCGCCCGAGACGATCTCGGCCGCGATCAGTTCGCCCGCGATCAAGCCGAGTGTCGCGCCGCTGTGGCTGAAGGCGACAAAGGCACCGGGCACCGTGTCGAGCGCGCCGAACACGGGCTCGCCGTCGCCCGGAATGGGCTTGGGGCCGAAGGCGAAGGATTCGAGCGCAAGCGTGGGGTTGCCGATCAGCACGTTGCTGGCCTCGCGCAGCAGGCGGGCGAGAAGTTCCTCGGACACCGCCACTTGGTCGCGGTCCATGCCAGCGATCTCTTCCTCGCTCCAGGCGGAATCCATCACGAGCGCGCCGTCCGGCGTGGGGCGCAGCGCGATGCCGGGCGTGTTGAGGACCGCGCGCAGCGGCGTCTCGACGGGCTTGGTCTTGGCGAGAAGCGAGATCGGCGTCGAATCGGGAATGGTGACGCCGAGATCGGCGGCCATCTTCGGCACGGCGGGGCCGGTGGCGAGCAGCACCGCGTCGGCCTCGAGCGACTGCCCGCTCGCGGTGGAAAGCCCGCTGACCCGGCCGTTTTGCAGGGTGACGCGCGCTTCGCCCACGTTCTCCACCACCTTGCCGCCGAGTGCTGAAAACTCGACCAAGAGCGAGTCGATCAGCATGGGCAGGTCGACCCAGCCTTCGCCGGGGTTGAAGACCGCACCTTGCGAGGGCACCGCCTGGGGGTCGACGCCAGGCACGGTGGCCGCCACGCCCGCCGCATCGAGGCGCAGGCTGTGGTAGCCGATCGAGCGCTCATGGGCGTGAACCCGGTCCATCGCGTTGCCCGCGCCATCGGCATCCCAGGTCAGGCCGCCGTCGAAGCGCAGCCAGGACGCCGTGGGGTCGTTCGCGAACATCGTGCGGTAGCGGTCGATGCCGGCCGTGCGCAGCCGGTGATAGGGTGCCGACCTGAAGCGTGCGGAGTTGAGCCAGGACAGCGAGCGGCTCGACGCGCCGCTGCCGATCGCCTTTTCGGTGACGATCATCACATCCGCGCCGAGGCGCGCGGCGGAGAGAGCCGTGGACACCCCGAAGATGCCGCCGCCCACCACCGCGAGGCGCAATCTTGCCGATGATGCTTGTGTCATTGTTCCGTCCCGACAGCGCCCGCGCGCCGCCTTTGCCGCATGTATGGAGACCGGTCTCTACGCTATGAGAGACCGGTCTCTGTTGTCAACGCGGTTTGTCGCTTGACGAGACGAGCACGGGATTTCTAGGTCTCCCCATGGATGCTGAACCGGCTGCAACGAGAACCGTGACGGTGCGCGAGGTCGCGGCGCGGGCGGGCGTGTCGAAGGCAACCGCCGCACGCGTGCTCGGCGGCTACGGCTCGCCCAACCAGGCGTTGCGCGACAGCGTGGAGGAGGCCGCGCGCGCGCTCGGCTACCAGCCCAACACGCTTGCGCGCAGCATGACCACGGGGCGCTCGGGCACGATAGGCGTGGTGCTGGGCGACATCGAAAACCCCTATTTCGGCCGCGCGCTGCGCGGCATCTCCGATGTGGCGGCGGATGCCGGCTTCGACGTGCTGCTCGCCAATTCGGCCGAGGACATCGACAAGGAGCGCAGCGCGGTGCGCGTGCTTCTGGGCAAGCAGGTGGACGGGCTGATCGTGACGCCCGCCCTGATGAGCCGGTTCGACCACCTGGAGGAGGCCCGCCGCGCGGGGCGCCCGCTCGTGCTTCTCGATCGCTCGATCCCCGGTTTTGTCGTGGATTCGGTGGTGAGCGACGACAAGGTGGCGTCGTTTCGGGCGGCAAGCCTGCTTCTCCGGGCAGGGCACCGCCGCATCGCCTACATCTCCGCGACCAGCGCGGCCGAGCCCGTCTATCGCGGGCCGCACCAGATCCACCTCTCCACCGTGCTCGGGCGCATCGAGGGCATGCAGGACGCGCTGGCGAAGGCCGGGCTCGACCCGTCAGCCGGGCTGATCCGGCTCGGCGCGCGCTCGCCCGAAACCACGGCTGCCATCGTGCGCGAACTCTTCGGCCTGCCCGCGCGGCCGACCGCCATTCTCGCCTCCGACAACATCATCGCGCTGTCGGTGTTCAAGACGATCCGCGAGATCGGGCTGCGCATCCCCGACGACGTGTCGCTGATAGCCTTCACCGATGCCGACTGGACAAGCGTCACCGCGCCCACGGTCACGGTGATCGAGCAGCCGGTCTACGAACTCGGCCGCGAAAGCGCGCGCATCCTCTTTTCGCGCATGGAAAAGCCCGACGCCGAGCCCGCGCAAAAGGTGATCGCGACACGGCTGATCGAGCGCGCTTCCGTCGCGGGCCCGCCCGGCTGAGCGCTCAAGCGCCCCGCTTGCAGACCAGGCTCGTCACCGTCTCGATGTTGAAGGCGATGCGCTCTTCCAGCGCTTCCTTGGCCATCAGGTCGCGCTCGAAGATGAAGGAGCCGGTGTAGCGGTTGGTCAGGTAGTAGTAGTTGACGGCCGCGATCGAGATGTTGAGCTGCACGGGGTCGATCCCCTCGCGGAACACGCCTTCCGCCACCCCGCGCTCGAGCAGGCTGCCCACCAGCTCCACGAAGCGGCGGCTCAGCATGTGGATCTTGGTGGACTTCTTGAGGTGGCGGGCGCGGTGGAGGTTCTCGCTGTTGACCAGCGTCAGAAATTCCGGATTCTTGAGATAATAGTTCCAGGTGAAGCGCACGAGGCTTTCGAGCGCCTCGCGCGGGGGCATTTCGTCGAGATGCAGCTGCTGCTCGGCGTTGCGGATGTCCTCATAGGCATCCTCCAGCACGCGCTGGAACAGCTCCTCCTTGCTGTTGAAGTAGTGGTAGATCATCCGCTTGTTGGCCTTCGCGCGCTCGGCGATCACGTCGACGCGCGCGCCGCCCAAGCCGTTGCGGGCGAACTCGCTCTTGGCCGCCGACAGGATGCGCTTTTGCGTGGCGTCCGCGTCGCGCAGCTTCCCCCGCGTCTTTGCCTTCTCGTCCGCCATCGGCTCGCTGCCCGGATGCCTTTCCACGAAGACCCGAATTTTCCCAGGGCCTCCCGCCCAAGGGTATGACGCGGGCACCGGGCGAACACAACCGCCCAACCTCGCCCTTCCACATCTCGGCCAGCCCGCCGACAGCGGCGAGAGAGCAAGCTTTCGAGCCGCTTGCTACAAATAACTAGTTAGTGCATAAACGTGCCGGGTGAGGCGGGTGGAGCCTTGCGCCAACTGGATCGTCGGGAGGAACCCAATGTCGTTCATCAAGGAATTCATCGAGACCGAGAAACTGCGCCGGCGCGACTTCCTGCTCGGCAGCGCGCTCGGCCTGGGCGGCCTCGTCGCCTCGTCCGCGCTGCGCGCGACGCCCGCCTTCGCGGCAGCAGACCCGGCCCTCGCCTGGAGCTACCGCGACCGCACCAACCCCTACTGGAACTCGATCGTCTCGGGCGGCGAGGCCTTCACCCAAAGCCTGGGCAAGACGCCGTCCGACCTCATCAACCTCATCCATGACGGCTCGAACGAGAAGTGCGTGGCCGACATCAAGGCGCTGCTCGGCCGCGTCAACGGCAACGCAGCGATCGCCTGCGACCCCAACGATTCCCCCAACTGCCGCCCCACGGTGGAAGCGGTGAAGGCGGCCGGCGGCCACATCTTCACGATCTGGAACAAGACCGACGACCTCCACCCCTGGGACTTCGGCGACAACTGGGTCGGCCACATGAGCTGGTCGGACATGGAGCCCGCCGAGCAGACCGCGACCATCCTGTTCGAGGCGATGGGCGGCGAAGGCGGCGTGGTGGGCCTGGGCGGCATCGCCGCCAACATCCCCGCCGTCGAGCGCCGCGCGGGGCTCGAGCGCGCGCTCAAGAAGTTCCCCAACATCCAGCTGCTCGACTACCAGGCGGCCGACTGGGACACGACCCGCGCCAACGAGATCATGTCGGCCTACCTGACCACCCACGGCGACGCCATCAAGGGCGTGTTCTGCGCCAACGACACCATGGCTTATGGCGCGATCGAGGCGCTGCGCGCCGAAGGCCTCGCCGGCCAGATTCCGGTGGTCGGCTATGACGGCGGCGAGCAGGCGGTCGACTACATCATGAAGGACGAGCTTCTCGCCACCGTCTACACCGACCCCTACTGGGGCGGCGGCATCGCGCTCTCGCTCGCCTACCACGCCTCCACGGGCGCCTTCAAACCGAGCGCCGAGCCCGAAGCGCACCGGGAGTTCTACGGCCCCACCATCCTCGTCACCAAGAAGGACGCCGAGGAGTTCCTGGCCAAGCACCACAAGAGCCACCCGGACTACAACTGGACCGACTATTTCGGGCCCTCCAACGGGCAGATCCAGTACAACCGGACCTGATCGTCCCCTTCACAAGAACGGCCGGACGCCGGGCGGCTCGCCCGGCCGAGGCTTCACGCGAGGGCGTTCCATGTCGATCCTTTCCCGCGAGACGCTCCGCGCCTGGGCGCCCGTGCTGGTGCTTCTGGCGGTGTGCCTGGCCTTTGCGCTGGTCAACCCGAACTTCCTGTCGCTCAGGAATTTCGGCCGCGTGGGCGTGCTCGCGGCGCCCGCTTTGATGGTCGCCATCGGCGTCACCTTCGTGATCGTGATGGGCTCGATCGACCTTTCCATGGAAGGCGTCGTCACCTTCTGCGCGGTAGTGTTCGCAACGCTCTTCGCAAGCCTCGGCGGCTCGGTGGCGACCGGCTGGGTGGCCTTTCCCGTCGCCATCCTCACCGGCCTCGCGGCAGGCATCCTCACGGGCATCGCCCATGTGAAGCTCAAGATCCCGTCCTTCATGGCGAGCCTCGCCATGGGCTTCGTAGGCGCGGGGGCCACCGTGATCCTGTCTGGCGGCTACCGCATCCGCGTGGAGGACCCGATCTTCCGCTCGCTCCTGACCACGCGCATCCTCGACATGCCGCTGATGGTCTATGTCGCGCTCCTGTTCACCGCGGCCGCCTGGTTCATCGAGCGCCACACGGTGATCGGGCGCAACATCTTCGCGGTCGGCGGCGGCGAGGATCTCGCGCGCGCCTCCGGCCTCAGGGTCGAGCGGGTGCGGATCACGGCATTCGCCATCGCGGGCGTGTTCTACGCGCTCGGCGCGCTGCTTCTCGTCGCCCGCGTCGGCATCGCCGACGGGCAGACGGGCTCGAACATCATGTTCACCTCGATCACCGCGGTCGTCGTGGGCGGAACCTCGCTGATCGGCGGGTCGGGCGGGGTGTTGAACACGCTGGTGGGCGTCCTGATCGTCGCCGCCATCAGCAACGGCATGGTGGTGATCGGCCTGCCGTCCTTCGTGCAGAGCGGCATCCTCGGCCTGATGGTGATCGTGGCGGTGGCGCTGTCGATCAACCGCAAAGCCATCCTCATGGTGAAGTGAGAGCGGGCGCGATGTTCAAGCTGGAGCAGATCGAGAAGCGCTTTCCCGGCGTCCACGCACTGAAGAGCGTGGATTTCGCCATCGGCCGCGGCGAGATCGTCGGCCTCGTCGGCGAGAACGGCGCGGGCAAGTCGACGCTGATGAAGGTGATCTACGGCGCCTACGCCCATGACGGGGGCACGATCAGCGTGGATGGCAAGCCCGTGCGCTTCGCGAGCCCGCGCGCCGCGCAGGAGGCGGGCGTCGGCATGGTGTTCCAGGAACAATCGCTGATCCCCAATCTCAGCGTCATGGAAAACATCTTCCTAGGGTTCGAGGCCCCCTTCAAGCGCTGGGGCACGCTCGACTGGCGCAAGATGGCGGCTGCCGCCCGCCACCAGCTCGCCAAGGTGAAGCTCGACATCGACCCCGCGCGCCGCACCTCCACCCTGTCCTTCGCCCAGCGCCAACTGGTGGAGCTCGCCAAGGTGCTGTCGCTGCAGGAGCGCGTGGCGGGCGATCTCGTGATCCTGCTCGACGAGCCGACCTCGGTGCTGTCGCGCGAGGAGGTGGAGCTGTTGTTCGCGCTGGTGCGCAGCCTGCGCTCGCGCGCGTCCTTCATCTTCGTCTCGCACCGGCTCGACGAGGTGCTCGAGCTTTGCGACCGCGTTTATGTGATGAAGGACGGCGCGGTGGTGGACGTGGTGAAGACCGAGGACGCCTCCGTGTCCGGCATCCAGCACAAGATGGTCGGCCGCCACGTGGACGCGGCCTATTACCGCGAGAACCGCCAGGCGCCCTTCCAAGGGGAAAGCCCACTTCTGGAAGTGTCCGGCATTTCCGACCCCGGCCATTACGAAGACATCTCGTTTTCCTTGCACAGGGGCGAGGTGCTGGCCCTCGTGGGCACCGAGGGCTCGGGGCGCGAGGAGATTCTGCACGCGCTCTACGGCATGGCGAAGCCCCAATCCGGCACGATCCGCGTGAAGGGGAGGGCGGCTCCCCGCTCGCCCGCCCACGCGGTGGAGATGGGCCTCGCCTTCGTGCCGCGCGAGCGCAAGATCGAAGGCATCGCGGCCGGCATGAGCGTCTACGAGAACATGACGCTGTCCCAGCTCGGGCGCTACCAGCAGTTCGGCGTGATGGCGGTCGGCCGCGAGCGTGCGCTCGCCCGCGACTGGATCGGCCGGCTCGCCATCAAGGCCCATTCCGAGCACGCCGATTGCGGACGGCTTTCGGGCGGAAACCAGCAGAAGGTGGTGCTCGCCAAATGGCGGAGTGCCGGTTCCGACATCGTGATCCTCGACCACCCCACGCGCGGCCTCGACATCGGCGCCAAGGAAGACGTCTACGAGATGATCCGCGACATGTCGGCGGATGGCTGCGGCGTGATCCTGGTGGGCGACACGCTGGAAGAGGCGATCGGGCTCGCGCACACGATCCTGGTGCTCAAGGACGGTGCGGTGACGCGCCGCCTCGACGCACCCGCAGGCGCCAAGCCCACCCTCTTCGACCTGATCGAGCACATGGTTTGAGGAAGGCGGATATGAGCGAGCAAGCCATGAGCGCGGCCCCGACCGCCGCACCCCGCCCGGCCTCTCCGCCCGTGCGCAACCTGCGCGCCTGGCTGCCGCTTGCCACACTTGTGCTCCTGGTGGCGCTGGTGGGCCTGCTCGACGCGAGCTTCCTGCGTCCGGCGAACCTCCTGACCACGGCCGCAGACGTGTCCGCCCTGTTCATCATGGCGCTCGGGCTCACGCTGGTGATCTATGTCGGCTCGATCGACCTGTCCTCCCAGTCGGTGGCGAGCATGACCACGGTTCTGGTGGCCGTGTGGCTCGCGCAATACGGTGTCTGGGCGATGATCGCAGCGCTTCTGATCGGGGCCGCCTTCGGCGCGCTTTCGGGGCTGGTCGCCATGCTCACGCGCATTCCGACCTTCATCGCGACACTCGCCATGGGCGGCGTCGCCTTTTCGATCGCGCGCTTCGCCTCGGGCGAGAAGGGCGTGTCGATGGCGGAAGCCGACCGCAACGCAGTGCTGGGCTGGCTGTTCGGCTATTGGGGGCCGATCCCCAAGGAGATCGTGGTGGCGCTCGTGCTGCTCGTGGTGCTGCTCTTCATCGAGCGGCGCACGGTGTTCGGCCGTGTGATCAAGGCCATAGGCGCAGCCGAACTTGCGGCGGTCTCCTCGGGCATCCGTGTCGAACGCTACAAGGTCGCGGTGTTCGCGCTCAGCGGCTTTCTCGCGGCCTTTGCGGGGCTGATGCTGTCGGCGCGCCTGTCGGGCGGCTCGGCACTTGCCGCGAACCAGTTCCTTCTGCCCGCGATCGTCGCCGTTCTCGTCGGCGGCACGCCGCTGACGGGCGGGGTGGGTGGCGTGCTCAACACGCTGATCGGCGCGCTGATCGTGGCCGTGATCCGGGCCAGCATGGTCTATCTCTCGATCCCCGCCGAAGCGCAGCAGATCTTCTTCGGACTGGTGCTGATCGCAGCCATCGCGCTGACGCTCGACCGCTCCAAGGTCTTCACGGTCAAGTAGGGGTGGCCCCGATGGAAACCATGCAGGCGGCGGTTCTCGTCGCACCCCGCCGCTTCGAGCTGCGCGAGGTGCCGGTGCCGGACGTGGGGCCCGGCGATGCGCTGATCCGGGTGGACCGCTGCGGCATCTGCGGCACCGACATCCACATGTTCAACGGCCACTACGCGGCGGAATCGCTGCCGATCATCCCCGGCCACGAGCTGACGGGAAGGGTCGCGAAGCTGGGTGACGCCGTACGCGGGCTCGCGCTCGGCCAGCGCGTGGTGGCCGACATCAACATCGGCTGCGGCCACTGCTTCTTCTGCCGCCGCAACGAGGTGCTGAACTGCGCGGAAGTCCGCCAGGCCGGCATCTCGCGGGACGGGGCCTTCGCCGAATACATGGCGCTCCCGGCAAGGCTTGTGATCCCCGCGCCGGAAACGGTGCCCGCGGCCGAACTCGCTCTGGTCGAGCCCGTCGCCTGCGTGGTGCGCGCGGCACGCAAGGCGCGCGCGGGGTTCGCGCAATCGGTGGTCGTGCTGGGCGCGGGGCCGATCGGCAACCTGCACATCCAGATGATGCGCCTCGTGGGCGCGGCCCCCATCCTTGCCATTGAGCTGTCGCCCGAGCGCGCGAAATTCGCGAAGGACGCAGGCGCGGACATCGTGGTGACGGACCCCACGCAAGCCCTCACGGCCGTGCGGGAGGCGACCGGCGGGCGCGGGGCGGACATCGTGATCGAGAGCGTCGGCTCGGCCAGGCTCTATGCGCAGGCGCTGGAACTTGTGCGGCCCGGCGGCCATGTCAGCGCTTTCGGCATCACCGGGCCCGACGACCGCTTGGCGCTGCCCATCCTGCGCACCGTGCTCGACGAACTGGGGATCAAGGGCTCGGTGGCCGCGATGGGCGAGGACATGCACGACGCGCTGACCCTCGTCGGCCACGGGCGCTTCGACCTCTCGCTGTTCACGGGCGCCTCCTTCCCGCTCGCAGAAATCCAGCAGGCCTTCGAGACGCTGGGCGAACGGCCGGGCGATCTCAAGACCCAGATCACGATCTGACGGGCACTTCCTCCTCCATCAGGACCTTTCGCATGGACCAGCGCGCTCCCCTTCTCTCGCTCCCCGAGACGCCCCGCAGCTTCGGCTTCTTCGTCGATGGACGCTGGGAGGAGGCGGGCGGTCGCGAGATCTTCGAGCGGCAGAGCCCCGCGCATGACGTAGCTGTGTCGCGCATGGTCCGCTGCACGCGGCAAGACCTCGACCGCGCGGTGGGGGCTGCGCGCCACGCCTTCGAGGACCGCCGCTGGTCGGGCCTGAGCGGGGCCGAGCGCGCAGCCGTCCTCCTGCGCGCGGCCGATGGCATCCGAGCCCGGCGCGACGAGATCGCCTATTGGGAGACGCTCGAGAACGGCAAGCCGATCGCCCAGGCGCGCGGCGAGGTGGACGGCTGCGTGGGCATCTTCGAATATGCGGCGGGGGCTGCGCGCGCGCTTCACGGGGACAGCTTCAACAACTTAGGCGACAGCCTGTTCGGCATCGTCACGCGCGAGCCGATCGGGGTGGTCGGCCTCGTCACGCCCTGGAACTTCCCCTTCCTGATCCTGTGCGAGCGGGTGCCCTTCATCCTGGCCTCGGGCTGCACGATCGTCGCCAAGCCGTCCGAGGTGACCTCCGCGACCACGCTGCTGCTGGCGGAGATCCTCGCGGATGCCGGGCTGCCAGACGGCTGCTTCAACGTGGTCACCGGCTCGGGCTCCACCATCGGCCAGGCGCTGACCGAGCACATGGACGTGGACATGGTGAGCTTCACGGGCTCCACCGCGGTCGGCCGCTCCTGCGTCAAGGCCGCCGCCGGCAACTTCAAGAAGCTCGGTCTCGAACTCGGCGGCAAGAACCCGCAGATCGTGTTCGCCGACGCTGACCTCGAAGACGCCGCCGACGGGGTCGCCTTCGGCATCGCCTTCAACACCGGCCAGTGCTGCGTGTCCGGCAGCAGGCTTATCGTGGAGCGCTCGGTCGCGCGCGAATTCGAACAGCTCGTCGCGGCGAAGTTCGCGCGCATCGTGGTGGGCGACCCGCTCGACCCCCGCACCCAGGTCGGCGCGATCACCACCCAGGCGCAGCACGAGACGATCCTCGACTACATCGCCAGGGGACGCGCGGAAGGCGCGCGCCTCGTCCATGGCGGCGAAGCGGTGGAGATGGGCCGCGGCCGCTTCGTCGCGCCCACTCTGTTCGGCGACGTGTCGTCCACCATGGCCATCGCGAGCGACGAGATCTTCGGGCCGGTTCTCTCGGTGATGCCCTTCGAAGGCGTCGAACAAGCCATCGCGCTGGCAAACGATACCGTCTATGGCTTGGCCGCCAGCGTGTGGACCAAGAACATCGACAAGGCGCTCACCGTATCGCGGCGCGTGCGGGCCGGGCGGTTCTGGGTCAACACCACGCTCGCCGGAGGACCCGAACTCCCGCTCGGCGGCTTCAAGCAGTCGGGCTGGGGCCGGGAGGCGGGCGCACTCGGCGTGGAGGAATACACGCAGGTGAAATCGGTGCATGTCGCGCTCGGCAAGCGCGAGCACTGGATCGCCTGACGCGATGCGCCGAGCCCTCGGGAGGGGCCTGGCGGGAAGGTGACAAACGGGAGGAACGATGGCAGCTCAGGGCTTCGATTACGTGATCGTGGGCGGCGGCTCGTCGGGCTGCGTGCTGGCCGCGCGGCTGACGGAGAACCCGGCCGTGCGCGTGCTGCTCCTGGAAGCGGGCGGGCGGGACCGCCATCCGCTGATCCACATGCCCGTGGGCTTCGCCAAGATGACGTCGGGGCCCTTCACCTGGGGGCTCACCACCGCGCCCCAGAAGCACTGCGAGAACCGCGAGCTGCTCTACGCCCAGGCGCGCGTGATCGGCGGCGGCTCCTCGATCAACGCCGAGGTCTTCACCCGCGGCCACCCTTCCGACTACGACCGCTGGGCCCATGAGGAAGGGGCGGAAGGCTGGTCGGCCAAGGATGTGATGCCCTATTTCCTGCGCTCGGAAGGCAACACCTTCCTTGCGGGGCCCGCCCACGGCACGGACGGCCCGCTCGGCGTGTCCAACATCCAGAGCCCGCAGGCGACCACCGCGGCCTTCGTGCAGTCGGGCCAGCAATGGGGCATGGCGCTCAACCCAGACTTCAACGGCGAGGTGCAGGAAGGCGTGGGCGTCTACCAGACCACCACCAAGAACGGCCGCCGCTGCTCGGCCGCGGTGGGCTATCTGCGCCCGGCGCTGAAGCGGCCGAACCTCGAACTGCGCGTGAACACGCTCGTGCGCCGCATCCTGTTCGAGGGCGGCCGCGCGGTGGGCGTCGAGCTCGACGTCGACGGCCGGGCCCAAACGGTGCGCGCGGAAAGCGAGGTGATCGTGACCGCGGGCGCCATCGGCACGCCCAAGATCATGATGCTGTCGGGCGTCGGCCCCGCCGCCCACCTGCGCGAGCGTGGGATCGCCGTGGTGCACGACCTGCCCGGCGTGGGCGAGAACTTGTCCGACCATTTCGGCGTCGACATCGTGGCGGAACTGAAGGGCTGGACGAGCCTCGACCGCTACAACAAGCGCCACTGGATGGCGTGGGCGGGGCTGCAATACGCGCTGTTCGGCTCCGGCCCGGTGACGTCCAATGTGGTGGAAGGGGGCGCGTTCTGGCGGGGCGATCCGCAATCGCCCGTGCCGGACCTGCAGTTCCATTTCCTGGCGGGCGCAGGCGCGGAGGCCGGCGTGCCCACCGTGCCCTCGGGCTCGGGCGTCACACTCAATTCCTATGTGCTGCGGCCCAAGAGCCGGGGCACGGTGCGGCTGCGCTCGGCGGACCCCGCGGACAAGCCGGTGGTGGACCCCAACTTCCTGGCCGAGGAATACGACCGGCGCATCGGCGCGGAAGGGGTGCGCATCTCCTGCGAGATCATGGCGCAGCCGGCACTCGGCAAGCTCATCAAGGGCCGCCACGTGCCCGACAGGAGCGCGCGCACCCTGGCCGATTTCGAAGCCTATGCACGGCGGGTGGGGCGCACCTCCTACCACCCGGTCTCGACCTGCCGCATGGGTGTGGACGCGATGGCGGTGGTGGACCCCAAGCTCCGCGTCCACGGGCTCCAGGGCATCCGCATCTGCGATTCCTCCGCCATGCCGAGCCTGATCGGCTCGAACACGAACGCCGCGACGATCATGATGGGGGAAAAGGCGAGCGACCTGATCCGGGGAAACCGCTAGCTTCCCCTCAGTCCCAGTCGGGCGCCTCGGGCACCAGCGCGCGGGTCACCACGCGGTGGTTCTCCGACCCCAGCGCGTCGATCCGCGCGATGTCGACGCTCGACAAGGTCCAGTCCATCACGTCGAAATTCGCGCGGATGTTCTGAGGGCTCGTCGACATGGTGGTGACGGCAACCCCCTTCTGCAGGATCCAGCGCAGCACCACCTGGCCGGCAGTCTTGCCATAGGCCTTGCCGATCTCGGCAAAGAGCGGATTGCGGAACACCGCGCCGCGCGCGACCGTGGAATAGGCGGAAAGCGGGATGCCGGTCTCGCTCGCGGCCGCAAGCAGCACGCTCTGGTCAAGCAGGGGATGGAACTCGACCTGGTTGGTGACGAGCGGGCAGGACACGAGCGCACGCGCCTCGCGCATCATCCGGCTCGTGTAGTTGGAAACGCCGATATGCTTGGCAAACCCCTCGGCGCGCGCTTCTTCGAGCAGGCCGAGCGAAGGGGCGATGTCGCCACCCATCGGCGGCCAATGCACGAGAAGCGCGTCGGCTTGATCGATGCGCAGATCGTCCAGGCTTTGGCGGAGCGAGGGCATGAAGCGGTCGCGCCCGAAATTGCCGGTGCCGATCTTGGTGGTGATGCAAAGCTCGTCGCGCGGCACGCCGGAAGCTTCCAGCGCTTTGCCCACCGTCTTCTCGTTGCCGTACATCTGGGCCGTGTCGAAGGCGCGGTAGCCGGCTTCGATGGCCGCCCCGATCGCCGCTTCGAGCTTGTCGCCGTCGAGCGGAAACGTGCCGAAGGCGCGCTGGAACGTGTTCTGGAAGAAGATGCTCACCGGGCGCTCCCCACTGCCGTAAATAACCGATTGGTTACTTGTAGGGGAGTGTGCAGCCCCTTGGCAAGCGGCTACCGAGCACAATCCGCGCCCGCCGCGCGGAGCCCCGCCGGACTTGACTTCGGAGGGCACCGCATGCCACTCAAATAACTAACCAGTTACATTCAATGAGGGTGCGCCGTGAGCAAGGTGGTGAGCGTCGAGACGGCCGTGGAGGCCATCGCGGACGGGGCGGTCGTCGCCGTCAACTCGTCGAGCGGCCTGTGCTGCCCCGACGCGGTGCTGCGCGCGCTGGGCGAGCGCTTCGCCGCCACCGGACACCCGCGCGGCCTCACCACCATCCACCCCATCGCCGCCGGCGACATGTTCGGCACCAAGGGCGTCGATCACCTGGCCCAGGACGGCATGATCGCCGCCATCATCGGCGGGTCCTATCCTTCGGGGCCGTCGAGCGCCGAGCCGCCGGCCATCTGGAAGCTGATCGGGGAAAACCGGCTCGCCGCCTACAACGTGCCCTCGGGCATCGTGTTCGACATCCTGCGCGAGGCCGCGGCCATGCGGCCGGGTGTGCTGACCAAAGTGGGGCTCGAGACCTTCGCCGACCCGCGCCTCGACGGCTGCGCGATGAATTCGCGGGCGCGGGAAACGCCGATCGTCGAGCGTGTCGATTTCCGCGGCGAGGAATACCTGTTCTTTCCCGCGATCAAGCCCGATGTCGCGATCATCCGCGCTTCCACGGCCGACGAGCGCGGCAACCTCTCCTTCGAGAACGAGGGCGCGTATCTCGGCGCGATGGAGCTGGCGCTCGCGGCCCATGCGGGCGGCGGGCTGGTGATCGCGCAGGCGAAACGCGTGGCCCAGGCGGGCTCGCTGCGCCCGCACGACGTGCGCGTGCCCGGCACGCTGGTGGACATGGTGGTGGAAGCGCCCGAGCAGCTCCAGACCACGGCGACCCCTTACGACCCCGCGATCTCCGGCGAGCTGTTCCGCCCGCTCTCCACCTTCACCGTGCCCGAGCTCGACCCCGCGAAAGCCATGGCGCGGCGCGTGGCACAGGAGCTGCGCAGCGGCTGGACGGTCAATCTGGGCTTCGGCATCTCGGCGGCCGTGCCGCGCATCTTCCTGGAGGAGGGGCGCCACGGCGAGGTCACCTGGGTGATCGAGCAAGGGGCCGTGGGGGGCGTGCCGCTCCTCGACTTCAAGTTCGGCTGCTCGTCCAATGCGGAAGCGTTCGTCGCCTCGCCGCACCAGTTCACCTATTTCCAGGCGGCGGGCTTCGACGCCACGCTTCTGTCCTTTCTCCAGATCGACCGCGAAGGCTCGGTCAACGTGTCGAGCCTGCCCTTCCGCCCGCATGTGACGGCGGGCGCCGGCGGCTTCGTGGACATCACCTCGCGGGCGAAGCGGATCGTGTTTTCGGGCTACTTCAACGCGGGCGCCAAGCTCGCGCTGGAGAACGGGCGCCTGCGGATCCTGAGCGAGGGCAAGGTCGCCAAGCTCGTGGAGAAGGTCGACCAGGTGTCTTTCTCGGGCCCCCGCGCGGTGCGCCAGGGCCAGGACGTGACCTATGTCACCGAGCGCTGCGTGATGAAGCTCACGCCGGACGGCCTGGTGGTCACCGAGATCGCACCGGGCATCGACCTCCGCCGCGACGTCCTCGACCGCGCGGGCTTTCCGCTCAAGGCTTCGCCCGATCTGGTGGAGATGGGCGCCGAGCTGTTCGCCCCCGAGCCGATGGGAACGAAGGCCCCGGTGCCCGCACGGCGGCAGGCCGCCTGAAGCCTTTCCATCGGAACCGCGAAGCGGTCTCGCGTCCGGAATTGCTGCGAGAACAGTGAGCTGGGGAGCGCGCCCGTCGCCTCCCTTCAGCGGAAGGCGACGGGCTTTCGGCCTTTATTGCGGGACCGGCGCGTCCTCACGCAGCAGGCCCTGGCTTTTCAGGTCGGCCCAGAAGCCCGCGGGGATCGGGTGGGAGAACCATTCGAGGTTGCGGTCCAGCTGCTCGATCGTGCTGGTGCCCGCGCAGAAGGCGGGGATCGCGGGATGGGCCACCACGAACTGGAGCGCCGCGGCCCCGAGCGGCACGGCGTGGTCCCGGCACACGGCCTCGATGCGGCGCACCTTTTCGAGAATGGCAGCGGGTGCGGGCGCATAATTGTATTTCGCCCCCTCCACGGCGCCCGTCGCGAGGATGCCGGAATTGAAGCCGCCGCCCACCACGACGGCCGCGCCGCGCTCCTCGCAAAGCGGCAGGAAGCTGTCCAACGCGTCCTGCTCCAGCAGCGTGTAGCGGCCGGCGAGCAGGAAGCAGTCGAAGTCGCGCTCGCGAAGGGCTGCCTCGCAGACCTCCCACTCGTTGACGCCCACGCCGATGCCCTTCACCAAGCCCTCGTCGCGCAGTCGCGACAGCGCCTTCCACGCGCCATCCATCGCCTGGGCGAAAACTTCGGGCTGGCTGTCGCCCCGCGTGAAGCGGTCGATGTCGTGGATGAAGCAGAGTTCCATGCGCTCGAGGCCGAGGCGCTGGAGCGAATCCTCGAAGGCGCGCATCGTGCCGTCATAGGAATAGTCGAACTCCATCGCGAAGGGGGCCGCGTTCACCCAAGGCGCGAAATCGATCGCGGCGCGCGGCGCGGGCTTGAGCACGCGGCCGACCTTGGAGGCGAGCACGTAGTCGTCGCGGTTCTTCCAGCGCAGGGCGTGGCCGGTGCGCAGTTCGGCCAGGCCGTGGCCGTACATCGGCGCGGTGTCGAAGAAGCGCACGCCCGCGTCCCATGCCCGCGCGATCATGGCGCCTGCCTTGTCTTCGGGAATCTCGCGGAAGATGTTGCCGATCGGCGCCGTGCCGAAGGCAAAGGCTGTGACGTGAAGGTCGAGGCGTCCGAATTTGCGTTTCGTGTCAGGCTGCATCGCGTTCCCTCCCAGGTAACCAGATGGTTATCTGGCTAGCGCCATCCGGCGCCCGGCGCAAGCGGCTTGACCGGGTCGGGCAGGCTCTCTATGAAGTAACCGTATAGTTACATGGGAGGGGTGGGATGCTTTTGTCGGAAACCCAGGCGCAGGTGCGCGCGATGGCGCGGGACTTCGCGCAGGGCGTGATCCGCCCCCAGGCCGAGGCGCTCGACCGCGATGAGAGCTTTCCCGCAGACATCTACCGCCAGATGGGCGAGCTCGGCCTGTTCGGCATCTCCGTGCCCGAGGAGATGGGGGGTCCGGGCTTCGACACGCTGACCTATGCGCTCGTGATGGAGGAGCTCTCGCGCGGCTATGCCTCGGTGGCCGACCAGTGCGGGCTGGTGGAACTGATCTCCACGCTTCTGGTGCGCCACGGCACGGCCGCTCAGCGCGAGCGCTGGCTCGGCCCAGCGCTCCGGGCAGACACGCGCGTCGCCTACTGCATCACCGAACCCGAGGCGGGCACGGACGTGTCGGGCATCCGCACCACAGCGGTGCGCGACGGCGAGGGCTGGGTGCTCGACGGCGGCAAGATCTGGATTCACAACGCGCCCGTGGCCGATGTCGGCTTCGTGCTCGCCCGTACCGACAAAGCCGCCGGCCATCGCGGCATGAGCATCTTCATCGTGCCGCTTGATCTGCCCGGCGTCGAGCGCGGGCCCAAGGAGCACAAGATGGGCCAGCGCGCGAGCCAGGTCGGCGCGCTGAATTTCTCGGGCGTGCGGCTGGGCTCCGACAGCCTGCTGGGAGAGGAAGGCCGCGGCTTCCACATGATGATGAGCGTGCTCGACAAGGGCCGCGTGGGGATCGCCGCACTCGCGGTCGGCATCGGCCAGGCGGGGCTGGAGGCGGCCGTCGACTACGCGCGCCAGCGCAAGCAGTTCGCCAAGCCCATCGCCGAGTTCCAGGGCGTGCAATGGCTCCTGGCCGACATGGCGAAGGACATCGAGGCCTCGCGCCTGCTCGTCTGGTCGGCAGCGGGCAAGATCGACCGGGGCGAGGACGCGACCCGCGCCTGCTCCATGGCCAAGTGCTTCGCCGGCGATATGGCTGTCGCGCGCACGGCGGATGCCGTGCAGGTGTTCGGCGGCTCGGGCTACATCCGGGGCTTCGAGGTGGAGCGGCTTTACCGCGATGCCAAGATCACGCAGATCTACGAGGGCACCAACCAGATCCAGCGCATGATCATCGCCCGCGAACTCATCAAGAACGGAGCGCAGGCGTGAAGGGGGGCGCGGCCCTCGTCACGGGTTCGAGCCGCGGCATCGGCCTGGCCGCAGCCCGCGCGCTCGCAGCGCAAGGCTTCGCCGTGGCACTCAACGGCCTGCCGGGCGATCCCGAACTTGCGGCGGCCGAAGCCTCGGTGAGCGCCTGCGGCGTGCCCGTCGCAAGCATCGCCGCCGATGTCAGTGATATCGCCGACCACGCCCGCCTGCTCGACGAGGCCGAAGCCCGCATCGGTCCCATCACCACGCTCGTCAACAATGCGGGCGTGGGCGTGATCAGCCGCGGCGATCCGCTCGACGTGACGCCCGAAAGCTTCGACCGCTGCATGGCGGTCAACGCGCGCGCCCAGTTCTTTCTCGCCCAGGCCTGGGCCAAGCGCGTGCTCGCGCGCGAGCGGGGGCCCCACTTCCATTCGCTGATCAACGTCACCTCGTCGAATGCCGTCGCAGTCGCCGTGGCGCGCGGCGAATATTGCGCGTCCAAGGCAGCCGCCAGCATGATCACCAAGGTGTTCGCCGTGCGCCTCGGCCGCGAGAACATCTGCGTCTACGACATCCAGCCCGGCCTGATCGAAACCGCCATGACTGCCGCCGTGTCCGACCTCTACCAGCGCCGCATCGCGGACGAGGGCCTGACGCTCCTGCCGCGCATGGGCCAGCCCGACGATGTCGGCCGCGTGATCGCAACGCTTGCCACTGGCGCGCTTCCCTACACCACCGGCCATGTCGTCTCGGTCGACGCCGGCATGCTCGTTTCCCGCTTCTGAAGGCCCTCCCATGGAAATCCTTCTGCCCGACGGGCAAGGCCGCCTTTCCCCCTTCCGGATGAGCGGCAAGACGATCCCGGCAGCCCGCCTGGGTGCGGGCAGCGCCCGCATCGTCTTCTCCGCCGCCCATGTGGTGGCAGACCCCTTCGCGGATGCCGACCCCTCGGGCCCCGCGCGGCCCGACTGGGAAGCGACCATGGCGTTCCGCCGCCACCTCCATGACCTCGGCCTCGGCATCGCCGAAGCCATGGACACCGCCCAGCGCGGCATGGGCCTCGACTGGCCGACCGCCCTGGAACTGATCCGCCGCACGGCGAGCGAACTGCCCGACGCGCTCGTCTTCAACGGCTGCGGCACCGATCAGCTCGCCCCCGCGGATGCCCGCTCGCTCGACCAAGTGCGCCGCGCCTATGCCGAGCAGATCGAGGCGATCCAGGCCGTGGGCGGCCGGCTCATCCTGATGGCGAGCCGCGCGCTCGCGCGCACCGCGCGATCCCCCGCCGACTATCGCGCCGTCTACCGCGACGCGCTGGCGCTCGCAGACCGGCCGGTGATCCTTCACTGGCTGGGCGAGATGTTTGATCCCGCCCTCGCCGGCTATTGGGGCGCAGCCTCTTTCGAAGACGCGCTCGAAACCTGCCTGGAGGTGATCCACGAGAACCCCGCCAAGGTCGACGGCATCAAGATCTCGCTGCTCGACAAGGAAAAAGAGGTGGCGCTGCGCCGCCGCCTGCCCGAAGGCGTGCGCATGTACACGGGCGACGACTTCAACTACCCCGAGCTGATCGAAGGCGACGAGCAGGGCTTCAGCCATGCGCTGCTCGGCATCTTCGATCCCCTTGCGCCCGCCGCGGCCCATGCCGTGGAGCGGCTTGGGGCCGGAGACCGCGCGGGCTTCCGCGCGACGCTCGATCCCACCGTGCCGCTCGCCCGCCTGATCTTCCGCGCGCCCACGCAGTTCTACAAGACGGGGGTCGTGTTTCTCGCCTGGCTCAACGGCTTCCAGGATCATTTCGTGATGCTGGGCGGCGCGCAGGCGATGCGCCCGCTGCCCTATTTCACGCAAATCTTCCGCGAGGCGGATGCCTGCGGGCTGCTGCGCGATCCCGACTTGGCAGCTTCGCGCATGCGCAAGCTGCTCGCCCTCCACGGCGTCTAGCCCGTGCGCGATTTCTCCCGCGACCACCGCGCGCTCGCCCTCAACACGGCGACGCTCGGCCACAATCTGGAAGACCGGGGCGCCGGCTGGGAGCCCGAGCGCGTGATCGACGCCTGCGCCGAGCGCGGCTTCGGCGGCATCGTCTTCTGGCGCCGCGAATTGGGCACCCGCGCCTACGCCATCGGCACCTATGCGCGCAAGGCGGGCTTGGCCGTTGTGGGCCTCTGCCGCTCGCCTTTCCTCGTCGGCCCGCTCGCGATGGAGCCACAGGCCGTGCGCGACGATTTCCGCGCGGCGATCGACCAGACCGCAGCACTCGGCGCCCCCGTCTTGACCATCGTTGTGGGCGGCGTCGCGCCGGGCACGCGCGGCCTGACCGAGAGCCTCGCCCGCGTGGCCGACCACGTGGCCCATGCCGCGGACCACGCCGCCTCCTGCGGCGTCAGCCTCGCGCTCGAGCCGCTTCACCCCGTCTATGCCGGCGACCGTTCCTGCCTGGTCTCGGTGCGCGACGCGGTGGATCTCTGCGAGCGGATCGGCCACGAGGCGGTGGGCATCGCGGTCGACGTCTACCATGTCTGGTGGGACACGACGCTCGCTGCGGAACTCCGCCGCGCCGGCCCCTCGCGCATCCTGGGCTTCCACCTCTGCGACTGGCTCGCCGACACCCGCGACATCCTGCTCGACCGCGGCATGATGGGCGACGGCGTGGCCGACCTCAAAGCCCTGCGCGCTGTCGTGGAAGCCGCAGGCTATGCCGGCCTCTGCGAGGTCGAGATCTTCTCCGCCGAAACCTGGTGGCAGCGCGACCCCGCCGAAGTCCTCGACACCTGCGTGACCCGCTTCCGCACCGTCTGCTGATCGCGCCGCTCGGCCATCACCTGAGCCCGCAACGTCGCTTTGCCCCCGATGTCCGCGTGGGAGAACGTCCTGTGCGGCGCTTCCCGGGCTCGACTGTTTGCTTTGCGCGTGGCAACGCGTAACCCTGCGTCGCCTGTCGGCCGGGTCGTTCCGGCGGATGAGTTGCGGGGTGCGCTGCTCTTGGCTCCATCGGTCCGGCTGACCGGGGAGCCGGGCGCGTGCCGACTGGCCTGTGATTCCGGACGGAACGTGTTGTCCCATGCAGAACAGCCGCCCGAACGACCTGTCGCTGTTCAACCGGCTCCTCTTGCTGGCCATCCTCGCGCTCGTGATCCTGGTGGCGGGGCTGGGGTTCGAGGAGTTCCGGCGCGAAAAGTCGGCCCTGCTCAACGAGGCGGCGAGCCATGCCGCAGAGCGGCACGGCGCGGTGCAGGAGGTGCTGGCGGATGCCGACCGGCAGCTCCGGCGGATGCGGGCCGCGATGGAGCTGAGGCTCGCGAGCGAGGGCACGGGGCTGTCCGCCGCAGGCAGGGGCGCGCTGCGGGCCGTGGAGGTGGATGCCGCAGGGCGGCGTTTCGCCGGGCTCGAATGGCGGCTCGGCAACCGCACGAGCGGCAACCTCATCGCCGTTCCCGACCTCGCCGAACGACCGGCCGGGCAGATCGGGCCGGTGGATGCGGCGCTCGCCCTTCTGCCGCATCTGCAAAGCGAGGCGGCCGCAGGCTCGCCCGCGGCGTGGAGCTATTTCCTGTCGGGCAAGCGCGATTTCGCGGCCATCCTGCCGGGCGCGTCGCTGGCCGAGCTGGTTTCGGCCTCGCCCAAGCCCGTGGAAAGCACGGCCAGGTTGATCGAGGACTGGCTGGGCTACGACGTGTTCCGCCTCGGGCTTCCCGAAACCAACCCCGAGGGAAATTCCTATTGGACCGCGCCCTACGAGGATGCCGGGGGGCGGGGCATGATGGTCAGCCACGGCGCGCCGGTGCGGACGCCCGATGGAGCCTTTCTCGGCGTCGTCGGCACCGACATCGCGCTCGCCTCCTTCGCGGGGCTCCTGGACGACACGCGCCAGCCGCTGGGCTTCGCCGCGATCCTGGGCGAGGGGGGTGGGGTGCTCGGCGTGGAAGGAGCGTCCTTCGACGGCGATGCGGCGCGCCAGAGCGCCTATCTCACCGAGCACGGGCTTGCGGAGGCGCCCCCCGGCAACGCGTTCTCCGAGGTCGGGAGCGACCAGGTTCTGGTGCGCGCGCTCGGTGAAACGCCCTACCGGCTGGTGCATGTGGTGCCCGGCGGAGAGCTTCGCGCCGAGCTTTTGCCGCGCTTCATTCCCTATGCGCTGATCCTGGCTGCCGTCACGGGCACGGTGATCGCGGCGTTCTTGTTTCTGCACCGCGCCTATGTCGCGCCGAGCCTCGCCCTGGCGAGCTTCGTGCGAGGTGTGGTGAACGGGCAAAACCCGTTCCCGCCCAAGCTGCCCGCGCGATGGCAGGCGCAGATCCAGGCGATCTCGCAGGCTTTCGAGGGCGCGCGCGAGGACCGCAGGCTCCTGGAGGAAAGCGAAAGCCGCTACCGCAGCGTGGTCAACACGCAGACCGAGCTTGTCGCCCGCCTTTCGCCGGAAGGCCGCGTGCTGTTCTTCAACGACGCCTATCGCCGCTATTTCGGGATGAGCGGCGAAGAGCTTCTCGCGCGCCCGGAAAGCGATTTCGACGTGGTGGTGGCCGAAGACCGGGAGCGCCACGACGCCCATATCCGCGCGCTGTCGCCAGCCAACCCCGTGGCGACCATCGAGATCCGCAACCGCCTGCCGGGCACCGACACCGTTCGCTGGGAAGAATGGACGGACACCGGCATCTTCGACGCCGAGGGGCGGCTGGTCGAGATCCAGTCGGTGGGGCGTGACATCACGGCCAAGCGCGCGGCGGAAGAAGCGCTGGCCGAAACCCGCGCACGCTTCGACGCCTTCATGGAGCATGCCCCCGTCGCCATCATCGCCAAGGACCGCGAGGCCCGCTTCACGCTGGTCAACCCGGAGGCCGCGCGCCGCCTGCGCCATCCGCCCGGCGAGATCGTGGGCCGCCGCACGGTGGACATCCTGCCCCCCGACGAGGCCGCCGTGATGGATCGCTCGGTGCGCCGCGTGCTCGAAAGCGGCGCGATGGAGGTGGAAACGCAGGAGCATCCCTCGCTCGAGCCCTTCGTCCATTCGCTCTTCATCCGCTTCCCGCTCAAGGGGCCGAGCGGCGCAGTCGACGGGGTGGGCGTGTTCGTGGTCGACCAGACCGCGCAGGTGAAGGCCGCGGCCGAAGTGGAGCGCCAGCGCGACGCGCTCCACCAGAGCGAGAAGCTGACCGCGCTGGGCTCGCTGCTCGCAGGCGTGGCGCACGAGTTGAACAACCCGCTCGCCATCGTGGTCGGCTATTCCGAGATGCTGCACGCGCTGGCACCCGACGAGGCCACCAAGCACCGCGCGCACGAGGTGCATCAGGCGGCGACGCGCTGCGCGCGGATCGTGCGCACCTTCCTGGCCATGGTGCGCGCCAAGCCCGCCGAGCGTTGCCTGGTGTCGCTGACGGAGGTGATGGAGGACGTCCTGGAACTCGCGGCCTACGGCCTGCGCGCGAACGGCATCGACGTGGTGCGCGAGGAGGGGGGTGCGCCGCCTGCCGTGTTCGCCGATCCCGACCAGTTGCACCAGGTCTTCATGAACGTGGTGGTCAACGCGCAGCAGGCGATGATGGGCCAGGAAGCGCCGCGCCGCCTCCATGTCCGCTTCGGCGAAGACGGCGGCCAGGCCGTGGCCGAGATCACCGACACAGGCTCCGGCATCTCGGCGGAAGTGCAGCGGCGGGCCTTCGACCCGTTCTTCACCACCAAGCCGCAAGGGGTGGGCACGGGGATTGGCCTCGCCGTCTGCCGCACCATCGTCGAAGCCCATGGCGGCACGATCACGCTTCTGCCGGGTCAGGGCGGCGGCACGGTCTGCCGCATCGCGCTGCCGGGGTCAGTCGGGGCGGGCGCGGACGAGGCGGCCTCCGTCCCGGAGAACCCCGCGCGCGCGGTGGGCCGGGTGCTGGTGGTGGACGACGAGCCCGCCATCTCCGACTTCCTGGCGGAATATCTCGCAGCCGACGGGATCGACACGGCCGTCGCCGCGAGCGGCACGGAGGCGCTGGCGATCCTCGAAGATGCGAGCTTCGACGCCGTGCTGTCGGACCTGCGCATGCCCGACATCGGCGGCGCCCGGCTTGCCGAGCGCATCGCGGAGCGCTGGCCCGCCATGTCCGGCCGCATCGTCATCATGACGGGCGACGCGCTGGCCGGCGAGAACGAACTCCGTCACGCCGGCCTGCCCTTCATCGAAAAGCCGATCGACCGGGCAGCGCTCCGCGCCTCTCTCCTTCCGCTGATGCCGAAATCGAGGGCGTGAAAGGCAGCCGGCTATTCAGACGCGGCCTTCGGCGGCGAGTTCGCGGGTTCGCTTGAGAGTGGACAGGAGTGCGGCCTTGTAGCCCTGGTCGCTGTCGAACTTCTCCTGCTCGGCCTGTTCCTCGGGGCCGCCCGGCGCTTTGTCGCGCAGGCCGAGATAGCAATAGAAGCGAAGCATCAGCCCGCCGTGCTCATCTACCACGATCTCGTTGATGATGGCGCCCTCGCGCGGGCCGGTGGCCTGGAAGAACGTCACCTTGCTTTCGGGCTCGAACGCGATGATCTCGCGGATGTTGTCGCCGGCGATGGTCGCCTCGCGCACGATGTGGGCAGCGCTTTCCTCGACCACGTCGCAGCGGGTGCAGACGCCGGGCGGCAGGAATTCGCGGGCATCGCGGGCCTTGAGCACGAGCCCGGCCCAGAGCTGGGCGCGGGTGAGCGGGGCCGCACCCTCGGGGTTCACGGGGACGCTGGCGCTCGAATAGATCATGACGGGATTCCTTTGCTCGATCGGTGTCTCCTGAAGATGAGCGGTCCATGCGGCGCGCAACAGGTGCTATGATGGGACTCTCTGTCCCACGGGTGGAACGATGGACCTCCTGGCACTCGCCGATTTCAACCTCGTCGCCCGCCATGGTGGGTTCGGTCGCGCGGCACGCGCGGCGGGGCGGCCCAAGGCCACCTTGTCGCGCAGGGTCGCGGAGCTCGAGGCCGCGCTCCACCTGCGCCTGTTCGAGCGCGGCGGGCGCGCGCTCAAGCTGACCGAGGAAGGGCGGGCGCTGTTTGAGCGCACGAGCGTGCTCCTGACCGATCTGGACGAGACGGCGCAAGCCATCGCATCGGGGGGCGGCGTGCCGCGCGGGCGGTTGCGCATCAGCGCGCCGCTTCTCTTCTCGCAGCTCGCAATGGGCCGCCTCGCAGCCCGCTTCGCGCTCGAGAACCCCGAGATGCGGCTGGAGGTGACGACCGACGACCGGCCCGTCGACATGATCGAGGAAGGCTACGACCTCGTGATCCGCGTGAACCCCGCACCCGATGAGAGCCTGGTGGGCCGCGTCTTCCTGCGAGATCGCCTCGTCGTGGTCGCGAGCCCCGCCCTCGCACGGCCGGTGGGGAACGAGGCCGTGCCCGCCGTGCTGCGCGGCTCGGGCGAGCGCGAAACGCACTGGGAGGTCCAGCCAGGCAACGGGCCGACCCGCATCGCGATCGAGCCGGTGCTGCGGCTGTCGTCCCTGATGATGGTGCGCGACGCCGTGCGGGCCGGCGTGGGGGCGGGCCTGCTGCCGATCTCGCTGGTGAGCCGCGACTTGGCCTCCGGCCGGCTGTCGCACTGGGGCGATGCTGCCGGGCCCGACATCGCGCTCTGGGCGCTCTACCCCTCGCGCAGGCTCCTCAGCGCGCGCGTTTCGGCCTTTCTGGACCATCTGCGAGAAGCCTTCCCGCAAGGCACGCCGGAGGAACTCGCGGCCTATGTGGCGGACTAGCCGCCCGCTCGCTACCCAAATTTTGTGCGATCCGCGGATTGCCTAAAATCCAGGCGTGCGCCGCTTGACGCGGACGGCGACTCCTCCGATGGATTGAGCAACCAACCAGAGGGAAACAAAAATGACGGCAACCGTCGAAACAGGGATCACGCGGCGCGCGGCACTCCAGCTCGGCGGGGCAGCCGTGCTGCTCGCCATGCTCGGCGGGCTTGCGCAGGCGAAGGAGAAGCCGATCGCGGTCGCGCTCGTCACCTCCGTGCCGATCGAGCAGCAGTGGATCAGCCGCATCCACCTCGCCCTCAAGGCGGCCGAAGCGCGCGGCGACATCACCTATGTCTATTCCGAAAACGTCGCCAACACCGACGCCGAGCGCGTGATCCGCGAATATGCCGAAGGCAAGAAGGACCTCGTGATCGCCGAAGCCTTCGGCCTCGAGCGCGCTGCCCGCAACCTCGCCAAGGACTATCCCGAGACCGCCTTCCTGATGGGCTCCTCCTTCCCCGAGCAGGCGCCGAACTTCGCGGTGTTCGACAACTACATCCAGGACGCCTCATACCTGACGGGCATCGTGGCGGGCAAAGCCACCAAGTCCAACGTGATCGGCCTCGTCGGCGGCTACGCCATTCCCGAGGTGAACCGCCTGATGCACGCCTTCATGGCCGGCGTCTCCTCAGTAAATCCGGATGCCAAGTTCCTCGTCTCCTTCATCAACAGCTGGTACGACCCGCCCAAGGCCAAGGAAACCGCCTTCGCCATGATCGAGCAGGGCGCGGACGTGATGTATGCCGAGCGCTTCGGCGTCTCCGATGCCGCCAAGGAGCGCGGCATCAAGGCCATCGGCAACGTGATCGACACCGCCGAGCAGTATCCCGGCACCGTGATCGCGTCCGCGCTGTGGCACATGGAGCCCTCGATCGACAAAGCGGTGGCGGCCGTGCTGTCGGACAGCTTCACCGCCGAGAATTACGGCCCCCTCAGCCACATGGCGGTCGGCGGCTGCTCGCTCGCGCCGCTCGACCCCGCCCTCGTGCCGCAGGACGTGATCGACACGGTGAAGGCCAAGGAAGCCGAGATCCGCGCCGGCACCTTCACGGTCGCCATCAACGACGAAGAGCCGAAGTCCACCATGTGACCCGCAAACAGGCAGGGGAGGGCACCGCTCTCCCCCGCCGCATGGCGCAGACCACCCCCTTGACCCCTTCCCATTCCACGCCCGTTCTGGAGCTGCGCGGCATCTCCAAGCGCTTCGGCGCGCTTCAGGCGAACGACGCGATCGACCTCGTGCTCCGTCGCGGCGAGGTCCTGGCGCTGCTCGGCGAGAACGGCGCGGGCAAGACCACGCTGATGAACATCCTGTTCGGCCACTATGCGGCCGACAGCGGGGCGGTGCTGGTGGCGGATGGCGCGGGCGCGCTGCACCCCCTGGCGCCGGGCAATCCGGCCGCGGCCCTTCAGGCCGGCATCGGCATGGTCCACCAGCATTTCGCGCTGGCCGACAAGCTTTCCGCGCTCGAAAACATCACGCTCGGCACCCAAAGCCTCTGGGCGCCCGCGCGGCGCGATGGGGCGGCGCGTGCCAGGCTCGATGCGCTGATGAAGCGCTCGGGTCTCGCGGTCGATCTCGACGGGCCGGTGTCCCGCCTCTCGGTCGGCGAGCGCCAGCGCGTCGAGATTCTCAAGGCGCTGTACCGCGACGCCCGCATCCTCGTGCTCGACGAGCCCACGGCCGTGCTCACTCCGCAGGAATCTCTCGGCCTTTTCGACACCCTGCGCGCGCTGACGGCGGATGGCTTGAGCGTGATCCTGATCTCGCACAAGCTGGACGAAATCCTCGCCGCCAGCGACCGCGTGGCTGTGCTCCGCCACGGCCGGAAAGTGGGCGAGGTGACCACGCGCGAAAGCTCCAAGCAGGCGCTGGCCGAGCTGATGGTCGGCCGCTCCGTGCCGAGCCCGGCGCGCGAGGCGCGGCTGCCCGGCCCAGCCGTTCTCGAGCTTAGGGGCGTGTCGGTCGAGAACTCTTCCGTGCGCCGGCGGCTCGAAGACGTCTCGCTGCGCGTCCATGCGGGCGAGATCGTCGGCATCGCCGGCGTTTCCGGCAACGGCCAGAGCGCGCTGGCCGACCTCTTGTCCGGCCTCGTCACGCCCCAACGCGGCGATGTCCGCCTGGGCGGAGAGGCGGTGACGCGCTTCGACCCCGGCCTCTTTGTGCATTCCGGCATCGGGCGCGTGCCCGAGGATCGCCACCACGAAGGCGCGGTGGGCGCGATGACGGTCGCCGAGAACACCGTGCTCGAAAACCTGCGCGAGCCGCGCTTCCAGCGCTGGGGCTTCCTGCGCAAGGGCCGCATCGACGCCCATGCGCGCCAAGCCATCCGCGACTTCGACATCCGCTGCCCGGGGCCGGATGCGGCCATCCGCCAGCTTTCGGGCGGCAACATGCAAAAGGTGATCCTGGCGCGCGCGCTCGACCGCGAGCCCCGCCTCGTGCTCGCCAACCAGCCCACGCGCGGGCTCGATGTCGGCGCGGTGGCCGCCGTGCACGGTCGTCTGCTTGCGGCGCGGGACCGAGGCGCGGGCGTGATGCTGATCTCGGAAGACCTGGACGAGATCCTGGCGCTCGCCGACAGGATCGCCGTGATCTTCCGCGCGAAGCTTTCGGAGGCGATGCCGGCTGCCGCGCTCGACCGAAGCGCGCTCGGCCTGATGATGGCGGGTCACGGCGACGGGCAGGCGGGCGAGGCGGCATGAGACTGAGACTGGAGCCGCGCAACGCGCCGCCGCGCTGGCTGTCCTTCGCCGTGCCGGTGCTGGCGGCAGTGCTCGCGCTTCTGTTTGCCGCCGTGCCGCTGCTGGCAGCCGGCGTGTCGCCGCTCCAGGCCTATCGCGTGATGCTCGCGGGCGCCTTCGGCTCCCAGTTCGCGGCGACAGAAGTGGTGGCGCGCGCCACGCCGCTGATCCTGACAGGCCTGGCTGCCGCCGTCGCCTTCCGCGCGCGGCTCTTCAACATCGGCGGGGAGGGCCAGCTCTATGTGGGCGCGCTCGCCGCCGTGGCCGTGGGCTCGGGCCTCGTGAACGGCCCGCCCGCGCTGATGATCCCGCTCGTCTGCCTGGCCGGCGCGCTGGCAGGCGCCCTCCTGATGCTCGGGCCGACGCTGATGAAGGTGAAGCTCGGCGCCGACGAGGTCGTCACCACGCTTCTCCTGAACTTCGTGGTCGCGCTCTTCGTGCAGATGATGATCGAAGGCCCGATGAAGGACCCGATGAGCATGGGCTGGCCGCAATCCGAGCCGATCCTCGACTCCGCCGTGCTCCCCAACCTCATCGAGCGCACGCGCGTTCATGCCGGGCTCTTCGTCGCGGTCGCCGCGGCCCTCCTGGCCGAGATCGTGATGCGGCGCACCGTGCTCGGCTTCCGCATCCGCGCCGTCGGCCACAACCCGGCTGCCGCGCGCTTCGCGGGCATGAGCGTCACGCGCACCATGCTGGTGGTCGGCGCGCTTTCCGGTGCGCTCGCGGGGCTGGCCGGTGTCGGCGAGGTCGCGGGCCTCAAGGGCTATCTCACCAACGACCTGTCGCCGGGCTACGGTTATGCGGGCATCGTGGTCGCCATGCTGGCAGGGCTGTCGCCGCTCGGCACCATCCTTTCGGCGCTCTTCGTGGCCGCAGTCTTCGTGGGCGCGGATTCGATGAGCCGCACGCTCAACGTGTCCTCCTACATCGCCAACCTGATCGTGGCGCTGAGCCTGTTGTCGGTGCTGCTCGCGGGAGTGCTCGCGCGCTTCCGCCTGCGCTGGGAAGGAAAACCGGCATGAGTGCGGTGCTCGACATCCTCCTCACCGTGTCCTTCTGGGCGGCGGCGCTGCGCATCGCCACGCCGCTGATCTTCGGCGTGCTCGGCGCGCTGGTCTGCGAAAAGGCGGGCGTCCTCAATCTCGGCATCGAAGGCATCATGACGGTGGGCGCGATGGCCGGCTGGCTCGCGGTATACAGCGGCTTCGACCTTTGGACGGGCGTCCTGATCGCGGCCCTTTCGGGTGCTGCCTTCGGGCTCGTGCTGTCCTTCTTCACCGTGACGCTTGGCCTGTCGCAGCATGTCAGCGGGCTCGGGCTGACGCTGCTTGCCACCAGCGGTGCCTATTTCACTTATCGCGTGATCCTGCCCGACCAGGGCTCGCCCCCGCGCATCACGCCCTTCCAGCCGCTCGATATCCCTGTGCTCTCCGACCTGCCGGTTGTCGGGCCGATCCTGTTCGGCCAGACCGCGCTCACGCTGCTCGCGCTCGCGCTCGTCGCACTCCTCGCTTGGCTCTATGCGCGCACGCCGCTCGGTCTGGCGCTGAAGGCCGTGGGCGAGAATCCGGCCGCCGTGGAGGCCCAGGGGCTCAGCGTCGCCTGGCTGCGCACGGGTGCCGTGATGGCGGGCTCGGCGCTGATGGCGGTGGGCGGCGCATTCCTCACCATGTCGGCCTTCGACGCCTTCTTCTTCGAGATGGTGGCGGGGCGCGGCTGGATCTGCATCGCGCTCGTGGTGTTCGCTTCCTGGCAGCCGGGCAAGGCCTTGTTCGCGGCCATCCTGTTCGGCGCCTTCGACGCCTTCCAGGTGCGCCTCCAGCAGGTGGCGGGCGGGGTGGTGCCGGGGCAGGTGTTCCTGATGCTGCCTTATCTCCTGTCGATCCTGGCGCTCGTGATATGGTCGCGCCAGGCAGCCGCGCCCAAGGCGCTGATGACCCCCTATCTGCGCGGCCAGCGCTGAACACGCGAGACCCGCCGATGGCTTTCGACCTCCTCATCCGCAACGCGTCCCTGCCCGATGGGCGCACGGGACAGGACATCGCGATAGCGGATGGCCGCATCGCCGCCGTCGAGCCCAACATCGCGGCCGAAGCGGGCCGCGTGATCGATGCCGCCAGTCATCTCGTCGCGCCGCCCTTCGTGGACTGCCATTTCCACATGGACGCCACGCTCTCGCTCGGCCTGCCCCGCATGAACCGCTCGGGCACGCTTCTGGAAGGCATCGCGCTCTGGGGCGAGCTGAAGCCCCAGCTGACGCACGAGGCCGTCAAAGAGCGCGCGCTGCGCTATTGCGATCTCGCGGTGGCGCAGGGGCTGCTCGCCGTCCGCACCCATGTCGACATCTGCGACGACCGCCTGCTCGCCGTCGAAGCGCTGCTCGACGTGCAGAAGACCGTCGCGCCCTATCTCGACCTCCAGCTCGTGGCATTCCCGCAGGACGGCTACTACCGCTCGCCCAATGCTGCCCGAAACCTTGCGCGCGCGCTCGATCTCGGCGTCGATGTCGTGGGCGGCATCCCGCATTTCGAGCGCACCATGGAAGACGGCGCGCGTTCGGTGCGCGCGCTCTGCGAACTCGCGGCCGAGCGCGGGCTTCCCGTCGACATGCATTGCGACGAGACCGACGACCCGCTCTCGCGCCATGTGGAAACGCTGGCCTATGAGGCGAACCGGCTGGGTCTCGGCGCACGCGTCGTCGGCTCGCACTGCACCTCCATGCACTCGATGGACAACTACTACGTGTCCAAGCTCCTGCCGCTGATCGCGGAATCGGGCATGCAGGTGATCGCGAACCCGCTCATCAACATCCAGCTCCAGGGCCGCCACGACGCCTATCCCAAGCGCCGTGGCATGACGCGCGTGAAGGAACTGCGCGAGCACGGCGTCAACGTCGCCTTCGGCCAGGACTGCACCATGGACCCCTGGTACAGCCTGGGCGGCGCGGACATGCTCGACGTCGCGCATATGGGGCTGCATGTCGGCCAGCTCACCGCGCGCGAGGCGATGGAATACTGCTTCGACACTGTGACGGTGAACGCCGCGCGCGCCATGGGCCTCGAAGGCTACGGGCTCGATGTCGGCTGCAACGGCGATCTGGTGGTGCTTCAGGCAAGCGATCGCATCGAGGCCGTGCGCCTTCGCGCGAACCGGCTTTTCGTGGTTCGCAGGGGCAAGGTGATCGCCGAAACCGCGCCCCGCATCGCCACTCTGTCGCTCGACGGCCGCCCCTCCGCGGTCGATCCCGCGGCCTACGCGCCGCGCGCCTGAGGCGCTGCAACCTTCCCCAACGTCGCGCATTGTGAGCGCTGCCTTCCGCAGCCGTGATTCCAACGGCTGCGGGGCTTTTGGGGGTTGGTCGAGCATGAGCGCTGTCGCGGATGGTCATTCAGCAGGTGCGGCCGTGCCGCGCCCACGTTCCTTGAAGGCGCTGAGCGCGCTCAACTTCTTTCTGGCCGATGTGCGCGACGGGCTCGGGCCGTTTCTCGGCGTGTTCCTGATCGGGCAGGGCTGGGACACGGCGACCATCGGCCTGGTGATGACCATCGGCGGCATCGCGGGAATGCTGGCGACCACGCCGCTCGGCATGCTGGCCGACGCGTCCAAGGCCAAGCGCTTCATGGTCGCCTTCTGCGCGGCGCTCGTCATCTTCGCCTCGCTCGCCATCCTGTTCGTGCCGACATTCACCTTCGTCACCGCCTCGCAGATCGCGACCGGCATCGCGGGTGCCGCGATCGGGCCGGCCATCGCCGGCCTCACGCTCGGCCTCGTGGGCCAGAGCGGGCTCGCCCATCAGCTCGGCCGCAACGAGGCCTGGAACCACGGCGGCAACGTTTTCGCGGCGGCGGGTGCCGGCTTCTTCGGCTACGAGTTCGGCCTGACCGCCGTGTTCATCCTGATGACGGTGATGGCCGCAGGCTCCATCGCGGCCGTGCTCCTGATCAAGCCCGGCGATATCGACCATGACGTCGCCCGCGGCCTGGAGCGCAAGGGCAGCGACAAGGACCACGGCGAAGGCCCCTCGGGCTTCAGCGTGCTGTGGAAATCGACGCCGCTCCTGATCCTGGCGGCCACCCTCATGCTCTTCCACTTCGGCAACGGCGCGATGCTGCCCCTGCTCGGCCAGCAGGTGGCGACGGAGGCCGAAGCCAGCGCGCCGGCAGCCGAGACCGGACAAACCACGGTGGCCCCGGGCTCCGCCACCTCGGGCAGGCCCGCCGCCGAGCAGGCCCAGCAGAACAGCACCATCCAGACGCTGCTCGCGAACCCCGTCTCCTACACGGCCGCAACCGTGATCATCGCGCAGCTGACGATGATTCCCATCGCGCTCCTAGCAGCCGGCTTCGCCGGCAGGCGCGGCTACTACCTGCTCTTGATCGCAGCCCTCATCGCACTGCCCCTGCGCGGCCTGATCGCCGGTCTCTGGCCGAGCCCCTACGCGCTGATCCCCGTGCAGATGCTCGACGGGGTGGGAGCGGGGCTTCTCGGCGTCGCCGTGCCCGGCCTCGTGGCCCGCATCCTCAAGGGCACGGGCCACGTGAATGCGGGCCTGGGCGCCGTGATGACCGTTCAGGGCGTGGGCGCTTCGCTGAGCCCCGCGGTCGCCGGCTTCATCGTTTCGCAGTTCGGCTTCTCGGTCGCTTATCTCGTGCTCGCCGCGTTCGGGCTGTGCGGTCTGGCGATCTGGGTCCTGTCGGCGCCCAAAGTCTCGGCCGCCTGCGCGGGTACGGATTAATCACTCCGCGTTAGGTTCATTTCTGGCGGAAGTCGGCCGTGTTTGGGGGACTTTCACCCCGCGGCGCTCGGCCGTCTCGGCCATGTCCTTCCAGGTCACGGCGTCGATCGGGATGCCGTGCTCGCGCCGCCTGACGGCTTCGGCCTTCTCCACGTCGCCGGGCGCCATCACCGTCTTGCCGGGCTTCGCGGGCTGCGCGCGCAGGTCATGCAGGAAGGCCGCGATGCGCGCGTCGAAGGCGCCAAGCGCTTGGAATAGCACGGGATTCAGCACCAGAAAGAAGTGCCCGATCGGGATCGGCTCGTCATAGTGCTCGCCCGCCAGCGGGGGGATCGTGAACCCGTGGCCCATGCCGGTGAAGGCCGAGCAGAGGATGTCGACCATGGAAGCGAGCCCCGCCCCCTTGTACCCGAAATCCGCCCCCCCCACCGGCGCCAACGCCGTCGCCGCGAACGGATCCGTGGTGAAAGTGCCATCCGGAGTCATCGCAATATCCGGCGGCAGCGGCGTCCCCGTCGCGCGGCGCAGGAAGATGCGGTTGTAGGGAATGGCGCTGGTCGCCATGTCCAGCAGCACCGGCTCCTCACCGGGTGCCGGAACCGCAAAGGCTATCGGGTTGGTGCCGAAGAAGGGCGCCGTGCCCCCGAACGGCACCACGGCCCTGTCGGCATGGGTCATGGCGATCGCCGCAAAGCCCGCGCGAGCAGCCTCCAACGCATAGACCCCGCTCGCGCCGTGATGCGTCGAGCGGCCCACGGTAACGGCGGCAACGCCCGTCTCGCGCGCCATCGCGATGCCTTCGGCGATCGCCCGGAACGAGGCCTGGTGGCCGAAGCCGTCATCGGCGTCCACATGGCCCACGGCCGCAGCCTTGCGGGTGAAACGCATCTCTGGCTGCTTGTTGATGCGCCCGCCTTCCAGCATCTGGACGTACCAGGGTACGAGGCGCACGCCGTGCGTATCCACCCCACGCGCGGACGCGTCCACCACCGCACGCGCCGTCGCCGCGCTGCTTGCGTGATCCGCCCCGCAGGCTTCGAGAAGAGCCGTCACATAGCCGGACAGGTCCTCCGCGCTGCTCAAAACCCCATCGATATGCTCGATCGCCATCAACCCCTCCAAATCGCGGCATTCGCCCGTCTTCTAGACGAGAAACGGGTGCGGTGTGCAGGGCAATTCGGGGAGCGGGGCCGTGCGGCCGCGGTCGAAGCATCCAAGCGGTATGGCGAAGCCAGGATTCCGTGCTAGTTCGCGCCCATCCAACCAGGGAATGCACCCATGAGCGAGCCGACCGTGGCAGAAGCCACCGACAGCATCTACGCGTCGCTGCAGGAAAACAACGCGGAAATCGACACCCATATCGCGACGCTGAAGGCGGCGATGAAGCGGGAAGGCGCGACGGATGCCGTGTTCGACCCCGCCAAGCTCGCGCAGAACAACCGGCAGGGCCGCAAGCTGATGCAGGCCTATTTCCGCCAGCGCGGCGTGAGCGTGAAGTTCTCGGGCTGAGCCCCGAGACCCTTCAAGCGGACGACGGCACTTCCGACTTCGGCGCGGACGTTCGGTTGCGCGACCACACGACCAGATCGGTGAAGATCGGCCGCAGCGCGTGGGCGGCCTCGGTCAGCTCGTAATCGACGCGCGGCGGGATCGTCGCGAACGCCGTGCGGTTGACGAGGCCGTCCGCTTCCAGCGCGCGAAGCTGGGCCGTCAGCATGTTCTGCGTGATGCCTGGCAGGGTGCGGCGCAGTTCGCCGAACCGCTTCGGGCCTGTCAAAAGCACGAAGAGGATGTCGATCTTCCACTTGCCGATCACCGTCGCGACCACGCGGCGGAACTCCGCCACCTCGCTCACCGAGGGCATGCAGGCAGAGCTTTCCTCGGAAAAGCCTTCGGTATCTATTTTCATACGAGGTCCGATAATCTTGCCTACTTGCAAGATCATACCCTGCATCAGAAATCAGAGCCAGTTCTGATGCCGCTGGGCGCCACTCCGATCCGATGGAAGTTTAAGATGGCTCGTACCATAGTGATCCTGCTCGCCTGTGTTCTGCTCGCGGGATGCCAAGCGAACGGCATCAACCGGTCGTTCGACTTTCCCTCCGCGCCCGTTTCCAACAACTGGCTTTGACTGCGTGGACGATCGAAAGGCCAAGCTCATGAAAGCGTTCGTTCTGTCCCGATACGGCGGCCCGGAAGCGGCGGAGTTGCGGGATATGCCCCGACCGAAGCCCGGCCCGGGCGAGGTCTTGGTGCGCGTTCGCGCGGCGGGCCTGAACCCCGTCGACTTCAAGATCCGCCAGGGCAAGCTGAAGCCGATCTACCGCTTTCCCCTGCCCATCGTGATGGGCGGGGAGTTCGCGGGCGTCGTGGAGGAGCGCGGGGAAGGGGTGTCGGGTTTTGCCGTGGGAGACCGCGTGTTCGCGCGCACCGACAAGACGGCAATGGGCGCATTCGCGGAACATGCCGTGATCTCCGCGGAGCTTCTGGCCAGGATGCCCGATGGGCTCGACTTCGAGACCGCGGCCGGCGTGCCGCTGGCCGGTT
>QFNI01000010.1 GCA_003240775.1 Mesorhizobium amorphae | reverse complement strand
GGGCAGTGGAACACGCAGGTCCTGGCGAACCTGATGTTCGACTGGATGTTCCGCGGCGGCGGCGATTTCGGGCGGGGCGCCACGATCGCCGTGATCATCATGCTGGCGGTGGTGCCGATCATGATCTGGAACATCCGCCAGGCCAATCGCGAGACGGGAGGGCACTGATGGCTGCGCGCGGCTCGACTGCCGGACGCATAGGCGTCCACCTCGCGGTTCTCTTCTTCGTGGTCCTGTGGACCATTCCCACGCTCGGCATTCTCGTGACCTCGTTCCGCGAGGCCGGGCAGATCACGGTGTCGGGCTGGTGGACGGCCGCGACACCCTCCTCGCGCACGGAAGCCGGGCGCCTGCCGGCCGCCAGCGCCCAGGTGGAGCGCGACGGGCGCTATTTCCTGGAAGGCAACGTGTTCGGCGAAGGCGGCGGCACGGTCACGGCCTTCGGCACGCGTGCGCCTGCCCCCACCGAATACCCCGCGGGCACGGTCGCCCAGCTCAACAACGGCGCGACGCTTCAGGTGGCGGAAGACGGGGCCTTCACCCTGTCCTCGCCCACTCCGTTCGAGGGCGCGCGCGGCCAGCGCGTGTTCTACCAGGCCATCACGCCGCCCGAGTTCACCACGCAGAACTACGAGACGGTGATGTTCTCCGAGGGGCTCGGGCGCTCCTTCCTCAACTCGCTGACGGTGACGATCCCCGCCACCGTGATCCCCATCCTGATCGCGGCTTTTGCCGCCTATGCGCTGGCCTGGATGCGGTTTCCCGGCCGCGCGCTGCTGATCGCCACCGTGATCGGGCTGCTCGTGGTGCCGCTTCAGATGTCGCTCATTCCGCTGCTCACCCTCTACAACGGGGTGGGGCTGTTCCTGGGCGTGCCGGCCAAGACCTATCTGGGCATCTGGCTCGCGCATACCGGCTTCGGCCTGCCCTTCGCGATCTTCCTGCTGCGCGCCTACATGGCCGGCCTGCCGCGCGAGGTGATGGAATCCGCCCGCATCGACGGGGCGAGCGACTTCGAGATCTTCGTGAAGATCGTGCTGCCCTTGTCCCTGCCGGTGCTCGCCTCGTTCTCGATCTTCCAGTTCCTCTGGGTGTGGAACGACCTGCTCGTCGCCATGGTCTTTTTGGGCACGGGCACGGACCAGCTCGTGCTGACGGGCAAGCTCAACGCGCTTCTGGGCTCCAAGGGCGGCGACTGGGAAATCCTCACCACCTCGGCCTTCATCACCATCCTCGTGCCGCTCGCGGTGTTCTTCTCGCTGCAGCGCTATTTCGTGCGTGGTCTGCTTGCGGGCTCGGTGAAGGGGGGCTGAGCCCTGCACCGAGCCTCGGCTTCGCCGTTCCCGGGCTTGACCCGGGAATCCCTGCCGTGACCTAACGCTTCATCCGACGGCGGAAGACCAACAGGACATCCATGACCCAATCTCCCGACTGGTGGCGCGGCGCCGTCATCTACCAGATCTATCCGCGCTCCTATCAGGACACCAACGGCGACGGCGTGGGCGATCTGCCGGGCATCACCGCGCGCCTGCCCCACATCGCGGAGCTGGGTGCCGACGCCATCTGGATCTCGCCCTTCTTCCCCTCGCCGATGAAGGATTTCGGCTACGACGTTTCCGACTACGAGAATGTCGACCCCGCCTTCGGCACGCTGGAAGACTTCGATGCGCTGGTGACGGAGGCCCACCGGCTGGGCCTCAAGGTCATGATCGACCAGGTGATCAGCCACACGGCCGATGTGCATCCCTGGTTCAAGGAAAGCCGCGCCTCCAAGAGCAACCCGAAATCCGACTGGTATGTCTGGGCCGACCCCAAGCCCGACGGCACGCCGCCCAACAACTGGCTGTCGATCTTCGGCGGCTCGGCCTGGGAATGGGAAACCGGGCGGCGGCAGTATTACCTGCACAACTTCCTGGCGAGCCAGCCCGACCTCAACTTCCACAACCCGCAGGTTCAGGACGCCGTGCTTTCGGCCATCCGCTTTTGGCTGGAGCGCGGCGTGGACGGCTTCCGACTGGACACCATCAACTTCTACTTCCACGCCGAAAGCCTGAAGGACAACCCGGCCCTGCCGGAATCCGAGCGCAACGATTCCATCGCGCCCGCGGTCAACCCCTACAACTATCAGGACCACCTCTACGACAAGAGCCAGCCCGAGAACCTGGCCTTCCTCGAGCGCTTCCGCGCGCTGCTCGACGAATACCCGGACACGACGAGCGTGGGCGAAGTGGGCGACGCACAGCGCGGCACGGAGATCGTCGGCCAGTACACGAGCGGCAACTCCCGCGTTCACATGTGCTACAGCTTCGACCTGCTGTCGCCAGAGCCCTTGTCGGGCCCGCATGTGAAGAAGACGATCGAGAGCTTCCGCGAAGGCGCGCCCGACGGCTGGTCGTGCTGGGCCTTTTCCAACCACGACGTGGTGCGCCACGCGACCCGCTGGGGCGATGCGCATGGCAACGACCCCGCCTTCCTCAAGGTGGCGGCGGCCCTTCTCCTGTCGCTGCGCGGCTCGGTCTGCCTCTACCAGGGCGAGGAACTGGGCCTCACCGAAGCCGAACTCCGCTTCGAGGACCTCCAAGACCCCTACGGCATCCGCTTCTGGCCCGACTTCAAGGGCCGCGACGGCTGCCGCACGCCGATGGTCTGGGAAGGGGAGGCCCAGAATGGTGGCTTCTCGGAAGCCAAGCCCTGGCTGCCCGTTCCCCAGGCGCATCTCGATCTTGCGGTGGACCGCCAAGCGGGCGACGCCGATTCCGTTCTGGGCTTCTACAAGCGGTTCCTCAGCTTCCGCAAAAGCCATCCGGTGTTCCGCGACGGCGAGATCGAGTTCCTGTCGGCCGAGGGCGATGCGGTTGCGTTCGCGCGGCGTGGGGCAGGGGAGACGATCCTTTGCGCCTTCAATTTCAGCGCCGAGCCCGTCACGCTCGCGGTGGAAGGGGCAACCGACGCGGAGACCTTGCCCGAACCCGGATTGAATGGAACAGTGTCGGGCAACGGCGTCACGCTGCCGGCTTACGGCGCGTGGTTCGGACGCAAGCAATAGAAGGGGACACGTTTTGGCCGACCTCAAGCTCCGCAAGATCCGCAAGGCCTATGGCGCGGTGGAGATTCTGCACGGCGTGGACCTCGACATCCGCTCGGGCGAGTTCGTGGTGTTCGTGGGCCCGTCGGGCTGCGGGAAATCCACGCTCCTGCGCACCATAGCGGGGCTCGAGGACATCACCTCGGGCACGCTCGACATCGACGGCCAGACTGTGAACGACGTGCCGCCGTCCAAGCGCGGCATCGCCATGGTGTTCCAGTCCTATGCGCTCTACCCGCACATGACGGTCTACGACAACATGGCCTTCGGCATGAAGATCGCGCGCGCGCCCAAGGACGAGATCGACCGCCGGGTGCGCGGGGCGGCCGAGATCCTGCAGCTGACCAAATATCTCGACCGCCTGCCCAAGGCGCTTTCGGGCGGCCAGCGCCAGCGCGTCGCCATCGGCCGCGCCATCGTGCGCAACCCCAAGGTGTTCCTGTTCGACGAGCCGCTTTCCAACCTCGACGCCGCCCTTCGCGTCGCCACCCGCATCGAGATCGCCAAGCTCAAGGAGTCGATGCCCAACACCACCATGATCTACGTCACCCACGACCAGGTGGAAGCCATGACGCTGGCCGACCGGATCGTGGTGCTGAAGGACGGCAAGATCGAGCAGGTGGGCTCGCCGATGGAGCTCTACTGCAACCCCGGCAACCTGTTCGTGGCGAAGTTCATCGGCTCGCCCTCGATGAACATCCTGCCCGCCACGGCCTCGCGCACGGGCGCCGCCACGCAGGTGATGCTGCCGGGCGGCCAAAGCGTGGACGTGCCCGTGGCGACGCCTGCCGAAGCCGCGAACCGCCCGCTGCATTTCGGCGTGCGGCCCGAGGATCTGACTGTCGCGAGCGAGGAGGGGCCGTTCCTCATCGAGGGCACGGTCGACTACATGGAGCAGTTGGGCGAGGTGCAGCTCGTCTATGTGGATATCGGCCGCAAGGACGAGCCGCTGGTGGTGAAGCTGCCCGGCAACATGCGCGTCGAACGCGGCCAGAGGCTGCGGCTGAACGCCGATCCGGGCAACCTCCATATCTTCCAGCAGGACGGGCGCTCGCTGAAAGAGCCCAAGCCCGTGGTGGCCCAGGCCGCCTGATCCATCCCATTAGACGCGAAAAGGCCCGCCACCTCCACAGGTGGCGGGCCTTTTCGTTTGAAGCGAGGTCAGTAGGCGCTGTTGCCGCCCGATGTGCCGCCCGTGGTGGAGCCGGGAACGCCGCCGCCGATGGCCGAACCGCTGCTGCCCAGGTTGATGCCCGAGCCCTCGTTCTGGCCACCCGTGTTGGAAAGCGGGTCGCGGATGCCGGGAGGTGCCGAGATCGTGCCGTCCACGCTGCCCTGCGGCAGGATGCTTTCGGTGGTGGTGCCGTCGATCATGGGGCCGCTGCCGGACTGGCGGGCGAGATCGTCGCTGCTCAGGTCACGCTGCGAGGGGCGGTCGATGGCGTTCGGGTTGCCCATGATGTCGCCGGTCTGCTGGGCGAAAGCGGGGGCGGAAATGGCAAACACAAGGGCCGAGGCTGCAAGAAGGCTTTTCATGACGGTTCTCCATGCGGTTCCCCTCGGATCGGGGAACGGTTCATCCTCTTCATCAGGACGCCACCTTCCGGCGCCGTCCGCACGGGAAGGGTAATCACCGCCCCTGGAGGATGTTCCCATCACGAAAACTTGGGGTCGATCCTCCTCCGAGCATGCAACCCGCCTGCGTTTCACCCCGCCTTTGCAACCGCGCGGGCGCTGCCCCATAATCGCGCGATGGCGCAACGACACAAAACGCACCTCGAGGAAAAGCTGCGGCAGGCGGGCGTGCGGATCACCCGCCAGCGCGTGGTGATCCTCGACATCCTGGCTGCCGACGACCATCTCGACGCGCCCTCCATCCACGAGCGCGCGGTCGCCGTGGACCGCTCGATCTCGCTTTCCACCGTCTACCGCACGATGAAGCTCCTCCAGGATCAGGGCGCCATCCACCGCCACGCCTTCGAGGGCGGCCCGGCGCGCTTTGAGGGGGCCGACGGCGACCACCACGACCACCTGATCGACATCGAGACGGGCCAGGTGATCGAGTTCGCCTCGCCGCGCATCGAGGAGTTGCAGCAGGCCATCGCCGACCGGCTGGGCTACGACATCGTCCACCACAGGCTCGAACTCTACGGCCGCAAGCGCCGCCCGGCGGGAAGCAAAGGCTCTTCCGATTGACGGGCAGGGGCGCCGCGCCACATTGGGGCTGAACTGAGCTTCCAGCGGAAAACGGGTGACGCGATGGCGGAACTGGCGGAGATCGGCCTGATCGGCCTTGGCGTGATGGGATCGAACCTCGCGCTCAACATCGCGGAGAAGGGCCACCGCATCGCGGTGTGGAACCGCGAGCTTCCGCGCATCCCCGAATTCATGGCGGATGCCGGCGATCTCGCCCGCAACATCGTGCCGACCCAGACGATCGAGGAACTGGTGCAGGCCATCGCGCCGCCGCGCGCGGTGATCCTGATGATCCCCGCGGGCGCCCCCGTGGACGAGCAGATCGCGGCCCTGAAGCCTCTCCTGGGAGAAGGCGGCATGGTGGTCGACGCCGGCAACAGCGACTTCCGCGACACCGTGCGCCGCGTCAAAGATCTCGAAGGCTCGGGCGTCACCTTGATCGGCATGGGCGTGTCGGGCGGCGAGGAGGGCGCGCGGCACGGGCCTTCCATGATGGCGGGCGGCAGCCACGAGGCCTTCGCCCATATCGAGGGGATCGTGATGGACATCGCGGCCCGCACCGAAAGCGGCGAGGCCTGTGCCGCCTGGCTCGGGCCCGACGGGGCCGGGCATTTCGTAAAGACCATTCACAACGGCATCGAATATGCCGACATGCAGATGATCGCCGAGATCTACGGCCTGTTCCGCGACGGGGCGGGCCTCCAGCCGACCGAGACGGGCGCCATCTTCGAGCGCTGGAACGAAGGCGAGCTCAACTCCTACCTGATCGAGATCACCGCGCGCGTGCTGGCAGCCGTCGACAAGGACACGGGCAAGGCGGTGGTGGACATCATCCTCGACCGCGCCGGCCAAAAGGGCACGGGGCTCTGGTCGGCGGTGGAGGCGCAGCGCCTGGGCCGGCCGGCGAGCGCCATCGAGGCTGCGGTCGGCGCGCGCGTGCTGTCGTCGCTTAAGGACGAGCGCGAGGCGGCACACCACGCCTATGAAGGAATAGAGACCGCCAAGGGCGCGTTCTCGGCAGCAGATGCGGACCTCCTCGAACACGCGCTCTTGGCGGGCAAAGTGGTCGCCTATGCGCAAGGCTTCGCGGTGATGGCGGTCGCCTCGCGCACCTTCGACTGGAACCTGCCGCTGCCCACCATCGCCAAGATCTGGCGGGCCGGCTGCATCATCCGCTCGCAGTTCCTCGGCACCATCGCCGAAGCCTTTGCCGGCGAGCCCGTGGTGAACCTCCTGATGGCGCCCGCCTTCATCGACATCATGGAGCGCACGCACGGGCCCCTGCGCGAGACGGTGGCGCGCGCGGTGCGCGTGGGCCTGCCCGTTCCCGCCCTGTCGGCCGCGCTCGCCTATTTCGACGCCTATCGCCAGGCGCGCGGCACGACCGACCTGATCCAGGCCCAGCGCGATTTCTTCGGCGCCCACGGCTTCGAACGCATCGACCAGCCCGGCGCCCATCACGGCATCTGGGGCATCTCCAAGATGCCGGCCACGCCGACGCCGCCCAATAAAGGCTAAAGCATTTCCCCCAAAAGTGCGAAGCGGCTTTGCGTCCGGAAATGCTGAAAGAACAAAGAGGTGAAGCATTTCCGGTGAATCCTTGTCCACCGGAAATGTTTTAAATCCCTCAGCCCGCCATGTGGCGCATCACCGCCAACACGTCCTCGGGTTTGTAGGGCTTGGGCAGGAACACGCTGCGCACGGGCAGCGCGTCCGCTCCCGGATCGAGCCGGCCCGAGGTGAGGATCACCTCGACCAGGGGCTGGCGCCTGCGGATGGCGGTCGAGAGGCTCGCCCCATCCGCGCCATGTGGCATGTCGATGTCGGAGAACACGATGCGGATGTCCGGCCGGCTTTCGAGCAGGCGCACGGCATCCGCCACATCCACCGCTTCGACCACCGGAAAGCCCGCGCCGCGCACCATGTCGACGGCGGACATGCGCAGGATGGGCTCGTTCTCGACCACCAGCACGAGGGGCTTCCAGGGGTCCGGCGCGTTCAGCAAGCGTGTCCTCGCCTTCTCCCTGGCTCTTTCACCGGCTCATGACCGCAAATGGTCGAGCAGGGCTTCCATGTCGGCTTCGAAGCCCGTGGAAGGGAAACGGGTCTCGACCCCTCCCGTTCCCCCGAGCCCCATGCGGATCAGGCGCGAGCCGAAGCCTTCGCCGCCGCGGGGTTGAAGGGGCGGACCGCCCGTCTCGCGCCAGCTGAAGCGCAGGGCATTGCCCTCGATCCGCCAGGCGACCGTGACATGACCGCTGCTGCCGGACAGCGCGCCGTATTTGAGTGCGTTGGTGGCGAGCTCGTGGATCATCAGAGACAGCGAGAGCGCCGCACGCGGGCCGAGCTTCACCTCCGGCCCGTCCACGCTGAAGCGCTCGAACTGGCTGAGGTTCTGCATGGCGGCCATCACCACGTCCTTCATGGCGGCCGCCGTCCAGTCCTGGCGGAGAAGTACGTCATGCGCCGCGCTCAGCGCGTGGAGCCGCTTTTCGAAGGCTTCCACCGCCGTGCGCTCCTTCACGCCGCGCAGCGTTTGGCTGGCGACGGCCTGCACGAGGGCGAGCGAATTCTTGAGCCGGTGGCTGATCTCGGCGTTGAGCACGCGCTGCTCGGCCTCGGCATGGAGGCGGGCGATAGCTGCCAGCGTGCGGTCCGCGCCCGCATGAAGAAAGCTCAGCTCCTCGGGCGACAGCATGTGGGGCTTGTCGTAATGAACGAAGAGCACGCCCGTGAAGACGCCGTGGTCGAGCACGGGCATGTTGATCAGCGTGCGGATGCCAAGTGCGTCGAAGGCTTGTGCGGAGTCCGCCGTTCGCGGATCGGCGCGCACGTCTGCGATGGCGACCAGCCGCCCGACTTTCAGGTCTTCGATGAAGGAGCCGAAATCAGCGAAGCGGTGCTCGCCCGCCGCACTCGGCACGCCCGGTGCGCACCAGTCGGGCTGGATCACCACGGTTTCCCTGGCCGCATCCACGATGCCGTAGCCCGCGCGCGTGGCGCCCAGCATCCGCGCCATGGTTTCGGCTGCGGCGAAGGCAGTGTCGGCCACCGTGTGGAGCACGCGCAGGCGGTCGCCCATGGCAAGCAGGGCGGCCTGCAACTCCTGGGTGCGCTGTGCCCGCTTCTCGCCCTGGCGCAGCGCGTGGTCGGCCCGCACGCGGTCGGACACGTCCACGAACAGAACGGCGAAGCTGTCGGGGCCGGTCGTCTGGGCGAAGCCCTCGTACCAGCGGCCGAGCGAGCGCACCTGGCGGGTGAAGCGCGAGGCGGTGCCCGTATCCACCACACGCGCGAAATCCTCGATCCATTCGGCTTCGAGATCGGGAAAGAGCTCGAGCGCGGTGCGCCCGATGGCGTCTTCTGCGGGCACGCCGGTCAGCTCGCTCCAGGTCGGGTTCACCTGCGCATGGCGCCAGTCGATCATGCGCCCGGCCTCGTCGCGCACGGCCTCGCCCAGCATCACGCCTTCCTGAAGCTGCTCAAAGAGGTCGCGCCAGCGCGATTCCGACAAATGCGTCTCGATCTCGTCGGACACCACGGCCGCGATGGCTTCGAGCAGCGAGCGGTCCTCGTCGGTCCAGGCGCGGGGCTTGCTGTCGATCGCGGCGAGCGCGCCCACCACCTCGCCGTCGGGCAGGGCGAGCGGCACGCCGAGATAGGCGCACACGCCGAGTTCGGCGATGGCCAGGTTGTCGCGCACGCGCGGGTGCTCGCGCGCGTTGTCCACAGAGAAAGGCGCGCGATCCTCCACCACGTGCTGGCAGAAGGAGTGGGTGAGCGGCGTTTCCCCGATCTCCGCCCAGGGTTCGGGCAGGCCGAGATGGGCGGCGAAGATCTGGCGGTTCTCTTCCACCAGCGAGATCAGCGCGACGGGCACGCCGAGAACGCGGCGCACGAGCGCGATCTGGTGCTCGAAGCGCGAGCGGCTCGCCTCCTGGAGAAGGCCGAACCCGCCATGCGCCTCGCGCTGCCTTGCTTGTCTGCGCCTTTCGCTGGTCATCCCGGCCGTTGCCGGTGGTCCTTGCGTGATCCGCTCGTGGCCACCGCCCCTCTCGGCCTCCATTCAACGCGGGTGCCGCGCGGCGTCAAGGGGCGCTCGCGTCGCGGCCCGCCCTCGGACCCCAGGGCTTTCAGAAGGTCTCGGCGGGCGCGCTCAGGCTTTGCAGGCTGGCGGGCGGCCGGCCCTCGATGGCGCCGAGCACGGCATGGGCCAGGGCGCGGCCCGCCCCGCGCACGTCTTCTTCCACCACATGGAGTGCCGGGCGGAAGAGCTTGAGGATGGGGATGGCCTGCTTGGACACCACATCCGCCTCGCGCCCGAGCACCCAGCCCGCGTCTTCGAGCCCTGCGACGAGCGCGAGCGTCGCGGCACCCGCCGCGCTGACCACGCCGTCGGGCGCGGCCTTGCGGCCAGCAAGCCTCGTTGCCGCCGTTCGGATGGCGTCCATCGGATGGTCCACCGTGATACCGGGAAAGGGCACCTCGGCCAGCCCCGTCTCGGCCAGCCCTTCGAGAAAGCCTTCGCGGGTGTGGGCGGCATAGGACAGGCTGGGCGAGGGCCCGATCAGCGCCAGCCGCTTGCGCCCGAGCCCCGCCAGCCGGTGCACCGCGAGCCGCGCGAAGGCCGCGTTGTCGAAATCGTGAAAGGGGTGGGCGATGCCCATGTCCGTGCGGCCATGGGTGGCGAAGGGAAAGCCGCGCTCGGTCATGAAGCGCACGCGGCGGTCGTCGGGCTCGGTGCGCGAGATGATCACGCCGTCGGCCGAACCGGTTTCCAGCACGTAGCGCACGGGCGCCAGCGGGTCGTTGCTGCCGGAATAGGGCGTGACGATCAGGTGGAAGGGCGTCTTCGCCAGCACTTCGGAGATGCCGTAGATGATGTCGGACACGAAGCCGCCGACCTGTTCCTCCGTGTTGAGGATGAGCGAGACCACGTTGGTCTTGCCCGTGCGCAGGCGCACACCCGCGCGGTTGGGCCGGTAGCCGACCTGGGCGGCGACCAGGCGCACGCGGGTCTTGGTGGCCTCGCCGATCTCGGGGGCATCCTTGAGCGCGCGCGACACGGTGGTGACGCCGAGCCCGGTCATGAAGGCGATGGTCTTCAGCGTGGGCCGCTCGGCGTCTGGCCGATCCAGGGCGGAAGTGTCTGCGGTCATGCTCGTCACGTGGTCTCTGATGCCGCCCGCTTGGCAGAAGGCGCGGGGCGACACTGCGCGCAGGCGGCAGCGAATGCAAGTGAACTGAAACGTTACAGAAAATTTTCAGACCAAGCGAGCGGCACGATCTGTTGCGGTTGCGAAGCCTTGCCAAAGCCTTGCTGTCAGGCGAGTTCCTGCATTGAGCCAGAGTAGAATGCTGCGCTGCAAAAGGCTTCGCTGGGAAGAGCGCAAGCATCAGCGTGCCGCGGAATCAGCCACATCGCGGATCGCTACCCGTTGCGTGTCGCGAATCTCTCCGCTAGCTTCCACCTGTAACGTTTCAGATTTGGGAGGAAATGGATGCGTTATCGTTTCGCCACCGCTGCGCTGGCAGCCTCCGTGGCCTGCCTGCTTTCCGCGCAATCCGCCGGCGCCACCGACCTCGAAGTCACCCACTGGTGGACGTCCGGCGGCGAGGCTGCAGCCGTCGCCGAACTCGCCAAGGCGTTCGACGCCACCGGCAACAAATGGGTGGACGGCGCCATCGCCGGCTCGGGCGGCACGGCGCGCCCCATCATGGTGTCGCGCATCACCGGCGGCGACCCGATGGGCGCCACCCAGTTCAACCACGGCCGCCAGGCCGAGGAGCTCGTCCAGGAAGGGCTGATGCGCGACCTCACCGATGTCGCGACCCGCGAGAACTGGAAAGAAGTGATCCGCCCCGCGAGCCTGCTCGACAGTTGCACCATCGACGGCAAGATCTATTGCGCGCCGATCAACATCCATTCCTGGCAGTGGCTCTGGCTTTCCAACAAGGCTTTTGCCGATGCGGGCGTGGCCGTGCCCAAGAACTGGACCGAGTTCGTGGCGGCGGGCCCGGCGCTCGAAGCCAAGGGCATCGTGCCGCTGGCCGTTGGCGGTCAGCCCTGGCAGGCGGCGGGCGCTTTCGACGTGATCATGCTCGCCATCGGCGGGCAGGACCTCTACAACAAGGTGTTCCAGAACAAGGACGCCGAAGCCGCAGCCTCGCCCGAGATGGCCAAGGTGTTCCAGGCCGCCAACGACGCGCGCAGCCTTTCCAAGGGCACCAATGTGCAGGACTGGAACCAGGCCACCAACATGGTGATCACCGGCAAGGCCGGCGGCCAGATCATGGGCGACTGGGCGCAGGGCGAATTCGCGCTCGCGGGCCAGGTGGCCGGCACCGACTACTCCTGCCTGCCAGGCCTGGGCGTCAACGAGGTGATCTCCACCGGCGGCGACGCCTTCTACTTCCCCGTTCTCCAGGACGAGGAGAAGTCCAAGGCCCAGGAGGTCCTGGCCTCCACCATGCTCAACCCCGTGACCCAGGTCGCCTTCAACGCCAAGAAGGGCTCGCTGCCCGTGCGCGGCGACGTCGATCTCGGCACCGTCAACGACTGCACCAAGAAAGGCCTCGACATCCTGGCCAAGGGCAATGTCGTGACCTCCACCGACCAGCTTCTCTCGGCCGACAGCCAGAAGCAGAAGGAAGACCTCTTCGCCGAGTTCTTCGCCAACGCCTCCATGACCCCCGAAGACGCCCAAAAGCGCTTCGCGGACATCATCGCTTCGGCGGATTGAGGCTGGGAAGCGGGCGTTCGTCAGGGACGTCACCCCCACCCCGTACCCCTCCCTCAAGGGGAGGGGAATCGTCCACATGGCTGTCAGCCTTCGCCTTCCAGCCTGGCCCGACCCTTGCCGCGCTTTCCCCTCCCCCTTGAGGGGAGGGGCAGGGGTGGGGGTAATCGGTTCCGCCCCGCTCCACCTCCCCGGAGGCCCCTCCATGACCACCGCCAAACGACCCTACCAGCTCTTCCGCAACCTGTCCGCCAAGATCGCCTCGATCCCCATGATCCTGACGGCGCTCGTGATCTTCCTCGGCGGCACGATCTGGACAGTGGTCTATTCCTTCACTTCCTCGCGCCTTCTCCCGCGGCTGAACTTCGTCGGCCTCGACCAGTACGAGCGCCTGTGGGCGACCCCGCGCTGGCTGGTCTCGATCGAGAACCTCTTCATCTACGGCGTGCTGATGCTCGTCTTGAGCCTCGCCATCGGCTTTCTGCTGGCCGCCCTGATGGACCAGAAGATCCGCTTCGAGGACACCTTCCGCACGATCTTCCTCTACCCCTTCGCGCTGTCCTTCGTGGTGACGGGGCTTGTCTGGCAGTGGCTGCTCAACCCCGAATTCGGCGTGCAGTCCATCGTGCGCGACCTCGGCTGGACCTCGTTCGCCTTCGACCCGCTCTACGACCGCAGCATCGTCATCCACGGCATCGTGATCGCCGCCCTTTGGCAGGGCACGGGCCTCGTGATGTGCCTGATGCTGGCAGGCATGCGCGGCATCGACGAGGACATCTGGAAGGCCGCCCGCGTCGACGGCATCCCCACCTGGAAGACCTATCTCTTCGTGATCGTGCCGATGATGCGGCCGGTCTTTGTCACCACGCTCGTGATTATCGCCTCAGGCATCGTGCGCGTCTACGACCTCGTGGTGGCGCAGACGAGCGGGGGGCCGGGCATCGCGTCCGAAGTGCCGGCGAAATACGTCTACGACTACATGTTCCAGGCGCAGAACCTCGGCCAGGGCTTCGCCGCCTCGACCATGATGCTGTTGTCGGTCGCGATCGTGGTCGTGCCCTGGGCCTATTGGGAATTCGGGAGGCGCGCCCGTGTCTGACCCCGCAACGCTTTCCATGAGGCTCGCCGGCGCGGAACCCATCGCCCCGCGGCAGGCCATCGAGGCCGGCCCGCGCGGGAAGCGCCCCAAGCGCACGCTGTCGGCCCGCAACCTCATGATCTACGGCACGCTGACCGTGGTCGCGGTCTACTACCTGATCCCGCTCTACGTGATGGTCGTCACCTCGCTGAAGGGGATGCCCGAGATCCGCATGGGCAACATCTTCGCACCGCCGCTCGAGATCACCTTCGAGCCCTGGGTGAAGGCTTGGAGCCAGGCCTGCACGGGGCTCAACTGCGACGGGCTCTCGCGCGGCTTCTGGAACTCGGTGATCATCACCGTGCCCTCCACGCTGGTTTCGATAGCGATCGCCTCGGTCAACGGCTACGCGCTCGCCAACTGGCGCTTTCGCGGCTCGGAGCTGTTCTTCACGATCCTGATCGTGGGCGCCTTCATCCCCTACCAGGTGATGATCTACCCGATCGTGATCGTGCTGCGCGAACTGGGCATCTACGGCACGCTCTGGGGCCTGACGATCGTGCATACGATCTTCGGCATGCCGATCCTCACGCTTCTCTTCCGCAACTATTTCGCGTCCGTGCCCGAGGAACTGTTCAAGGCGGCGCGCGTCGACGGCGCGGGCTTCTGGGGCATCTACACCAAGATCATGCTGCCGATGAGCCTGCCGATCTTCGTGGTGGCGCTGATCCTGCAGGTGACGGGCATCTGGAACGACTTCCTGTTCGGCGTCGTCTACACGCGCCCCGAATCCTACCCGATGACGGTTCAGCTCAACAACATCGTCAACTCGGTCCAGGGCGTGAAGGAATACAACGTCAACATGGCGGCCACGATCCTGACGGGGCTCGTGCCCCTCGTGATCTACTTCGTGTCCGGCAAGCTCTTCGTGCGCGGCATCGCGGCCGGCGCGGTGAAAGGATGACCATGCACGCGCCCCAGTCCTCCTCCGCCACCAGCGTCGACGTGCGCGCCCTTTCGCTCGACTTCGGCTCGGTCTCGGTCCTCAAGAACCTCGACATCGCGGTCGGCGAGGGAGAATTCCTGGTGCTGCTCGGCCCGTCGGGCTGCGGCAAGTCCACGCTTCTGAACTGCATCGCCGGCCTGATCGACATCACCGACGGGCAGATCCACATCAAGGGCAAGAACGTCACCTGGGAGGAGCCCAAGGACCGCGGCATCGGCATGGTGTTCCAGTCCTACGCGCTCTACCCGCAGATGACGGTGAAGGGGAACCTGTCCTTCGGCCTGAAGAATGCCGGGCTACACAGGGACGAGATCGAGCGCCGCATCGCGGGCGCGGCCGACATCCTCCAGATCGGGCCGCTGCTCGACCGCAAGCCCTCCCAGCTTTCGGGCGGCCAGCGCCAGCGCGTGGCCATCGGGCGCGCCTTGGTGCGCGACGTCGACGTGTTCTTGTTCGACGAGCCCTTGTCCAACCTCGACGCCAAGCTGCGCTCGGAACTGCGCGTCGAGATCAAGCGGCTCCACCAGCGGCTCGCCAACACCATGATCTACGTGACCCACGACCAGATCGAGGCGATGACGCTGGCCGATCGCATCGCCGTGATGAAGGGCGGCGTGATCCAGCAGCTCGATGCGCCGCAGGCCATCTACAACCGCCCCGCCAACCGCTTCGTCGCGGGCTTTCTCGGCTCGCCCGGCATGAACTTCCTGGATGGGCGGATCGAGGGAAGCGGGGAGGGCGCCGTCTTCCAGGCGGGCGAGGTCGCGATCCCGCTCGGTGGCTACCGCTTCGAGGGCGGGGCGGCTGCGGTGCTGGGCGGGCCAGCGACGCTCGGCATCCGGCCCGAGCACATCGCGCTGGGCGATCTGCCCGCGCCATTCCGGGCGGAGGTCAAGGTGGATGTGGTGGAGCCCATGGGGTCCGACACCTTGGTCTGGGTCAAGCTCGGCGGGCACAACATGTCCGTGCGCGCCGCGACCGAAGGTGCGCCGCGCGTGGGCGATTGGGTGACGCTCGGCTTCGACCCCGCGCGCGTGTCGCTGTTCGACGCAGCGTCCGGCGAGCGGCTCTAGGGCTGTCCCGCATGGGCGGCCCGGGGCCGGAACGAAGGCTGCGGGCCGATTTTTTGAAAGAGGAGTCTTGAGAATGGACTGGTCGTTTCAGCTCTACAGCGCGCGCAAGTTTCCCCCTTGGGAAGATGTGCTGAAGACGCTCGCCGATGCCGGCTACACGCAGGTCGAGGGCTTCGCCGGGGTCTACGAGGATGCGGCAGGCTTTCGCCGCCTGCTCGACGCGAACGGCCTGACCATGCCGAGCGGGCATTTCAGCCTGGACGCGCTGGAAAACGATCTCGACGCCACGCTTGAGACCGCGAGCACGCTCGGCATCGAGCTCGTCGCCTGCCCCTATATCGATGCCCCCGAGCGCCCCTTCGATGCGGCCGGCTGGACGGAGTTCGGCAAGCGGCTCGGGCGCATCGGCGAAAACGTCCGCGCCGCGGGCTTCGGCTTCGCCTGGCACAACCACGATTTCGAGTTCGCGACCCTGCCCGACGGCTCGGTGCCCCAGGCGCTGATGCTCGATGCGGCACCCGACCTCGGCTGGGAGTTCGACGTGGCATGGGCGCTGCGCGCGGGCGTCGATCCGCTCGGTTGGATCGACCGCTACGGCCAGCGCATCATGGCCGTGCACGTGAAGGACATCGCCCGCTCCGGCGAGGGGCTCGACGAGGACGGCTGGTCGGATGTGGGCTATGGCACCGTGGACTGGGGCGGGCTCCTCAAGTCGCTGCGCGAGAAGTCGTCGGCCCGGTATTTCGTGATGGAGCAGGACAACCCCAACGATTTCGACCGTTTCGCGCGCCGCTCCATCCAAAGCGCGAACAGCCTCCTCTGAAAGGCCGCGACCATGGCAAAGAAAACAAAATCCGGCGCGCTCGGTGTCGGCATCATTGGGGCCGGTAATATTTCGGCCGCCTATCTCACGCTCGGGCCGCTGTTTCGCGGCATCGCGATGCGGGCCGTGGCCGATGTGAACCCGGCAGCCGCCGAGACGCGGGCCAAGGAGTATGGCGTGCGCGCCGAAAGCGTGGAAGCGATGCTCCGGGCCGACGATGTGGACATTGTGGTCAACCTCACCGTGCCCAACGCGCACTATGCGGTGTCCAAGGCAGCGCTCGAAGCGGGCAAGCATGTCTACAGCGAAAAGCCCTTCGTGCTTTCGGTGGAAGAAGGGCTCGACCTCAAAAAGACCGCCGAGGCCAAGGGCCTGCGCGTCGGCTCGGCGCCCGACACGTTTCTGGGCGGCTCGCACCAGTATGCGCGGCATCTGGTCGATTCCGGCAAGCTCGGTCGCATCACCAGCGGCACGGCCCATGTGATGAGCCACGGCATGGAGCACTGGCACCCCAACCCCGACTTCTTCTTCCAGCCGGGCGGCGGGCCGATCCTCGATCTCGGGCCCTATTACCTCGCTAACCTCATCCAGTTGATCGGGCCCGTGCGCCGGGTGGCCGCGCTTGCCTCGATCCCCGCGCCCGAGCGCACGATCACGTCCAAGCCCCGCTTCGGCGAGAAGATCCCTGTGGGCACGCCGACCACGCTGAACGCGCTGCTCGACTTCGAGAGCGGAGCTGCGATCACGCTGACCGCCTCCTGGGACGTGTGGAGCCACGGCCATTCGCCGATGGAACTCTACGGTGAGGAAGGCACGCTCCACCTGCCCGACCCCAACTTCTTCGGCGGCGAAGTGCGCTTCACCAAGCGCGAGAAGCCCAAGAAAGTCTCGGCCAAGTGGGATCACCCCTTCGCCGTGCCCAACCAGAAGCATTCGGACGGGATGCAGGCGAATTACCGCTGCGCGGGGCTGGCCGACATGGCGCTCGCCATCCGGGAGAAGCGCCCCCACCGCTGCTCGATGGAACTCGCGCTGCACGCGGTGGACGTGATGACGGGCATCCTGCGCTCGGGCGAGGAGGGCCGCTTCGTGGAGATGCAAACCACCTGCGAGCGCCCTGCGGCACTGGGGCCAAAGGACGCCGAGGCGATGCTTCTGCCCGCCAAGGAAAAGCGCAAGAAAGCGGCGTAACGCACGAGCCCGCTCGTCGGGGAGATGGACAAGCGCTGTTGCAGCGGCGCCCGTCTCGCCCGATGAGTGCGCTGTTCTTCCAACACCGCGAGCATCGCCATGCCCTATGTCCCCTCCGAGACCCGCTACGAGCGCATGCGCTACAACCGCGTGGGGCGCTCGGGCCTCAAGCTGCCGGCGGTGTCGCTCGGCCTCTGGCACAATTTCGGCAACGACACGCCGCACGCCACCAAGCAGGCCATCTGCCGCCGGGCGTTCGATCTCGGCATCACCCATTTCGATCTCGCCAACAATTACGGCCCCCCGCCCGGCTCGGCCGAGGAAGCGTTCGGGCAGATCCTGCGCGAGGATTTCGCAGGCCTCCGCGACCAACTCGTGATCTCTTCCAAGGCGGGCTACGGCATGTGGCCCGGCCCCTATGGCGAGTGGGGCAGCCGCAAATACATGCTGGCGTCCCTCGACCAGAGCCTGAAGCGGCTCGGGCTGCCCTACGTCGACATCTTCTATTCCCACCGCTTCGACCCCGACACGCCGTTGGAAGAAACGGCATCCGCGCTCGACCAGGCGGTGCGCTCGGGCCGCGCGCTTTATGCGGGCATCTCGTCCTACAACGCGCAGCGCACGCGCGAGATGGCCGGCCTCCTGCGCGATCTCGGCACGCCCTGCCTGATCCACCAGCCGAGCTATTCCATGATCAACCGCTGGGTGGAGGAGGACGGGCTTCTCGACACGCTGGAGGGCTTGGGCATCGGCTCCATCGTCTTCTCCCCGCTCGCGCAGGGGATGCTGACGGGCAAATACCTTGCGGGCATCCCCGAAGGCAGCCGTGCGAGCCAGGGCAAGTCGCTGCGCCAGGCATTCCTCAACGAGCGCACGCTCGAAAACATCCGTGCGCTGAATGGGATCGCCGAAAAGCGCGGCCAGACGCTCGCGCAGATGGCCATCGCTTGGGTGCTGCGCGGCGGCCGCGTCACGAGCGCGCTTGTGGGCGCGAGCCGTCCCGAGCAACTGGACGATGTGGTGGGCGCGCTCGAGCGGGCGGAGTTCTCGGGCGACGAGCTGGCCGAGATCGACGCCTATGCGCAGGAAGGCAACATCAACCTCTGGGCGGCCTCGGCCGAACGCGAGGGGCCGCAGCGCTAGTCCGGTCGAGCCGGCGCAGGCGCTCAGGGAGGAGCCGTCCATGATCCGCAACCCCATCCTGCCCGGCTTCAACCCGGACCCATCGATCTGCCGGGTGGGCGATGACGTCTTCATCGCCACCTCCACCTTCGAATGGTATCCCGGCGTGCAGATCCACCACTCGCGCGATCTGGTGAACTGGCGGCTCGTCTGCCGGCCGCTCAACCGCGCGAGCCAGCTCGACATGCGCGGCAACCCCGATTCCGGCGGCATCTGGGCGCCCTGCCTGTCTCATGCCGATGGGCTGTTCTGGCTGGTCTACACCGACATCAAGCGCCTCGACGGCTCCTTCAAGGACGGCCACAACTGGATCGTGACCGCTCCTTCCATCGAAGGGCCGTGGTCCGACCCCGTTCATGCCAATTCGTCGGGCTTCGACCCCTCGCTCTTTCACGACGACGATGGGCGCAAGTGGTTCTTGAACATGGTGTGGAACCACGTCTCGCCGGGCGTCGGCGGCGCACCCAAACACCCGTCTTTTGCGGGCATCCTTCTCCAGGAATACGATCCGCGGGCGCAAAGGCTCGTCGGCCCCATCCGCAACATCTTCGCAGGCTCCCCGCACGGGCTGGTGGAGGGGCCGCACCTCTTCAAGCGCGACGGCTGGTATTACCTCACCACCGCCGAAGGCGGCACCGGCTACGACCATGCGGTGACGATGGCGCGCTCGCGTGACATCGCCGGCCCCTATGAGCTGCACCCCGACACCCACATCATCACGTCCAAGGACGCGCCCGACGCGACGCTCCAGCGCGCCGGCCACGGGCAGGTCGTGGAAATGCCGGGCGGCGAGGTCTTCCACACCCATCTCTGCTCGCGTCCCCTGCCGGGCACGCGGCTTTCGCCGCTCGGGCGCGAGACGGCGATCCAGAAATGCGAATGGGGCGCCGATGGCTGGCTGCGGCTCGCGGGCAACGGGCCGGTTCCACGTGAAACCGTGCCGCTGCCCCAAGACGTGAATCCGGCTACGCAAATTCCGAATCCGGCAAAGCATGATTTCGGCGATGGCGTCCTGCCGCCCGAATTCCAGTGGCTGCGCACGCCATACCCTGAGCGCATCTTCCGCCTCGGCGGCGACGGGCTGACGCTGATCGGCCGCGAGTCGCTCGGTTCGTGGTTCGAGCAGGCGCTCGTCGCGCGGCGGCAGGAGCATTTCCGCTTCCGCGCGGAAACCGAGCTCTTCTTTGAGCCCGACACCTTCCAGCAGGCGGCGGGCCTCGTGCACTACTACAACCGCGCCAAGCTCCACTTCCTGGCGGTCGCCCATGACGATCGGCTCGGCCGCGTGCTCCAGATCATGACCTGCCCCGGCGACTGGCCGGACTGCCGCCTGCGCTTCCCGCTCGACCCGCCGATCCCCTTGGCCGATGGCCCGGTGCGGCTGGCTCTCGAAGTGAACCTGCGCGAGTTGCAGTTCTTCGCCGAACTTCGCGGAGAATGGACGGCGATAGGCCCGGTGCTCGACGCCGGCGTGATCTCCGACGAGGGCGGCACGCGGGGCGAGCATGGCTCCTTCACCGGCGCCTTCATCGGCATGGCCGCCTTCGACACGTCGGGCGCCGCGCGCGAAGCCCGCTTCGGCCATTTCGGCTACGAACCCCGCGACGAACGCTGAGCCGGCCCTATCTCCGGCACCTTCGCGAGGAGCATCCCATGCAATACCGCAACCTCGGCCGCTCCGGCCTCAAGGTTTCCACCATCACGCTCGGCACCATGACCTTCGGCGGGGGAGGGGTCTTCGCCAAGGTCGGCAACACGAGCCTCGATGACGTCCGCCGCCAGATCGACCTCGTGCTCGATCATGGGGTGAACCTCATCGACACGGCCGACGTCTACTCCACCGGCAAGTCCGAGGAGATGATCGGCGAGGCGCTGGGCGGCAAGCGGCCCAAGGGCGTGCTTCTCGCCACCAAGGCGCGCTTTCCCATGAGCGACGACATCAACGACCGCGGCCTCTCGCGCCACCATCTGATCCGCGCCTGCGAGGCCAGCCTGAAGCGCCTGCGCACCGACGTGATCGACCTCTACCAGGTCCACCAGTGGGACGGGCTGACGCCGCTCGACGAAACCCTGGCAGCGCTCGACACGCTCGTGAACCACGGCAAGGTCCGCTACATCGGCTGCTCCAACTATTCCGGCTGGCACCTGATGAAAGCCCTGTGGACTTCCGCCGCCGAGCACCGCCACCGCTTCGTTTCCCAGCAGATCCATTACACGCTCGAAGCGCGGGACGCGGAATACGAGCTGATCCCGATCGCGATCGACCAGGGCCTGGGCGTGCTCGTCTGGAGCCCGCTCGCCGGCGGCCTGCTCTCGGGTAAGCACCGCCGCAACCAGGCAGCGCCCGAAGGCTCGCGCCAGCTCGCCGGCTGGACGGAACCGCCGATCCGCGACGAGGAACGCCTGTGGCGCATCGTGGATGCGCTGGTGGAGGTGGGCGAGGCGCGCGGGCGTTCGGCCGCGCAGGTGGCGCTCTCCTGGCTGATCGGGCGCGAGGCCGTGACCTCCGTGATCATCGGCGGGCGCAACGAGACGCAGATCAAGGACAATCTCGCCGCCGCCGATCTCGTGCTTTCAGCCGAAGAGCGCGCAAAGCTCGACGCGGCAAGCGAGCTTCCGGTGCTCTACCCCTACTGGCACCAGGTGCAGTCGGCGAGCGACCGGCTGGGCCCTGCGGACCTCTCGCTGCTCAAGCCGGCGCTGGCGAAAAAGGGCTGACCGGCCCTTGCGGCCTATCCCATGGCCCGAAGGGCCGACACGACCGCATCCGTTTGCATCACCGTGGCAAACTCGAAACCGAGGGTCGCCACATGCGCGCGGTGGATGTCGCGGGCCAAAACCGTTCCGCCCGCGCCATCGGGCAGGTCGAAGCAGTCGCAGGCATCCTCCACGAGCACCATGCGGAAGCCGAGATTGGCCCCCACCCGCACGGTGGTGGACACGCATTGGTCGGTGGTCAGCCCGAAGGCGACAACGGTGTCGGCGCCCAGCCGGCGCAGGCGGAGTTCGAGGTCGGTGCCGATGAAGGCCGCGTTCACGCTCTTGGACACCACGGCTTCTCCCGCGTGCGGCGCGAAGCCGGCGCGAAAGGCGTTGCCCGGTCTGTCGGGGCGCAGCGTGGACTGCGGCTCGACGGAATCGTGGCGCACATGGATCACGGGCTGCCCGGCTTCCCGAAAGGCCGCAAGCAGCCGCATCCCGTTCGCATCCATCCCGCCGTTCCAGCGCGGCGGCCAGGCCGGCTCATCGAAGCCCTGCTGCATGTCGATGGGAAGAAGAACGGCGCGCGAAAGGTCCATGAACGCGAGCCCAGCCTATTCCGGCTCGCCGATCCAATTCATTCCGTTGACGAACCCATCAATCAGCCGCCCGGCGCGAAGCGCGCGACCAGCGCATGGGACTGGCCGGGGTAGAGCAGCGTCACCTGCGTGACCGGCTGGCCCGCGCTCCAGGTGCGGCGCTCGATGGCCAAGCAGGGTGCCGCGGGCGAAAGGTCGAGCAGGTTCGCCTCGCGGCGGTCGGCGGCGCAGGCGCGGATGCGGTGCTCGGCCGAACTCCAGGGCACGCGCGCGACGAGCCAGGAGCCGGGCGCGGTCTCGGCGAAGGTCTCGGCGGAGGCCTCGGGCACGGCGTCCAGGCTGATCAAGCGGTCTTCCAGGCAGAACGGCTTGTCGCCTGCCCAGTGGATGGCGGTGAGGGCGAGCACGGGCGCGCCGCCATCGAGCCCGATCCGCGCGCGGTCGGCGGCCGTCGCCGCGCGCTCCGTGCGTTCGAGGATGTCGAAGTCGTAGGATGCGCCGGACAGGCGCACCTCCGCGCCGATGTCGGGGATCTCCAGCACGGCCGATTGCGAGCGGGGGCGCGCGACGACCGAGCCCGCCTTGCGGCGGCGCTCGATCAGCCCGGTGCGCGCAAGCTGGCTGAGCGCCTTGTTGGCCGTCATGCGCGAGCAGCCGTACTCCTCGGCAAGCCGCATCTCGGTCGGCACGGGATGGCCGGGAGGCCAGGCGCCGGATGCGATGCGGCTCTCGATCTCACCCACGATGCGCTGGTGGAGCGATGCGTTCATCGGCCCGCCAAGCGCTCCACCGCAAGGGCGAAGCGCTTCGCGATCCCCTCGCGGTCGATGTGGCGGCCGTTTTCGACGAGCCTGCGGCCGCCGACCCAGACGGAAGAAACCGAGGCGCCATCCGCGAAAACCCAGCGGTCGAGAAGCGCATCCCCGTCGAGTGCGGCGGGGGCCGAAGGCGCGAGCGCCACGAGATCGGCGGCAAGTCCTTCCGCGATGCCCGACCGCCAGCCCAGCGCCTGCGCGCCGCCGGCCAGCGCGCCGTCGAAAAGCTGGCGCCCCGTGGAGCCGCCGGGCACGGCCACGACGTTGCGGGCGCGCAGGCCCAGGCGCTGCGAATATTCGAGCTGGCGCAATTCGCCGCTCAAGCCGATGCGGATGTTGGAATCCGTGCCCACGCCCCACGCGCCGCCCGCTTCCAGGAAAGCGGGGGCGGGAAAGATGCCGTCGCCCAGGTTCGCCTCGGTCTCGGGGCAAAGGCCCGCCACCGCACCGCTTGCGGCCAGCGCGCGGGTTTCGGCGTCCGTCATGTGCGTGGCATGGATCAGGCACCAGCGGTGGTCGACGGGCGCATGGCCGAGCAGCCACTCCACCGGCCGCGCGCCCGACCAGGCCAGGCAATCCTCCACCTCGCGCACCTGTTCGGCCACATGGATGTGGATCGGGCCGGAAGTGAGGGCGGCCACGGCCGCAAGCTCTTCGGGGGTGACGGCGCGAAGCGAGTGGGGGGCCACGCCGAGCACGCCGCCTTCGAGGTTCTTAAGGGCCGCGCCCGAGCCTTCCAGCATCCGGGCATAGGTGTCGAGCGTGCTCACGAAGCGGCGCTGGGCATCGCTGGGTGCTGCGCCGCCGAAGCCGGAGCGGGCATAGAACACGGGCAGAAGCGTGAGGCCGATGCCGGCTTGATGGGCGCCGGCCGCGATCCGCTCGGCCATCTCGGCTGGGTTGGCATAGAGGCTGCCGTCCTCGGCGTGATGGAGATAGTGGAACTCGCCCACACGCGTGAAGCCCGCCTCCAACATCTCCGCATAGGCCTGCGCCGCCACGGCCTCCGCCTCGTCGGGCGAAAGGCGGTGGGCGAAGCGGTACATGGTCTCGCGCCAGCTCCAGAAGCTGTCGGCCCCGGGCCCCCGCGTTTCCGCCAAGCCCGCCATGGCGCGCTGGAATGCGTGGCTGTGGAGGTTGGGCGTGCCGGGAAGCAGCACCGCCACGCGCTCGTCGCCGGGCTCCGCCGGCACGCCGGTCTCCACGCTTCGGACGGCGCGGCCTGCAAGGGAGACGCGCACGTCCCGCGCCCAGCCGTCGGGCAACAGCGCCTGTTCCGCGTGGATGATCATGACCTTCTTCACCCGCTTGCCTGTTCCGTTATTATGTCTATACATAATGCCGAATCCAGCAGCAAGGCGGCATGGGAGCGGTGAGCGTGGAGAAAGCCAGGACGCTGTGGCGCAACGCGCATCTCGCGACCATGGAAGGGGCGGGGCTCGGCGTCGTCCAGAACGGCGCGGTCGCCGCTTTCGATGACGGCCGCATCGCCTATGCCGGACCCGAGGCCGAATTGCCGGAGGCGTTGCGCGACGCAGAAACGGTGCACGACTGCGAGGGGCGCTGGATCACGCCGGGCCTGATCGACTGCCACACCCACATCGTCCATGCCGGCACCCGCGCCAACGAGTGGGAGATGCGGCTGGCGGGTGCGTCCTATGAAGAGGTGGCGCGCGCGGGCGGCGGCATCGTTTCCTCCGTTCGCGCCCTGCGCGAGGCGTCCGAGGATGCGCTGGTGGCCCAGAGCCTGCCCCGCCTCGACGCGCTTCTGGCGGAAGGCGTGACGACTGTGGAGATCAAGTCGGGCTATGGGCTCGACCTTCCCTCCGAGCGTAATTCGCTGAGCGCAGCCCGCAGGCTCGGGCAGTTGCGCCCCGTCACGGTCAAGACCACCTGCCTCTCCGCCCATGCCATGCCGCCCGGCGAGACCGACAAGGACCTCTTCATCGCGCGCGTGGCGGACGAGATCCTGCCAGCCCTTGCGGCCGAAGCGCTGGTCGATGCGGTGGACGGCTTCTGCGAGGGCATCGCGTTTTCGCCCGAGCAGATGGCGCGCGTGTTCGAGCGCGCCCAGGCGCTCGGCCTGCCCGTCAAGCTCCATGCCGACCAGTTGTCGGACCTCGGCGGTGCCGAGCTTGCCGCCCGCTTCGGTGCGCTGTCGGCCGACCATCTCGAATACACGAGCGAGGCCGGCGCCCGCGCGATGGCCCAGAGCGGCACGGTGGCCGTGATGCTGCCTGCGGCCTTCTATTTCATCCGCGAGACCAAGGTGCCGCCGGTCGAGCTTTTCCGCGCGCATGGCGTGCCGATGGCGGTCGCCACCGACTGCAACCCCGGCACCGCCCCGCTGACCTCGCTTCTGCTCGCCGCCAACATGGCGGCCACACTGTTCCGCATGACGGTGGAAGAATGCCTAGCCGGCATCACCCGCAACGCCGCCCGCGCGCTGGGGCTGGAAAGCGAGACGGGCACGTTGGCTTGCGGCAAATGGGCCGATCTCGCGATCTGGAACGTCGAGACCCCCGCAGAACTCGTTTATCGCATGGGCTTCAACCCGCTCCATGCCCGCGTCTGGAGAGGCCAGTGACCCATATCCTCCACCCCGGCCAGGTTTCGCTTGGACAACTCGAAGCCATCTGGCGCGGCGAGGGCGCCGTCCGGATCGACGAGAGCTTCCACGCCGGCATCGAGCGGGCGGCGGCTCGCATCCGCGCGATCGCCGAAGGCGAGGCGCCGGTCTACGGCATCAACACGGGCTTCGGAAAGCTCGCCTCGATCCGCATCCCGCGCGAGGATGTGGCGACGCTTCAGCGCAACCTGATCCTGTCGCATTGCTGCGGGGTCGGCGCTGCGCTTGATGGCGGCATCGTGCGCCTCATCATGGCGCTCAAGCTCATCTCGCTCGGCCGCGGCGCGTCCGGCGTGCGGCTGGAGGTGGTGCTCCTGATCGAGCGGATGCTCGAAGCCGGCATCCTGCCGGTGATCCCCGAAAAGGGCTCGGTCGGCGCGTCGGGCGATCTGGCACCTCTCGCGCATATGACGGCCGCCATGATGGGCGAGGGCGACGCCTTCGTGCGCGGCGAGCGCATGGCGGCAGCCCAAGCGCTGTCGCGCGCGGGGCTCGAGCCGATCGTGCTCGCGGCCAAGGAGGGCCTGGCCCTCATCAACGGCACGCAGGTTTCGACCGCACTCGCACTCGTGGGCCTTTTCCGGGCGCATGCCTGCGCCAAGGCAGCCCTTGTCACGGGCGCGCTGTCGACCGACGCCGCGATGGGCTCGTCAGCACCCTTCCATCCCGACATCCACACCCTGCGCGGCCACCGTGGCCAGATCGAGGCGGCTTCCGCCTTGCGGGCACTGCTTGAAGGCTCGGAGATCCGCGAAAGCCATCTCGAAGGCGACGAGCGCGTCCAGGACCCCTACTGCATCCGCTGCCAGCCCCAGGTGGACGGCGCCTGCCTCGACGTGCTTCGCAGCGCCGCCCGCACGCTCGAGATCGAAGCCAATGCCGTCACCGACAACCCGCTCGTGGTGGGCGACGGCGAGGTGGTTTCGGGCGGCAACTTCCATGCCGAGCCGGTGGCCTTCGCGGCCGACCAGATCGCGATCGCCGTCTGCGAGATCGGCGCCATCGCCCAGCGCCGCGTGGCGCTTCTGGTCGACCCCGCCCTTTCCTTCGGCCTGCCGCCCTTCCTGACGCCCAAGCCCGGCCTGAATTCGGGCCTGATGATCGCGGAAGTGACGTCTGCCGCGCTCATGAGCGAAAACAAGCAGATGGCGCATCCCGCTTCCGTCGATTCCACGCCCACCTCCGCCAACCAGGAGGATCACGTTTCCATGGCCTGCCACGGCGCGCGCCGCCTTCTCGCCATGACGGAGAACCTCGCGGGCATCGTCGGCATCGAGGCCCTGACGGCGGCGCAAGGCGTGGACCTGCGCGCGCCGCTGAAAACCAGCCCCGAGCTTGCCCGGGCGCATGGAGCCATCCGCCGGGCCTCGCCCGCGCTCGGGCCCGACCGGCTGCTCGCGCCCGATCTCGCCGCGGCATCCCTGATCGTGCTCGACGGCACCCTCGCCGCCGCCGTTTCCCCCGGCATCCTGCCTTCGCTGTGAGTGCTCCCATGACCGACCCCCGCCACAACATCCGCACCGTCCGCGCCGCGCGCGGGACAGAGCTCTCCGCGCGCTCCTGGACCACCGAAGCGCCGCTTCGCATGCTGATGAACAACCTCGACCCCGACGTGGCCGAGAACCCCAACGAGCTGGTGGTCTATGGCGGCATCGGCCGCGCCGCCCGCACCTGGGCCGATTTCGACGCCATCGTGTCGAGCCTGAAGACGCTCAGTGAGGACGAGACCCTGCTCGTACAGTCGGGCCGGCCGGCGGGCGTGTTCCGCACCCACAAGGATGCGCCGCGCGTTTTGATCGCCAACTCCAACCTCGTGCCCCACTGGGCCACCTGGGACCATTTCAACGCCCTCGATAAGAAGGGCCTGGCCATGTACGGCCAGATGACCGCGGGCTCCTGGATCTATATCGGCACCCAAGGCATCGTGCAGGGCACCTACGAGACCTTCGTGGAGGCCGGCCGACGCCACTATGGCGGCGATCTCCGCGGCAAGTGGATCCTGACGGCGGGCCTGGGCGGCATGGGCGGCGCGCAGCCGCTGGCCGCCGTGATGGCGGGCGCATGCTGCCTTGCAATCGAATGCAATCCCGATTCCATCGCGTTTCGCCTTCGCACCCGTTATCTCGACGAAAGTGCCGAGACAATTGACGAGGCTTTGGAGAAAATCGCCCGCTGGACGGCCGCCGGCGAGGCGAAATCGGTCGGTTTGCTCGGAAACGCGGCCGAAATCCTGCCGGAATTGGTGCGGCGCGGCGTGCGTCCCGACATCGTGACCGACCAGACCTCGGCCCACGACCCCATCAACGGCTACCTGCCCGCGGGCTGGACCATGAGCGAATGGCGCGAAAAGCGCGAAAGCGACCCGAAAGCCGTGGAAAAAGCCGCCCGCGCTTCCATGCGCACCCATGTCGCCGCCATGCTCGACTTCTGGAACGGCGGCGTGCCGACCCTCGACTATGGCAACAACATCCGCCAGGTGGCCCAGGACGAGGGGCTGGAAAACGCCTTCGATTTTCCGGGCTTCGTGCCAGCCTATATCCGCCCGCTCTTTTGCCGCGGCATCGGGCCGTTCCGCTGGGCGGCGCTGTCCGGCGACCCGGAAGACATCTACAAGACCGACGCCAAGGTGGTGGAACTGACGCCCGGCAACACGCATCTGCACAACTGGCTGCGCATGGCGCGCGAGCGCATCGCCTTCCAGGGCCTGCCGGCCCGCATCTGCTGGGTGGGCCTGGGCGACCGCCACCGGCTGGGGCTCGCCTTCAACGAGATGGTGAAGAACGGCGAGCTGAAGGCGCCCGTCGTGATCGGCCGCGACCACCTCGATTCCGGCTCGGTCGCCTCGCCCAACCGCGAAACGGAAGCCATGCAGGACGGCTCCGACGCCGTGTCCGACTGGCCGCTGCTCAACGCGTTGCTCAACACCGCCTCGGGCGCCACCTGGGTGTCGCTGCACCACGGCGGCGGCGTGGGCATGGGCTTCTCTCAGCATGCCGGCATGGTGGTGGTGGCCGACGGCACCGACGATGCCGCCCGCCGTCTGGAGCGCGTGCTGTGGAACGACCCCGCGAGCGGCGTGATGCGCCACGCCGACGCGGGCTACGAGGAAGCCATCGACTGCGCGCGCGAGAAGGGCCTGCGCCTGCCCGCCGTGCTCGGCAACTGATGCGGCTCCTGCGCGCCTCGCTCCACCGCCGCATGCCCTGGAAGAACGGCGGCGGCGAAACCCAGGAGATCGCCTGCGTGCCCGAAGGTGCCGGGCTCGACGCCTTCGTGTGGCGTGCGAGCATGGCGCGGGTGGAGCGCTCGGGACCGTTCTCGCGGTTTGCCGGCATCGACCGCACGCTCGCCGTGCTCGAAGGCGAGGGGCTGGAGCTTGAGGTGGAAGGCATGGGCGCAATCGTGCTCCGGCCGGGTTCGCAGCCCTTCCGCTTCCCGGCCGACAAGCAAACCGACTGCCGGCTCCTGGGCGGGCCGGTGACGGACCTCAACATCATGACCCGGCGGGGTGCCGCCGATCACGCGATGCGCCGCGTGGTGCTGGGGGCAGGCGAGAGCCTGGATGTGCGGGGGGCCAGGCTGGTCGTGGTGGGCAGCGGGTCCGTCCGGCTGGGGGGCGAACTGCTCGGAGCAGGGGATGTGGTGGAGCCGGAGGGAGAAGCAGTGACGCTTCGCTCCGATGGGGGCGCGGTGGTGTTTCCGATCGAGGTGGCGGAGTAGGTGGGTGCTTCGAGGCCCGGCCTTGGGCCGGGCACCTCAGCATGAGGGGAGTGGGGCGCTAGGCTGGATCGGTCAGGTCAGCACAAGCGGTCCTCATGCTGAGGTGCCCGCGGCATGCGGGCCTCGAAGCACGCACACCCTCTCCCTCACGCCCCTTTGCCTTTCTTCCCGCAAATCCGATGCTATAGGCTGAAGGCACGGCGCCGCGGAAGACAGGGGGAAGAACGTCGATGACACGCATGCTTGCGCTGGGTCTCGCGACCCTTCTCGGCAGCTTCCCGGCATGGGCCCAGACTTCGGCGGGCCTGGCCATCGAGCTCAACGATGCGGTCGACGTGAACGGCGGCTGTCGGCTTTCCTATGTCGCCACCAACAATGCCGGCGTGCTGCTCGACAAGGCGTCCTTCGACGTCTTCACCTTCAACGCCGAAGGCAAGGTGGCGCAATCGCTGGTGTTCCAGTTCGGCCGCCTGCCCGCCGGCAAGACCAAGGTCGTGCAGTTCGACCTCGCTGGCCAGGCCTGCTCCACGATCTCGCGGCTTCTGGTCAACGACATCAACGAGTGCGTGGCAGACGGCAAGGGCTCGACGCTCTGCATCGACAACCTGTCCACCTCGACCCGCACGCCGATCCTGTTCGGGCTCTAAGGCGAGGACCGCACTCCATGCTCGACGTGCTGTTCGCCCAGCTTCGTTCCGCCGGCGGGCCGGTGCTGATCGCGCTGCTCTTCGTGTCCGTGATGGCGGCGACCGTGGTGCTGGCGAAGATCGCGCAGTTCCGCCGCATGGGTGTGGGCCGTTCGCGTGCGGCCCGGCGCGCGGTGGGCTTCTGGGCGCATGGCGAGCGGCAAAAGGCCATCGACGAGGCGCGCAAGGAGGTGTCGCCGGCTTCCGCCACCGTGCTTTCCGCCATGGGCTCGCTGATGGCGCGGCCCTCCGACCGCGCGCGTGCGCAAGACCTCGCCATCCAGACCGCGCTCAACCAGATGTCGGCCATCGGCCGCCACCTGCGCATCCTGGAAGCGGTGGTGCAGGCGGCCCCCATGATGGGCCTGCTCGGCACCGTGATCGGCATGATCTCGGCCTTCGGCGAGCTTTCGCAGGCCGGAGGCGCGATCGATCCTTCCGCGCTCGCAACCGGCATCTGGGCGGCCCTCCTCACCACGGCGGCCGGGCTTGCGGTGGCCATTCCCTTCTACTTCCTCTGGGTCTGGCTCGACGCGCGGGTGGAAGAGGAACGCGCGACGCTGGACGCGGCGATCGGCGGGGTGATGTCGGGCACGGCGCCCGAACTGCCGTCCGCGCGCGATTTCGCAGCCGCCTTCGACGCGCCGGGCTGAGGTGCGCGCGCTTTCCTATCTCGCCCGCCCGCCCAAGCGCTCGCGCGCGCTCTTCGTGCTCACGCCGCTGATCGACGTGATGTTCCTGCTTCTGATCTTCTTCATGCTGTCTTCGCAGATAGCGCCCTTCTCGCTGATCCCGACCGAGCGCGCGGTGCGCGCCGCGCCGACGCCCGCAGGCGGCACGGCGGCCGCGAGCAGCCTGGCCTTGCGGGTGGGCGCGGGAACGGTGGGCGTGGGCGGCGAGACGCGCGCCATCACCGAGCTGAAAGCGCTTCTGCCGGCGCTTGAGGCCCAGGGCTTCAAGGGCGTCGTGGTGTCCGCCGCGCCCGGCGCGTCGGTTCAGGATGTGGTGTCGGTGCTCGAAGCGGTCAGCGGGGCGGGGCTCGCCTCGGTCACGCTGGTGGACACAGCGCCATGAGGTTCCTGCCGCCGCCCCGAAAGCGTTTCCGGCATGACTTCTCGCTCACCATCATCAACGTGGTGTTCCTGCTTCTCCTGTTCTACCTGGCGACGGGCTCGCTCATCAAAGGCGTGGAGCTCGGCACGAACGCGCCGCTGACGGCGGACCTCCCGCTCGACCGCCTGCCGCGCCCGCTGCTTCTCTTGGCAGCCGATGGCAGCCTCTTTCTCGACGGCGCGGCCCTGGCACCAGCCGATTTCATGACGGCTGCCCGGCGCGCGAGCGAGGGCGCGCCGTTTCTGAACGTCCTGGCCGAGCGCTCGGGCGCGGGCACGGAGTTTCTGCGCCTTCTCGCGCAGCTCGACCAGGGCGGCATTCGCACGCGCATCGTCTCGCTCCACAGCGAGGGGGCGGGGCCGTGAACCCGTGGGGCCGCGCCTTCGGCCTGTCGCTCCTGCTTCACGTGGGCCTTGGCGGCCTGCTGCTCCTCCTGCCCGCCCATGCGCCGGCCCGGCCCGCTTCCACCCGCATCCTGATCGGCACAGACGTCTCTCCGCCATCGGAGCGACTGGCGGTGCCGGCAACCGTTGCGGTTGCCGCGGCGCCCGCCCCGGTGGAGACACCCGGCGCGCTCGCGCCGCTCGAAGCGTCAAGCGCCACAGCGCCCGCTGCCGAGGCTGCTGCGGCACTCGATCCCCTGGGGCCCGGTGTCGAGGTCTCCGCGGCATCGGATGCCGCAACCGTTGCGGCGACAACGGTGGAGGAGGCGATAGCGCTCGGCAGCGCCGAACAGGCCCAGCCGCTCGCGCCGACCGCCGTGCTTTCCGCCACCGTGGAAGCGCAGTCTTCCGTGGGCGAGGCCTTGGCCCCGACCGGAAGCGCCGTGCTCGCGCCGCTGGCCGATGGAGCGGCCAGCCCCGCTATCGGGCCGGCATCCGAAGAAGCCCTCGCCGCACCCTCCGTTGCGCCGGCTGGCGTTCCCGCCCTTGCGGTGTCCGACACCGCATCGCTCGAAGCGGCCGGGCGTGGGAGCGGAAGAACGGTTGCGCCTGTGCAGCCGGAAGCAGGCGGGACAGTCGCAACAGTGGGAACCGCGCGCGGGGTCGCGCCATCCGCCGTGGGCCCGGAAACACCGAGCGTGGTCGTGCCCCTGCCGCAAGCCGCAGCAAGAACGGGCACTGCCGCGCCTGCGGCCCGCGCCGTGCCGGTTGCGCGGGCGCCGTCCCCTGCGGCACCGCGCGCCCGCGCGCCGGGGGGTGCGGCCTCCACCATTCCCGCCCGCCCCCAAGCGCTCGCCTCGCGCGCGGCACCGATGGCGCAGGCGACGCCCGCACCCGTTCTGGCGCCCCAGACGCGCCCCGCCACCGCCGCCCGCCGGCCCGAGCCCGAAGCCGTGCTGGGGCCGGCGGGCGGGACGGACCCGGAAGCCCACGCGCGGCTCGTGCGCGCGGTCTCCACCCAGCGGGGCGCCGCCTGCTTCCTGGCGCAGCCCGCCTCGCCCGAAGAGGGGCTGCTCGTTGCGAGCTTCGGCCAGACCACCGATGGCCTCGAAAGCTTCCGCCGCCGCATGGAAGCGGCCGTGGGGGGAGTGGAGGTGCAGGGCAACCGCGTCGCGCAACAGCAATGCGCGGGGCTTCGCTTCGCCAGCCTGCTCGGCAACACCGGCGGCTTGGCTGTTCGCGTGGCGCGTCCGGTGGTGGGCGCGAATGTTGCGCAGACGGGCAGCGTGAGCGGCGTAGGGCTGCCGGTTCTGACACTTCTCGCGATCGACGGGGCCGGCCGGGTGGAGCGGGTGGCGGGGGTGGAAGCCAGAAACGGCCGCGCGGAGTTCCGCCTGGAACTGGCCGAGGCCCAGCCCGTGCTTCTGCTGGCGCTCGCGAGCAGCGTGTCGCTTCACACCGTGCCGGGCGCGGACGGCGAGCCGGCCGAGCGCTATTTCGGCCTGCTCCAGACCGAGATCGCCGCGCGCCGCGCGCGCGTGGATTGGGGCGTGGCGGCGTTCCGGGTGGAGTAAGATCTAAAGATTGGGCCAGGTGTCGGACAGGCGGTAGCCTTCCGGCCAGGGGTCTTCGGGGTCGAGCAGAAGCTGGCGGGTGTCGGTGATCCAGGCCCGGCCGGAAACGGTGGGCACGATGGCTCGGCGGTCGCCCACGGCGGTCTCGCCCTCGATCCGGCAATGGAACTCCGAGCCCGTCACCGAGCGGCCGACGAACCGGTCGCCCACCCCCATCTCGCCCCGCGCATGCAGCACCGCCATGCGCGCCGAGCAGCCCGTGCCGGTCGGCGAGCGGTCGAGCTTGCCCGGCCGGATGGCCACCGTGCTGAGGCCCGAGAGCACCCCGTTCTCGCGCGAAACGGGCGCGGTGAACTGGCAGAACGAGAAATGCCGCCAGTCGGGATTGAGCGGATGGCGAAAGCCCAGTTGCTCGTCCGCCGCGCGCACGATGCGCATGCCCGTCTCGGCCAACGCGCGCGCTTCTTCGGGACGGATCGTGAGGCCGAGGCTTGCTGCATCCACGATCACGAAGCTGTCGCCGCCATAGGCCGTGTCCACGCGAAGCGAGCCGAGCCCCTCCACTTCGAGCACGGCGTCGAGCCGGTCGGCGAACGAGGGCACGTTCTGGACGGTGATGCGCTTGGCCTTGCCGCCCGCGCATTCCGCGCGGATGTCCACCGTGCCGCCCGGCGCTTCCAGTCGGAAACGCGTTTCGGGCTCCTGCATCGGCACGATGCCGGTGTCGAGCAGCACGGTCGCCACGCAGATCGAGTTCGAGCCCGACATGGGCGGCGTGTCCGACGGCTCCATGATGATGAAGCCCATGGCGGCACTCGGGTCCTTGGGCGGCACCAGCAGGTTGATGTGGCGGAAAACGCCGCCGCGCGGCTCGTTGAGAACGAAGCGGCGCAGGTGATCGTCTTGGGCGATGAAGCGCGACTGCGCCCAGAGCGTGTCGCCGGGGGGCGGCGCGACGCCGCCCACGATCACGTCGCCCACCTCGCCCTCCGCGTGGCAGCCGACGATCTGGATCGCGCGCGTGGAACGCATCAGCCTTTGCCTTTCCAGGGAATGAAGCGGCGCTCGAGCGCCCGCATGCCCATCTCAATGGCGTAGCCGATCAGGCCGATCAGCACGATGCCGATCACCACCGTGTCGGTCTGCAGGAAGTTCTTGGCGATCATGATCATGGAGCCGAGCCCCTGGTCGGCCGCGACGAGCTCTGCCGCCACCACCGTGCCCCAGCACACGCCCATCGCGGTGCGCAGGCCCGTGAAGATCTCGGGCAGGGCGTTGGGCAGGATCACGTGGCGCAACACCTGGGAGCGGGAAGCGCCCAGCGAATAGGCCGCATGCACCTTGGACACGCGCACGCTTGCCGCGCCCGCGCGCGCCGCGATGATCATGATGAAGAGCGAGGCGAGAAAGAGCAGGAAGATCTTCGCGGTCTCGTCGATGCCGAACCACAGGATGATGAGCGGGATGAGCGCGAGCGGTGGGATCGGCCGCATGAACTCGACGATGGGGTCGAACACGCCGCGCGCCACGCTCGAAAGCCCCATGGCGAAACCGATGGGAATGCCGACGATGGCACCCAGCACCACGCCCGACACCACGCGGAACACGCTGACCCAGACATGCTCCCACAGCGCCACGTTGCGGAAGCCCTCGGTCGCGAGCCGCACGAGCCGGTCCCAGGTTCCGCCGATGGTGGGCCAGAAGAAGGGCCGCACGAGGCCGAAAGCGGAAACGATCCACCACGCGCCGATCAGCGCGAGCACGACCAGGATGGAATAGAGCCGCCCCGAATTCACGGCGGACGGATCGCCGAACTTCACCGTCTTCTGGCGGGTGAAGCTGTTGTCGACTAAGCCCAGCCATTCGGCCAGGCGGGAGGGGTTGCGCTGCATCCTCAGCTCCCGATCTCGCTCGTGGCCTGGCCCATGATGGCTTCCTCCATGCCCCAGATCATGGACAGGATCTCCTCGCGCACGGCCACGAAATCGGGCGAGGCCTTGATGGTGCGGGGGTCCTCGGAAAGGCCGCGGTCGGCGAAGGGCAGACGGAGTTCCCTGGCGATGCGGCCGGGCCGGGGCTGCATCACCACGAGCCGCTCGCCCAGAAACAGCGCCTCCTCGACGGAGTGGGTGATCAGCACCACGGTCTTGCCGAACTCCTTCCAGAGCCGGAGCACGAGGCCCTGCATCTTCTCGCGCGTCAGCGCGTCGAGCGCGCCGAGCGGCTCGTCCATCAGGATCACCTGCGGGTCGTTGGCGAGGCAGCGGGCGAGCGCCACGCGCTGCTGCATGCCGCCCGAAAGCTGGTAGACCGGCCGCTTGCGGAAATCGGCCAGGCCCACCGCCGCGATCAGCCGCCCCGTGCGCTCGGCGATCTCCTCCTTGGGCAGGCCCGCCATGCGAGGGCCAAAGGACACGTTGTCCTCCACGCTCAGCCATTCGAAGAGCGCGCCCTGCTGGAACACCATGCCCCGGTCGGGGCCGGGGCCGGTCACGGGGCGGCCGCCCACGCGCACGGAGCCGGCCGAAGGCGCCAGGAAACCCGCCACGATGTTGAGAAGCGTGGTCTTGCCGCAGCCCGACGGCCCGAGCACCGAGACGATCTCGCCCTTGCCGATGGAAAGCGACACGTCGGCCAGCGCGCGCAGCGCGCCGCCGTCGGGCATGGCATAGTCCATCGAGACGCCGTCGATGACGACCTCGCTCATGGGCGGCGTTCCTTGGCTGGAAGTGGGCGGGTGCGCAGCGGGAGGCTCCGCGCCCGCACGGGGCTTATTTCAGGAAGGACGCGTCCACATAGGGGCTGTAGTCGGGCAGCGCCTTTTCGATGTTGCCGGACTGCACCATCAGGTCGGCCACGCCCTTGGCCGCTTGGGCCGAGCCGCCGCCCAGCCAATTGGCACCCTCCTGGTCCTGCGGCGTGGGGAAGCCGAAGGCCGCGATGGTGGACTTCGTGGCGTCCAGGTCCATGCCGGCGGCGCCCGCGATCTTCTCGATGTTGGCGTCGGGGTTCGCCGCGTAGTCGGCATTGGCCTTGGCGGTCACGGCCATGAACTTGCGCACGAGGTCGGGATGCTCGGAAGCGAAGCTGTCGGTCACCGAGACGATGTCGAAGGTGTTGATGCCGACGGCTTCCTGCTCGGCGCCCGTCATCAGGGGCTTGCCCACTTCCTTCATGCGCGACAGCGCGCCGCCGAAGGCGCAGGCCATCGGCACGTCACCGCGCACGAGCGCTACGGCTGCGTCGGCCGGGTTCATCTGCACCAGCTCCACCTTGGACGCATCCACCTTCAGGTGCTCGAGGGTCTTGAGGAGCTTGTAGTGGGTGACGTTGCCGATGGGGGTCGCGACCCGCTTGCCTTCGAGCTCCTTGGCGTTCTCCTTGGTGATGCCGGCATCGTCGCGCACGATGCAGAGGTCGTTCTCGGAATAGGTGACGGCCACGCCCACCATCTTCAGCGGCGCGCCGTTGGTGACGCCCACCACGAAGGGCACGAAGCCCTGGCTGTAGGCGATCTGAACGTCGCCCGAGACCATCGCCTGGGTCATCTCGTTGCCGTTGCCGAAGGCGCGCCACTCGACGTCGACGCCGAGTTCCTTGTCGTAGATCTTGTCGACCTGGGCGACCTGGTTGGCGGTCGGCCATTCCAGGAAGTAGGCGACCGTCACCTTCTCCTGCGCGCCGGCCGGACCGGCGAAAGCCAGCGCCGCCGCACCGAGCGCGAGCGACAAAGCGAACTTGCGAAACATCCCGAAACTCCTCTCAAGGCCGGTCACCCGCCGGACGGCTGCAATATGTTCCCCGGCGCCGGTTCGGGACAGAAAGGATTTTCCTCTCTTTGCCGCCAGTCGCTCGTGATTTTTCGCTGAGCTTGCCGCTTGAGGACGGTTGTTTCAAGTCTTGCTTGCCGCGAAGCTCAGGTCACGCGCCGTTTGGCCTTGCGGTTGAGCGCCTGGAGCGCGAGCGTCATCGGCAAGGCGAGTGCCATGGAGCCGGCGGACGGGCGGCGGCGCTCGCGCATCCGCTTCACAGCCGCCTCGTAGCCGGCGCGCCACTCCGCGCTCTGGCCGGCCCAGTCGGGCTCGCCGCCTCCCGAGGGCATGTGGAGGCCGCCCTGTGCGGGGCCGGCAGGCGAGGAGCCCTGGTTGCCGGCTTCCAGCGCGTCGGCTGCGGTCGCGCGCCGCGCGCCGCGGGGGTCGTCGCGGCCGACCGTGGAATCGCGCGCCGTCTGCTTTTCGGCCTCGGCGTTCAGCTCCGCGCCCACGATCACGGCGGTCACCGAAAGCCACATCCAGAAGAGCAGGCCGATCAGCCCGCCGAGCGAGCCGTAGGTCGCATCGAAATTGGCGAAGTTCGACGCATACCAGGAAAACAGCGAGGAGATCACGAGGATGACCACCAGCGCGAACACCGCGCCTGGCGTGATCCAGCGCCATTTGGCGCCCTGCCGGCTCGGCCCGAAGCGGTAGAGCGCCGCGATCGCGGAGAGCAGCACGAGCGCCAGCACCAAGTAGGAGCCGATCTGCAGGAGCCATTCGAGGCCCTTGCCCAGCCCCACGAATTCCAGAACGGTCGGCACCACCACGGTCGCCGCGATCATCAGCAGCGCGCCCACGATGCCCACCAGCGTGAACAGGAGCGCGGTGGCGTTCAGCATCACGAAGCCGCGCTCCTCGCGCTCGTCATAGGCGATGTTCATGGCCTCGAAGAGCGTCTTGACGCCCGAACTCGTGCTCCAGAGCGCGATGCCCACGGACACGATCAGCGCCAGGCTGAGCGTGGTGTTGCCGGACGTGGTGAGCCGCGTGAGCTGCTCGTCGATGATGGCCATGCCTCCTTCGGGCACCACGGTCGAAAGCGCTGCCAGGTGTTCGCCGACGGTGGCCGTGTCGGTGAAGAGGCCGTAGAGCGAAACGAATGCCGTCAGCGCGGGAAAGATGGCGAGCAGCAGATAATAGGTGACGGCCGCCGCGATCAGGGTCACGCGGTCGTCGCTGATCTCCGCATAGGTGCGCAGCAGGATGTCCTTCCACCCTTGCGCGGGCACCTGCGCGGGCGAATCCGCATCGTGTCCCCGTCCCGTCGCACTTTGTGCCGCCATGCTTCCCCGAACTCCGTGAGAAGCCGCAACGGTTCAGGGTTGCCCCAGTTGCACGCGGGATGGCGGAGCGTGAAAAAGGTGGTTTCCGCCCCGGCCCCGAGAAGTGATATTGGCAGGGGAAAGGCCGCGCCGAAGCGGACAGGAGGGAGCACAGCCAGGCCATGAACATGGAGCTCAACCCCAACGACATCCGCGACGTGGTGGAAGCCGACCGCGCCCATCTCTGGCACCATCTGAGCCAGCACCACCTCTACGAGACGGTCGATCCCCGCATCATCGTGGAGGGCCGGGGCATGCGCGTCTGGGACGCCACCGGCAAGGAGCACCTCGACGCCGTCTCAGGCGGGGTGTGGACGGTGAATGTGGGTTATGGCCGCGAAAGCATCGCCGATGCGGTGCGCGACCAGCTCGTGAAGCTCAACTATTTCGCGAACACCGCGGGCTCGATCCCCGGCGCGCTGTTCGCCCAGCGCCTCGTCGAGAAGATGCCGGGCATGAGCCGCGTCTATTATTCGAACTCCGGCTCGGAGGCGAACGAGAAGGTCTGGAAGATGGTGCGCCAGATCGGCCACCGGCACCACGGCGGAGGCAAGACCAAGATCCTGTTCCGCGAGCGCGACTATCACGGCACCACCGTGACCGCCCTTTCCGCGAGCGGCCAGCCCCAGCGCGCCGCGCAATACGGGCCGCTGACGCCGGGCTTCGTCGAGGTGCCGCACTGCCTGGAATATCGCAGCCAGTGGGGCGCGGTGGAAAACTACGGCGAGCGGGCGGCCGACGCCATCGAGGCGGTGATCCTCCGCGAGGGCGCCGACACGATCGGCGCGCTCTGCCTGGAGCCGGTGACGGCGGGCGGAGGGGTGATCCCGCCGCCGGCGGGCTACTGGGAGCGCGTGCAGGACATCTGCCGCCGCCACGAAATCCTGCTGCACATCGACGAGGTGGTGTGCGGGGTGGGCCGCACCGGCGAGTGGTTCGGCTACCAGCATTACGGCGTGAAGCCCGATTTCGTGACCATGGCGAAGGGCGTGGCCTCGGGCTATGCCGCGATCTCGTGCACCGTGACCACCGACAAGGTGTTCGACCTCTTCAAGGACGATCCCTCCGACCCGCTCTCCTATTTCCGCGACATCTCGACCTTCGGCGGCTGCGCGGCAGGCCCGGCGGCCGCACTCGAGAACATGCGCATCATCGAGGACGAGGGGCTGCTCGCGAACACCCGAGCCATGGGCGCGCGGCTGATGGGAAACCTCCACGCGCTCGCCGAGCGGCATCGCGTGATCGGCGACGTGCGCGGCGTGGGCCTTTTCTGCGGTGCCGAACTCGTGCGGGATCGCGGCACCCGCGAGCCGGTGGAGGAGAAGCTCGCCCAGGCCGTGGTGGCAGACTGCATGCGCCAGGGCGTGATCATCGGCGCCACCAACCGCTCGATCGCGGGCTTCAACAACACGCTCTGCCTGTCGCCGGCGCTGATCGCAGGCGAAAGCGAGATCGACGCGATCACGGATGCCATCGACGGCGCGCTGGGGCGGGTGTTCGGCTGAAGAGAGCGTTTCCCCGCCGCTGGCCCTAGCGGGACGAAATTTCTCCCTCTAATCACAGGGCAAAGCCTGCAGCCTGGGAGAGCGCCGCCATGAGAATGACCACCGAGGAAGCCTTCGTCAAAGTGCTTCAGCGGCACGGGATCGAGCACGCCTTCGGCATCATCGGCTCGGCCTTCATGCCAATCTCCGACCTCTTCCCCCAGGCCGGCATCACGTTCTGGGACTGCGCGCACGAGGGCTCGGGCGGCATGATGGCCGACGGCTACACCCGCGCCTGCGGCCGCATGTCCATGATGATCGCCCAGAACGGGCCGGGCATCACCAACTTCGTCACCGCCGTGAAGACGGCCTACTGGAACCACACGCCGCTGCTTCTCGTCACGCCCCAGGCCGCCAACAAGACGATCGGCCAGGGCGGCTTCCAGGAAGTGGAGCAGATGGCCCTCTTCAAGGACATGGTGGCCTACCAGGAAGAGGTGCGCGACCCCTCTCGCGTGGCCGAGGTGCTCAACCGCGTGATCCTCCAGGCCAAGCGCCTGTCGGGCCCGGCCCAGATCAACATGCCCCGTGATTTCTTCACCCAGGTGATCGACGTGGACCTGCCGCCCACAATCACCTTCGAGCGCCCCGCAGGCGGCGAAGAGGCGGTGCGCGAGGCGGCTAAGCTTTTGTCGGAAGCGCGCTTTCCCGTGATCCTGAACGGGGCGGGCGTGGTGCTTTCGCCCGGTGGCATGGCGGCATCCCAGGCGCTCGCCGAACGGCTCGATGCGCCGGTCTGCTGCGGCTACCAGCACAACGACGCGTTTCCCGGCTCGCACCCGCTGTTTGCCGGCCCGCTCGGCTACAACGGCTCCAAGGCCGCGATGGAGCTGATAGCCCAGGCCGATGTGGTGCTGGCGCTCGGCACCCGCCTCAACCCCTTCTCGACGCTGCCCGGCTACGGCATCGACTATTGGCCGAAGACGGCCAGGATCATCCAGGTGGACATCAACCCCAACCGCATCGGCCTCACCAAGCCGATCACGGTGGGCATCGTGGGCGATGCGGCGAAGGTCGCCAACGGCATCCTCGCGCAGCTTTCCGACGGGGCGGGCGACGAGAACCGCGAGGAACGGCGCGGCACGATCGCCCAGACCAAGTCGGCCTGGGCCCAGGCGCTGTCTTCCATGGACCATGAGGAGGACGACCCCGGCACCACCTGGAACAGCCGCGCGCGGGCGGACAAGCCCGACTGGATGAGCCCCCGCCAGGCCTGGCGCGCCATCCAGGCGGCGCTGCCGCGCGAGGCCATCATCTCGTCCGACATCGGCAACAACTGCGCCATCGGCAACGCTTATCCGAGCTTCGAGCGGGGCCGGAAATACCTGGCACCTGGCCTGTTCGGCCCCTGCGGCTACGGCCTGCCGGCCATCGTCGGCGCAAAGATCGCGCAGCCCGACACGCCGGTGGTGGGCTTCGCGGGCGACGGCGCCTTCGGCATCGCCGTGACCGAACTGACGGCCATCGGCCGCAAGGAGTGGCCCGCGGTCACCATGGTGGTGTTCCGCAACTACCAGTGGGGCGCGGAGAAGCGGAACTCGACGCTCTGGTTCGACGACAATTTCGTAGGCACCGAGCTCGACCCCCAGGTGTCCTATGCCGGCATCGCCAAGGCCTGCGGCCTCGAAGGCATCCAGGCCTTCACCACCGAGGCGCTGCGCGACGCGCTCGACCAGGCGGTGGAGAACCAGATGAAGCACGGCAAGACCACCCTGATCGAAGCCATGATCAACCAGGAGCTGGGCGAGCCCTTCCGCCGCGACGCGATGAAGAAGCCCGTGGCCGTCGCAGGCATCGACCGCGCCGACATGCGCCGGCCCGAAGCGGTGTGAGGCCGCTCCTCGCCCTTGCTGGCCGGAAATCGGTTTGACCCCGATAACCGGTTGAACCGCCTTGCGGTCCGGTCGATAGTCGCACCCGCTTTGGCGGGGTGGGAGAGAAGCGCGCAATGGCGGCACTGAAAGAGATCGCGGATGGAACGGGCGCTGCGATGGCCCGCGCCTTCCGCGCCGGCGAGGCGAGCCCGGTGGCGGTCACCGAGCATCTTCTTGACCGCATCGGGCGCAGCCGGGCCGACAACATCTTCCTGGCCGTCACGGCGGAACGCGCGCTCGACGAAGCGCGCGCCTCTGAAGCCCGCTACCGGGCCGGCAGCCCGCTTTCGCCGCTCGACGGCGTGCCGCTCGCCTGGAAGGACCTGCTCGACCTCGCGGGCACCCGCACCACGGCGGGCTCGCACCTTCTGGGCCAGGGCGCGATGAAGACCGCCGACCACATCCTCGCCGCGCGCGCGACGGCTGCCGGCATGGTCAATCTCGGCAAGCTCAACATGACCGAGCTGGCATTCTCGGGCCTCGGGCTGAACCCGAACTACGGCACGGCCCGCAACCCCTGGGGCAAGAGCGAGGCGCATGCGCCGGGCGGCTCGTCGTCGGGCAGCGGCACGGCGGTGGCCGCGCGCCTCGTGCCGATCGCCATCGGAACCGACACGGGCGGCTCGGTGCGCGTGCCCGCGGCCTTCAACGGTGTGGTGGGCTTCAAGACGAGCACCGGGCGGATCGAGAAGGGGAACATGATCCCGCTCGCGCGCTCCTTCGACACGGTCGGGCCGCTCGCGCGCTCCGTTGAGGACTGCGCGCTGATGGACGGCGTGCTGCGGGGCGGAGAAAGCGTGGTGTCCGCTCCCGGCTCGCTTGCGGGGCTCGCCGTCGTGGTGCCCGAAAACATCGTGTTCGACGATGCTCAGGATGCCGTGAAGGCCAATTTCGAGCGCACGCTGCGCCTGCTGGAAGACGGGGGCGCCCGCATCCGGCGGATGCGCCTGGAAAGCCTCGACGCAGCACTCGCGGTCGGCGCGCAACACGGCTCTCTGGTGGCGGCCGAAGCCTATGAGGAATACGGCAAACTCGTCGAAGGCCCGGACGGCTCAGCCATCGACCGCCGCGTGGTGGCCCGCATCCTGGGCGGCAAGCCTGTGGGAGCGGCTGGCTTGGAAGCCATCCGCGCCCGCCGGGTGGAGCTCAAGAAGATGCTGGCCGGCGAACTCGACGGCGCGCTTCTCGCGATGCCCACGGTGGCCGTGACCGCGCCCAAGGTCGCGCCGCTCGAAGCGGACGATGCGGTGTTTCACAAGATCAACATCCTCGTGCTGCGCAACACGGCGCTCGGCAACATGCTCGACCTCTGCGGCGTGGCGCTGCCCGACGGGCTGGACGGCGCGGGAATGCCGACGAGCTTCCTGCTTTCCGCTGTTCACGGCGAGGACAAGGCAGCCCTTGCCGCCGCCTGGGCGCTGGAATCCGCCATCGGCGACTGGCGCAACGCCGTCTCATAAAGGAGAAAGCCAATGTCCCACGTGATCAAGGGCGGCACCATCGTCGCCGCGGACCGCACCTACGAGGCCGACATCCTGATCGAGGGCGAGACCATCGCGGCCATCGGCAAGGACCTGAAGGGCGACCACGTGATCGACGCGGACGGCGCCTTCGTCATGCCCGGCGGCATCGACCCCCACACCCATCTCGAAATGCCGTTCATGGGCACCACCGCGGCCGAGACCTGGGAAACCGGCACGTTCGCCGCGGTGTCCGGCGGCACGACCACGGTGGTGGACTTCGTGATCCCCGGCGAGGACGGGATGCTGGCGGCCCTCGACGCCTGGGAAGAGCGCGCGGGCCGGCAGGCGACATCCGACTACTCGCTGCACATGTGCGTCAACGGCTGGTCGCAGAAGCATTTCGAGGAGATGCCGAAGGTCATCGAGCGCGGCATCAACACGTTCAAGCACTTCATGGCCTACAAGGGCGCGCTGATGGTGAACGACGACGAGATGTTCGCCTCGTTCCAGCGCTGCGCCGAACTCGGCGCGCTGCCGCTCGTCCATGCGGAGAACGGCGACATCGTCGCGGCCCTTCAGGAGAAGTATCTCAAGGAAGGCATCGCAGGCCCCGAGGCGCACGCCTATTCGCGCCCGCCCGAAGTGGAAGGCGAGGCGACCAACCGCGCGATCATGATAGCGGACGCGGCCGGCGTGCCCGTCTACATCGTGCACACATCGAGCGAACAAGCGCACGAGGCCATCCGCCGCGCGCGCCAGAAGGGCATGCGCGTGTACGGCGAGCCCTTGATCCAGCACCTCGTTCTCGACGAGCGCGAATATTTCAACCAAGACTGGGACTATGCCGCCCAGCGCGTGATGAGCCCGCCCTTCCGCGACTGGCGCCACCAGGATTCGCTCTGGGCGGGGCTGTCGGCCGGCTCGCTCCAGGTGGTCGCCACCGACCACTGCGCCTTCACCACCGAGCAGAAGCGCACGGGGCGCGGCAACTTCACCAAGATCCCCAACGGCACCGGCGGGCTCGAGGACAGGATGCCCGTGCTCTGGACCAAGGGTGTGGAAACCGGACGCCTGACGGCCAACGAGTTCGTCGCCGTCACCTCCACCAACATCGCGCAGATCCTCAACATCTACCCGCAGAAGGGCGCGATCCTGCCCGGCTCGGATGCCGACCTCGTGGTCTGGGACCCCAAGCTGTCCAAGACGATCTCGGCGGCAAGCCAGAAATCGATCATCGACTACAACGTGTTCGAGGGCGTGAAGGTGTCGGGCCTACCGCGCTACACGCTTTCGCGCGGCGAAGTGGTCTGGCAGCACGGGCAGAACTCCCAGGCCCGGCCCGGCCGCGGCAAGCTCGTGCACCGCAAGCCCTTCGGTGCGCCCGCCAAGGCGCTTTCCACCTGGAAGGAACTGACCGCGCCGCGCGCCGTCACGCGCTCGGCCGAGCACATGCCGATCGGCGTCTGACGCCTTGAGCCGCCCATCCCCCGCCCGCCTTGCTGGCGCGGGTGGGGTGCTGTGGCTTTCGGGACGCGAGGAATCTTTTCCGATCAAATATCGAGTGAGGATGCAACTTCCCGCCCTGTCCGGAGTCAAACCTGGCAGCATCCAGCGGAGTGCGTTTCTTGCGTTCCATTTCCATCGTCGGCTCCGGGCCGACCGCTATCTATACCCTTGCCGCCCTGCGCGGCTCGCCCGAACCCCATTCCATCACCGTCTTCGAAGCCAGCGACGTGGCGGGCGAGGGTACCCCTTACGCGCCACGCCACAACAACGTGGCGATGCTGTCCAACATCGCGAGCATCGAGCTTCCTCCCGTCACCGAAACGCTTCTCGCCTGGATCGAGCGCCAGCCCGACGCGCGGCTGGCCGAATGGGGCGTGGCGCGCGAGGACATCGATGAGCGCGCCTTCTTTCCGCGCGTGACGCTGGGTGCCTTCTTCCGCGAGCAGTTCGAGGCCCTGGTAGGCGAACTCGACGGTCTCGGCCACAGCGTTCACCTGCGCACCGGCCACCGCATCACCGATGCCGAGCTTCTGCCCGATGGCGTGCGGGTGTTCGGGGAGACGGGGGGCCAAGCCTTCGACCAGGTGTTCGACAGCGTGGTGATGGCGACCGGCCATTCCTGGCCCGACCGGGTGGAGCCCAAGCCCGGCTATTTCACCTCGCCCTGGCCGGCCTCGGCGCTGAACGGCATCCGCAACTGCGCGGTGGGCATCCGGGGCACCTCGCTCAGCGGCATCGACACGGTGGTGACGATCGCGAGCAATCACGGCAGCTTCGAGCACGACGAGGCGGGCATGCTGCGCTATCGACCCGCGCCCGGCAGCGAAGGCTTCTCGGCCACGCTGATGTCGCGCAAGGGCCTGCTGCCCGAGGCCGATTTCTTTCACCCGCTGCCCTACGAGCCGCTCCGCATCTGCACGGAAGAAGCGGTGGAAGCCCTCGTCGCTTCGCGTCGGCACGGACTGCTCGACGCGATCTTCGAGCTCTTCGCCGAGGAGCTTGCGGCCTGCGACCCCGATTATGCCGCGCGCATCGGGCTTTCCACGCTCGATGTGGAAAGCTTCGCGCCCGCCTATTTCGCGGTGCGCGAGGGCGTCGACCCCTTCACCTGGGCGGCCTGCAATCTCGCGGAGGCAAAAGCCGATCAGGAAGCCGAGTGCACGGTGCCGTGGCGCTACGCGATCCTGCGCATGCACGAGGTGATAGCGCTTGCCGCCCCGCATCTCAGCGCAGGTGACCTCGACCGCTTCCACAAGCATTTCAAGCATGTCTTCGTGGACGACTATGCGACCGTGCCCCACCAGTCGATCGAGCGGCTGCTCGCTCTGCACGATGCCGGCAAGATCGAGATTCTCAAGCTCGGTTCCGATTACCACCTCGACACCGAATGCGAAGAGCCCGGCGCAAGGCTGACGCTCGATGGCGAAACCCGCCACTTCCCGGCCTTCGTGGAAGCCATGGGCCAGGAAAGCCTGACCGCCGACCAGCTTCCTCTGCCCGGCCTCCTGCGCCAAGGCGTGGTGCGCCAGGCGACGGCACCCGTCCATGACGGGAGCGAGGACCGTAAGCCCGTCAAGGGCATCGCGCTCGACGAGGCTTTCCGGCTGCGCTTTCCCCAGCCGCTCAGCAACGAGTTCTACTGCCTGGCGCTGCCTTTCCTGCTGCACCAGCACCCGTTCTCGCAGGGCATCACCAGCTCGCACGAGATGGGCGAGATCGTGGGCGCAGCCCTGATCGAGAAGGCGCAGGCCGAAGCGATGGGCCCGGTGCCGATCGCGGCGTGAAGGTTCAGAAGCCGATCAGCCGCTTGAACAGCGCGGCATAGCGCTGGTCGGCGAGCGGTTGGAGGTGGGCGGCATCGGCGGGCGTGAACCAGCGCAATTCGGTGTGCTCGTGGTTGCACAGGGCGGGCTCGCCGCCGCTCCAGCGCTCCACCAGGAAAATTCGGTAGGGCTCGCCCTCGTCGGTCCTCATGTCGGCCCAGAGCGAGAAGCGCTTGGGCACGACACCGATCTCTTCTTCGGTCTCGCGTAAGAGCGCATCCTCGAAGCTCTCGTGCTTCTCGACGTGCCCGCCCGGCATGTCCCAAGCTTTGGGCCAGGCGCGCTTGCGGGCGCTGCGCTTGCCGAGCAGCATGCGGCCGTTGCGGAAAAGCAGGCTGCCGACGAGACGGGAGGGTTTGGGCATGGCGGGCCAGCCAGAAAGCCTAGCCCAGGTCCCAGACCCGCACGGCGTTCTCGCGGAAGAGCTTCGCCTTCTCCGCCTCGCTCGCGCCGGCCACCAGTTCGTGCGTGGCGTTCACCCAGCGCGTCAGGCCACCGCCGAGCGTGCAGACGGGCCAGTCGCTGCCCCACACAAGGCGGTCCCAGCCGAAGCACTCGATCACATGGTGCACGAAGGGCTTGAGCGTCTCGGCCGTCCAGTTCGGGCCGTCGGCATAGGCGATCACGCCCGAGATCTTCGCCACGACGTTCGGGCGCTCGGCCATCGTCTTGATGCCCGCCCGCCAGGGGTCGAGCGCGCCGGCCTTGATGTCGGGCACGCCGCAGTGGTCGAGCACGAAGCGCGCGCCGGGGGCCTGGTCGACCAGGGCCGTCACCTGCGGCATCTGCCGCGGCAGCACGCAGAGATCGAAGGGCAGCCGGTGTCCCTCGAGCCGCCGGATGTTTTCGCGGAAAAGCGCGCTTTCCGACAGATCGTCGGCCGACTGGTGCAGGATGCGGCGCAGGCCCCTCACGAAGGGGTCGGCCGTCACCTCTTCCAGATAGGCGGCGAAACCCTCGTCTTCCGGGCGGCAGGCCGCGATGGCGCCGATCAGCGTGACGCCGCCCTTTGGCGACAGTTCCTTCACATGCGCGGTCTCGCGCTCGATGTCGCCGGCTGCGACATCCACCTCCATGTGCAGCGCCTGGGTGATGCCGAGGGCCGCGGCCTCCTCCGCATAGAGGGCGAGCGACCAGTCGCGGTCGAGCGGCGGGGTGTCCGACAGCCAAGGATAGGTGAGCGCGGTCCGATCCACCAAGTGAAGATGCGTGTCGATGATCATGCTGGTCCCCCCGGATAGTTTCGCGGCGCCCGGTCGAGCGGGCGGGCGCCACTATGCACGACGTCGCCTAGGCCGAAAGCCTAGTCGAGCGTCCACTTGGTCGCTTCGTCCGCCAGGCCGTCGGCGGGCGCCTCCAGGCGGAAGACGAGGCCGTCTGGCTCGAAGCTGATGCGGGCGGAGCCGCTGAACTCGGCGGCGAGCACGCGCTCGATCACGCGGGTGCCGTAGCCCGTCTGGTCGGGGGTGCAGACGGCGGGACCGCCGCTTTCGCGCCATTCGAAATTGAGCCGGCCCCCATCCACCGTCCAGTTCACGGCGACCGTGCCGCGCGCGTTGGACAGGCTGCCATAGGCGCGCGCATTCGACATCAGCTCGTGCACGGCGAGCGAAAGCATGGTGGCGACCCGCGGCTTGAGGCGAAGCTCGGGCCCCGCCACCGTGATGCGCGCGGCACCCACCTGGCTGCGCATGGGTTCGAGCGCGCCTTCCACCACATCCTTGAGCGGCGCGCTCGCCCAGGCTTCCTCGGTCAGAACGTCGTGCGAGCGCGCGAGCGCCTGGATGCGGCCTGCGACCGCCGAGGCGACGCTCTGGGGCACGGACGCGTCGCGCAGCGTCTGCAGCACCACGGTCTGCACGGTGGCGAGCGTGTTCTTGACGCGGTGGTCGAGCTCGCGGTTGAGCAGGAAGCGATGCTCTTCCGCGCGCTTGCGGTCGGACACGTCGAGCTGCGAGGCGAAGAAGAAGGACAGCTCTCCCTCGTCGAAGACCGGCGAGAGCAGAAGCGCGTTCCAGAAGGTGGTGCCGTCGCGGCGGTAGTTGAGAAGGTCGATCTCGATGCTCTGGAGGGTGCGGACGGCCTCGCGCACCCTGGCGACATCCTCGGCCTTGGTGGCGGGGCCCTGAAGAAAGCGGCAGTTGCGGCCCAGGATCTCCTCGCGCGGATAGCCCGTCAGCCGCACGAAGGCGTCGTTGCAGAACACGATGGGGTTGTCGGGCTGCTTGGGGTCGGTGATCACCATCGGCATGCGCGTGGTGCGCACGGCGGATGCGAAGGGGTCGGAACTCTTGCCGGTTTGGAGGCTGATCTCCTCCTCGACGCGTTCGCGGTCGTCCTGATTCATCGGCCCCCGGCTGACGCGTGATGCGGCTTTCCTCCTTCGATCCAACCAAAGCGCGCCGAATGCAAGTCCTCATCCGCCTCGCGCGAGGGTCTCGTTGTAGAAGCGCGGGTCCCCCGTCACCTCCGCGCCGAGCCAATCCGGCAGGGCGAGCGGTTGGTCGGGGTGGGAAAGCTCCACCTCCGCGAGCACAAGGCCCGCATGGCGGCCGGCGAACACGTCGACCTCCCAAAGCACGCCGTCGAGCATCACGTGGTGACGGCGCTTCTCGAGGATGGGACTGGCCGCGAGCAGCAGCATCTCCTCGGCCTGGGAAAGGGGAACGGGATACTCGTATTCCGCCCGCGAGATTTCCTTTGCCGCGCTTTTGAGCGTCAGAAAGGCCTGGCCGTCGTCGCGCAGCCGCAGGCGGATCGAAAGGTGGTCGGTCACGGCGAGATAGGCCTGGCGGATGCCGAGCGAGCTTTCTGCCGCCTCCCGCCAGCCATCGCCCGTGACCAGGAACTTGCGCTCGATCTCGCGTCCCATTCAGGCCGTCTCCCGCCATGCCGTCCAGTAGGTCTCCACGCGCTGGCGCAGGCTGCGGGCGCGCTCGCCGAAGAGCTGTCGGCCGAGCGTCAGCGCTTCCTTCTCCAGTGCCTCGCGCCGCTCGCGCAGGCCGTCGCGCAGAGTGGACAGACCGTCCAGGCCCGCGAAGCGCTCGGATTCGTTTTCGATCATCGTCTCGAACACCGCCACGTCGTGATGGTCGCCCAGGGTCTTGCCGAGGTCGTTGGCGAGCTTGCGCTGGCCATCCAGCATGGAGGGAGAGATGTCGCGCAGCAGGCAGAGATGCATGAAGTGGTACTTCACCTGCTTGCGCCAGTCGTGGAAGGTCTCGACGTCCGCGCCGCGCTCGGCGAGCTTGAGATCGCGCCGCGCCCGGCGATAAGTCTCGCGGAAACCCCGGCCCAGGGCCTTGAAGCCGTTCTTCTCGATCCGCCAGTCCACTGAGCGGTCGCGGATGGCGCGCAGGGCTTCCACGGCCTGGGCCTGGGTTTTCTCGCCGTCGTGCTTCTCGCCAAGCCGGCTCGTGCGCTCGGACAGGGCCTTTTCGAACTCCGCCCGTTGCGTGTCGCTCAACCGGTCGCCCAGCGTGCTTGCCACCTTGGCGAAGGTCTCGCCCGCGACTTCCGCGTCGCGCAGGGCCGAAAGGGTTGCGGCGGCATCGCGGATGGCCGCGTTCTCGCGCTTGTAGTCGGAAAAGACCGGCTGGACGAGGCGGAGCAGGCCGCGCAGCCGCTTGGCGCTCTTGCGCGCGTTGTGGATGGCCTTGGCGCGGTCGCCGCCGTTTTCTTCCAGCCCCGCGATGGCCCCGTCGAGCTGGTCGGCGGCCAGCCGCCGCACCGCTTCTTCCACCGTTGCGTCGCTTGTCTCGAACTTGAATGCCATGAGCGGCCCCCTGTTGTGCGGCCCCTAATGAAATGGGTTCGAGAAAGGTTTCCGACGGTTTTTCGCGCGCCGGCAAAGGGCCGCCGTGGAAAACGACGGCCTCTGGAAAAGGGTTCAGATGCGGCCGAGGCGGAGGAACTGCGTTTCGCCCGAAGCGTCGTCCACCCCGTCATTGTCGGTGACCGCAAAAGCCTCGCCCGTGCCGTCGATCGCGAAGCCCTCGACCTTGTCGAGCACGTAGCCGCGCGGGGCCTGAAGCTCGGGCAGGAGATCGCGCACCAGCGTCTTGGACACGAGCGGCAGGGCGCCACCGAGCGGAGCCGGCACGAGTTCCGCGGTCGGCACCGAATAAAGCCGCTTCACCTTGGCGGCCGACCCCAGAAGGTTGTCGCGCTCGATCAGGATCACGCGGTCGCCTGAGGCGGTGATTTCGGACAGGCCGACCCAGCCTTCGCCCTTGGGCTCGAGCGGATAGCGCACCGCGCCCCACTCGTCGGACGCCGGCTTGAAGGCGAAAAGCTTCACCTCGTTTTCCGCGTCGCCCTTCCATGGGCGCTGCTGGGCAAGCCACACGGTTTCGTCGGCGCCGGTGCCCACGACTGTCACGCCTTCGAAGCCCGAGGCCGTTGCGGTCGCCTCGGCTTCGGCGGGAAGCTCCACCTCGCGGGTGACGGCGCCTTGCGCGTCGACGCGGAGAAGCAGGTTCTTGCGGCCCTTGGCGTTGCCCTCGGAAGCGAGCCAGAACCCGCCGTCGCCGCTTGCCGCGATGCCTTCGAGGTCGAGGTCTTCGGCCGGCTTGCCGTCGCGGGTGACGGTGGTTTCCGCGGTGATGCGGGCGGGCTTCTGCGTGGCGTCGATCGTCAGGATGCGTGGCGCGCCCACATAGGCGCTGTCGGTGACCGCAAACAGCCTGCCCGGCGCGGCCGGATCGGCCGCGAGGCCCGACAAGGCGCCCCAAGCGATGGGCAGCCCGTTTGCACCGTTCTCGGAGCGGATCGTGGGATAGGCGGGCTCTGCACGCTCAGCGCGCTCATAGACCACGAGCTGTGCGCCGATGCCGCCGTCCTTCGTCAGGTCGGTCTCGGTCGCCGTCACGAAGAGGTTGCGCGCGGGAATGGCGAGCAGCCCCTCGGGCCCGATGCCGCCGGGCAGCACCTGGAGAAGGGCAGGCTCGGCCCCCGTGTCGCGATAGACGGCGACCACCGAGGAGCGCTCGGAACCGACGAAGAGCAGGCGCTCATCACCGAAGGTGCCGGCCGCCACGCCCTCGATCTCGATGCCCTTCTTCGAGCGGTGCTCGGGATAATGGCCGAGACGCACCAGTTCGTGCTCCAGGCTGGTGCCCGCGTCAAAGGAAACGCTGCCGTCGCGGTTGAAGATGGTGAAGCCGCGCGTGCCGCCCTTCCAGTCGCCCTCGTTGGCGGTGGCGAAGCGGTCGGCATCGAGCCACACCACGCCATCGGGCTCGCGCGGCACATCCGTCATGGAGCCGGACAGCTCGATGGCCGCGTTCTTTTCGGTGTCGATGTTCTGCAGGCTCACCGTGCCCGCGTCGAAATGCGACTTCACCGCGCCGGTGCGCCCGTCCACGATCACAACGGCATTGTTTTCCTGGAGCGTGAGCACGATTTCGCCGGCTTCGTTCACGTCCACGAATTCGGGCTCGGGGTCCTCGGCGCCCACGATGTCGAGGCCGGAGAGCGCTATGTCGCGCAGATTGACGCAATCGAGCGCGCCCTCGCCAAGCGCCACCGTGACGAGGCTGCCGGCCGGCATCTGCGGCAGGGCGCCGTCGTTCACCTCCTCGTCGCGCTGGTTCTCCATGGCGATGGCGAGGAATGCGCCGTCGGGGCTCGCAGCGACCGAGTCGGGCTGGCCGGGCAGCGCGCATTCCCCAGTGATGGACTTGGTGTCGAGGTCGACCGCGACCAGCTTGCCCGTGGGCTTCGTCAGGTCTTCGGTCAGGTCGATGCCGACGAAGGCCGTGCGGCCGACGATCTTCACCGAGGTGGGCTGGCCGCCGAGCGCCACCGTGCCGAGCGGCTTGGGCGCGCGGGGGTCCGCGAGGTCGAGGAGGCCGAGCAGCTTGCCGGGGGCATCGGTGTAGGCGAGGGTCATGCCGTCGGCGGTCGCGGACACGATCTCGGCCACCGCCTCATCGTTCGCCCGGTCCTCGGGCGAGAGGTTGTCGCGCACCATCACTGTCGCCACGCGGTCGAAAAAGGGCTCGGCCGAAGCGGAAAGGGAAGTGGCGGCCAGAAGAACGGCGGCCAGCGGAAGGGTGGGGCGCATCGGAAACCTCGCAAAATGGACGGGTCCCAAAGCCATGTTTGCATGACGGCCGCGTGACGGCTCAGCTTTCCAGGAGGGCTCCCAGCCGCTCCACGGCCTCCCGGTCCATCTGCGCCACGTTGAAGCGCATCATCCCCATGGCCGTGCGGTCGACGCTGAACACGTTGCCCGGCGCGAGCACCATGTCCTGCGCGAGGGCGGCTTCGGCGAGCGCGCCTGCGTCTCGCCCGTCCGGCAGGCTGCACCACAGGAAGGGCCCGCCGCGCGGCTCCGTCCAGGGCAGGATGCCGAAGCGGCGCAGGGCCGATCCCACCTCACGCCGCTGGCGTGCCAGGCGCTCGCGAAGGGCCGCCATGTGCTTGCGGTAGCCGCCTTCGCTCAACGCGCGCAGCACGATCTCTGCCGCCACCGGGCTCGGGCCGCCGAAGCTGCTGGCCACCTGGAGATCAGTGAGTTCCTCGATCCAGCTTGGCTGCCCCGCGACATAGCCGCAGCGCAGCGAGGCCGACAGCGACTTGGAGAAGGACCCGATGCGGATCACCCGCGCGAGCCCGTCCAGGCTCGCGAGCCGTGGGCTCGGCTCTGGCTCGAAGTCGGCGAAGATGTCGTCTTCCACGATCAGGCAGTCGTGCTGGGCCGCAGCCAGCAGGATGCGGTGCGCGATGGCCGGCGCGAGCGTGCCTCCGGTCGGGTTGTGGATCGCGGAATTGGTGAGATAGAGCTTCGGGCGATGGGCGGCGAGCGCTTCCGCGAAACGCTCGACATCGGGCCCGAGCGGCGTGCGCGGCACGCCCACCAGCCTGACGCCGTGGGTGGCGAGAATGGCGGGAAAGTTGAAGTAGCAGGGATCGTCCACCAGAACGGCATCGCCGGGGCGCAAGGTTTGGCGGCAGACGAGGTCGATGGCCTGTGTGCCCGAGCCCGTGAGCAGGATGGCGTCCGGCCCGACATCGAGCCCTTCGCCGGAGAACTGGCGGGCGAGCAGCCGGCGCAGCGAGAGCGATCCGCGCGAGGCGCCGTAATCGCAGAGGGTTTCCGCGTCTGCGCGCGCCAGCCCCCGCATCGCGCGCCGGATGGTCTCGGTCGGCATCCAGTCGGCCGGCAGCCAGCCACAGCCGGGGCGGAGCACGCCCGCTTCCGCGTCGAGCGACTGGCGCGACACCCAGAACGGGTCCACAGCCCGCTCGCGCCTGGGCTCGGGCGCAGCCGAAACCGGTGCCGTGCCCAGCGCATAGAAGCCCGAGCCCGGCCGGGCGCGGATCAGCCCCTGCCCGGCCAGCCGGTCATAGGCCTCCACCACGGTGGAGGGCGATACCCGCATGGTCTTCGCCATGCCGCGGATCGAGGGCAGCTTCTCGCCGGGCGCGATGCGCCGGCTGCTCAGCCGCTCGCTGATTGCCGTCATCACGGCTTCCGTTCGCCCGCTTCGCTCGCTCAACCGTGCGGCTCCGTGCTGCAATACAGTTCGGCGAAACCGTATGGCGCCGATCCTGGCGACGCCAGCCCTTCTGGGGCATTGCCCACCCGGAAACGGGGCAGGGTTCGACCATGGGGCGCAACGCGGAAGGCTGGGGCAGCGGGCTCCTGGGCGTTCTGATCTTCTCGGGCTCGCTGCCTGCCACCCGCGTCGCGGTCGCAGGCTTCTCGCCGCTCTTTCTCACGTCTGCGCGCGCGGTGATCGCGGCACTCCTCGGCGCGCTCCTGCTCTTTCTCCTGCGCCAGAAGCGGCCGGGGCCGGCCGACCTCGTTTCGCTCGCCATCGTGGCCGTGGGCGTCGTGGTCGGCTTTCCGCTTCTGACCGCGCTTGCGCTCAAGCACATCACGGCCGCGCACTCCACTGTCTTCATCGGGCTCCTGCCGCTCGCCACAGCGCTCTTCGGCGTGATCCGCGCGGGCGAGCGGCCGCAACCGGCGTTCTGGGTGTTTTCCGTGCTCGGCGCGCTCGTCGTGATGGGCTTCGCGCTGCGCGGCGGCACGGGGGAGGCTTCGCTCAAGGGCGACGCGCTGATGATCGCGGCGATCGCCCTTTGCGGCCTGGGCTATGCGGAAGGCGCGGCCCTGTCGCGCCGGCTGGGTGGCTGGCAGGTGATCTCCTGGGCGCTGCTTCTCGCGCTGCCGCCGATGGCCGTGCTCGTCTGGCTCGATTGGCCGGAAAGCTTCGCAGGCATCACGCCTCAGGCATGGACGGGGCTCGGCTATGTATCGCTCTTCTCCATGCTGATCGGCTTCGTGTTCTGGTATCGGGGCCTAGCGCTCGGCGGCATTGCGGGCGTGGGCCAGTTGCAGCTTCTCCAGCCCTTTTTCGGCCTCCTGCTGGCGGGTCTCGTTCTGGGTGAGCCGGTGGCGCCCGTGATGGTGGTGTCGGCACTCGCCGTCGTGCTCTGCGTAGCGGGCGCAAGGCGCTTCAGCCGACCGGCAACGCCGCGTTAACCGCCTTTGCGGGCCGTTCGCCCGCGTTGAAGGCTTGGCAAGGCTCGGACCCTAGCGTGGCTTCATGCAGCAAGGCAGGAGCCACGCCGGAATGCTCGCTCTCGAGATCAAGGACCTCGCCAAGCGCTTCGACCGGCCCGCCGTGGACGGGCTCGATCTCAGCGTGCGCGGCGGCGAGTTCTACGTGCTGCTGGGCCCCAACGGCGCCGGCAAGACCACGACGCTGCGCATGGTGGCGGGCCTGCTCCAGCCCGACCGCGGCGAAATCCGCATCTTCGGCCACGACGCTCTGCGTGATCCCGTAGGCGCGAAATCCGTGCTCGCCTGGGTGTCGGACGAGCCGATGATCTACGACAAGCTCACACCGCTCGAATATCTCGAATTCGTGGCCGGCCTCTGGGGCGTCGAGCCCGCGCTCGCCCAGGCCCGTGCCCACGAGCTGGTGGACTGGCTGGGCCTCGGGCCCCATGCCGACACGCGCTGCGAGGGCTTCTCCAAGGGCATGCGCCAGAAGGTGGCGCTCGCGGGCGCGCTGGTGCACGAGCCCCGGCTCATCATCCTGGACGAGCCGCTGACGGGCCTCGACGCGGCATCCGCCCGCCAGGTCAAGACCGTGCTCTTCGAGCGCGTGCGCTCGGGCTGCACGATCATCATGACCACCCACATTTTGGAAGTCGCCGAGCGCATGGCCGAGCGCATCGGCGTGATCGCGGGCGGCAGGCTGATCGCGCAGGGCACGCTCGAAGAACTGCGGGCCGAAGCTGGCGGCGGCGATGCGAGCCTGGAAGAGATTTTCCTCCGCCTCACCGCGCCTGCCGATGCCGAGACCGCCGCGTGAGGGGCAACGGCTTTCTCGCCGCGCACGAGCTGCGCCTGATCTGGCGCGAGGCGACCGCCGTCCTGTTCGCCGGCAGCAGGCGCCGCCGGCGCATGGCGCTCGTGATCGCGACAGGGCTTGCTGTCGGCATGCACCTGATCGCGTGGCGGCTCGCCGTGCCCTACGCTTCCGTGGCTTTCCCGCCCGACCGCGCGACGCTCCTGACCATCTCGGGCAGCGCGCTGCTCGCCTGGACGGTGATGATCGCGCAGGCCATGGAATCCGTCACCCGCGCCTTCTATGCGCGGGCCGATCTCGACCTCCTGCTGTCTTCGCCCGCACCCGTGCGCACGGTGTTCGGCCTGCGGGTCGGTGCCATCGGCGTGTCCACCTCGCTGCTCGCCCTTCTCCTGATGGGGCCCTTCATCAACATGCTGGCGCTGGAAGGGGGGCCGCACTGGCTGGCCGCCTATGGCGTCTTGTTCGCGATGGCGCTGACGGCGACCGCCCTTGCGGTCGGCCTCACCGTCTGCCTCTTCGCGCTGATCGGGCCGAAGCGCACGCGCTTCGTGTCCCAGGTGGTCGCAGCGATCGTCGGCGCTTCCTTCGTGATCGGCGTGCAGGCATTCGCCGTCTTCGCCTATGGCACGCTGTCGCGCTTCGACGTGTTCGTGGGCCAGACCGTGCTCGACTGGATGCCGCCGGTCGACAGCCTCGCCTGGTTTCCCGCCCGCGCGGCGATAGGCGACGGCGAAGCCTTTGCGGCCGTCGCCATCTTCAGTGTGGCGCTGTTTGCCCTGGCGGTCTCGATCGCCTCGCGCCGCTTCGGAAACTACGCGCTGGCGGCTGCGAGCCTCGACCGCGGCAGCCGCCGCCAGGCCCGCCGCGCCTTCCGCCCCGCGAGCCCGGCCGCCACGCTGCGCCGCAAGGAATGGACCCTTCTGGCGCGCGATCCCTGGCTCGTCTCGCAGACCCTGATGCAGCTTCTCTACCTGATCCCGCCCGCCCTTCTGCTCTGGCGCAACTATGGCGATGCGGCGGGCGGCGTGGCGATCCTGGCGCCCGTTCTCGTGATGGCCGCGGGCCAGCTCGCGGGCGGCCTAGCCTGGCTCGCGGTGTCGGGCGAGGATGCGCCGGACCTGGTTGCCACGGCACCCGTCACCCCGCGCGCCGTGCTGCGCGCCAAGATCGAGGCGATCATCGGCGCGGTGGCGCTTCTGATGCTGCCGATCCTCCTGCCGCTCGCCTTCACCGCGCCGGGCACGGCGTTGGTGGCGCTTGCCGGCGTCCTGGCATCGGCGGGCGCCGCGACCGCCATCCAGGTCTTCTTCCGCGCCCAGGCCAAGCGCTCGCAGCTCCGCCGCCGCCAGACCTCGTCGCGTTTTGCGACCTTTGCCGAAGCCTTCTCCTCGATTGGCTGGGCAGCGACTGCGGGCTTCGCCGCCGCCGGCAGCCCGGTCTGGGTTGCGACGGCAGCCCTTGCGCTGGCCGTTCTGATGCTCGCCTGGATGCTGAGCCCGCGCGGAAGCGGTGGAGGGGTGGCGGTCAGGGCGTGAGCGGGCCGGCCTCCTTTTCGTCTCGCACCGACCTCTCCATTTCCCCTCCCCCTTGAGGGGAGGGGTTAGGGGTGGGGGTGACGTCGAACCAGTGCCTGCACCGATACCCCCACCCTGTATCCCTCCCCTCAAGGGGGAGGGAGGGCATCGCCGTCAGTGGAAATCCTCGGACGAACTTTCGGTCAGGCTCCAGGGTGTCCGGCGGAGTTGGGTTCCAAAGAACGCACCACCGCGCCGCCTATCCCAAGAGCCCCTCGGCCACCCGCTGGCACTGCACGCGGATGTCGGGCACCGCGTCGATCTCCAGAAACGCGCCGCGCGTGGGCGGACCCACCGCGAAGATCGGCGCCTCCGCCTTGCCCTCGCGGTCCACCAGCCGACAGTCCAGCGTGACGTCGAGGCCGATACGCAAGGGGTCGGTGCGCGCAGTGCCGGCCGCGATCAAGGAGCGGATCAGCGGGTTGCCCCCTTGGGCGGGATCGGTGGCGATGCCCGTGCAGTCGAGGATGGTGGCGGCGAACACCGTTTCCTCCTTGCGGGTGCGGCGGCGCTGCAGGGTCGCGGTCCAGCCCCCTTCGGCTTTCTCCGCATGGATCAGCCGGCCAGGAAACAGCCGGATCGCCCCTTGCGCCACCGCGCGCGACACGCGTGTGTGCACACTCGGCGCCATGCGGTGGCGGTGGATGTCCCACCACGCCTTGGTGTGTTCGAAGAAGCGGCGCTTGGCGCCCGCCGGCCAGTTGCGCCAGATCTGCTGGTTGAAGGGGCGCAACCCGTCCACCACGTCGCGCCAGTCGCCGCCCTTGGCTTCCGTCTCGTGCACGAGATCGCGGAACCAGCCCATGAAATAGGTGAGGTCGGTGCCGAAGGGGATGTCGGCGCGATCGAGCTTCAAGGGTTGGTTGGGCCGATGGCGGGCGGGAAACAGCCCGCGTCGCGACACCGCCGTCACCGAGCCGCGATGCTCGCGCCGCTGGAGCGACAGCCAGGCATCCGCCATGCTGAGCCCCGTTCCCATGATGAGCACGGGTGCGGAGCGGTCCTCGGGCAGGTCTTCGGGGCCCGCGAAGCGCACGGCGAAGGGCCGCGAAGGCACTTGCGCCTCGTCATGGCCGGTGGCGAGCACGGCCGCTCCAGCCACCACCCGCGTGCCGTCGTCGAGCCGCGCTTCCACGCTGCCGTCCGCTCGCATGCCGAGCGACAGGCAGGTGGCGCGCAGGTGAACGAGCCGCCCGTCCGCCAGCGCAGGCGCGACGAGCGCGCCGAGATAGTCGCCGAAGAGCATGCGCGGCGCATGGAAGAGAGCGAGGTCGGGCACGTCGGCACGGGGCCCCAGCCATTCCGCGAAATGGCGCGGCTGGTCGGGCATCGCCCCCATGTTGGTGGCTGCGACGTTGAGCAGGTGATCGGGCTCGCGCGTGGAATAGGCGAGGCCCCGCCCCAGCGCCTCGCGCTTTTCCACGATCACGACGCGCAGGTCGGGCGCTTCGCGGCGCAGCAGCGCATGGGCCAGGATGGTGCCGCTCGCGCCTCCGCCGACGATCAAAACGGTGCGGGAAGCGCTCAAGGGGAAAGCACGCGCGAAAGAAGGGGCTTGGCGGCCGGGGCCTCGCCTTGCCCCATGTCGCGCATGGCGGCCAGGCTGTGGCCGTCCAGCACGTCCGCGATGGCGTTGCGCACCTCAAACATCATCAGCCGCACCTGGCACGATGCCTCGTCGCAATCCTGGCAGGGCTCGTAGCGGGTGCGGCTCGCGCAGGGAATGGGCGCGAGCGGCCCGTCGAGCACGCGCACCACATGGCCCACCATGATCTCCTGAGCGTCGCGCGCCAGCCGGTAGCCGCCCACCTTGCCCTTGCGGCTCTGGACGAAGCCGGCATTGCGCAGCTCGCCCAGGATCGCGTCCAGGAACTTCTTGGGGATGCTGTTGGCGCTCGCGATCTCGCTCACGAAGGCGAGCTGGCCCTCCGGCAGGGCTGCCAGATGGATCAGGGCCTTGAGGCCGTATTTGCCTTTTCGGGTGAGCACGGAGCGGAGATGTTGCCGGTGAGGGGAGGGTGAACGGGGCCTTTCATAGGCGCTGGGCGGACGAACAACAATGCCGCGCGAAGAGCGCGTTTCTCGGCGCGCGGCGCACATCTTCGGCATGAGGATGACAAAGCCGCCGGGCTGGGCTAGCTTTCGACTGACGCGTCATCGGCTTTGGGAGGGGCTTATGGGCGGCAATCTCGCGCAGCACTGCAATCGAATCGAGACGGCACTTCGCGGCAGCGGGGCGGCGCGCTCGGCGCTCGTCGCGTCCTGGCAGCGCTCCGCGGCGCTCCATCGCCTCGACCCCGCCGAGCGCCGCGAGCCCGAGCGCCTGTCGGACACGGAACTCGCGCGTGCCCGCGACCGGCTGGGCTCGCTCGTTGTCGCCGCCCAGGGCAGCCTCGACCGGCTTTACTCGGCCGTGGGCGGGGCGGGCTGCTGCGTGCTGCTCGCCGACCGCAACGGCGTTCCCGTGGAGCGCCGGGGTGCGGCGGCCGACGACCCCGTCTTCCGCGACTGGGGCCTTTGGACGGGCACCGTGTGGAGCGAGGAGCGCGAGGGCACCAACGGCATCGGCACCTGCCTGGTGGAGGAGCGCGCGCTCACCATCCACCGCGACCAGCATTTCCACGGCCGCAATGCCGGGCTTTCCTGCACCACCGCACCCGTCTTCGACCATGAGGGACGGCTTGCCGGCGCGCTCGATGTGTCGTCCGCGCGCTCCGACCTCAACGAGGCCATCGTGGCGCTGATCGCGGTCGCGGTGAACGACGCGGCCCGCCGCATCGAGGCCGATGCCTTCCGGTTGGCCTTTCCGGCTGCCCGCATCGTGCTCGCGCCCACACCCGACAACGCGCTCAACGCGCTGCTGGCCGTCGATGCCGACGATTGCGTGATCGGCGCGACCCGGCTCGCGCGCACGGTTCTCGGCATCTCGGCAGCCGACCTCGACGCCCCGCGCCCCGCGACCGGCTTCCTGGGCGGCGGCGAGGGGGCAAGCCTGGAGGACCTGCGCCAGAGCGCGGTCAACCGCGCGCTCGCCCAGGCCTCGGGAAACGTGTCGGCTGCGGCTCGCGCGCTCGGCATCTCGCGTGCCACGCTCCACCGCCGTCTGGCACGCGAACGGACGCACTGATCCGACTGTCGCATTTTGCGACGGTTTGCCCGCCCGCCTTGCCGCGCCCCCCGTGACAGGCTGCCCGCGCTTGCCGATCCTCTCCCCCGAGCCGCAAGGAGGCGGCGCTTCTCGGGAGGAAGTGACAATGAACAAGGTTGAATTCCAGCGTTCGGCCAAGGTGCCGTTCGCCAAGCGCTACGACAACTACATCGGCGGCCAGTGGGCCGCGCCGAAATCGGGCCGCTACTTCGAGAACTTCTCGCCCGTCACGGGCCGCCCGCTCTGCGAGATCGCGCGTTCGGACGCGGCCGACATCGAAGCGGCGCTCGATGCGGCCCACAAGGCCAAGACCAAATGGGGCCAGACCGCCCCCGCCGAGCGCGCCGCGGTGCTTCTGAAGATCGCCGACCGCATGGAGGAGAACCTCGACCTCCTGGCCCTCGCCGAGACCTGGGACAACGGCAAGCCGATCCGCGAGACCACGGCCGCCGACCTGCCGCTCGCCATCGACCACTTCCGGTATTTCGCGGGCGCCCTTCGTGCCCAGGAAGGCACGCTGTCGGAGATCGACCACGACACGGTCGCCTACCACTTCCACGAGCCGCTGGGCGTGGTCGGCCAGATCATCCCGTGGAACTTCCCGCTGCTGATGGCCTGCTGGAAGCTCGCACCGGCCCTCGCCGCCGGCAACTGCGTGGTGCTCAAGCCCGCCGAGCAGACGCCCGCCACGATCATGCTGTGGATCGACCTCATAGGCGATCTCCTGCCCGAAGGCGTGCTCAACATCGTCAACGGCTTCGGCCTGGAAGCCGGCAAGCCGCTCGCCTCGTCCAACCGCATCGCCAAGATCGCCTTCACGGGCGAAACCACGACCGGCCGGCTGATCATGCAATATGCCAGCCAGAACCTGATCCCGGTCACGCTCGAACTCGGCGGCAAGTCGCCCAACATCTTCTTCCAGGACGTGGTGGCCGAGGACGACGACTTCTTCGACAAGGCCATCGAGGGCTTCGTGATGTTCGCGCTCAACCAGGGCGAGGTCTGCACCTGCCCGAGCCGCGCGCTCATCCACGAATCCATCTATGACCGCTTCATGGAGCGCGCGCTCAAACGCGTCGACGCCATCGTGCAGGGCGATCCGCTCGACCCCGCAACCATGATCGGCGCGCAGGCGTCGGGCGAGCAGCTGGAAAAGATCCTGTCCTATTTCGACATCGGCCGCCAGGAAGGTGCCGAAGTGCTGCGCGGCGGCGAGCGCGCCCATCTCGACGGCGATCTGGCCGGCGGCTTCTACGTGAAGCCCACCGTGCTCAAGGGCCACAACAAGATGCGCGTGTTCCAGGAGGAGATCTTCGGCCCCGTGGTTTCCGTCACCACCTTCAAGGATGACGCCGAAGCGCTCGAGATCGCCAACGACACGCTCTACGGCCTGGGTGCGGGCGTCTGGAGCCGCGATGCCAACCGCTGCTTCCGCTTTGGCCGCGCGATCCAGGCGGGCCGCGTCTGGACCAACTGCTACCACGCCTATCCCGCCCATGCGGCGTTCGGCGGCTACAAGCAGTCGGGCGTGGGCCGCGAGACCCACAAGATGATGCTCGACCACTACCAGCAGACCAAGAACCTCCTGGTCAGCTACAGCCCCAAGAAGCTCGGCTTCTTCTGAGCCAAGCCCACCCCTCTTCCTCGCCCGGTTCAGACGGGCGGGGAAGGGGATCGTGCAGGCTCGCTTGACGCCAAACATGCGAGCCCGCCTCTCAGGATGAGGATTGCAGGGCCCCGCCGCTCGCTCCCTTGACCGGCGCTCGCCCTCGTCCTGAGAGACTGCCCCGCAAGTCGGTCGGCTCGTTCCTTGCGGTTCCTTCCGGCCCAGCCTGCGTTGCCGGTCCTCGCCGATGCTTCCGGCATCGACGGCGTTCGGTGCCTTGGCTGAACCGAAGATTCCTGGCAGGCTCTCCGCCACCGACCGGCGAGGCAGCCTCCGAGAGCCCGCCTCGACCGCGCCCCAACCGGAGACCGTTCCATGTCCCAGCCCCCGCTCGACAAGGTTTCCGCCACGCCTGCGGCGAGGGAGTTGCTGGCCGAGATCGTGGCCGACCACGGCCCCGTTCTGTTTCACCAGTCCGGCGGCTGCTGCGACGGGTCCTCGCCCATGTGCTACCCGCGCTCCGACTTCGTGGTGGGCGACCGCGACGTGCTTCTGGGCCACATCGACGACACCCCCGTCTTCATCAGCGAATCGCAGTTCGAAGCCTGGAAGCACACCGACCTCCTGATCGACGTGGTGCCCGGCCGGGGCGGCATGTTCAGCCTCGACAACGGCCGCGAGAAGCGCTTCCTCACCCGCTCCACGATCTGCGCCGTGCCCGGCTCCTGACCAGGCTCCAGAACACGCTTCCCCAGCCTACGGGGGTGCGGTGAAAACCCCGCGCTAACCGCTCGGCGCTAGTTTCGGCCCGAATCCGTCTTCCGCCGAAGGCCGCCATGACCGCCTGGACCCAGCCCGTCGATCTCTATTGCGAGCGTTTGGGCGCGCATTTCTGGGCCGAGCCCGTCAATGCGGTGACCAACCTCGCCTTCATCCTGGCGGGCATCTGGGGGCTGACAGCCATGCGCGCGCGGGGGCGCGACGGGTTCGCGGAAGCGCTGGGCTGGTTGACCGTGCTGATCGGCCTGGGCTCGTTTGCCTTCCACACGGATGCCACGCGGCTCACCATCTGGGCCGACATCATCCCCATCGCCGTGTTCGTGCTCGCCTATACGGTGTTCACGTTTGAGCGCTATCTCGGCCTGCTGCTTGGGCGCGCGGTCGGGGCGACAGTGGGCTTCTACGCACTCACGGGCCTGGCCGTCTGGCTCCTGCCCACGGCGCTCCACCAGGCGACCAACGGCTCCACGGGCTACCTGCCGCCGCTGCTCGCGCTCTTCTTCACGGGCGCCTTGCTCGTCAGACGGGGGCACAAGGCAGGCGCGGTGAACATCGCGGCCGGGCTGATCTTCATCGCCTCGGCCACGTTCCGCATCCTCGATCCGGTGGTCTGCGCCAGCTTCCCGCTCGGCACGCACTTCTTGTGGCACGTGCTGAACGGGCTGATGCTGGGCGTGATCCTGACGGGTGTGGCGAAGTTCGGGATGAAGGGAAGGGCCGGCGCCATCGTGCGCTGACCCCGTTCCTCACTCCGCGCGCTTGGGCTTGCGCTTTGCAGGACCGCCCTTCACGAATTTGCCCTTGGCAGGCTTGGCGAAACCGCCGGGCTTCGGACCCTGTCCGCGATGGGGCTTCTTGGGGCGCGGTGCCGCGGCCGGCATCCCTTCGCCCGCTGGCGCGATCATGATGCCGCGCTCCAGGGCGCCCGGCTCCTGGATGCGCTCGGCATAGGCCTGCGCCTTGTCGGCCGCGATCTCGAACACGGTTTCGGTGTCGCCGATACGGATGGCGCCCACGTCGCGCTTGCCGACCCCGCCCGCCTTGCAGATCATCGGCAGGAGCCATTTGGGGTCCGCGCGCTGCTTGCGGCCGAGCGACAGCGAAAACAGGATGCCGCCCGAGATGCGCTCCTCGCGCGGGGCGGAATCCCGCTCCGGCCGCTCGCGCTTGTCGCCGCGCCCGAGGCGCGCGGTGGTCTCGCCGATGGCGATCGGGTTGACGTCCTCGGCCACCGGAAGGGCAGCCAGCTCGCCGCGCAGGAACGCGAGCGCGAGCGCTTCCGCCGAAAGCCGGCCCGCGAGGTCGGCCGCGAAGCGCGCCTCGTTCTCGTCGGGCGGGGCGGCAGCGGTCGCCTTTTCCACGATCCGCTCGCGCTGTGCCGTCTCGATGGCTTCGAGCGCCGGCACCGCGACCACGGATGCCTGAAGGCGCGCCAGGCCCAGCACGCGGCTTGCCGCACCCCTGCGATGCTCCGGCACCACGAGCACGCAGACGCCCTTGCGCCCCGCGCGGCCCGTGCGGCCCGAGCGGTGCAGAAGGGTCGCGGGGTTCGACGGCACGTCGGCATGGATCACGAGGTCGAGGTTGGGCAGGTCAATGCCGCGGGCCGCCACATCGGTCGCCACGCAGACGCGCGCGCGGCCGTCGCGCATGGCCTGCAGCGCGCCCGTGCGCTCGCCTTGCGCCATCTCGCCCGACAGCGCCACCACCGCGAACCCCCGGTTGGACAGCCGTGCCGCCAGATGCCGCACGGCTTCGCGCGTGTGGCAGAAGACGAGCGCGCTGCGCGCGTCCTCGTGCAGGAGCGTGTTGATCACGGCGGCGTCGCGCTCGTCGCGGCGCACGAGCATCAGGCGGTACTCGATGTCGGAATGCTGCTCGCGCGCTTCGCCCGCCACCACGCGCACGGCGTCGCGCTGATAGGTGCGCGCGAGATCGGCGATGGAGCGCGGCACGGTGGCCGAGAAGAGCAGCGTGCGGCGTGTCTGCGGTGCCGCCGCCAGAATGAATTCGAGGTCCTCGCGGAAGCCCAAGTCCAGCATCTCGTCGGCCTCGTCGAGCACCACCGCACGCAGGGCGGAGCAGTCGAGCACGCCCTTGGTGATGTGGTCGCGCAGGCGGCCGGGCGTGCCGACCACGAGATGGGCGCCGCCTTCCAGCGCGCGGCGCTCCTTGCGCATGTCGATGCCGCCCACGGCGGTCGCCGTGCGGATGCCGGCGGCCGCATAGAGCCAGTTGAGCTCGCGCTGTACCTGGAGCGCCAGTTCGCGGGTCGGCGCGATCACGAGGCCGAGCGGGCTTTGCGCGTCCGCGAAGCGCTCGGCTTCGCCCAGAAGCGTGGAGGCGATGGCGATGCCGAAGGCGACCGTCTTGCCCGAGCCGGTGCGCGCGGAAACCAAGAGGTCGCGCTCCGCATGGGCGGGGTCGAGCATCAGGGATTGAACGGGGGTGAGCTGGCTGTAGCCCTGCGCGGCGAGCGCCTGCGCCAAGGCGGGATGAGTGGCGGAGGGCAGGGCCTCGTCCGCCTCGGAGGTGTTGGACATAGTGCTTCGATGTTCCGGTGAAGGCGGCCCCATAGCAGCTTCCGGCTCGAAACGGAAAGTGCGGGCGAAAAACAGCCGGGAATGGCGCTCCCCGCGAACACGCAGATGTTAGCAACCGCGAATGTGGAAAAGCCCTGCGGAGAAGATTCCTCGCGGAACGGGCGTGCCGCACCGCCGTTTCGGCGGGCGTCCTTTCTCAGGCAGGCATCATGGAAGCGGCAGAGCAATCGGCCACCTCATCCGCAGTGGTTGGGGGCGGAACCCTTGCGCCCGGAGGCATCCCCTCGCGGGTCGGGCTGGAGGGAGCGAAGGCGCGGCCGCCTGCGTCCGCGGTAGCCGCGCGGCTCATCGCGCCGGTGTTCGAAAGCGGCACAGACGGCCTCGTCTTTCTGGCGCGGGGCGAGTTCCACGCCGAGGAGATCGCGCGTGCAGTGAAGGCGATGGCGCCGGGGATCGAGACGATCGTGCTGCCGCCCTGGGATTGTCTGCCTTACGACCGCGTTGCCCCGTCGCGCGAAAGCATGGGCCGCCGCATGAGTGCGCTCCATGCGATGGCGCAGCCGGCAAAGGGCTCGCGCCTCGTGGTGATGTCGGCCGAAGCCGCCCTCAACCGAGTCGTATCCCCCGATGCGATCGCCGGGGGCTTCACGGAAGTGGCGGTGGGCGACGCAATCGAGCCGGCAGCGCTCGGCGTGCGGCTCCAAGCCTGCGGCTACGTGCTCGACGACCGCGTGGACGAGCCGGGCGAGGCGGCCCTTCTTGGCCAAGTGATCGACGTGTTTCCCCCCGACATGCCCCGGCCCGTGCGCATCCTGCTCGACGAAGAAGGCGGAGTGCAGGCCATGCGCTTCTACGACCCCGTCACCCAGCGCACGCATGACGCAGCCGAGCGCGTGGTGCTCGGGCCTGCTTCCGAGCTTGCGCCGCTCCCCGAAAACACCGTTGCCTCGCGCGGCATGGAAGAGCGCATGATGGCGTCCGGCCTCCCGCTCGCTTCCGTTTTCCATCGCTTGGGCGATGCGCGCATCGTGATCGGCGCGGAGTTTCCCGAGCGGCTGGAAGCGGCGTTCGAGCTGATCGCGGATGCCCGCAGGGCGCGCGACACTGGCAAGGGCCGCAAGCCGCCCAAGACGGGCTTTCATCTCGGCAAGGCCGAGTGGAAGGCGGCGGTGAAGGGCCGCGCGGCACCTATCGATATGGCTGGCGCAGCACCCGTGCCGCTGTTTCTTCTGGAGGACGACCCCGTGCGCGCGGCCGTCGAGTTCATCCGCGAAAAGCGGGAAGCGGGGTTCCGCGTTCTGCTCGCCGGTTCCGAGATCGAGCTCGACCCCACGAGCAAGGCGCTCGCGCGCCGGCTCAAGGAAAAGCCCGAAAGCGTCGAAGGCTGGAGTGCTCTGCTCGACGCCGAAGACGGCGCGCTCGTGCAGGCGATGCTCGACCTGGAGCACGGCTTCACCGATGACGCCGCGCGCATCGCGGTGGTGGCATCGGCCGACATCTACGGCACCCGGCTCGGGCGCGCCAAGGAGCGCGGTGCCAAGGCTCTCGTTTCCGAGCCGGAACTGCGGCTGGGCAACGTCGTGCTGCACGAGGACCACGGCGTGGCCGTGCTGCGCGCGCTGGAAACCGTGGAAGCGGGCGGCGTCTCGCGCGACGTGGTGCGCCTCGAATATCACGGCGGCGCGACCCTTCTCGCGCCCGTCGAGGAATTCGGCCGCATCTGGCGCTATGGCGCAGACGAGGAAGCGGTGACGCTCGACCGCCTCAAGGGCGACGGCTGGGCCAAACGGCGCGCCGAGGTGAGCGTGGAGATCGCAGCCGCAGCCGGCCGGCTCGTGGAACTCGCCGCAGAACGCGAGAAGAAGGGCGCGGACGCGATCCTGCCCCCGCGCGGCGCCTATGGCCGCTTCGCCGCGCGTTTTCCCTACCCAGAGACCCCCGACCAGACGGCTGCCATCGAGGCCGTGCTCACTGACCTCGCCTCTGGCAAGGCGATGAACCGGCTGATCTGCGGCGATGTGGGGTTCGGCAAGACGGAAGTCGCGCTGCGCGCCGCGGCGGCTGTGGCGCTGGGCGGCAGGCAGGTGGCCGTGGTCGCCCCCACCACGGTTCTCGCGCGCCAGCATTTCGAGACCTTCTCGCGCCGCTTCGAGGGCACGGGCGTGCGCGTGGCATTGTTGTCGCGCGTGGTGAAGGGCGCAGACGCCAAGGCCGTGAAAGGGGGGCTGGCCGACGGCTCGGTCGGCATCGTCGTCGCCACGCAGGCAGTGGCTGCAAAAGACGTACGCTTCCGCGATCTCGGCCTCCTCGTGATCGACGAGGAGCACCGCTTCGGCGTCAGGCTGAAGGAGGAACTGCGCGGTCTCGCTCCCCGGCTCCACGTTCTGTCCATGAGCGCCACCCCGATCCCGCGCACGCTGGCGAGCGCGATGGTGGGCGTGCAGGAGGCGAGCCTTCTGTCCAACCCGCCCGCGCGGCGGCGGCCCGTGCGCACCGAGCTTGCGCCCTTCGACGCGGCATCGATCAAGACCGCCTTGATCCGCGAGGCCAAGCGCGGCGGCCAGAGCTTCTGCGTGGTGCCGCGCATCGAGGACATCGAGCCCCTGAAGGCCGAGCTTGCGCGCCTCGTGCCCGACCTCAAGCTCCTGACCGCGCATGGCGACATGGATGCGAGCGCCATGGACGAAAGCATGCTCGCCTTCGCCAACGGCCAGGCCGACATCCTGCTGTCCACCAACATCATCGAGACCGGGCTCGACGTGCCGCGCGCGAACACGATCCTGGTGTTCCGCGCGGACCGTTTTGGCATGGCGCAGCTGCACCAGCTGCGCGGCCGCGTCGGCCGTGGCCGGGCGCAGGGCTTCGCCTTTCTTCTCACCGAGGCGGGGCGCGAGATCGCAGCCGAAACACGCTCGCGTCTTTCCACGCTTCTGGCCTTCGACCGGCTGGGCTCGGGGCTCGCCATCAGCGCGCGCGACCTCGACCTGCGCGGCGCGGGCGATCTCGTGGGCGAGGAACAGGCGGGCCACATGAAGCTGATCGGCGTCAGCCTCTACCAGCGCCTGCTAGCGCGCGCCGTGGAAGCCGCACGCGGTGAAGGCGGTGCGCTCTCCTTCGAGCCGGAGATCAAGATGGAGATGTCCGGCGCGTTTCCCGCCGAATACGTGCCCGAGCCGATCATCCGGCTCAACCTTTATTCCCGCCTCCAGCGTTTCGAGCGGGAAAGCGAGATCGATGCCTTTGCCGAGGAGCTGGCCGACCGCTTCGGCCAGCCGCCTGCCGAGACCACGGCCCTGCTCGAGCTTGCCCGGCTGAAGCTTTCCGCAGCCTCTGCCGGCGTCGCGCGCATCAGTGCTGGGCCTTCGGGCATCGCCATCGACCTGCGCAGGCCCAAGACCGCGCCCTGGGAGAAGCTCAAGCGGCTCGCGGACTGCGCGCAGAACGACAACCGCCTCATCTGCCGCCGCGCCACCCCGCAAGGGCCTGAGCGGCTGGAAGCGGTGGGCGAACTGGTGGAGGCCGTGCGCAAGGCGGTGGTGTGACGGCACCGCATCCGCGCCCTAGGTTCCCGCCATGCCTCCACCTCCATCCGACCGCGGCAGGCCCGTGCCGCAGAGCCGGCTCGGACGCCTCGCGCGCTTCGGCTCGGTTGCGGCGGGCGTCGGCACCAATGTGATCATCAACGGCGCGGGCAGGCTTGCGCGGCGCGAGCGCGTCTCGCTTTCCGACCTCCTGCTGACACCTGGGAACGTGTCCCGGCTGACCGACGAACTCGCCCGCCTGCGGGGCGCCGCCATGAAACTCGGCCAGCTCGTGTCCATGGATGGCGGCGGCGTGTTGTCCGACGAGCTCGCCACCATCATGGCGCGGCTGCGCTCGGATGCCGAGCCGATGCCCGAGCACCAGCTTCGGGCGGTGCTCGCCGCCAATTGGGGCGAGGGCTGGGAGGAACGGCTCACACATTTCGGGTTTCAGCCGGTCGCAGCCGCCTCGATCGGCCAAGTGCATCGCGCGACCACCCATGACGGACGGGCGCTCGCGATCAAGGTGCAGTATCCCGGCGTGCGCGAAAGCATCGGCAGCGACGTGGACAATGTGGCGCTGCTTTTGCGCCTGTCTGGCCTCGTGCCGCCGGCAATCGACGTCGCGCCCCTGCTCGCGGAGGCCAAGCGCCAGCTGCGCGAGGAGGCCGATTACCGCCGCGAGGCCCGGTATCTTCAGGAATTCGGCCGCCTGCTCGCCGGCAACGGGGATTTCCTGGTTCCCGAACCGGTGCCCGAGTTCTCGAACGAGAACGTGCTCGCCATGTCGTTCGCCGAGGGCCATCCGATCGAGGCGCTGGAAAGCGCTCCCCAGGACGTGCGCGATCGGGTGATCGCCCGTCTCGCCGGGCTTGCGCTCCGCGAACTCTTCGAGTTCCGGCTGATGCAGACCGACCCGAACTTCGCGAATTACCGCTTCCAGCCCGAGACCGGCCGCATCGTGCTGCTCGATTTCGGTGCCACCCGCGCCTTCGCCCCCGAGCTTTCGGCCAGGTTCCGCACGCTCGCGCAAGCCGGGCTGGAGGGCGACCGCGACGCCGTGCGCGAGGCGATGTTTGCGCTGAAGATTCTGGAGCCCGGCCATCCCCGCATCTTCCAGGCCGTTGTGCTTCTGATGTTCGAGACGGCCTTCAAGGCGCTCACCGAGCGGGAGGTCTTCGACTTCGGCGCCTCCGACCTTCTGGAAACGCTGCGCGGCCAGGCCGAGACCTTGGAAGACCATCGCGATGCGCTGCGCGCGCCGCCCGTCGACGTGCTCTTTCTCCAGCGCAAGCTGGGCGGGCGCTTCCTGCTCGCCACTCGGCTTCGCGCCCGCGTGGCCGTGGGCGAGCTTCTGCGCGCCGCCGTCCGGCGATACCCAGCCTGAACCGCCGGAAGCCCGCGCCTTTCCGCTCGCCTAGACCGGCCCTCGACCCCATCTAACGACCATGGCGCTGCCTTCCGTTCTGATCGATCCCCGACTGATTTATCTCGAGCCCGCCGTGCGCGATTTCGCCCGCGGGCGCGAGATCCTGGCGCTTTCCCGCTGCCTCGCAGGTCGAGGTGGAAAGCCACTGGAAGATTCCAGAACTCTTCAACCGCGAGTCATCAGCCGAGGACTGGCTGAAGCTCAAGCGCGAGGTGCTCGTGCTCGGCGTGAAGAAGAGCCTGGGGATGCGGCCCAACGGGCGGTCGGCCGATTTCATCGCGCCGAGTTCGTCGAACGGCTGCGCCATGGCCTGCTCCTACTGCTACGTGCCGCGGCGCAAGGGCTATGCGAACCCCGTCAGCGTGTTCGTCAACATCGACGCCATCACGGCCGCCCTGCGCCGCCACGCCACCCGGCTCGGCCCCAAGCCGGAAGCCAACAGCGTCGATCCCTGCGACTGGGTCTACGATCTCGGCGAGAACGGCGATCTTTCGGTCGATGCCGGCGTGTCCGAGAATGTGCGCGATCTGGTGGCGGCCTTCCGCACGATCCCGCACGCCAAGGGCTCGTTCGCCACCAAGCTCGTGAACCGCGACCTCCTCGGCTACGACCCGCAGGGCCGCACGCGGGTGCGCTTCTCGCTGATGCCCGAGCGGGTGGCGAAGGTGGTGGATGTGCGGACCTCGCCGATGGCCGAGCGCATCGCGGCCATCAACGATTTCGTGGAGGCCGGCTACGAGGTCCACGCGAACTTCTCGCCCGTGATCGTTCACGAGGGCTGGGAAAGCGAGTGGCGAGACCTGTTCGCACAGATCGACGCCGCGCTTTCGCCGAGGGCGCGCGCGCAGTTCAAATGCGAAGTGATCATGCTCACCCACAATGCCGGCCTGCACCACGTCAACATGGCCTGGCACCCGCGCGGTGAGGATTTGCTGTGGCGGCCCGATCTGCAGGAAACCAAGCGGAGCGAGAGCGGCATGGAGAACCTACGCTACCGCGCGCGCTGGAAGCGGCGCTGGCTCGACCAGCTTCTGGGCTGGCTGGAAGAGTCCATGCCCTATTGCGGGGTGCGCTATGCTTTCTGAGCCGCGCGAGGAGAGCACGCCACTTGTTCGCCGCGCCCGCCTCTGGCGCCCGCGCCGGGTGCTTCTCACGCGCGGGGCGGCCGGCTGGGCGCATGGCCGAGCCATGGCCGAGCGCGCCGCCCGCGAAGGCATCGAGGTGGTGGAACTCCCCTCCGACCGCCTGGCCCTGCCGCGCGAGGACGACCCGCGCCGCGCCTATGCCGCAGCCAAGAACACCCTGGCCGTGGTGGTCGCCCCGCCCTCCAAGCGCCGTCTCCAGCCGATCGCCCCTTCCGCCGACTGGCGGCTCGACCTGGCCGAAGGCTGCCCCGCGCACTGCGCCTATTGCTATCTCGCCGGCTCGCTCAAGGGCCCGCCCATCACGCGTGCTTACGCCAACCTGCCCGAAATCCTGGCGGGGCTTTCGCCCTATCTCGGGGAAGGCACCGTCACCTCGCGCCAGGATGCGCGGCGGGGGGAAGGCACGACCTTCGAGGCGTCCTGCTACACCGACCCTCTCGGCATCGAGCACTGGACGGGGTCGCTCGCGCAAACCATCCGCTTCTTCGGCGCGTGGGACGAGGACGCACAGCTTCGCTTCACCACCAAGTTCGATGCGATCGAGCCGCTTCTCGGCCTTGCCCACAGCGGACGCACGCGCATGCGCGCCTCCCTCAACCCGGCACTCTTCGCGCGCCACGAAGGCGGCACGAGCCCGGTCGCGGGCCGGCTCGCAGCCCTGCGCCGCATGGGCCAGGCGGGCTACAGGCTGGGGCTGACGGTGGCCCCCATCATCGTCGAGCCCGGCTGGCGGGAGGCCTATCGCGGCCTGCTGGGCGATGCCGGCGCAAGCCTGAACGATCTGCCGGGGATCGATCTCACGGTGGAACTCATCACCCATCGCTTCACGCCCACCTCGCGCGCGGTGCTGGGCTCCTGGTATCCGGGCTCCGACCTCGACATGGATCCGAAGGGCAGGGCGGAGAAGCGCACCAAGTTCGGCTCAGTGAAGCATGTCTACGACGCGCCCACGATGCGCGAGATCAAGCGGTTCTTCGAGGCAACGGTGGCCGAAGCGCTGCCGTCCGCGCGCATCCTCTACTTCACCTGACGCTTCACACCCTGCGGTCGAACACGCGCATGGGCGTCTTCAAGCGGTAGAGCGTGGCGGGGCGCTTGGCGCGCTCGGTCTGGCGCTTTTCGCCCTCCACCTCTTCGAGCAGGTCGAGATCGCTCATCTTGCGGCGAAACGCGCTCTGGTCGAGGCGGGCGCCGAGCACGGTCTCGTAGGTGGCGAGAAGCTCGCCCATGGTGAAGACGGGCGGCAGGAGGCGCGCAGGAATCGTGGAATAGGCGCCCTTGCCGCGCAGGCGCATCAGCGCGGCGCGGACGATCTCCATGTGGTCGAAGGGCAGCACGGGCAGGCTGTCCACCGCATGAAGCGTGAGGCCGCTTGCCGTTTCGCCCAGCTCCTCGCGCGGCACCAGCGCGAAATAGGCGATCGAGACCGACCATCCCCTTGGATCGCGGGCCGGCCCGGCAAACGAGGCGAGTTGCTCGAAGAAGATGCCGCCGAGGCCCACCTTCGCCAGGAGGATGCGGCGCACCGCATCATCGAGGCTGCCATCCTCGTCGGTGTGCACGAAACCGCCGGGAAGGGCTGGGGCGTGGCGGAACGGCTCGGCCTCGCGTTTCTGCAACGCCACGGCGAGCCCGCCGTCCGCCACGGTCAGCAGCACGATGTCGACGGTCACGATCGGCCGCTTGAACTCGTCTTTTCCGGCCATTTCCACTGCACCCCGTGTCGCGGCAAGCGTTAGCACGCTCCGCTTCGACAGCAAGTCAATTTGCAACTTGCAAAATGCAATTTAATGACCTAGATGATTGTGCATGGGCGCAGAACGCCCAGCCAGACAAAGGAGCGAGATCATGGGACATGGACGTTTCCGCACCGCGGATTGGGCAGCCTACACCGCCGCCAACGTGACGGGGCGCTCGCGCGAACAGGTCTTCTCGGCCCATGGCATGGATGCCGAGTTCGACCCCCGCCGCTTCACGGCGCGCGAAAGCCGCGACAGTGCGGACAACCCGCAGGCGACGCCGATCATCCTCGCCTCCGACGTCACCGGCTCGATGGGCATGATCGCCCATGAGCTGATGCGCACCGGGCTCGTGACCCTCACTTCCGAGATCTACGCCCGTAAGCCCGTGCCCGACCCCCACATCATGGTGGCAGCGGTGGGGGACGCCTTCACGGACGCGGCACCGCTTCAAGCGACGCAGTTCGAGGCCGACATCTCGCTCGCTTCCCAGATGCAGCGGCTCTGGCTCGAAGGGGGCGGCGGCGGCAACGGTGGGGAGAGCTACAGCGCGGCCCACCTGCTCGCCGCCTGGAAGACCTCGACGGACGCCTGGGAACGGCATGGCCGCAAGGGCTTCCTGTTCACGATCGGCGACGAGCCGATCCATGACGGCATGACGCGCGAGCAGGTCGCCCGCGTGTTCGGCCTCCCCGTCGAGCGCGACCTCAGCGCGCGCGAATGCCTGAGCCTGGCCGCGCAGTCTTACGAGGTGTTCCACATCGTGATCCGCGAGGGCTATGCGGCGGGCAACATGGACCAGGTTCTGCGCACATGGCGGCGCATCCTGCCCGAGCGCACCGTGGTGCTCGACGACCACACGCGCATCGCCGAACTCGTGGTGTCCCTGATCGAGATCGCCAACGGTCGCGCACCCGAGGATGTGGCCAAAAGCTGGAACGGACCGGCCGCAGCCGTCGTGTCGCGCGCCCTGAACGCCCCGAGGCCCCGCCGCTTCCTGCCCTTCCTGTGAAGCGTTTCCCTCCGACCCGAAGGAGTTGAACCCATGTCCATCCGCGCGCAGGCCGTGATCGGCGCAGGCTATGGCGACGAGGGCAAGGGCCTTGTCACCGACGCGCTCGCAGCCCGCAACGGGGCCACCGTCGTGGTGCGCTCCAACGGCGGAGCGCAAGCCGGGCACACGGTGGAGCGCCCGGACGGCGGGCGCCACGTGTTCCACCATGTCGGTGCCGGCGCGCTTGCGGGCGCGTCGACCCAGCTCAGTCGCTTCTTCGTCGCCCATCCCATGTTGTTCGCGGCGGAATGGGAGGAGCTGCGGATGCTCGGCGCCTGCCTCGACATCCGCGCCGATCCGCGCGGCCCCGTCTCCACGCCCTTCGACATGATCGTGAACCAGGCGATCGAGATCGAACGGGGTGCGGGCCGCCACGGCTCGTGCGGGCTGGGCTTCGGCGAAACGGTCGAGCGCAGCCTGCATGCGGACTTCGCGCTCACCATCGGCGATCTCTTCCGCGCAGATCTCGCAAGCCGCCTCGCGCGGGTCCGCGACGCCTGGGTGCCCGCGCGGCTTGCGGCCCTCGGCATCGAGCGCCTGCCCGAGCCGCTTGCGGACGCGCTCGGCAGCCAGACCACGCTCAGGCGCTTTCTCGACGATTGCGAGAGCTATCGCGACCGCGTGACGCCCTGGCCCGACCGGCGCTTGGCCGAGCGCGGCGCGGTGTTGTTCGAAGGCGCGCAAGGGCTGCTGCTCGACCAGGAGTGGGGCGCGTTTCCCCATGTGACGCGCTCCCACACCGGCCTGCGCAACATGCTGGCCATCGCAAGGGAAGCGGGGATCGGCGAGATCGACGCCCGCTACGTGTCGCGCGTCTACGCCACCCGCCACGGCGCCGGACCCTTGCCGGGCGAGGCACCCCGTCTTGCGGGCATCGCCGTTTCCGATCCCACCAACCAGCCCAACGAGTGGCAGGGCACCCTGCGGCTCGCGCCGCTCGACACAGCCCTTCTGCGCGCCGCCATCGCGCGCGATCGGGCGCTGGCATCGTTGAGCGGTGTCGCGGTCGCCCCCTCGCTCGTCGTCACCTGCCTCGACCAGGTGACCGGGCCTTTCACGATCCAAACCGAAGCGGCCCCCGAAACCCTTGATGCGACCTCGGCCGCGGAAGCCATCGCAGACCGCCTCGGTCTCCCGCTTGCTGGCGAAAGCTGGGGCGCCCGCCGCGATGCGCTTCGCTGGCGCGACACGGCAAGCGCGGCTTGACATCGTCTCGGTCATGAGTGGTAGTTACCAGTCATGGGCGCGAGGAGGCTGAGGGGCCTCTTCCGTGTCCGGATGCCATTCCCCCGAGGAGATCAAGCATGGCACGGCACCTGAAACTCCGCAGCTTCCTCGGCGCGAGCCTCTTCTCGCTCGTTGCCGCAACCTCCGCCTTCGCTCAGGAACAGCCCACCGTGGACGTGGTGCACTGGCTGACGGCGGGTGCCGAACAGGCGGCGATCAGCGTGCTCGCCGAAGAGTTCGAGCGCCGCGGCGGCACATGGGTGGATTCGGCCGTGCCCGGCGGACCCTCCGACGCCCAGGCGCTCGTGATGAGCCGCGTCGCCGGCGGCAACCCGCCCGGCGTGGCCTTCCTGTCCATGGGCCGCTCGGCGGTGGAACTCGGCCAAGAAGGCGTCACGCGCGACGTGAAGGCGCTTGCCGAAGCCAGCGGGCTCGCCCAGACCTCCGACATCCTCACCAAGCTCGCGACCGACGATGCCGGCGCCATCTTCGCGCTGCCCGTCGCCATCGAGACCGACAACCTCGCCTGGTACTCCAAGCCGGCTTACGACAAGGCGGGCTTGTCTTACCCCAAGACCTGGGACGAAGCGCTCGCACAGGCGCCCAAGCTCAAGGAAGCCGGCGTCATCCCCATCGCGGTCGGTGCCCAGGGCTGGCAGCTCTCGATCCTGTTCAACTCGATCCTGATGGGCGAGGCGGGCGCGGACACCTTCGAGGCCATCGTCAACGAGCGCAGCGCGGAAGCGGCCGCCTCGCCCCAGGTGGTCAAGGCTTTTGCGACCATGCGCGCGCTGTCCACCTTCGCCGACCCCGGCGCTTCCAACCGCGCCTGGAACGACACGCTGAACCTCGTGGCCGACGGCCGCGCCGCCATGCAGGTGATGGGAAGCTGGGCGGGCGCCGAACTCACCAAGATGGGCAAGGCCCACGATGTCGACTGGGCCTGCGCGCTGCCGCCCGGCAACACCAAGCTCGTGCTCGAAGGCGCGGGCTTCCAGTTCCCCACGGTTTCCTCCGAGGCCGAGACCAAGGGCCAGGAACTCTTCATCCAGGTTCTGCTCGACCCCAAGGTCCAGGCCGATTTCGCGGTCGCCAAGGGCGCGCTGCCTTCGCGGCTCGACGCCGACACCTCCAAGCTCGCGCCCTGCGACCAGATGACGGCCAAGGTGCTGCACGAGGCAGGCGGCGTGCCGGCGCTCGGCATCGTCTTGTCGTCCGACAGCGCGGGCCAGATCGAGGACCTTCTTTCCCGCTTCTGGGCCGAGGCCAGCCTCACGCCCGAAGAAGCCGCACGTCAGTTCGCTGAACTTCTTGCCGCCGCGAACTGACGAGAGGCAGGCTCCGCGCCGCGTCGCTTGCAGCGCGGAGCTCTGAATCCCCGATGCCGAAGCTTCTTCGCTCGCCCAAGGTCGCGGCACGCCTCGTGCTGGTTCCCACCATGCTTCTCTGCGCGGTGGGCTTCTACGGCGCGATGGCCTGGACGGTTCTGATGTCGTTCACGCCGTCCGGCATCTTGCCGCGCTACCAGTGGGCGGGCGTCAGCCAGTATGTGCGCCTCTTCAACACCGACCGCTGGCATGTGGCCTACACCAACATGTTCGTGTTCGGCGGGCTCTACATCCTCTGCTCGCTTCTCTTCGGCATCCTGCTTGCCATCGCGCTCGACCAGGGCACGCGCGGGCGCAACATCTTCCAGACGATCTTTCTCTATCCGATAGCGCTCTCCTTCATCGTCACGGGCCTTGCGTGGCAGTGGCTCCTGAACCCCACCACGGGCCTCCAGCAATTCGTGCGCGACTGGGGCTTCACAGGCTTCACCTTCGACTGGCTCTCCTCGCCCGACCGCGCCGTCTACACGCTTGTGATGGCAGGCGTCTGGCATGCGGCGGGGCTGGTGATGGCCATCGTCTATGCGGGCTTGGGCGGCATCGACGGCGAGATCTGGCGCGCAGGGCGCGTCGACGGCATTCCGCGGCTGACCATGTATCGCCGCGTGATCCTGCCCATGCTCAAGCCGGTGATCGCCGTCTGCGTGGTGCTGCTCGCCATGGACGTGATCAAGAGCTACGAGCTCGTGGTCGCCATGACGGGCGGCGGTCCCGGCTATTCCACCGACCTTCCCGCGAAGTTCGTGGTGGACAGCCTGTTCACCCGCACCAATATCGGCCTGGCCTCCGCCGGCGCGACCTTGATGCTCGCGACCATCGTTCTCATCATGCTCGCCCTCAACTGGCGGAGGGCCGCGCGATGACCGCGCTTGCCGCCCCAGCGACCCCGCGGCCAGTGCCGAAGACCGGCGCGCGCCGCCTGCGCCATGCCGCGGGCCGGGTCGGGCTCTACCTCTTCCTGCTGTCGGCCGCGCTCTTCTTCGCCATTCCGCTCTTCATCATGCTGTCCACCTCGCTGAAGACGGTGGACGAGATCCGCGCGGGCTCGATCTTCCTTCTGCCCCAGGCGCTCGACTTCTCGGCCTGGGCCAAGGCCTGGGGCTCGGCCTGCATCGGGCGCGAATGCGAAGGCATCAGCGTGGGCTTCTGGAACTCGGTGCGCATCATGGTGCCCGCCTCGCTGATCTCGGTCTTCGCTGCGGCCCTCAACGGCTACGCGCTCTCGCTCTGGCGGCTGCCCCGTGCCGGGCTGATCCTGGGCGCGCTGATGGTGGGGGCCTTCATCCCCTATCAGGTGATGATCTATCCGCTCGTGCGGCTCGCCTCCACGCTCGGCATCTACGGCTCGGTGCCAGCCATCGTGCTGGTCCACGTGCTGTTCGGCCTGCCGATCCTCACGCTGATCTTCCGCAACTTCTACGCCTCGCTGCCCGAGGAGCTGATCAAGGCCGCACGCGTCGATGGCGCGGGCTTCTTCCGCATCTTCTTCCGCATCGTGCTGCCGATGTCGGCCAACGTGATCGTGGTGGCGCTGATCCTGTCGGTCACGGGCGTGTGGAACGACTATCTGCTCGCGCTGATCTTCGCGGGCCGCGACAACCTGCCGATGACCGTGCAGCTCGCCAGCCTCGTTTCCACCCGCATCGGCGTGCCCGAATACAACGTCAACATGGCGGCCACCATCATCACGGCACTGCCGCCGCTTTGTCTTTATCTCGTCTCGGGCCGCCTTTTCGTGCGCGGCGTCACCGCAGGCGCCGTGAAAGGCTGACCTCATGATCGGTGTTGCGATCGACAGGCTCCAACGTTCCTATGGCGGCGTGTCCGTGCTGCGAGACGTGTCGATGCAGGTCGAGCCCGGCGAGTTCGCCGTGCTTCTCGGGCCCTCGGGCTGCGGCAAGTCCACGCTTCTCGCCTCCATCGCCGGGCTGGACGACCTCCAGGGCGGGCGCATCCTGTTCGACGGCGCGGACGTCTCGGAATGGGAGCCCGCCGAGCGCGGCATCGGCATGGTGTTCCAGTCCTACGCGCTCTATCCCACCATGACCGTGCGCAAGAACATGTCGTTCGGCCTCGAAGTCGCGCGTGCGTCGAAAGCCGAGATCGCGGAGCGCGTGGAATGGGCGGCCAAGCTCTTGCGCATCGAGCCGCTGCTCGACCGCAAGCCCCGCGAACTGTCGGGCGGCCAGCGCCAGCGCGTCGCCATCGGCCGCGCGCTCGTGCGGCGCACCAACCTGTTCCTGTTCGACGAGCCCTTGTCCAACCTCGACGCCAAGCTGCGCACCGAGATGCGCGTCGAGATCAAGGAACTGCACCGGCGTCTGGGCGCCACCTTCATCTACGTCACCCACGACCAGGTCGAGGCGATGACGCTCGCCACCCGCATCGCCGTGATGCATGGCGGAAAGATCGAGCAATACGCCTCGCCCGAAGAGGTGTTTGAGCGCCCGGCCTCGCTGTTCGTCGCGGGTTTCATCGGCTCGCCCCCGATGAACCTCCTGCCGGCCAGGCTCGAAGCCTCGAACGGCGGCCAGATGCTGCGCATCGGCCCCGTTCTCATGCCGGTCGAGGGCTATGCCTTCTCGGCCCCCCGCGCGGCCGGTGAGGTGGTTGCGGGCATCCGGCCCGAAAACATCGCGATCGGCGGCGATGGCCCCACCCTGCCCGCCGAGATCCGCCTGATCGAGCCGCTCGGCTCGGATACGCTGGTCTGGGCGGAATGCGAGGGCACGCGCCTTGCCGTGCGAGTACCGCCCAAGGCGGCCAAGGGCTTGTCGGGCACGGTCGCGCTGTCGTTCAGCGTCGAGAACCTTTCGCTGTTCTCCGCCGAGACGGGCCTGCGCCTGTGAGCGCCGGAGAGCAAGCCATGACGACCCGCATCGAAAGCCGCGCGTCCGAGCCGCTCCACCAGCAGCTCCGCGCCATCATCCTGTCGGCCATAGGCTCGGGCGAGTGGCCGCCCCACAGCCAGATCGCGTCCGAGCGCGAACTCTGCGAGCGATACGGCATCAGCCGCACCACGACCCGCAAGGTGCTGTCCGATCTCGTTCACGAGGGCGCGGTCTACACCATCAGTGGCAAGGGCACCTTCGTGGCCGACAAGCGCCTGCGCCAGGAACTCCAGCCCCTCGTCGGCTTCACCCAGGACCTGCGCGACCAGGGCGTGGTGATCGTCAGCGAGGTCCACGCCTTCGAGCGCATCGAGGCCGAGGATGGGATGGCCGCCAAGCTCGGCATCCGTCCGGGTGCGGCCGTGGTCCGGCTCCAGCGCACGCGGTACGCGGGCGAGCAGCCGCTGGCCCTCCAGACCACATTCTTGCCCGAGCATCTCTGCCCCGGCATCCTGCGCCACGACTTCTCGCGAGCCTCGCTGTTCGAGACCCTGCGCGCGGAGTTCGGCCTCGTGCTGCGCGAGGGCACGACCGTGATCAAGCCGGGCCTCGCCAGCGCGGAGGAAGCGGCCAGGCTCGGGCTCGGCACCCCGGCAGCCGTGCTCCGCACCTTCCAGACCACCTTTCTCGCCGATGGCCAGGCCATCGAATATTGCGAGACCGCATTCCACGGCGAAGCCTTCGAGCTGACGGTCGGCACCGACATCGAGCGCGGTTTCGCATTCTCCCCGTCCTTCGCGCCTGCGCGGGCGGCGGTCGCATAAGAGGAGCCGTCATGGCACGCATCAAGGTCGCTTACATCGGCGGGGGCTCCACCCGCGCGCCGGGCTGCATCACCTGCTGGATGCGCCAGGGCGAGAACTTCCGAGGCTCCGAGATCGTCTTGATCGACCTCGACGCCCACCGCCTGGAAACCGTGCGCGCGATCGCGCAGAAATCGGCCGATGCGGCGGGCCTCGACATCCGCTTCACCGCCACCACCGACCGGCTCGCGGGGCTCGAGGATTGCGACGCGGTTCTGTCCTCCTTCCGCCCCGGCGGCTTCGAGGCGCGCTACCTCGACGAGAGCATCCCGCTCAAGCACGGCGTGATCGGCCAGGAAACGCAAGGGCCTGGCGGCTTCTTCATGGCGCTGCGCTCGATCCACGCGATCAAGGGCATCGTGGCCGACATCGAGCGCGTGGCCCCGCGCGCCCGGCTCTTCAACTACACCAATCCCGTCAACATCGTGGCGGAAGCCGTCACCCACCATTCCGACATACCCACCGTCTCGCTCTGCGAGGGGCCGCTGATCTTTCCGGCCGAAGTGGCGCAAGCGGCCGGCCTCGATCCCGCGAAGCTCGAAACCGTCTCGATCGGCCTCAACCACGGCTCCTGGTCGGTGCGCCATTCCTATGCCGGCGAGGATGTCATGCCGCTCGTGGAGCGGGCGTGGAACGAAAGAAAAAACGACCCCGCGCTCACGCTGCAGCAGCGCCGCCTGCTCCACATGACGGTGGCGCTCCAGTCGATCCCCTCGCAATATTTCAAGTATTACTACTTCACCGACGAGATCCTGGCCGAGCTGAAGGCAGCCCCCGCCACCCGCGCGCAGGAGATCATGGCGCGCGTGCCCGAGTTCTGGAACCACTACGAGGAGCAGGCGAGGGCCGAGCGGCCGCAGCTCGACCAGGCCCATTCGCGCGGCGGGCTGGACGAGCTCGAGATCGCCATCGACGTGATGGACGCCGTCTTCAACGACCGCGGCGAGGTCTGGCCGGTGAATGTGCCGAACCGGGGCGCCATCGCGGGTCTGCCCGACGATCTCGTGGTCGAGGTGCCGGGCTTCGTGGACAGACAAGGCGTGCGCCCCTTGGCCTCCGGGCCGCTGCCTTCGCAGGTCTCGGGCCTCGTCGGCATGCTTGCGGAATATCAGGCGGCCACCGCGCGCGTGGCATGGGATGGAAACCGTCGCCAGGCTATCCAGGCCCTCGCCTCCAACCCGCTGGTGATGTCGCTTTCCAAGGCCGAAGCCATCTTCGATGAGATGGCGGCCGCGCATCGTCCCTTCATCTCGCCAACCCTGTTCTCGTGAGCCGCCCATGGGCATCGAACTGATCGTCGAAGACAATGCGGACGCGGCGAGCAGCCGCGCAGCCGACATCGTGGCCGCGGCCATCTCCCGAAAGCCGCGGCTTTCGGTCGTCTTCGCCACCGGCAATTCGCCCATGGCGCTTTACGCCGAACTCGCCCGCCGCCAGGCCGAGGGCCTGTTCGACGCGCGCGGTGTGAAGGCCTTCCAGCTCGACGCCTATCTCGGCACGGCCGACACCGACCCCCGTTCGCTCTTCGGCTGGATGGACCGTGCGGTGCTCCAGCCGCTTTCCATTCCGCCCGAGCGCGTGGTGCGCTTTCCCGAGCGGGTCGACGATCCGCAGGCAGCCTGCGAGGCCTTCGCGCAAGAGATCGAACGGGCCGGCGGCTTCGACCTTTCCATTCTCGGCCTCGGGCCCAACGGCCATCTCGGCTTCAACGAGCCGCCGAGCGACGAGACCGCCACCACGCGCGCCATCGGGCTGACGCCCGAAAGCGTGGCAAGCAACGCCGTCTACTGGGGCGGCGAGGACCATGTGCCGCGCGGCGCGCTGACGGTGGGCATGGACGCGCTTCTGAAAGCGCGCCAGACCGTGCTGGTGGTGCTCGGCGCGCGCAAGCACGCGATCCTGCACGCGGCACTCGAAGGCCCCGTCACGCCCGATGTTCCCGCCTCCTTCCTGCAGGGTGCCGCCAACGTCACCGTGGTGGCCGACCGGGCCGCTTGGACCGGCCGGGACTGAAGGTGCGCTTCGCCCTTGGGGTCGACGGCGGCGGCACGAAGACGCTGGCGCTCGTGGCCGACCCTTCCGGCCGCGTGCTGGGAACGGGCCGCGCGGGCTCGTGCGACATCTACAGCAACCCCCGCGCCGCAGACGAGGTGGAGCGCGCCGTGCGCGCGGCCCTCGCCCAGGCGGGCCTTGTGCCCGAAAGCCTGGCCCACGCCACCTACAGCCTGGCCGGCGCCGACTGGCCGGAGGATTTCGCTTTCTGGCAGGGTGAGCTTGCCGCGCGCGGGCTCGGCCGCCGCATCGAGGTCGTCAACGACGCGGTAGGCGCGCTCTGTTCGGGCGGCGAAGAGGACGCGGTGATCGTGGTCTGCGGCACGGGCTCGGCCACCGGCGCGCGCAACGCCCGAACGGGTGCTGTCTGGCACTCCTCCTTCTGGCAGCTCACCCAGGGCGGCGGAGAACTGAGCGAGCGGGCGCTTCAAGCGATCTGGCGCGCCGATCTCGGCATCGACCCGCCCACGAGCCTCGCAGAGCCCGTGCTCCGCCATCTCGACGCGGAAACGCCGGGCGAGCTTCTGCATCGCTTCACCCGCCGCAAGAACCGCATGGCGGGCACCCCGAGCGATCTCGTGCCGATCCTGTTCGCCCAGGCCCAGGCGGGCGATGGCGCGGCACGCAGCATCCTCGTTCATCACGGGCGCGAGTTGGCCGAACATGCGGCGGTCGCCGCGCGCAAGGTCGGCATCATCGAGCGCCCGTTCGCGCTTCTGCTCGCGGGCGGCGTGTTCCGCGCCGCGTTCCCCTTGTTCCGCGAAAGTCTGCTCGCCCGGCTCGCCGAACTTTCCGCCCACGCGCTTCCCAAGGAGCATCGCTTCGAGCCCCTGCGCGGCGCCGCCCTCATGGCGCTGCGCGGCATTGGGGCCGCGGGGGAGGGGGTGAGGGCGGAACTCGACCGGACGTTTCCGGCGCCCGAGTTCTTCCACACGGGGTGAGATGGGGCGGTGGTTGCGTGCTTCAAGGCTCGCTTTCGCGAGCACCTCAGCATGAGGGATGCAGGCCGCTAGGCTAAGACGATGAGCGCCCGCACCCAACAATCCTCATGCTGAAGTGCCCGGCAACGCCTGGCTCGGAGCACACCCCCCATCTCCCCTCATCCCAGAAGCGTCCCCCGATACAGATCCAGCACCCCATGCGCCCGCACCTTCGTGCAGATGCGCTGCGAGGGCCGGCCGTCCCAGGGCCCGGGCGCGAAGCGGCGCGTGTCGGGCTTCTGGATGGTCTGGCCGAGCGCGATCCCCTCCGTCACCACCCGGATCGTGCCCGAGCGCGTCTCGAACAGCGAGGGGTCGAGCAGATAGGCCACGGCGGTGGAATCGTGCATGTACATGTGCGGCAGGCCGACCGAGTGGTAGAACCGCTCGTAGAAGCGCGACACGTCCCACAAGAAGCGCTCGGCCTCGCCGCCCTCCTCGGCCAGCCCGCGGAGATATTGGGTGGGCATCGCGACCCCGTGCGTCACGTCGAGCCCCACCACCGTGACCGGCCAGGCCGCGCCGAACACGATGTCGGCCGCATGCGGATCGCCCGCGATGTTGGCTTCCGCCGCAGGCGACACGTTGCCCAGCTGGCCGTTGAAGCCGAAAGCCCCGCCCATCACGATCACCTCGCGCACGAGGCCGGCGATGTCGGGGTCTTCGCGCAGCGCGAGCGCGAGGTTCGTCATGCGCCCGACCGCCACGATCGAGACCTCGCCGGGATGGGCGCGCACCGTGTCGATCAGGAAGCGGTGCGCGGCGCGCCCGTCGAGCGGCTTCGTGATGGTGTCGGGCAGCGGCACGTCGCCCAGGCCGTTTTGCCCGTGCACCGCGACCGACGGCTCTTCGCCCGCCAGAACGAGCGGCGCGGCCGCTCCCTTGGCGACCGGAGCGTCGATGCCGAAGCGCTCGCAGAGATGCAGCGCGTTGCGTGTGGTCGTCTCGATCCGCGCATTGCCGAGCGTCGTGGTGACGCCCAGCAACCGGACCGCCTTTGCGCGCGCCAGAAACAGCAGCGCCATGGCGTCGTCCACACCGGGATCGGTGTCGAAGACGACCTTTCGGGAGATGCTGGTCATGCGAAGGCGGGCACGGTCTCTGCGGGCGGGGTGTTGCGGGAGCGGTTGGTGCGCACGATCCCGTCGATCATCACCATGCCGATGCCCGGAATGTTGCCGAGCGCCACGCTTTCACGGAAATCCTTGCCCGCGCCGCCCGCGGCACTCGCCATGAAGACGAGATCGGCCGCGCGGCCCTTCTCGATCAGGCCGCGGTCGGTCAGCCCGCGCACGCGCGCGGTGTTGCCGGTCGCAAAGCAGAACACGGTTTCCACCGGCACGTCGGTCAAGGATGCCAGGTGGGCGATCGTGCGGAGGATGCCGAGCGGCTGCGCGCCCGACCCCGCCGGCCCGTCGGTGCCGAGCAGCATGCGGTGAAGCTCGCCGCGTGCTTTCGCGCGTTCGAGCACGTGCAGCCCTGCCCGCAGGTTGCCGTTGTGGACGATCTCGAGTGCGCGCGTGCCCTCGTCCGTGATCTGGTCAAGCTCCTCGAAGGGCAGGGCGGTCGGCCCGCCGTTCACATGGGCCACGATGTCGGCATCGGTGTCGATCACGGCTTGCGCGCCCACGCGGCTCGATCCGGGGATGGAGGGCCCGCCCGTATGCGTCATGGTGGTCATGCCGTGCGCGCGCGCCCACTCGATCATCTGGCGCCCGGTGGAAGCGTCCTTGACACCGCCGAGACCGATCTCGCCCACGATCGAAACCCCGGCCTCCGCCAGTTCGCGGAAATCCGCTTCCGTGAAATCGGGCTCCAGGATCGGCGCGCCCGCGATCACTTTCATGCCGAGCGGGCGGAAATTGCTGAAGGAGCGTTGCGCCGCGATGGCGAGCGCCTTGATCCCCACCTTGTCGCGCGGCCGGCCGGGATAATGTGCTTCGCCCGCCGAGATCATGGTGGTGACGCCGCCATGCAGCGAGGACTCGATCCAACCGAGCTGGTTCTGGCGCGGCGTCCAGTCGCCGGCCACCGTGTGCACATGGTTGTCGATCAGCCCCGGCGCGACCACGCTGCCGCCGGCATCGATCACGCTGTCGGCCTCGCCCAGCTCGGATGCCGCACCCACGCCCGCGATGCAGCCGTCCTCCACAAGCAGCGCATCGGCCTCAATCACGGGCTTCGTGATGTCGCCCGACAGGAGAAGGCCGATGTTGCGGATCAGAAGCCGGCCCTCTTGGCGGGCTTCGGTTGTGGGGGCTGCCATGGGCGGGTCTCCTTGCACTTGCGCGCGCATAGAGAAGGACCGCTCCCCGCAATGTCAATCGAAGGCGAGCCTTGGAGCGCACGAGTGCCGCCACGCCGAACCCCGCGCGGCGACCGTTGCATCCCTGCCATTGTTCCTGCCATCCGCACGGGATAGCCCCGGTGATCGGATGCTTGCCGCTTCTTGCCGGCACAAAGCTCGGCTATGGCGAATCCACCATGCGACCGTTCCGCTTCGCTTTTCTTCTGTCCGCGTTGCTTCTCGCGCTTGCGGGCTGCGCCGCCCGGCCAGACAGCCGCGCGCTCGATCCGGTGGCGGGGGTTCCCGGCGCGCATCTGGTGTCGGTTCTGGTGGCCACCAACCGCGCCGCCAAGGATGCGGGCGACGCGCGCGTCTCGGCCCTGCGCTACGAGCTTCTCACCGTGTCGATCCCGCCCAACCACAAACCGGGCGAGGTGGAATGGAGCGCGGATGCGCCCGGCCCCGCCTTCTCCTTCGCCACCGTGCGCCGCCAGGAACTGAGCGAGGCCGAGTTCCTGCGCCGCGCGACCCCCGACACGCACGACATCGGCGTCTTCGTGCACGGCTACAATTCGAGCCTGCCCGAGGCCGTGTTCCGGCTGGCCCAGATCAGCCACGATGCCCGCGGCGATCGGGAGGCCGTGCTGTTTTCCTGGCCGTCTGAAGGGGCGCTCACCGGCTATCTGGCCGACCAGGACGCCGCCACCTTCTCGCGCGACGGGCTTTCCGGCCTGCTCCGCGCACTGACGAGAGGAAATCCCGCCGGCAAGATCGACCTCGTGGGCCACAGCATGGGCGGCTGGCTCGTGATGGAAAGCCTGCGCCAGCTTCGCCTGGAAAAGCACGACGACGTGTTCCGCCACCTGCGCGTGATGCTGGCGGCCCCCGACATCGACGTCGACGTGTTCGCCTCCCAGCTCGATACGGTGGGCAAGCTCTCGCCGCCGCTCACCGTGCTCGTGTCCGAGAACGACCGCGCGCTCGCAGCCTCGCGCAGGCTGTCGGGCGAGCACGACCGCATCGGCTCGGTGGATGTGCGCGACCCCCGCGTGGTGGCTCTGGCCGACGAGAAGGGCATCGCGGTGGTCGACATCTCCGCCGTGGGCGCAGCCGACCGGCTCGGCCACAACGGCTTCGTCAACCTAGCCATCGCGGAAGGGGTGCGCAGCGAAGGCGTGGGCCTGCGCCGGGCCGGCGCCTTTGTGTTCAACACTGCGGGCCAGGCGCTCGGCTCGCCCTTCATCCTGGTCGGCCGCGCGCTCGAAGGCGAGTAGCCCTGAGCTTGTTCCTCTCGCGGAGCCCTCTATAGGCTCTGCCATGAGCATTTCCCCAGACGCCTCCATCATGCGCCGGACGATCGTCGCCCTCAGCGACTTCCGCGACGGCTGGCCGCCGCACCCCCCCGGCCGGTCGGTGCAGGACGCGCGCGCGGTCTGGGAAAGCGGCGCGCGGACCCCCGCGCCCCAGCCTCCGCCGGGCGGCGTGCCCGCCGTTTCCGGCGGCTACCTCGAGCGCCTGCCTTTGGCTGCGGTGGCGCACGGGCTCGCCGACCAGGCGGAGATTTGGCATTTCTGGCGCCCCGACACGCCCCCGCCCTTTTCCCGCGACACCCCGCACCTCGCGCGCCGGGCCTTCCATCTCGACGGCGAGGATGCGCCCTTCGCGTCAGCCGACATGGAGAGCTTCATCGAAGCCTTCGGCCCGCCCGGCATTCTCTGCGTCTGGGGCCTGGGTGTGGCTGAGCGCATCCTCGACGCCTGCCGCGACAGCTTCAAGATATACAATTCGATCGACGCGCCCGCGCTGCGCCTGCCCGACCCCGTCGCGGCCCGCTTCGACCTCGTGCTGACGGGCGCCGAATGGCAGAGCGCGGAGGTGGAAGCCCGGGTGCCCGGCATGCGCTGCGCGGTGATGCCGATCGGCCCCGAATTCGCCGATCCCGAAACCTTCCGGCCGCTCCCCGGCGTGGAGAAGGAGTTCGACCTCGTCTATGTGGCGGCTGCCCAGCCCTACAAGCGGCACGACATCCTGTTCGACGCCGTGGAGCGGCGGCCCGGCACGCGCGCGCTCTGCGTGTTCGGCTATGGCGAGATGGACGGCGCGCTGCGCGAGGAAGCGGCCCGGCGCGGCCTCGACATCTCTTTCGTCGGCCCGCCCGGCGTGCCCTTCGGCGAAGTGAACGCGCTGATGAACCGGGCGCGGATCGGCGTCGTATGTGGCGTGGACGACGGCGCGCCCGCGATCCTGACGGAATACATGCTGGCCGGCCTGCCGGTTCTCGCCAATGCCGAACTGCGCTGCGGCCTGCAGTTCATCACGCCCGAAACCGGTCTGGCCGTGCCGGGGGAGCGGTTTCACGAGGGTGTCGAGGAGTTGCTTTCAAGGGCGCTCGATCCGCGGCGGGCGGTGATGGAGCTGTGGACGTGGGATCACACGATCCGGCGGTTGGCGGGGTTGATGGGGCGGTAGGTCTGGACCCCCGGTGAATTGTCGAGGTCACGGCATGGATTCTCGGGTCAAGCCCGAGAATGACGAAGTTGGGGTGGGGATGAAGAGTGGAGCCCACCGGCATCACCGGCCGCTCGCTTCCCTTTTTCCATTCGTCATTCTCGGGCTTGACCCGAGAATCCATGCCGTGACCTCCCCAACTCACTGACCTCTCAGAACCCCTCCGCCAGCGCCTCCGCCAGCGGCCCATGCACCCGCCGTCTCCCGCCCTCCCGCTGCCACGACAACAGCCCGTTCGGGCAGTCCCGGTCATCGTCCCAGCCGGGATGGTTGGCCACCGGGTAAAGGCACACCCCTTCCACCGGCACGCCCCGGCTGCGCGCGATGCGCACCTCGTCGCGGATGAAGCGGAACCAGGGCGCGCGCCGCTCGGCCTCGGTGCCGGTTTCCGCCAACAGGATCGGCCGGCCGTAGCGCGCGTAGATGTCGGCCAGCAGCTGGTTGAAGGGCACATAGAGCGGATGGCCCACATCGATCGGCGGACCACCATGGATCCACTGGTTGTTGAAGTAGTAGTTGACCCCGATCACGTCGAGATAGCGTGGGCGGCCGCCCAGTTGCGGCCACATGCGGCCCGCCAGCATGTCCCAACCCTGGAACTGCGCCTCGTGGTGCCCGCCCGCATGGCCCGCCTCCCACGGGCGTGCGGGATCGACCGCGACCGAGATCGCGGGGTCGCAATGCACGAAGCGTGCCTCGGGCTCGACCGCGAGGATCGCGTCCATCGCAGCGAGCGAAGCGCGCGCGAGCTGCACCTTGAGCTCGAAGCCGCGGCCCCGCGCCCAGGGGTTGAGATAGCCGGCATCCCCGCCGCCCCAGGAGAAGAACGAGATTTCGTTCACCGGGCAGAAGAAGAGCGTGCCCTCGGTCTCGCTGCGCACCACGCGCGCGGCCTCGCCCGCGAAGCGCGCGAAGCGGGACACGAAATCCGGGCTCCAGATGTCGATGTCGTCGGGCCAGCCATAGTGCAGCACGTCCCAGATCACCTGCGTGCCCGCCGCGCGCGCCGCGCGCAGCATCGGCACGAGGCTGTCCCAGGTGAAGCGGCCCGGCTCGGGCTCGCAGAGATGCCAGCGCATCCCGTCGCGCACGGTGCGGATGCCGTGCTCGCCCAATTGCCGGTAGTCGGCCTCGGCATGCGTGTCGTGGCCGATGGCCGCCACCACATCGAGCCGCCTGAGGCCTTCCGCCACCCGCAGATTGTGCGTGGAGCACTCGAACCCGCCCTGGAGAAAGGATCGGAAGATGGTTGGCTCGGGCGCAGGAGCCCGCGCTTCCGCGATCACCGCGTCAAACAGCGCCTCCCATTGCGGCACCACGGCTTCAACGGAATATTCGCGCTCCACATGCGCGCGAAGGGCGGCGCCCAGGCGCGCCCGCAGCACTGGCTCGTCGATCAGCCGCGTGACGGCTTTGGCCACCGCATCCGGCGCCTCGTGCGGCACGAACAGGCCGGACACGCCGTCTGCGATCTGTTCTTCCGTTCCGTTGTCGCGCGTGGCGACCACGGGCAGGCCGGCTGCGCCCGCTTCCGCCACCACATGCGGCATGCCTTCGCCGCGTGAAAGCCAGACGAACACGTCGAGCGCCGACAAAAGGGCGGGGCCTGGACGAGCGCGGCCGCCTCGATGAAATCCTCGACCCGCTTCTTGCAGTCGAGCCTGCCCATCCAGCCGACAAGCGTCTGCCCCTCTCCGACCCCGAGCGCTTGTCGGGCGGCGGCGCGTGTCGAGGGATCGAACTCGCCGAGATCGACCATGGAGGGGATTTCGAGCGCGTCGGCCTCGCGGCCCGCCATCCGGCTCGCTGCGGCGTCCCGGATCGTCTTGCACACGCCCACATAGCGGCTCGTCAGGTGCTTGGGGCCCGCAAGCGCTTCCGACACCAGCCCGCCATGCTCGATCAAGGGCGGGCGGAAGTGGAGGCGTTCGAGCGCTGGGTAGATGTCGGCTACGTTCTGGCTCGACACCACCACGTCGAAGCGCGGAACCTTGCGCGCGAGATAGGAAACCGTGTCCTCGAAGGAGAGCGCATAGGGCGTGCGGTCCACGACGACGCCCAACGCTTCGAGCTGCTCATGCGTCTGCTCGGGCATGCCCTCCTTGCGGAAGCAGGCCACCACCTCGATGCGGAAGCGCTCGGGGTCGAGGTTCTGCGCGAGCAGGCGCACCTCGGTCTCCTCTCCGCCCACCACCAGCCAGGCGAAGACGAAGAGGATGCGCGTGGGCTCCTTGCGCCCCGCGTGCCGGTCCGGGCTCATGGCGTGGCTGTCTGGAACACGACCTGGAGGAAGTCCGGCCGCTCGCGTACGAGGCGGGCGAGGAAGTCCGGGCCTTCGTCGAACGGCACGACATGGGTCATGAGTTGCTCACGGATCACGGCTCCCTCATGCGCCAACAGCGCGATCGTTTCCTGCGCCAGCCGCCGGCGGTCCCAGAGCGCGCCGAAGCCGCGCGGCACGCGGCCGATCTGGGCGCAGCGGACCGACAAGCCGTTGTGGTGGAACTCCTCGCCCAGGCGAAGAGCGGACACGTCGCCCTGGTAGAAGGCGAGGTCGATCACCGACCCTTGCGGGCGCAGCATCTTGAGCGCGTTGGCGAGGCTTTCGCCATGCGCGCGCGTCTGGAACACCACATCCGCGCCGCGTTCCGTGCCGCCATTGCCGTGCCAGGCGGATTTGGCGTAGCCCACCGCTTCGTCTTCCGTCATGGCGCGGAACCCGAGTTTTGCCATCGCCGCGCGGCGGAACGGGGAGGGGTCTGTGACCACCACTTCGGAAGCGCCCGCGCGGCGCGCGAAGAGGGCGGTGAAGATGCCCACCGTGCCGGCACCCACCACGACCACGGGGCGGCCCGCGATGCCCGCGCCCAGCCGGTTCGCGGCGGGGCCCAGCAGTTCGGCGTCGGCATGCAGGATGCCGTTGGCCGCGATCGGCCCCATCTGCGCGACGAAGATGCCGAGCACGGGGTCCATGCCCTCGGGCAGCTTCACCAGCACCTCGTGGAAGGGATCGGCCGTGTGGCCCGACTTGTGGCCCCAGGTGCCCGCCACCACGTCGCCCACCGCAAAACCCGGCGCTTGCGAGCCAATCACGCGGCCCACCTCCATGTAGCCCAGAAAGGGCACGGGATAATGCGCGCCGGCCTCGCCCGCGACGAACAGGCCCTGCATCCCGTCCCAACGGGAATGGAGATAGGGGTTGGTGTTCTTGAAGAAGGTCAGCTCGGTGCCCGCCGACAAGCCGGTATAGAGCGTCTCGATGCGTACCTGGCCGTGCCCCTCCGGCCCTTCGTCATAGCCGAAGAAATAGCCCTGGCCTTCGCGCTCGACGCCGAGCGAGCGGATGTGACGATGCTCAGACATGGGTGGCTTCCTCGATGCCTTCGGACGCGCCGAGCCGGACTGGCTGGCCCGTGCGGGCGGATTCGTTGACGGCAAGCGCCAGCTCATGCGTCTTGAGCGCTTCGGCGTAGGGGCAGCGGATGCGGTTCTCCTTGCCCTGAACCGCATCCACGAAATCGCGGTCCTCGCGCCAGACGGGGTCGCCTTCGGCGCGGCGGGTCGGCCGGCCGCGGCCCACATCCACCATGATGTCGTGATCGGTCATCTCCACGGCGAGCCCGTCGCCGAAGAGGTGGAGGCCCACGCGGTGTCCCCAGCGGAGCAGGCAGGTGGAAGCGAAGTTGCCCACCGCCCCGTTCTGGAAGCGCAGGCTGGCGGTGGAAACGGTCGCCACGTCGAGGCCGGGAAAGTCGGGCCGCTCGGTGTGCGAGGCCAAGCCGAACACGGTGTCCACCTCGCCCGCGAGCACGCGCGCGAGATCGAGGATATGCGTGGTCTGCTCCACCATCTGCCCACCGGACTGCTCGGTGTGCCACCACCATTCAGGGGGCGGGGTCTGGTCGAGCCAGTAGCCCGAAAGAAGCTTGGGCGGGTTGTGCTGAAACAGCTCGCGCGCCTCGTCCACCGTGTCGAGATAGCGCCAGTGATAGCCGACCGCCGTCACGAGGCCCGCTTCGCGCACCGCGCGCTCGATCTCGCGCGCGGTCTCGATGTCGAGCGAGACGGGCTTCTCCACGAAAAAGGGCAGGCCGCGCGCGATCACGTCGCGCTCGATCGCGCCATGCGCAAACGGTGGCACGCAGACATAGACGGCGTCGAGTTCGGCTTCGTCGAGCATCGCCGCGTGGTCGGCGAAGGCGCGCGCGCCGAAGCGCTCAGCCGTGCCGCGGGCGCGCTCGAAGTCCGCATCCGCGAACGCTGCCAGTTCCACGTCCTCGAACTGTTCGAGCACGCCCAGGTGGCGGTGGGCGATGCCGCCCGCGCCGATGAAGCCGATCCGTGTCCGTGCCATGGCACCCCGCCCTTTCGGCCCGCCAGCCAAGGCGAGCGCTTCGTGATAAACATCGCGCGTCTGCGCGCCCATGCGTGCAGCGCTGAAGGAATTGCGAAACCGCTCGCGCAGCGCGCCACGGGCTGCGTCGCGCGCGGCCCCGTCGGTCCAGGCCCGGCGGATGGCGTCGCGCAGGCTCGGCGCGTCGCCCACATCCGCCAGAAACGGGTGGCTCTCGCCCACCGCTTCCAGGCTGCCCACGGCGCGCGTGGCGACAACCGTCAAGCCTTCCGCCATGGCCTCGAGCAGCACGAGCGGCAGGCCCTCGAAAAGCGAGGGCAAGACGAGCATGTCGCTCGCCGCCATCAGGGTGGGAACGTCGTCGCGGTGGCCAAGGAAATGCACGGCGTCCCCGATGCCCAGTGCATCGGCGAGAACTTCGAGCGCGCCGCGCTCAGCGCCCTCGCCGGCGAGAAGGAGGGCCGCGTCCGGCCATTCGGCGCGCCCGTCGGCCAGCGCCGCAAACAGCGTCGCATGGCCCTTCTGCGGGGTCAGCCGCGCGACCGTCAGCAACAGCGGCGCTGCATGGCCGAGCCCCAGCGCCTCGCGCGAAAATTCGCCGGCTGAGACCGGTGCCACGCCGTTCCGCACGGTGCGCAGCTTTTCGGGCGACACGCCGGCCGCGCGGAAGGTCTCGGCGGCCCCGTCCGAAACAGCGATCAGGCGCGCGACACCTTCCAGCATCGCGCCGTGCTCGGCCGCCTGGACCGCATCGGTCAGCAAAAAGGGCAGGTGCTCGGTGCGCACCACGGGCAAGCCTGCGTCAACGCCATCGCGCACCAGCCCGTGCCCTTCCCAGCCGATGCCGGCATGGACGTGGAGAATGTCGGGTGCGGCGGCTCCCAGCCAGGGCGCGAGGCTTTCGCCCGCGGGATCGAAGCTCTTCACCGCAAAGCCGCTTCGCGCCGCGCGGCGGCGCAAGGGGGCGACGTCCGGATGGTCCGGCAGCGCCAGCACCACCTCGGCCTCCAGCACCCCCGCCAGAAGCAGCATGTGCTCGCCCACGCCCGAGGGGGCGAGGCTGTCCGTTGCGAGAACGACCTTCACGACGGGTGGGGTCCCCGCGCCTGGGGGGCTGGCGCTCCATGCGCAAGGTCACCCCCACCCCTTACCCCTCCCCTCAGGGGGGAGGGGGGACCTGGAAGGTTGAACGCCAAGCTGAATGCCCCCCCTCCCCCTTGAGGGGAGGGGGTGACCCCCCCGCCACACAAACACCCCATCACCACCCGCCCAACCCCCCAGCCGGCATCACACCCCGGCCACGGCCTTCTGGGCCACCATGTCCGCCTTCGCCCCCATCCGGCGGAAGGTGGCGAGCGCCTGGCCCACCACCTGGTCCATGTTGTAATAGCGATACGTGCCCAGCCGCCCGAGAAAGGTCGTGTCCGGCGTGTCGTTCGCCAGCGCTTCGTAGCGCTTGAAGAGCGCCTGGTTCTCCGCCCGCGGGATCGGATAATAGGGGTCGCCGTCCGCACGAGAGAACTCATAGGAGATGCTCGTCTTGGGCGAGACCTGGCCCGTCAGATACTTGTATTCGGTGATCCGCGTGTAAGGCACGTCTTCCGAGGGGTAGTTCACCACCGCCGCTTCCTGGAAGCGCCTCTGGTCGTGCGTCTCGTGGCGGAACTCCAGGCAGCGATAGGGAAGCGGCCCGAAGCGGTGGCCGAAGAACTCGTCGATCGGTCCGGTGAAGATCGTGTGCCCCGCCACGTCATCGTGGCGCAGTTCCGCGAAGTCGGCGCCGAGCGACACTTCGATGCGGTCGTGGTCGAGCATGTTCTCGAACATGCGGGTGTAGCCGTGAAGCGGCATCGCCTGGTGCGCGTCGAGGAAGTAGCGGTCGTCCGTGGTTACGCGCGTGGGCACGCGCGCCGTCACCGACTTGTCGAGCGCGGACGGGTCGAGGCCCCACTGCTTGCGCGTGTAGCCCTGGAAGAAGGTCTCGTAGAGTTCCGTGCCGACCTGCGCCACCACCACGTCGCGCGAGGAGCGGATCTCGCTCTGCGGCTCGGCACGCGCGGCGAGAAAGCGGGCGGCGGCCTCGTCGTCCTGGAGGTTCGCGCCGTAAAGCGCGTTCAGCGTGGTGCGGTTGATCGGCATGGGCACGCGCTTGTCGCCGACCGCTGCCAGCACCCGGTGCTCGTAGCCGCGCCAGGCGGTGAAGCGCGAGAGATAGGAGAAGATCTCGTCGCTGTTGGTGTGGAAGATGTGCGGCCCGTAGCGGTGCACCAGGATGCCCGCCGCGTCGTGGTGGTCGAAGGCGTTGCCCGCGATGTGGGGGCGCCGGTCCATCACCAGCACGCGCTTGCCCGCTTCGCGCGCGAGCCGCTCGGCCATCACCGAGCCCGCGAAGCCCGCGCCCACCACCAGCACGTCATAGGGCTTGCGCCCCGAAGGCCGGCGGATGGCGGGCCGGGGCAGGGCGCTTTCGGGGTGGCGGTTGCGCGCCACCGCATCGCCGATCAGCTTGTCCATCCGCTCGAAGGTCTCGTCCCAGGATTGGCGGGCGAGCATGGCATCGGCCTCGTCGCGCCAGGCGGAGCCTTTCCCGCGCGCGGCGAGCAGCTTGTCGCCGGCTCGGGCGAAGCCGTCCGCATCGGCTGCGATCGCCACCGCCGAAAGCCCGCCATAGGAGCGCACCACATCCGCGATCGGCGTGGACAGCACGGGACAGCCGGCCGCCAGATATTCGGGCGTCTTGGTGGGCGAGATGAAGCGCGTCGCCTCGTTCACCGCGAACGGCATCATGGCGAGGTCCCAGCCCGACAGGTAGGCGGGCAGCTCGTCATAGGATTTCTGGCCGAGCCAGAAGATGTTTTGCCGGCGCGGCAGGTCGGCCGGATCGATCTTGGCCATCGGCCCCAGCATCACCAGCGACCATTCCGGCCGCGCATCGGCGAGGCGCCCCAGGAGCCCCAGATCCATGCGCTCGTCGATCACGCCGTAGAAGCCCACGCGCGGGTGCGGGATGGCGCGCTGGTCGGCGGGCTCGGCGAGGGTTCCCCGCGCGGCGGCGAAATGGGCCACATCCACGCTGGAAGGAAAGGGATAGATGTTGTCGTGCGTGCCGCGCTTGGCCTCGTAGAGGCTGACGCCGCCTGTGAACACGGCATCCGCGCGCCGGAGCAGCGCGCGCTCCAGTTCCTTCAGCCGCTCGGGCGCGAAGCGGAAATTCGCGAGCTCGTCCATGCAGTCATAGACCACGGCCGAGGCCTCGATGCCGGCGGCGAAGCCGAACATCATCGGCGTGTAGAACCAGAGCACGGGCTTTTGCCCGCCTTCCAGCTTGACCAGAAGCTCAAGCAGCCCGCGCAGCCCCTTTTCGCGCTCCGCCTCGTCCCACCAATGCGGCACGCGCGGGCGCACCGCCACCACGTCCGTGCCGTCGAAGGGGTGGTATTCGAGATAGGCGAGATGGTGGTCGCAGGGGATCGCCTCCTCGAAGAAGAAGACGCGCCTTTGATGGGCGAAACGGCTCATCAGATGCTGCGGCCGTTGCAGCACGAAGTCCCAGCGCAGATGAGAAAAACAGATCAGCGGCGGCAAAAAAGCCGAATCGACTGGGGAGGCGGCATGCAGACGCTGCGCCTGGAGCATGGAAACTCTCCGGGAAAACTGAGCACGGTTGAAGCCGGCCCGTTTCCTCCCCCGAAACGAGTAAGCACGACTTGCCTAAGCTCAATAGTGGGGCCAGTAAACCCCCGGTTCCGCACGAACCCCGCAGGCGGCGAAATGGCGCATGGTCTTGTTTTGTTCGCGCCTCGCCACACGCGTCCGCGAGGGCTCAGGCCCGTTCCACCCCGCACCAATCCGCTGCGAAAAGCGCGATCGTCTTCGTCACGGCCTTGAGCGAAGACAGGCTCACGCGCTCGTCGATCGCATGGATGTTCTCGGCCACCGGCCCGTAGACCAGCGCGGGCATCCCGGCATGGACCGCGAACACGGCCGCATCCAGATAGGCTGTCATCACATAGCTTTCGAGCGCCCTGCCGCTCGCCTGCATGTGGGCGCGCGCAAGACACGCTTCGGCGTCCGAGCCGGGCGCGAGGCTGTAGCCCGCATGGGTCACGCCCACCCATTCCACCATGGGCGGGGACACTCCTTCGAACATCGGATCGTCCGCCACGGCGCTGAGTACGAACGCCTCGAAGGCGCGCATCCGCGCCTTGGGCTCCTCGCCGGGATAGAAGCCGATGCGGCCCTCGAAGCGGCATTCGCTGGGGAAGGAGGCGAGCCATTCCCCGCCTTGGATCGTGCCCACCGTCAGCGAGACGGGGTTGGCGATGCCGGCAAAGAGCGCGTGGTTTTCTTTCTCCGCCACCCAGCTCGCTTCCAGCCGGCGCAAGTGGGCGATCAGCGCGATGGCCAGGTCGATCGCCGAGCGCCCCGCCTCGGGCTCGCGCGGATGGGTCGGCACGCCCTGCAAGGTGACGGCGAATTTGAGAACGCCGGAATTGGCGCGCACCAGCCGCCCGTCTGTCGGCTCGGCGATCACGATCGCGTCCGCCCGATAGCCGCGCGAGAGCACAGTCGCCGCGCCGTTGCCCGTCATCTCCTCATCCACCACCGATTGCACCTGCACGGGGCCGGATAGCGCCAGGCCCGCCTGGGTGATGGCGTCGAGCGCGAAGACGGCTGCGGCAAGCCCCGCCTTCATGTCGCCCGCGCCGCGCCCGTAGAGCCAGTCGCCGTTGCGGCGCGGCTCATAGGGTGGCGTGGTCCAGCGCGCGAGCGGGCCGGGCGGCACCACGTCCACATGGGCGTTGAGCGCGAGCGAGCGCCCGTGCCCCGCGCCTTTGCGGGTGGCCACGAGGTTCCAGCTCTCGTCATAGGGCACGGTGGCGGGCGAAAAGGCCGGGTGGGCGTTGTCGGCCGGCCCTTGCGTCCGGAAGCGGTCCACAGCAAAGCCGCGACGCTCCAGCTCGCTCTGCACGAAATCCTGGAGTTCGGCCTCGGCGTTGCGCTGGGACGGGTGGCGCACCAGCGCTTCCAGAAACGCCACCTGGCGCGCGAAGCCCTCGTCCACCGCGGCCAGGATGGCCTCCATGCGCTCGCTCATCCCTGGAACTCCTCCGCCTGTCGCGCGAAGAATGGGAATAGCCGCGGCCCGCCCCCCGTTCCAGTCGCGCGGCGTCTGGACCCATCATCGGATGCCTGCACCAACGCCATTGGTGCAGCTGACTGTTGCGGCCGCGGCCGAAACCGTGATGTTAGACGTCCGTATCGCAGAGGCGCGGGCGCCGGCCCACGCCTCCCCCTCGCATTTCGGGAGCCATCCGTCATGGACGCCATCTCCAACTCTCTCGCGCAGGCCGACATCGCGTCCGTGCTGCACCCCTACACCAATGCGCGCCAGCACGAGCAGACCGGCCCGATGGTGATCAAGCGGGGCGAGGGCGCCAAGGTCTATGACGATCGGGGCCGCGCCTATTACGAGGGGCTGGCGGGCCTGTGGTCGGTGGGCGTGGGCTTCTCGGAGAAGCGCCTGGCGGACGCCGCCTACCGGCAGATGCTGGAACTGCCCTATTACCACACCTTCGCATCCAAGAGCCACGAGCCCTCGATCCGCCTGGCCGAGAAGCTGGTCGACATGACGCCCGAAGGGCTCGACCGCGTGTTCTTCACCTCGTCCGGCTCGGAAGCCAACGACACGATCGTGAAGATGGTCTGGTACATGAACAATGCGCTCGGCCGGCCGAAAAAGAAGAAGTTCCTGTCGCGCATCAAGGCCTATCACGGCATCACGATCGCCTCGGGCAGCCTCACCGGCCTGCCGCTGAACCACAAGGACTTCGACCTCCCGGCGATTCCGGTGCATCACCTGACCTGCCCGCATTTCTACCGCTTCGGCCAGGAAGGCGAGAGCGAGGCCGAATTCACCAACCGTCTGCTGGCCGAACTGGAAACGGTGATCGAGCAGGAAGGCGCGGACACGATCGCAGCCTTTATCGGCGAGCCGCTGATGGCTGCCGGTGGCGTGATGCCGCCGCCGGCCGGCTACTGGGAAGGCGTGGAGCGGATCTGCCGCGCCAACGACATCCTGCTTGTGTCCGATGAAGTCATTTGCGGATTTGGCCGCCTTGGTACCCCCTTCGGCTGCCAGAAATACGGTTTCACGCCCGACATCATGACGCTCTCGAAGCAGATCACCTCTTCCTACATGCCGCTCGCCGCCATCATGCTGACGGAGCCGGTCTATAACGCCATTGCGGATAACTCGGAAAAGCTCGGCGCCTTCGGCCACGGCTTCACGGCATCCGGCCATCCGGTCGCAACCGCGGTCGGACTGGAGAACCTCCT
>QFNI01000066.1 GCA_003240775.1 Mesorhizobium amorphae | reverse complement strand
GCTATCGGATGCAGAACTTTGGGCAGCGCGCTCTTCATGCGCGTTCCCTCGCCAGCGGCCAGGATCACCGCTAGCGTGGTGGTGTCAGACATGGCAGTGCCCCTCGCCGGATTGCCGTAGCGTCGTAGCCACTAGCCCGAAGGGCGTCAAACCGCGCTTAACCGAGCCGCCCGAGCGCCGGGAAAGTTTCCAGCAGCCAGAAGGAGGCGGTGGTCACGCCGCCCGTCAGGAAGAACAGGCCGGCTATCACGAGAGCCGCGCCGATCCCCTTTTCCACACGCCCGAGATGCATTCTGAAACGCGCGAGAAAGCGCATGAAGGCGTCCGAGAAGAAGGCGGCGATCAGAAAGGGAATGCCGAGCCCCAGCGAGTAGGCCGCGAGCAGCATCCCGCCCTCGCCCACCGTCGCGCGCCCCCCCGCCAGCGTCAGGATCGGCCCGAGCACCGGCCCGATGCAGGGCGTCCAGCCAAATGCAAAGGCCAGCCCCATGACATAGGCCGCGCTCGCGCTCGCCGGTCGGCCTTCCGACTGGAACCGCGCCTCGCGCGACAGGAAGGGGATGCGAATGAGGCCCAGGAAGTTCAGCCCCATCAGGATGATGACGATGCCCGCCGCGACCGCGAGCGGCTGCTGCCACACGCGGAGCAGGCGCCCGATCGATGAGGCCCCCATGCCGAGCGCCACGAAAACCGTGGAAAAGCCAAGCACGAAGGCGAGCCCCACCAGAAGCAGCGCCCGGCGCGCGGCAGGCCGCGCCTGCCCGCCCTCACGGAACTCCTCTACAGAGACGCCCGCCATGTAGCACAGATATGGCGGCACGAGCGGCAGCACGCAGGGCGACAGAAACGAAAGCGCGCCCGCGCCCACTGCGCTGATGATGCCGACATCGATGGCCATGCCCGGCTGTCTACATCACCCCCGCCCGGCCGGCAAAGCTGCCGGGCCCGCTGGGACGTTTTGCCCGCATCCGCGGGCTCAGCCTTCTGGCGTAGGCTCGGGGCTCCGTCGAAAGTCTAAGCCTTCTCCCATCGCCTTAGGTGCGCGGGGGCTGCCGATCGGTCACACCGCTTGGGGCAACGAGGAATCACGACCCTCCGCCAAACCCCTTGGTCGGCGCAGCGGGTCCCGGTTGGTGGCTGCGATGACAATCGCGATAAGGAGCCTGACGGCACGCGTCCTGAGCCTGAGCGGCCTCCTGCCCACGCGGGAGCGGGACCTGCAGAACAAACTGACCGTGCTCTGCTACCATCGCGTGCTCCCCGAGAGTGAACGGCTCGCCTATCACGACCCCCGCCTCGCCGTGACGCCCGAGCTCTTCGCCATCCACTGCGCCCACATGGCCGAGCGCTTCCGCGTGCTTCCGCTCGCCCAAGCGCTGGAGGGCTGGCAGGGCGGCGAACCCTCGGCCAAGCCGCTTGCCGCCATCACCTTCGACGACGGCTACCGCGACAACATTGAGTTCGCACTTCCCATCCTCGACCGCTTTCGCCTCAAGGTTACCTTCTTCGTGATCGCCGGACTCGTCGATGCAGTCGAGGCGCCCTGGTACGACCGCGCGGGCGCCGCATGGCTGAAACGCAAGCGCGCCGGCCATTTCATGATGGAGCAGGGCGTAAACCAGGCGATCGAGACTGCGAAGCGCATGCCGCCCGCCGACCGCGATCGCTGGCTCGCCGCCCTCCTCGAATCGTCCGGTCCGATCGAAACACCGGAGCGGGACCGGATCTTCAGGAGCGACGATCTCCGCCGCCTGGCCCGGGGAGGCCACGAGATCGCCTCGCATACGATGACGCACCCGATCCTGCCGCTTTGCGACGACGCCTCGCTCACCGCCGAGCTCGTCCACTCGCGCGAGCGCCTTTCCGCGCTTCTCTCCCGCCCCATCGCCGGCATCTGCTTCCCCAACGGCGACCACGATGCGCGCATCCGCCAAGCTGCCCGAGCCGCCGGCTACACCTATGCCGCGACCCTCGACACGGGCGACAACACATTGCCCCAGCAGGACCCGATGCTCGTGCGCCGCATCTTCGTCGACCACGAGCGCATGAGGGGCATGTCGCCCCGTGCTTCGCGCGATCTTCTTCGCGTCCAGCTCTCCGGCCTGACCAAGGCGCGCCTCGGCGCCCAGTTGAAATGGGGAGCGGCGCCATGAAGATCGCCTATCTCGTCAGTCTCTATCCCGCTGCCAGCCACACCTTCATCCGGCACGAGATCGATTCCATGCTCCGCCTTGGGCTGGACCTTGCGGTGTTCTCGGTGCGTCGCCCCAAGCAGGCCGAGCTAGTCGACGAGCGCGCCCGCGAGGAGAGCCGCACGGTGCGCTCGCTCGTGCCGCTCGTGCCCTGGGATACGGTGGCCGCCCTGTGGTGGGTGCTCTCCACGCGCCCCATCAAGGCAGCGCGGCTCCTCGCCTCGGTGCTCGCGAAATCGGCTTCCCTGCGCTCCCGGCTCAAATGGCTGGCTTATTTCGGCGAAGGCGTGATCCTCGCGCGCCTGATCCGCCGCTCGGGCGCGGAGCATCTCCACTGCCATTTCGGCAATGCCGGCTCCAATCCGGCGATGGTCGCAGCACGGCTTGCCGATGTCCCGCTCAGCATCACCTTCCACGGCATCGATCTCGACGAGCCCGAGCGCTTCCTTCACGCGGAAAAGCTCAAGCAATGCGCCTTTGCCGTCTGCATCAGCGACTACGGGCGATCCAAGCTCGTGGCGAATGTGAGCGCGGGCGATGCCGGCAAGATCGTCGTGATCCGCTGCGGCCATGCGTTGCCCGAACAAAGCGCCATCCCGCCCCCGCCCCGACAGAATCACATCGTCTGCGTCGCGCGCCTTTCGCCGGAAAAGGGCCACGGCATCCTCATCGAGGCGCTCGCCAGCCTGCGCGACAAGGGTGTGCCCTTCATCTGCACGCTGGTTGGCGCAGGTCCGCTTGAAGCTGAGCTGCGCAGCCGCATCGCAAGTCTCGACCTGTCGGATCGCATCCGGATGGTGGGTGCCAAGCCTCCCGACGAAGTCATGGGCTTCGTCCGGCAGGCCGACCTCTGCGTGCTCGCGAGCTATGGCGAGGGCATTCCCATCGCGCTTCTCGAAGCCTTCGGCTACCGCCGTCCCGTGGTCGCGACAAGCGTTGGCGGCATCCCCGAACTCGTTCACCACAACGAGAACGGGCTTCTGGTCGAGCCTGGCGATCCCCAGGCGCTGGCCGATTCCATCCAGTCGATCCTCAACGACCGCGAGCGCGCGGAAACCATGGGCCACAACGGCTTCGAGACCGTGGCCCACGCCCACGACCCCAGCCAGTCCGCCATCCTGCTCCGCGACTGCTTCCTGCGCGCGCACGAGCTGACGGCGGCCGTCGCCGAACTGCCGATCCTGCCTGTCTGAGAGCTGCTGGGAAAAGTGGTGAGCGCGCTGGGACTCGAACCCAGGACCTACAGATTAAAAGTCCGTTGCTCTACCAGCTGAGCTACGCGCTCACGGTGCCGGACAGCGTCTGCGTCCCGTGACGGCGCGGACCATATGCAGGCGCTTTCGCGGGGTCAATCGGGAATGGCGGCCCGCGGCAAGCCGTCCGGGGTGTGCGCTCGCATTTGTGCGGGAACCCACCGCGCCGCGATCCGTTGGCGAACGGTAGGGATGATACGCACCAATCGGGAAACACCATGAAGAGACTAGCTTCCGGCCTGTTCGCGGCCGGCTTGGCATTCGCCACCGCAATCACCGGCGTCGCGCCGGCAAGTGCCGCCCCCGCGAGAGCAGCACCCACCGTCCCCGCTCTCGCCGAGGGCGCCGTTCCCCTCCTCCAGGTCCAGCTTTCCGAACGCGAGCTGCGCCGCCTGCGCCGTGCCGAGCGCCGCATCGATCGTCGGATCGACCGACGCGTCGACCGGCGCAACTTCCAGCGCCGGGGTGATCGCTACTACTACAACGGCTATCGCGGCTATCGCGACCGTCGTCCGGGCTACCGTTCGCACAACGGCTTCTGGTTCCCGGCCGCAGCTTTCCTGGCAGGCGCGCTGGCGACCGGCGCCGTGCGCGGCGGCTCGCGCATGAGCGACGCCCACATCAACTGGTGCGCGAACCGCTACCGCTCCTACCGCGCTTCGGACAACACGTTCCAGCCGAACTCCGGCCCCCGCCGCGCCTGCGTGTCGCCACGCTGACAAGGCCGAACCTCGACGAAAAGCCCGGAGACCTCTCCGGGCTTTTTTCATGCGTCGGAGGTGAAGTCCGGCAGGCTTGCGAACGCCGTCTTGAGCGCGTTCGACCAGCCTTCTGAAATCTTGCGGTAATAGGGGTCGTTGGCGGAAATCCGTTTCTTCAGTCCGACCTTCAGGCTGTCGCGCTCGTAAAAGGTCATGTCGAGCGGCAAGCCGACGGACAGGTTCGATTTCAACGTTGAATCGAATGACACCATCAAAAGCTTCGCCGTTTCCTCGAAGCTCATCTCGGGGTCGTAGGCGCGCACGATGATCGGCTTGCCGTATTTGGTCTCGCCGATCTGGAAGAACGGCGTGTCCTCCGTGCTCTCGATGAAATTGCCTTCGGGATAGATCATGAAGAGCCGCGGCTCGGAGCCCGCGATCTGCCCGCCCAGGATGAAGGAGGCGTAGAAGGATTCGGCCTTCTGCCCGCTTTCCGCCGAATCCGCGATCACCTCGCGCACCGTGTTCCCCACGAGCCGCGCGGTCTGGTACATGGACGGCGTGCGCAGAAGCGAGGGCTTGCGGTCGCGCACCGCTTTGGAGCGCTCGTCGAGCAGGCTCACCACGGCTTGCGTGGTCGCGAGATTGCCGGCCGACATCATCACGATCACGCGCTCGCCGGGCTTCTCCCAGATGTGCATCTTCCGGAAGGTCGAGATGGAATCGATGCCGCCATTGGTGCGCGTGTCGGACATGAACACGAGGCCGCGGTCGATCCTCAATCCTACGCAATAGGTCATCGAATTCGCTTAGGTTGCAGACACGCGCGATTACTGCTCGACAGTGATGCGCACCGCAAGCTCTTCCTCGCCCGCTCCCAGCCTGATTCCGGAAACCGGCATGGCGTCGCGGTAGTCGCGCCCGACGGCCAGCCGCACATAGGTCTCGTCGGGACACACGCCGTTCGCCGCATCGAACGCCACCCAGCCGAGCGAGCGCACATGCGCTTCCGCCCAAGCGTGGCTCGCCGCCTGCTCGACATCCGGCAGCTTGAGATAACCGCTCACATAACGCGCCGGCGCACCCAGCGCGCGGGCTGCCGCGCAGAACACATGCGCGTGGTCCTGGCACACCCCCTCGCCCGCCTGCACCGCTTCTTCGGCCGTGGTGGCGGCGTCCGTAGCGCCGGGCTTGTAGGCGACGCTCTCGCGGATGGCCGCCATCAGCCGGTGCAGGCGCGCGATCTCGTCGGCCTCGCCGCGCGCGGCTTCCGCCAGGGCGCGAACGCCCTCGCCTTGCGCAGTGAGCGGCGTGTCGGCCTGGAACAGCCAGAGCGGCGCAAAGCCGCGATGCGGGCCGCTGACGCCCGTGGTGTCCTTCGTGTCCACGATGCCCGCCGCCTCGATGGCGATCACATGCGGCTCGCCGTCCACGCTGATCAGGCGGGTGTCGTTGCCGTAGTGGTCGGCGAAGCGCAGCTGCTCGATGCCGCCTTCCACCGTTACCGCCCAGCTTTCCACGCGCTGTGCCTGGTTGTTCGGCGGCTGAAGGCGCAGGCGCTGCAGCGCATAGGCCACGGGCGCGTCGTAGCGGTATTCCGTCCGATGTAAGATCTTCAGGCGCACCGCTCGGGCTCCCCGCGCATCAGCTGAACTGGAAGTCCGCGGCCAGCTCATTGGCCAGCCGGTCGTTGTCCTGGATGAAGTCCGACAGGAACTCGTGCAGCCCCGCGTCGAAGATCTCCTTGATGTTGCCCACCGAGAGCTTGGCGAGCGTCGCCTGCGCGGTCGCGTGGCAGGCGTGGCTGACGTCGTAGTCGCGGCCGAGCGAGGTGAGGCTGGCGGACAGGTTCACGTAGCAGAAGGCGAGCGAGCGCGGCATGCGCACGTTGAGGATCAGATAGTCCGCGATCTGCCGAGGCCGGTATTCGCCGTCATAGACCCAGCGATAGGAGCGGTGCGCCGAGACCGAGCGCAGGATCGATTCCCACTGCGTGGTGTCAAGCGTCGAACCCACCCAGGAGATGGAAGGCAGAAGCACGTAATACTTCACGTCGAGGATGCGCGCGGTGTTGTCGGCGCGCTCGATGAACGTGCCGAGCTGGCAGAAGTCGAAGATCTCGTTGCGCAGCATGGTGCCGTGGAACGAGCCGCGGATCAGCGCGGTCTCGCGCTTGATGGCGTCGAGCACATGGGGCAGATCACGCTCGTCCACGGGGGCTGCCAGCATGCGCTTGAGCGACATCCAGGCCTCGTTGATGCTTTCCCAGGTGTCGCGGGTCAGCGCGGTGCGCACCATGCGTCCGTTCTGGCGCGCGGCGTCTATCGAGGCGAGCACGCTCGAAGGGTTGGAGGGGTCGCGCAGCAGGAAGTCGCTGACCGCGTCCACTGTGTATTCGCTGTATTTCGCGAGAAACGTCTTGTCAGCGCCCGCGCTCAGCACGACCGAGGACCACTCCTCGGCGGAAGACTGCGAGCGCGTCAGCGCCATGCGCAGGCCGGCATCGATCAGGCGCGCCATGTTCTCGGTGCGCTCGATGTAGCGGTTCATCCAGAAGAGGCCGGCGGCGGTGCGTCCGAGAAGCATGAGCGGGCGTCAGGTCCTGTGGCTTTGGCGGGCGGCGGAGGAGACGCGCTCAGTCATCGAGCACCCAGGTGTCCTTGGTGCCGCCGCCCTGGCTCGAATTCACCACCAGCGAGCCCTCCTTCAGCGCCACGCGCGTGAGCCCGCCCGGCACGATCTGGATGCGGTCGGACACGAGCACGAAGGGCCGCAGGTCGACGTGGCGGGGTGCCAGCCCCGCCTCGGTGAAGATCGGCACGGTGGACAAGGAAAGCGTAGGCTGCGCGATGTAGTTGGAAGGGTTGGCCGCGAGCTTGGCCGCGAACGTTTCGCGGTCGGCCTTGGTCGATGTCGGCCCCACCAGCATCCCGTAGCCGCCCGAGCCGTGCACCTCCTTGACCACCAGTTCGGCGAGATGCTCCTGCACATAGGACAGGCTGCTTTTCTCCGCGCACCGCCAGGTCGGGATGTTGCCGAGGATGGCCTTTCGGCCGGTGTAGAACTCGATGATCTCCGGCATGTAGGAATAGATCGCCTTGTCGTCGGCGATGCCGGTTCCCGGCGCGTTGGCGATGGTCACGTTGCCTGCGCGATAGACGTCCATGATGCCGGGAACGCCGAGTGCGGAGTCGGGCAGAAAGGTCAGCGGGTCGAGATAGCTGTCGTCCACGCGCCGGTAGAGAACGTCGATCTGCTTGTAGCCCTCGGTGGTGCGCATCGCCACGTGGCCGTCCACCACGCGCAGATCCTGCCCTTCCACGAGCTGGATGCCCATCTGGTCGGCGAGAAAGGCGTGCTCGAAATAGGCGGAATTGTAGGGGCCGGGCGTCAGGATGGCGATGGTCGGGTTGGCGGGCGCCGATTCCGGCCGGGTCGCGGCCAGCGACTGGCGGAGCAGCTGCGGGTAGTTCTCGACAGGCCGCACCTTGTTGCGCTGGAACAGCTCGGGAAAGAGCTGCATCATGGTTTCGCGGTTTTCCAGCATGTAGGACACGCCGGAAGGCGTGCGCGCATTGTCCTCGAGCACGAAGAAGTCGTCTTCGCCCGTGCGCACGATGTCGACGCCGATGATGTGGGTGTAGACGCCCGCAGGCGGGCGAACCCCGATCATCTCCGGCAGAAAGGCTGCGTTCTTCGCGATCAGCTCGCGCGGGATGCGGCCCGCCTTCAGGATTTCCTGGCGGTGGTAGATGTCGTCGAGAAAGGCGTTCAGCGCCTGCACGCGCTGCTCGATGCCCTGCGTCAGCCGCCGCCACTCGTTGCCCGAGATCACGCGCGGCACGATGTCGAAGGGGATCAGGCGCTCGGCGGCCTCCTCCTCGCCATAGACGGCGAACGTGATGCCGGTCTTGCGGAACACGCGCTCGGCGTCCTGGGTCTTCTGCAGGAGCCGCTCGCCCTGCTGGCCCTGCAGCCACCGGTCATAGCCCGCGTAAGGCTTGCGGAGGACCTCACCCTCGGGGCGCATCTCGTCGAATGCCGGCAATCCGCTTCTCCGTTGCTGTGCATCAAGAGGATAGGGCCGGCGCGCAAAATGCAAGCGCTCCCTGGCGCCAAATCGCTGCGAAAACGCGCCTCCTGAGCGGTTTCTCCGCACTGCCAGCGAAAGGTTGAAACTCCGTTCCGCAGAGGCACGTATTGAAGGCATGGGGCAACGCCCGACCATGGAGGGTGCGCATGCGCAGTGCAATCACCGCAGGACTGTTGCTGGCCGCAGCCTTCGCGCTCCCCGCGCAAGGCGGCGAAAGCGAGGTTCGGGCGGCCCAGAGCACGATCGAGGGCCAGCTCCGCGCGTTCCAATCGGGCGATGGCGCAGCCGCCTACAGCTTCGCCGCCCCCAACATCAAGCGTATCTTCCCCACCGCCGACGTGTTCATGAACATGGTCGAGCAGGGCTACCAGCCCGTCTTCAAGCCGCAGAGCTTCTCCTTCGGCTCGGCTGAGGAACTGTCGGGCACGACGATTGCCCAGCGTGTGATGATCACCGGGCCGGACGGCAAGGACTACGAAGCCTTGTACCAGCTGGAACTGCAACCCGACGGCAGCTTCCGCATCACGGGCGTGAGCCTGCGGGCAGCGCAGACGATCGGAGCTTGAATTCCACGGCCAGCCGCGCGTGGCCGTAACTGCACCCGACTAGGCGCCTCAAACCGGTGCCACGTCCCCACGCGCCCACATTTCGCGGATCTCCCCGGTCGCCTCGCCGAGCCCGCCGGCCTCGATCGCCGTTCGGATCTGCCCCATCAGCGCCTGGTAGTAGGCGATGTTGTTCCAGCTCAGCAGCATCGCGCCCAGCGCCTCGCCGGAACGCACGAGGTGATGCAGATAGGCGCGCGAATAGTCGCGCGCCGCCGGGCAGTCACTTTCCTCGTCCAGCGGCCGCGTGTCCTCCGCGTGCCGCGCGTTCTTGAGATTGATCTTGCCCCGCCGCGTATAGGCCAGCCCGTGCCGCCCCGCGCGCGTGGGCATCACGCAGTCGAACATGTCGACCCCGCGCGCGACCGACAAGAGGATGTCCTCCGGCGTGCCCACTCCCATCAGGTAGCGCGGCTTTTCTTCGGGCAGCGCCGGGCAGGTGGCCGAAAGGATGTCGAGCATCACCGCCTGCGGCTCACCCACCGCCAGTCCCCCCACGGCATATCCCTTGAGGTCGAGCCCACGCAGCGCTTGAGCTGAGCGCACCCGCAGGTCCGGCATGTCGCCGCCCTGGACGATGCCGAACATCGCGCGGTCCGGCTGGTCGCCGAACGCCGTTTTGCAGCGCTCCGCCCAGCGCAGGGAGAGTTCCATCGCGCGCTCCACCTCCGCGCGAGGGGCCGGAAGCGCGATGCACTCGTCGAGCTGCATCTGGATGTCCGAACCCAGCAGGCCCTGGATCTCGATCGAGCGCTCCGGGCTCATCGCATGGCGCGAGCCGTCGATATGCGATTGGAACACCACGCCCTGCTCGTCGAGCTTGCGCAGGCCGGCGAGCGACATGACCTGGAATCCTCCGGAATCCGTCAGGATGGGATGGGGCCATCGCGCCATCGCGTGCAGCCCGCCGAGCCGCGCCACGCGCTCGGCACCAGGCCGCAGCATCAGGTGATAGGTGTTGCCCAAGATGATGTCGGCGCCCGTCCCGCGCACCTGGTCCATGTACATCGCCTTCACCGTTCCCGCCGTGCCGACCGGCATAAAGGCCGGCGTGCGGATCGTGCCGCGCGCGGTGGTGATCGCGCCGCGGCGCGCCAGGCCGTCGGTCGCGGAAACGGAAAACGAGAAGGGCGTGGTCATGGATCGGACCGTTCGAGAAGCGAAGCGTCGCCGTAGGAATAGAACCGGTAGCCCCGCGCGATCGCGTGGGCATAGGCCGCGCGCATCGCATCCAGGCCGCTGAAGGCGGAAACCAGCATCATCAGGGTCGAACGCGGCAGGTGGAAGTTGGTGAAAAGCATGTCGGCGGTGCGAAACCGGTAGCCCGGCGTGATGAAGATGTCCGTCGACCCGGCCCAGGGCCGGACCACGCCCTCGGCATCCACGGCACTCTCCAAGATGCGCAGCGAGGTCGTGCCCACCGACAGCACGCGTCCCCCAGCGCGCTTCGTCTTGGCGATCGCCTCGGCAGCATCTTGCGAAACGCTGCCCGTCTCGAAATGCATCCGGTGATCGGCGGTGTCCTCCACCTTCACCGGCAGAAACGTCCCCGCACCCACATGAAGCGTGACGAAGGCGCGCCCGATTCCGCGCTCGGCCAACCGCTCGAACATCGCCTCGGTGAAGTGCAGCCCGGCCGTCGGCGCGGCCACTGCACCTTCCTCCCGCGCATAGACCGTCTGGTAGTCCGCGCGGTCCTGCGCGTCGTCCCCGCGCCGGCTCGCGATGTAGGGCGGCAGCGGCACATGGCCTACTTCTGCGATGGCGCTGTCGAGCGCCGGCCCGGCGCGGTCGAACCGCAGGCTTGCGATGCCGCCTTCGGATTTCTCCTCAACCCGGGCTTCGAGCATCCCGAAGCGCAGGAGATCGCCCTCCGCCACCCGCTTGCCCGGCCGCAGAAACGCTTCCCACGCATCGTCCGCCACGCGTCGATGCAGCGTCGCGCTCACCTTGGCGGCATTCTCGCCGCGCTGGCGAAGGCCTTCGAGCTGTGCCGGAATGACCTTGGTGTCGTTGAAGACGAGAAGATCGCCCGCCCGCAGCAAGTCGGGCAGATCGCCCACGCGCCTGTCGCCCAGCGCTCCGTCCGCGCCCACGGTCAGCAACCGTGCGGTCGCCCGCGGCTCCGCCGGGCGCAGCGCGATCAGGCTTTCGGGAAGCTCGAAGTCGAATGCGTCGACGCGCATCAGGTGAAGCGGATCATCAGCGCGCCCGCAAGAAGCAGGCACGCGCCCGCAATGCGCCCGAGCGTCAATTCCCGCACCGCGAGGCCCAGGAAGCCGATCCGGTCCGCCAAAAGCCCGGCCAGCAGCTGTCCGGTGACCAGCGAGGCCATCAGCGCGGCAGCGCCGATCCTGGGCGCGATCAAAATGGTGCTCGTGACGAAAAAGCCGCCGAGAACACCGCCTGCGACGAAGGTCCAGGGTGCGGGCGCCCGCCAGTCGAGCGCGATGCCTTGCGCCCTGGCGAGCGACAGAGCGACGATCGTCAGGATCGCCCCGCCGACCATGAAGGAAACGGCTGCGGCCGCCACCGGCAGCCCCAGCCCCTGCGCGAGACGCGCGTTGATCGGCGCCTGAAGCGCCACGGCCGCGCCCGCGATGACGCCGAGAAGCGGCCAGGCGAGCGCGTTCATGGGCTTCAGGCCGCGATGTCGGCGGCCACCTTGAGCGAGGTGATCGTGTCGGGATCGCGCACGGGCTCGCCGCGCTTGATCTTGTCCACGTTCTCCATGCCCTCGATCACCTTGCCCCAGACCGTGTACTGCTTGTTCAGGAAGCCGGCATCCTCGAAGCAGATGAAGAACTGCGAGTTGGCGGAGTTCGGGTTCTGCGCGCGCGCCATGGAGCAGGTGCCGCGGCTATGGTTTTCGGCGGAGAACTCGGCCTTGAGGTCGGGCTTGTCGGAACCGCCCATGCCGGCTCGGCCGGGATTGAACGAGCCCGAGCCCGTCTTGCCGAACTTCACGTCGCCGGTCTGCGCCATGAAGCCTTCGATCACGCGATGGAACACCACGCCGTCATAGGCGCCTTCGCGGGCGAGTTCCTTGATGCGGGCGACGTGGTTGGGCGCGAGGTCGGGGCGGAGCTCGATCACCACGCGGCCCTTGGTGGTTTCCATCACCAGCGTGTTTTCGGGGTCCTTGATGTCGGCCATAGGTCTGTCTCCTCGATGGGTTTTCTTAGTTGCCGTCGGCTGCGATGCGCACGCGCACCATGCGGTCGGGGTCGGTCACGGAGCCGTTGGTGGCTTCATCGCCGCGCTTGATCTTGTCCACCAGTTCCATCCCGCTCTCGACCTGGCCGACCACCGTGTACTGGTTGTCGAGAAAGGGCGCGGGCGCAAACGTGATGAAGAACTGCGAGTTGGCGGAATCGGGGCTCTGCGAACGCGCCATGCCGACCGTGCCGCGCGTGAAGGGCTCGGCCGAGAACTCGGCGGGAATGTCGGGGCGGCTCGACCCGCCGGTGCCGACATCGTTGGCGCTGAAGCCCTGCTCGAGATCGCCGAACTGCACGTCGCCCGTCTGCGCCATGAAGCCGTCGATCACGCGGTGGAAGGCGACATTGTCATAGGCGCCCTCGCGCACCAGCGCCTTGATCTGCTCCACATGCTTGGGCGCGAGATCGGGGCGCAGGCGGATCGTCACGTCGCCGTCCTTGAGCGTGATGATCATGGTGTTCTCGGGCTCCTGCGCCTGGGCGACCAGGGTGCCCGAGGCGAGCGAAGCTGCCAGCGCGAGGCTGGCGAGAAAATGTCTGCGGAGCATGATCGGTCCTTTCAAGGGCGCCCGGCCAACTTGGCCTGCAACGCCTCGGCGACAAGGGGGGGCACGAAGGCTTCCACCGGCCCGCCCATCGTGGCGATCTGGCGGACGAGCGTCGCGGTGATGAAGCGCGTGGAAGGGTGCGCCGGCATGAACACGGTGCGGACGTCTGGGCTCATCGCGCCGTTCATGCCGGCAAGCTGCATCTCGTAGTCGAGGTCGGTCCCGTCGCGCAGGCCGCGCACGAAGAGCGTGGCGCCATGCTCGCGCGCGGCTTCCACCGCAAGCCCATGGAAGCCGGCCACCGAGACCCGCCCTGCCCCGTCCCAGCCAGCGGTGCAGCGCTCGATCAGGGCCTGCTTCTCCTCGAAGGAAAACATCGGCGCCTTGCCGGGATGCAGGCCGATGCCCACCACCACGCGGTCCGCGATGGCGAGCGCGCCGGCCAGCACATCCAGGTGACCGTTGGTCACCGGGTCGAAGGAGCCGGGATAGAATGCGGTGCGCGCGCTCATCGTGTGCGGCTTCTAGCGACCCCTCCTCCCGAAGGCAAACCCGCCGGCCCGCCACCATGGTGAATCCCCGATGAACGGAGGATTCAGGGTCGATCAACACGAATGTGATCGTATGGGCATGCAGAGGGCACGCAACCATTGCCGCGCGCCGTCCGTTGCTTGGACAACCGAACCGGGGAGCCGCATATGCTGATCTATCTGCTTGCCGCAGCCATGACCCTCGCCATGCTGGTCGCCACCGCGTTCGGCATTCGTCAGGAATCGCAGCACGTGAAAGTGCGCGTGCGCGACGATCAGCGCTACCCGCCGCTTCGCTCGCGCCGCTGGTAAGCGACGAGACCAGCGCCAAGAATCAACGAACCATCCAGAAGCAAAACGGCCGCTCGATGGAGCGGCCGTTTTCCGTTTCAGTCTTCCGTGACGACCGGTTGCTCTTCCGGCTCGGTGATGCGTTCCACCGAGACCACCCGCTCTCCATCGGCGGTGTTGAAGATGGTCACGCCCTTGGTGGCGCGGCTCGCGATGCGGATGCCGCCCACCGGCACGCGGATCACCTGGCCATTGTTGGACACCAGCATGATCTGGTCTTCCGGTTCGATGGGGAAGGTGGCCACCAACTGCCCGATCTCGTCGGTCTTGGACACGTCGGTCGCCCGGATGCCCTTGCCGCCCCGGCCCGTCAGGCGGAAGTCGTAGGAAGAGGAGCGCTTGCCGAAACCGCCTTCGGTCACGGTGAGCACGAACTGCTCGCGCGCCTTCAGCTCTTCGTAGCGGCCGGCCGACAGCACGGCCTCTTCGCCGCCGGTGTCCTCGGCGACGAGCACGATCTCCTCGTCCTCCTCCGCACTCGTCATGCGCCGCTCGCCCGCTGCCTGGCGCAGGTAAGCCGCGCGCTCGGCGGGGCTCGCCTCGACATGGGAAAGGATCGTCATGGAGATCGCGCGGTCCTTGTCGGCCAGAGCGATGCCGCGCACGCCGATCGAGTTGCGACCTGCGAACACGCGCACGTCGTCCACGGCGAAACGAATGCACTGCCCCGAAGCCGCGGTCAGCAGCACATCGTGCGCCTCGGTGCAGGTTTCGACGCTGAGGATCTCGTCGCCGTCCTCTTCCAGCTTCATCGCGATCTTGCCGTTGCGGTTGATCTGCGCGAAGTCGGAAAGCTTGTTGCGGCGCACGGTGCCGCGAGTGGTGGCGAACATCACGTCGAGCGACGCCCAGGACTCCTCGTCCTCGGGCAGCGGCATGATCGTCGAGATGCGCTCGTTGTCGGCCAGGGGCAGGAGGTTGCGCAGGAACTTGCCGCGCGACTGCGGCGTACCGACGGGCAGCCGCCAGACCTTTTCCTTGTAGACCTTTCCGTCCGACGAGAAGAACAGGATCGGCGTGTGCGTGCTCGCGACGAACAGGCGCGTGACGAAATCCTCGTCCTTGGTCGCCATGCCCGAGCGCCCCTTCCCGCCGCGCGCCTGCGAGCGGTAGATCGAGAGCGGAACGCGCTTGATGTAGCCCTGATGCGTGACGGTAACGACCATGTCCTCGCGTGGGATCAGGTCTTCGTCCTCGAGGTCGTAGCCGCCATCCGTCAGCTCGGTGCGGCGCGGATTGCCGAACTCGTCGCGGATGTCCAGCAGCTCCTGCTTGACGATGCCCTGGATGCGGGCGCGCGACGACAGGATGTCGAGATAGTCGGCGATCTCGATGCCGATCTTGTTCAGCTCATCCGCGATCTCGTCGCGCCCGAGCGCGGTGAGCCGCGCGAGGCGCAGCTCGAGAATGGCGCGGGCCTGCTCTTCCGAGAGGTTGTAGGTGCCGTCCTCGTTGATGCGGTGGCGCGGGTCGTCGATCAGGCGGATCAGCGCCTCGACGTCCTCCGCCGGCCAGCGCCGCGTCATCATCTGCTCGCGCGCTGTCGCCGGATCGGGTGCGGTGCGAATCAGCTTGATGATCTCGTCGATGTTGGCGACCGCGATGGCCAAGCCCACCAACACATGCGCCCGCTCGCGCGCCTTGCGCAGCAGGTATTTCGTGCGGCGCTGCACCACCTCCTCGCGGAAGGCCACGAAGGCGCGGAGCATGTCGAGCAGGTTGAGGATTTCCGGCTTGCCGCCGTTCAGCGCCACCACATTCGCGCCGAACGAGGTCTGCAGCGGCGTGTAGCGATAGAGCTGGTTCAAGACGACGTCGGTGTTCGCGTCCTTCTTGAGCTCGATCACGACGCGATAGCCCTGGCGGTCGCTCTCATCGCGGATGTCGGAGATGCCTTCCACGCGCTTTTCGCGCACGAGGTCGGCCATCTTCTCGATCATGCCGGCCTTGTTGACCTGGTAGGGGATCTCCGTGACCACGATGGCCTCGCGGTCCCCGCGCAGCGGCTCGGTGTGCACCTTGCCGCGCATGATGATCGAGCCGCGGCCCGTAGCATAGGCCGACGCTATGCCTGCGCGCCCGAGCACGAGGCCGCCCGTGGGGAAGTCCGGTCCGGGGATGATCTCCATAACCTCGCCCAGTTCCATCGCCGGGTTGTCGATCAGCGCGATGCAGCCGTTGCAGACTTCGCCCAGATTGTGCGGTGGGATGTTGGTGGCCATGCCGACCGCGATGCCACCCGAGCCGTTGACCAACAGGTTCGGGAAGCGCGCCGGCAGCACGCGCGGCTCGCGCTCGGAACCGTCATAGTTGTCCTGGAAATCGACGGTGTCCTTGTCGATGTCCTCGAGCAGCTCATGCGCCATCTTGGTGAGGCGCGATTCGGTGTAGCGCATGGCGGCCGGCGGATCGGCGTCGATCGAACCGAAATTGCCCTGCCCGTCGATCAGCAGCGCGCGCAGCGACCAGTCCTGCGCCATGCGCACCATGGCGTCGTAGATCGCGGAGTCGCCGTGCGGATGGTATTTACCCATCACGTCGCCGACGATGCGCGACGATTTCACGTGCTTGCGGTTCCAGTGATACCCGCCCTCCTGCATCGCATAGAGGATTCGGCGGTGGACCGGCTTCAAGCCGTCGCGCACATCGGGCAGCGCGCGGCTGACGATCACGCTCATCGCATAATCGAGGTAGGAGCGCTGCATCTCATCGACGATGGAGATCGGCTCGATATCGGTCGGGCCGAGCGGGGGCGGGCTGGTGTCGTTCAAGAAGACCACGCGATCACAGGGGAATCAGACCATCTTTATATAGGGATGATGACCCCGAATCCAACTCACGCGACCCCTCTCGCACCATTCCTCCCCGCCCAAAACAAGCGGATATGCGGGAAAAACGAGAAACCGCTTGATGACTGCGCCGCCTGGGTGCAGCCCTGGGAAGGCAAACGGGGAGGCCGCCTGAGATGCCAGCCTGGGACGCCCTCTTCAACGCCTTCGTCACGATCCTCGTGACGCTCGACCCGCCGGGGCTGGCGCCCCTCTTCCTGGCGCTCACGCCGGGAATGTCGCGCGCCGACCGCTGGCAGGTCTCGATCCGCGCCATCGCCATCGCCTTTGCGGTTCTCGCGCTGTTTGCGCTGGCCGGCGCGGAGATCCTGCGCACCTTCGGCATCACGCTTCCCGCCTTTCGCGTCGCGGGCGGGCTGCTTCTGTTCTACATCGCTTTCGAGATGGTGTTCGAGCGCCGCCAGGACCGCAAGAACAAGAGCGCGGACGTGGCGGTGTCGCGCGACCACATCCACGACATCGCGGCGTTTCCGCTGGCCATTCCGCTCATTGCGGGCCCCGGCGCCATCTCGGCCGTGGTTCTGGTGTCCGGCTCCATGCCGGGCCTGGGCGGGGGCGCAGCCCTCGTCGGCATCATCGCGCTCGGCCTCGCCGCCACGCTCGGCGTGCTTCTTCTCGCCGAGCGCGTGGACCGCTTCCTCGGCGAAACCGGCCGCAACATCCTTACCCGCCTTCTCGGCGTGATCCTGGCGGCGCTCGCCGTTCAGTTCGTGGCCGACGGCATCAAGGCGCTGATCGAGGCCGCCTAGACACCGCCTTCAAGAGAGCGGGGAAGCGCCAAGCCTCCCTGCCCCCGGCCATCCCGCTCAAAACGGGATGTCGTCGTCCAGATCGCGCGAGCCGCCACCGCCGCCCCGTCCACCGCCGAAGCCGCCGCCGCGCCCGCCGCCGTAATCGTCGCCGGGCCCCGACTGGCCGAAGTCGCCGCCGCGACGGCTGCCGCCACCCCCGCCACCGCCGTAGTCCGACATCTCGCCGCCGCCACCGCCGCGCGCGTCGAGCATCTGCAGTTCACCGCGGAATTTCTGCAGCACCACTTCCGTGGAGTAGCGGTCCTGGCCGTCCTTGTCCTGCCACTTGCGGGTCTGGAGCGCGCCTTCGATGTAAACCTTCATGCCCTTCTTGAGATACTGCTCTGCGACTTTGGCGAGGTTGTCATTGAAGACCACGATGTTGTGCCACTCGGTCTTCTCCTTGCGTTCGCCCGAGTTCTTGTCCCGCCAGGTCTCGGAGGTGGCGATGCGGAAATTGACCACCGGGTCGCCGCTGCCGAGGCGGCGGACTTCGGGCTCTGCGCCCAAGTTCCCCACCAGAATGACCTTGTTGACGCTGCCTGCCATCACGCTTCTCCACGCATCATCCGAAACCGTGCCCCGAACGATCGGGAACACTCCATCATACCCCAGAGAACTTTCCGAGCCGTTCACGGGAACGCCCTAAGTTCCCCCTTTGTTCTATCATCCACCTCCCAAACGAAAAAGCCCTTCCACGCACGAAAGCGTGGAAGGGCTTGCTCCTCTGAACGTGCCGATCGGAAAGCCTCGGCTTGGGCCTTTCGGGTGCTACGCGGGCAGGGCCCGCGACCCGACAATGGTCTCTTTGCTACGGTGGGTTGCGGCCGGGCGGGCGCTGCGGAGAGCGCTCGGCCCGTGCTGCGGCTTCGTCACCGGCGAAGCCCTGTGGAATGCTCGGGCGGGGTCATGGCCTCACTCCTGTTCCTGTTGGCTCTTGTTCCGCTCGGCTGTCGCTTGCGGCCTGCGGCGTCTCGCAGGGTCGGGTGACGGTGCAGCGCCACTGGGTCGGAACGAGGGGGAGCGTGCGCCTGGGCGTGAGGCCCGTCAACGCCTTCACTGTCCCCAAAGCGCTTGCTCGCGTTTTCGTGAGTCCCCACATGTCGTCGCAAGCGCTTTGTTTCCGTTGCGTTCTCATTCCACCTTCTGATAATCCAGCCCCGCGAAACCGCGCCGAGCTTTGTTGAAGCGTTCCGGGCGCCCCAATTTCGAGCTTCCCATTCATGGCCGAACACCGATTCATCTCGATTCGCGGCGCGCGCGAGCACAATCTCAAGGGCATCGACCTCGATCTCCCCCGCGATTCGCTGATCGTGATGACGGGGCTTTCGGGTTCGGGCAAATCCTCGCTCGCCTTCGACACGATCTATGCCGAAGGCCAGCGCCGCTACGTGGAATCGCTGTCGGCTTATGCCCGGCAGTTCCTCGAGATGATGCAGAAGCCCGATGTCGACCAGATCGACGGGCTCTCGCCCGCCATCTCCATCGAGCAGAAGACCACCTCGCGCAATCCGCGCTCGACGGTAGGCACCGTCACCGAGATCTACGACTACATGCGCCTGCTCTGGGCGCGCGT
>QFNI01000009.1 GCA_003240775.1 Mesorhizobium amorphae | reverse complement strand
GTCGAGAAGCCCGCCTCCAGGAACGCGAAGGGCGAGGTGCCGGAATCGGTGAGGAGTGGCAGGGGAGATGCGGAAATGCCGTGCATGGCACCGGACAATAGGGGAAAGGGGCTGCGAAAGGTTGAAGACGTTTTGGCGCAGGCCCGCAGCAAAAAGCCGTCCGGGGCACGAGGCGGCCCCGAACGGCTTTCGGCAGTGCGTGAACGGGTCTTAGTGGATCGCCACCGGCGTCAGGTCGTTCTGGAAGGCGCCGGCGATGGCGCGATCCTTCTCGTCCGACAACAGGATCGGCTGGCCGTTGGCCGCAAACAGCGCCCAGAGACGGGTGCCCGGCGCGATCTCCGGCAGGCCGGGAAACTTGCTCTTGAGGTCGTCGCTCTGCATCTCGCGGAGATAGGCCACCACACCCTCGCCCAGATGGGCGAGCTCGGCTTCGGTCAGCACGCTGTCGTTGAGCTCGGCTTCGTGAAATTCGGTCATGCTATGCGCCTCCTGGAAAGGGACGTCCCACGTGGAAAGCAATTCCCCGTCGCGGGGAATGTTCCTGGGCCCGTCAGTCTTTCACCGATATGTTTATCTTCCGTACCAGCCGCTCGGGCTCGGGCCGCTCCAAGTCGATCGAGAGCAGGCCGTTCCTGAGACAGGCATCGCCCACCTTCATGCCGTCCGCGAGCACGAAGGACCGCTGGAACTGCCGGGCCGCGATGCCGCGGTGAAGGAACTCGCGGGTGGCGTCGTCGGCCTGGCGGCCGCGCACCACGAGCTGGTTCTCCTCGGTGGTGACCTCGAGATCGGCCTCGGCGAAGCCTGCGACCGCGAGCGTGATGCGGAGCCGCGAAGGCTTGCCGTCTTCGCCCTTGAGGCGCTCGATATTGTAGGGCGGGTAGGAATCGCCCGTCTTGGAAAGCCGCTCCAGCGTCTTTTCCATCGTATCGAACCCGAGCAGAAGCGGGCTCGAAAAGGGCGTCATGCGCGTCATCGTGGTCATCTGTCCTCAGGGCTTGAGCGACTGCGGTGCGGGAACCCGATTGGCATTCCCGTTCGCCTGCCTGATATGGTCGCGCCATCGGCCCATTGCAAGATTCGCCCGGGCCTGCCGGAGACCCCCGCTTGCGCAAGATCATCATCGACACCGACCCCGGCCAGGACGACGCGCTGGCCATCATGCTGGCGCTTGGAAGCCCCGACGAGATCGAGGTCCTGGGCATCACCGCGGTCGCGGGCAACGTGCCGCTGCACCTGACCGAACGCAACGCGCGCAAGATCTGCGAACTCTGCAAGCGGCCCGACGTGCCCGTGTTTCGCGGCGCCGACCGCCCGCTCGTGCGCCCCCTCGTCACCGCCGAGCACGTTCACGGCAAGACCGGCCTCGACGGGCCCGACCTGCCCGAGCCCGCGATGGCGCTGCAGGACGAGCACGGCGTCGATTTCATCATCCGCACGCTCATGGCGCACCCGCCCGGCACCGTGACGCTCTGCCCGCTCGGGCCGCTCACCAACATCGCGATGGCGCTGATCCGCGAGCCGAGGATCGCCGAGCGCATCGGGGAAATCGTTTTGATGGGCGGCGGCTTCTTCGAGGGCGGCAACATCACGCCGGCCGCCGAGTTCAACATCTATGTGGACCCCGAGGCCGCCGCGCGCGTGTTCGCCTCTGGCGCGCCCATCGTGATGATGCCGCTCGACGTGACCCACAAGGCGCTGACCACCAAGGCCCGGATCGCGGGTTTCGGCGCGCTCGGCACGGCGGCGGGCGACGCGGCCGTGGCGCTTCTGGATTTCTTCGAGCGCTTCGACGAGGAGAAATACGGCACCGATGGCGGGCCGCTGCACGACCCCTGCACGATCGCCTACATCCTCAAGCCCGAGCTGTTTTCGGGCCGCGAGTGCAATGTGGAGATCGAGACCGCCTCCCCGCTCACCGCCGGCATGACGGTGGTGGACTGGTGGGGCGTCACCGAGCGCAGAAAGAACGCGCGCGTGATGCGCGAGATCGATGCGGACGGCTTCTTCGCGCTTTTGACCGAGCGCGTCGGCCGCCTCTGACGGCGCGCGCGGCAACCACGCCCCTTCCCGAACGTTTCTTCTTCCGCGCGGCGCAAAGGCCGCGCTTCATCCAAGGAGAGGATCATGGGCATATTCGACCGCATCAAGAGCGCAATCTGGGGTGAGGACGAGAAGCCGGCCGCCCCCACCACGACGGCCGCCCCCCAGCAGCCGCGCACGGCTTCCACCGCATCCGTTCCCGGCGGCGCATCCCCTGCGCCTGCGCCCGCGCCGCAGACCACGGCACAGAACGCGCCGGCCCCTGCCCCCGCGCAGCCGGCGCCCGCACCCGCAGCCCCCGCCACGAAGGCATCCGATGTCGACGTCGCCGCCATTCTCGAGAAGGCTGCGGCCGGCAGGGGCCAGAAGCTCGACTGGCGCCATTCCATCGTCGACCTGATGAAGGCGCTCGACCTCGACAGCAGCCTCGCCGCGCGCAAGGAACTGGCGACCGAGCTGAACTACACGGGCGACACCAACGATTCCGCGGCCATGAACACCTGGCTGCACAAGGCCCTGATGCGCAAGCTGGCCGAAAACGGCGGCAGGGTGCCTGCGGACCTCACCGACTGACGAGACGGCCTCGCGCGGGCGGGCTCAGCCTGCCCGCGCGGTGGCCAGCGCCTTGCTGAAGGCCGAGGCGAAGCTTTCCCGGTCGTCGGGGTTGAGGAAGGTGCCGATGGGCACGGTCTCCTCGCGGCTCACCACCGTCATGTGGGTGACGCCGATCTCGGGATGGCGCCCGACCCGGAACCGGCACCAGAACGGGTTGAGGCTGAAAGCCTGCGCCTTGCCCGAGGGCGCCACCTTGCGGATCGAAAGCTCGGTGCGCGACACCGACACCTCCTCGCGCGCCCGGCCCGCGCGGTAGTTGAGGCGGAAAGCGATGTAGACCGCGAGAAGGTCGAGCCCGAAGAAGCCCGCCACGGGCCATGCGCCATGCGCGAGAAAGAACAGCCCCGTCACGCCCCAGGCGAAGGCGAGCGTCCCCATCAGCACCACAAAGCCGGTGCGGCCCAGGCTGCGATGGGGCGTCAGCAGCGCCTTGAAGAACGGTTCGTCGGCGGCATATGGGATTGCGTTGGATTGAGCCATCGCTTCTCGCACGGGTCAGTTCCTCCGCTCCTTTATAGGTCTCCGATGCCCCAGCCGAAAGCCCCGGGCCGCGCTCCTGTCGCAGTCGTGAAGCGAGTGGCTAAGCCCCGCGGCAAGCGCCCGCGCGGCTGGCCCAAGGGCTGCCTCTACATGCCCGACGAGATCGACGAGATGTTTCGCCGCTTCCGGCTGCAGCGGCCCAACCCCAAGAGCGACCTCGCCTTCCTCAACCCCTTCACGCTTCTGGTGGCGGTGGTGCTTTCGGCCCAGGCGACGGATGCGAGCGTCAACATCGCGACCGAGCCCTTGTTCAGGATAGCCGACACGCCCGAGAAGATGGCCGCGCTGGGCGAAGAAGAGATCGGCCGCCATGTGCGCACCATCGGCCTGTGGCGCGCCAAGGCCAAGAACGTGGCGCTGCTTTCGGAAGCCCTGATCCGCGACCACGGCGGAGAGGTGCCGCAAACGGAGGAAGAACTGATCCGCCTGCCCGGCGTCGGCCGCAAGACCGCGAATGTGGTGCGCAACAACGCTTTCGGGCATCCGACCATGGGCGTGGACACCCACATCTTCCGCCTGGGCAACCGAATCCATCTCGCGCCCGGCAAGACGCCCGACCAGGTGGAGCGCGGGCTGCTGGCCGTGATCCCCGCCGAATACATGCTCGGCGCCCATCACTGGCTGATCCTGCACGGCCGCTATGTCTGCAAGGCCCGCCGCCCCGAATGCGAGCGCTGCATCATCGCGGACCTGTGTCTGGCAGACGTGAAGACGAGCGACGTGCCGGCCCCGATCGAGGTTCTCGACTAGAGCATTTCCAGCAAAAGTGCGAAGCGGTTTTGCGTCCGGAAATGTTGCAAAAACAGTAAGTTAGACCATTTCCGGTGAATCCTTTTTCACCGGAAATGGTCTAGGCGCCGACGCCCCGCGCCATCATGGCGGCGAACATCACGATCAGCGCGAAGAACAGCGCCTCGATGTGGATGAAGCGGCGCACGCGCGCGATTTCCGCCTGCGGCACGCTGTAGGACGGGTCGGCGGCTGCCGCCTTGCGCCACCCGACGAACGCGCGCGAGGGCCAGAGCGACACGATGCCGACGATGGCGAACGCCGTCATCTTGCCCCAGAAGGCGTGGTTTCCCGCATAATAGTCCCAGCCGCGCAGGCCGAACACCACGCGCGCCGCGCCGACCGCGATCACCAGCAGCGACAAGATCCCATACATCATGTCGAGCCGCCCGAGCCTGTCGAGCGCCGCACCGTTCATGCCCGCCCGGATGATGGCCGCTTCCGCGACGAAGACCGCGAAAAGCGGAAACACCAGAAGATGATGCAGCACTGCGAGAGACAGGTCGGCGAACATCGGGTTTGGCCTCCTCAGGCGTTCAGGCGCGCGAGAGCTTAGACCCCCTTCCCGTTCCGGCCAAGCGGGCGCTTGAAGGCTGGCGTGGAGCGTGGGACAAGCGGCGGATTTTACCCTGGAGACGCCCCCGCCCCATGAGCGACCGGTTCGACGTGCTGTGCATCGGCAATGCGATTGTCGACATCATCGCGCCCTGCGAGGAGGATTTCCTGCTGCGCAACGGCATCGTCAAGGGCGCGATGAACCTGATCGACGCGGGCCGCGCGGAACTTCTCTACGAGCGCATGGGCGAGCATGTCGAGGCGTCCGGCGGCAGCGCGGGCAACACGGCGGCAGGCGTGGCGAGCTTCGGCGGGCGCGCGGCCTATTTCGGCAAGGTTTCCGACGATGCGCTGGGCGATCTCTACCGGCGCGACATCCGTGCGCAGGGCGTGGCCTTCGACACGCGGCCGCTCGGGGGCGAGCCGCCCACCGCGCGCTCCATGATCTTCGTTTCGCCTGACGGCGAGCGCTCCATGAACACCTATCTCGGCGCCTGCGTCGAGCTCGGCCCCGAGGACGTGGAGAAGGACAAGGCCGAAAGCGCGCGGGTCACCTATTTCGAGGGCTATCTCTGGGACCCGCCCCGCGCCAAGGAGGCCATCCGCCAGACGGCGATGCACGCTCATGCCGCCGGCCGCGAGGTCGCCATGACCTTGTCCGACCCCTTCTGCGTCGACCGTTACCGCGAGGAGTTCCTCGACCTCATGCGCTCGAAGACGGTGGACATCGTGTTCGCCAACGAGAGTGAGCTGAAGTCGCTCTACCGGACGGATGATTTCGCAGGCGCGCTCGAACGCATCAGGGGCGATTGCGCGCTGGCCGCTGTGACGCGCTCGGAAAAAGGCTCGGTGGTGGTGCGCGGGCGGGAAACCGTCGAGGTGCAGGCCATTCCCATCGACCGGCTGGTGGACACCACGGGCGCGGGCGATCTTTATGCGGCGGGCTTTTTGTTCGGCTACACGCAGGAACGCAGCCTGGCCGATTGCGGGCGGCTCGGCTCGCTCGCTGCGGGCCTCGTGATCCAGCAGATCGGCCCCCGCCCCCGGCAGAACCTGCGCGCCGAAGCCGCGAAGGCCGGTCTCTGACGGGTTTCAGGCCGCCGCGCGGTTTATGCTGCGCAGCCGGACGGCGGCCTTGAGCGGCAGGTGGTCGGACGCCACGCGCGCCAGCGGCGTGTCGTGCAGCTTGACGCTCGCGATCAGGTCCTGCGGGGTGCCGAGGATGCGGTCGAGCGCCCAGACGGGAAAGCGCGATGGGAAGGATGGGATCGCGGCTTCGAGCGGCCCGAAGGCGTGCGCGAGCCCCTGAAGCGCCGAGCGCTCGCCCAACCGCCACTCGTTGAGATCGCCCATCAGCACGGCAGGCCGCCCGTCTGTGGGGGCCGCACTCTCGACGATCGTGCGCACCTGCTGCGCGCGCGAGCGGCGCAGCAGGCCGAGATGGGCCGCGATCACCCGCAAGGGGCCGGACGGCAGCTCGAAATCCACCACCAGCGCGCCGCGCGGCTCGACGCCCGGCAGCACGATCTGGCGGCTTCCCGTCACACGCCCTTCGCGAAAAAGCACGACATTGCCGTGCCAGCCGTGGCCGGGCTGGGGAATCGACATCGGCACGGGAACGAGCCCGCATTCGCGCTTGAGCGTGTCGAGGTCGAGCAGGCCGACGCGCTCGCCGAAGCGCTGGTCGGCTTCCTGCAAGGCCACGATGTCGGCCCCGATCTCGCGGATCACGAGGGCCGTGCGGTGTGGGTCGAAGCGGCGGTCGAGGCCGACGCATTTGTGGATGTTGTAGGAGGCGATGCGCAGGTCGCCGGGATCGGAATGGCTCCGCTCGCAGGCATAGGACTTCTGGTCCTGGCGCAGCGCCGAGGCGACGAGGGGTCCGAAACGGCGCAGGGAATTGGGAGGGTAAGGCCGCTTGGCTGCCATTCCGAAGCTTTTGGTCCGCTTTGAGTGTGGGCAGGATGTTCCGCCGAGGCGGCACGCGCGTGAGGAGATTCTAGGTCCCGGATGGGCACGGGGGAAGAATGTCCACCACAAAAAAGGGTTCAACGGGAAACGCGAAGGCCTCCGCCACGTTTGAGTGGCGGCTGAGGAAGACGCGAAGGGTCTGGAGTGGCGGCTGAATGCCCATCCTGGGTGTGATCGTCCTGATTGCGGCAGGTTTCGCGCTGGCGTCCACGCTGGCGGTGTATTCCTATGGCCGTTTCGCCAAGCGCGCCAAGGGCGAGGCGAGCTTCGCGCTGCCGCTCGAAGAGGACGCGACCGAACTCGACCGCTCGATCGCCCCGCGCCTGAAGAGCCATGCGGGCGAGAGCGGCATGATGCTGGTCGAGGACAATCTCGAGGCATTCGCCCTGCGCGCATTGTCCGCACGCGCCGCCGGCCGCAGCCTCGATCTCCTCTACTACTACTGGAAGAAGGACCTGACCGGCTCGATGCTGGCGCGCGAGGTGCTGGCCGCGGCCGATCGCGGCGTGCGCGTGCGCATCCTGATCGACGACATCAACACGCGCCCCGGCGACCGCTCCTATCTCGCGCTCGACAGCCACGAAAACATCGAGGTGCGCCTGTTCAACCCGAGCCTCACGCGGGCGAGCTCGCTCAAGCGCGGCATCGAGCTTGCGCTGCGCGCCTTCCGCGCCACGCGGCGCATGCACAACAAGGCCTGGATCGCCGATGGGCGGCTCGCCATCGTGGGCGGCCGCAACATCGGGGACGCCTATTTCGACGCCCACGACACGTCGAACTTCCGCGACCTCGACCTCGCCCTTCTGGGCGAGGCGGTAGCCTCCACCGCCCGCATCTTCGACAATTACTGGAACAGCGCGGTGGTGCTGCCGGTGCGCGCGCTCCACGGCGTGCGCCGCCAGAAGGCGGACGGTCTCGCGCGCCTGCGCGGCAAGATCGAGCGCACCATCACCCCCGAACGGGCCAAGCCCTATCTCGAACGCCTGCGCGCCGACGCCCACATCCAGGCGCTGGTGGCCGGCCACAACCGCTATCACTGGACGCGCGAGGTCCAGGTTCTGTCCGACCCGCCCGAAAAGGCCGTGGAAGGGGCGGAGGGCGACTGGCTCGGACCTTCCATCCTGTCCGCAGTGGGCGCCGCCAGAAGAAGCGTCGCCATCGCCTCGCCCTACTTCATTCCCGGCGACCGCGGCGTCGCCATGCTCGGCCGCCTGCGCGAGCATGGGGTGGGCGTGACCGTGCTCACCAACTCGCTCGCCGCGACCGATGTGGTGGCCGTGCACGGCGCCTATGCGCGCTATCGCCGCCGCGTGGTGGAAACGGGCGTGGAACTCTATGAGCTCAAGCCCGAGATGCGCCGCCAGAAGCTCTCGATCTTCGGCTCCAGCGGCGCGAGCCTCCACACCAAGGCGTTCGCCGTGGACGAGGAAACGGGCTTCGTCGGCTCGTTCAACTTCGACCCCCGCTCGCTCTCGCTCAACACCGAGATGGGCGTGCTCTTCCGCCATCCCGCGCTCGCGGCCGAGATCCTCAAGGTCTTCACGGAGGAAGCCGAGCCGCAGAACAGCTTCCGCCTCGCCTTGGACGGCAAGCGCGTGGTGTGGAAGGAGGGCGCATCCGTGGTCGCCCGCCGCGAGCCCGGCGCCAGCCTGTGGCGCCGCCTCTCGGCAGGCACGATCGGGCTCCTGCCGATCGAATCCCAGCTTTAGAACGCCTCCAGCGCGCCCGCTCAGTCCTTGGTCGAGCCGAACACCGACCAGTCCGTGCGCCGCGCGAGATGTTCGAGCCCCAGGGTGCCGAGCCAGCTGTTGCCCATCGGGTCGAGCGCGGGCGACCACACCGCGATCGACGCCCGGTGCGGCGCAACAGCCAGGATGCCGCCGCCTACGCCCGATTTCGCCGGCAGCCCCACGCGATAGGCGAAGTCGCCCGACCCGTCATAGAGCCCGCACAGCATCATGATGGCCATCACGCGCCGCGCGCGCTTGGCGACGCTCAGCGTGCGGTTGTTGGCGTCGCCGGGATCGTCGTGCATCAGGAAGCGGCCGGCTTTCGCCAAGCCCCGGCAGTCCAGCATGATCGCGCACTGCGCCACATAGGCGTCCATCACGTGCTCGACGTCGTGGAAGAGATTTTCGTGATGCTTGGCCATCAGCATCAGCGAGCGGTTGAGGTTGCCGCCCGACTTGTCGCTTTCCATCACGCCGGGGTGCAGCTCGACTTTCTCGCCATCGAGCATCCGCTCCACGAAGCGCACCACGTGCCTCGTGCCTCGCTCCGCGCCGGGCATCCCGGCGAGCACGTCGCACACCACCAGCGCGCCCGAATTGATGAAGGGGTTGCGCGGAATGCCCTTGCAGCGCTCGAGATCGATGATGGAATTGAAGGGGTCGCCGGAGGGCTCGCGCCCCACGCGCTTCCACAGGCTCTCGCCTTCGGCCTCCAGCGCGACTTCCAGCGCGAACACCTTGGAGATCGACTGGATGGGAAAGCCCACGCCCGCATTGCCCGCCGAGGCCAGTTCGCCTTCGCGCGTGAAGACGGCGATGCCGAAGCTGTCGAAGTCGCTCTTGTTGGGCAGCTTCTTGTTCTTTTCCTCGGCCGTTTCCGCGGCGCGCTCGTAGAGCCTGGGGGCTGCGTCGCGCACTTCCTCCACGATCTCGCGAAGAATGGGCGTGAGGTCGATGTCGGGCATGAGGAGCCTTGTGCTTGAGATATCTGGGGTGTTTCCGCCATTATATGGCGCTGTGGCGGGATTGCCCGTTTCCCGGGGCGCTGCTTGATAAGGCACCCCGTTTTGGCCATAAGGCGCGGCCCCGTTCCCGTCTGTGCCGAGCCCGTCCGCCATGCCCGCCTTCCAGAAGCTCGTCTTTTCCGGCGTTCAGCCGACCGGAAACCTCCATCTCGGCAACTATCTCGGCGCCATCCGCCGCTGGGTGGCGCTGCAGGAGGCCAACGACTGCATCTATTGCGTGGTCGATCTGCACGCGATCACCGTCTGGCAGGACCCCGCCGAGCTGAAGAAAGCCACCCGCGAGGTGACGGCAGCCTTTCTGGCCGCCGGCATCGACCCGCAGAAGCACATCGTCTTCAATCAGAGCCGCGTGCCCCAGCACGCCGAGCTTGCCTGGGTGTTCAACTGCGTGGCGCGCATGGGCTGGCTGAACCGCATGACCCAGTTCAAGGAAAAGGCCGGCAAGGACCGCGAGAACGCGTCCGTGGGCCTCTTCGCCTATCCGACGCTGATGGCAGCCGACGTGCTCGCCTATCGCGCCACCCATGTGCCGGTGGGCGAGGACCAGAAGCAGCACCTGGAGCTTGCCCGCGACATCGCCCAGAAGTTCAACAACGACTTCTCCGCCCGCATCACCGAGCTTGGGCTCAACATGGACGTGCCGATGGGCGAGACGGTGGTGCAGGGCTTCTTTCCACTCACCGAGCCGATGACGGAAGGCCCCGCGCCCCGCGTCATGTCGCTGCGCGACGGCACCAAGAAGATGTCGAAGTCCGACCCTTCCGATCTCTCGCGCATCAACCTGACGGACGACGCCGAGACGATCTCCAAGAAGATCCGCAAGGCCAAGACCGACCCCGACGCGCTGCCCTCCGAAGCCGAAGGCCTGAAGGGCCGTCCCGAGGCCGAGAACCTCGTGGTGCTCTACGCGGCCCTGAGCGACAGGACGGTGGGCGAGGTGCTGGCCGATTTCGGCGGGCGCAACTTCTCGGAGTTCAAGCCCGCCCTTGCCGATCTCGCGGTGGACAAGCTCGCGCCGCTGGCCGGCGAGATGCGGCGGATCGCGGCCGACCAGGCTTTCGTCGATGCGGTGCTGCGCGACGGCGGCGAGCGCGCGGGCGCGATCGCCGAGCGCACCTTGCGCGACACGCGCGAAATCCTGGGCATGGTGCAGTAGGCGCGCGGGATACGGCGCCTGTTGCGCCGTCTTGCCGCCTGCCCTGTCGCAATGGCACACTGATCCTTCCCGGCTTCGAGGTTTCCGATGGTTTCCAAGCGTCTCAGCCGTGAAGCGGGCCACCGCCGCAAGTTCCTGGCCGTGGTGGACGGCACGCCCGAATGCGAGCGCGCCGTCGCCTATGCCGCGCGCCGCGCGCAATCGACCGGCGGCGTCTTGGTGCTGCTCTACGTGATCGAGCCCGGCGACTTCGCGGGCTGGCTGGGCGTCGAGCAGATCATGCGCGACGAGGCGGCGGCGAATGCGGGGGCGGCGCTCGACGCCATGGCGCAGCGCGTGCGCTCGCGCGTGGGGCTCGAGCCCGAACTCGTGCAGCGCGAAGGCAGCGCGTCCGAAGCCATCCACGCTTTGATCGACGAGGACCAGGACATCGCCGTGCTGGTTCTGGCCGCGGGCGGCTCCAAGGAAGGGCCGGGCCCGCTCGTGGCATCGGTTGCGGGCAAGGGGGTGGGTTTCCCGATCCCCGTCACGGTGGTGCCCGCGACCCTGTCCGACGACGAGATCGACAGCGTGGGCTGACGCCCGATGCTTGCGGGACGCGTTCCGAAGGCCTATTTTAGAACCATTCAAAACAGGGCCTAGCCGCGAGCCACGCCCTCCTCTGCGCCCGAGCGAGGCATAGCCATGTTCATCCAGACCGAATCCACGCCCAACCCGGCGACCCTGAAGTTCCTGCCCGGCCGCGAGGTTCTGCAGGCGGGCACGGCGGATTTCCGCGACGCCGAAAGTGCGGGTGAAGCTTCTCCGCTCGCCGGCCAGCTCTTCGCCATTCCCGGCGTTTCCGGCGTGTTCTTCGGCTATGATTTCGTGACCGTGACCAAGACCGACGACCGCGAGTGGCAGCACCTGAAGCCCGCGATCCTCGGCACGATCATGGAGCACTTCATGTCGGGCCGCCCGGTGATGGCGGCATCCGGCGCCGAGGCGCTGGCGCAGGCCGAGGACGGCGAGGAGTTCTTCGACCCCGCGGACAACGAGATCGTGGTCACCATCAAGGATCTGCTCGACACCCGCGTGCGCCCCGCGGTTGCGCAGGACGGCGGCGACATCACTTTCCGCGGCTACCAGGACGGCACAGTGTTTCTGCACATGAAGGGCGCGTGCGCGGGCTGCCCCTCCTCCACCGCGACCTTGAAGCACGGCATCCAGAATCTGTTGAAGCACTTCATTCCCGAGGTGCAGCAGGTGGAGCAGGTTTCGTAAGGCTGGGGTTCCGCGCGGCTGTCTCTCGTCTTCGTCACGGCATGGATTCTCGGGTCAGGCCCGAGAATGACGAATGGATGTGAGGAAGGGCTGACCGGCAACCTTGGTGGGCTCCACTCCTCGTTTCCACCCCACCTTCGTCATTCTCGGGCTTAAGCCCCACGAATCCATGCCGTGACCGTCCCAACCCACTGACGGCACAAACAAAAACCGGGCCTCGCGGCCCGGTTTTCTTCACCTGAAATCCGTCAATCAGCGAACGATCACCTTCGCGCCGACATCCGCGCGGTTGTAAAGGTCGATCACGTCCTGGTTCATCATGCGGATGCAGCCCGACGACATCGCGCGGCCGATCGAGGCCCATTCCGGGGTGCCGTGCAGGCGGTAGCCGGTGTCGCCGCCCTTGTTGTAGAGATAGAGCGCGCGGGCGCCGAGCGCGTTCTGCGGACCGCCGGGCATGCCGTTGCGCCATTTGGCGAGCTCGGGCTGGCGCCCGATCATGGCAGCCGGCGGGGTCCAGACCGGCCATTCCGCCTTGCGCGCCACGCGCGCGGTGCCCTTCCACTCGAAGCCCTCGCGGCCGACGCCGATGCCGTAGCGCACCGCGCGGCCTTCGGGCAGCACGAAATACAGGAACTTCTGGCTCGTCTCGACCACGATCGTGCCGGGCTCTTCGGCCGTGTCGTAGGACACGATCTGCCGGTGGAACTGGCGCGGCACCTTGGAGATGGGAATCGACGGCACGGAGAAGCCGAGATCGCGGCGCGCCGAATAATCGTTGGAGAACATGGTGGAGGGGCCCATCACCGAGCAGCCCGCCATGAGCGCTGCCAGGCCGAGAATGGCCGCCACTGTCTGCACGCGTTTTGCGATCACCTGCCCGAACCCCATCCCATCGGCCGACCTCGGCCTATCGCGGCAGTTCTACGGGGGGCGTCGCAAGCCTGCCAAGCGCGCAACGGGCCACGGGTGCACTCCTCGTGCCCGCTATGGCAAATTTGCCACGCTTCGCGGGCATCTTCACGAAAGAGTTAATGATTTCCTAACGTTGCAGACGGTTCCGGATCGCTGTTTGCGGTGGCATGTTGGCTCATGCCCTTCGTGTCCGCGATTCGTTCCAACCCGCTGCAGGACGGCCGCCAGTCCGAGCGCGCCATGGTGGTGCGCCGTGGCGTGCAGCGCCTGCTTTCCACCTTCGGTGCCGCCATGCTGCCCGAGATCACGCTGGCCGGCGGCCGGCGCGCCGATCTGATGGCGCTGACGCCCAAGGGCGATATCTGGATCGTGGAGATCAAGTCTTCGATCGAGGATTTCCGCGTCGATCGCAAATGGCCGGAATACCGCCTGCACTGCGACCGCTTCTTCTTCGCGACCCACCCCGACGTGCCCGCATCGATCTTTCCCGAGGAGGCCGGCTTCATCCTGTCGGACGGCTACGGGGCGGAGATCATGCGCGATGCGCCCGAGCACCGCCTGGCGCCGCACGCCCGCAAGGCCTTGATGCTGCGCCTGGCCCGTGCGGGGGCCGCGCGCCTGCTTGCCGCCGAACTGGCGGGTGTGCCGGTGCCCGCGCTGGAAGGGGAAAGCGAGTAGGAACGACCCGCCCGTGCCTCAGCGCGGGGCGCGCTTGGCCAGGATGCGTTGCAGCGTCCGGCGGTGCATGTTCAGACGCCGCGCGGTTTCCGACACGTTGCGCTCGCACATCTCGTAGACGCGCTGGATATGCTCCCAGCGCACGCGGTCGGCGGACATCGGGTTCTCGGGCGGCACCACGCGATCCTCGCCCGTGCGGGTGAGAGCTGCGAAGATGTCGTCGGCGTCGGCGGGCTTGGAGAGGTAGTCCACGGCGCCGAGCTTCACCGCCGTCACCGCGGTCGCGATGTTGCCATAGCCCGTCAGGATCACCGTGCGGGTGTCCGAGCGCTTGTCGCGGATGGCGGCCACCACGTCGAGGCCATTGCCGTCGCCAAGCCGCATGTCCACCACCGCATAGGCGGGCGGGCGCGCCTTGGTGCGGGACACCGCTTCCTCCACGCTTTCGGCGGTTTCCACCTGGAAGCCGCGCGTTTCCATGGCGCGCGCCAGGCGTTGCAGGAAGGGCTTGTCGTCGTCCACGATCAGGAGGGTGGCGTCACCGTCGGTCAGGACGCCTGCGACCGCTTCGCCGGTCGCTGGGGGAACATGCTCGGTCATCGCACTCGAACTCTTCTTCTTTGACCTCGATCATATAGGCATTCGTGCGACGATTTGCCATGAAACCGGCGTGATCAGGCCGTTTCCGCCTCGAAATCCACCGCGTTTTGCCGTGTGAAGGCCTCGCGCGGCCATTCCACCTCCACTTGCGCGCCCATCGGCAGGGCTGCGGAGTTGCGGAAAGAGAGTGTGGCGCCAGAGCGCTCCAGCAGGGTTTTCGCGATGAAGAGGCCAAGCCCCAGGCCGCCGCCCGAATCTGCCCCGCCGCGCGTCGAGATGTAGGGCTCGCCGATGCGGTCGATGATTTCGGGCGGAAAGCCCGGCCCGTCATCCTCGATCACGATCGTCACCCGCTCCATGTTCCAGCGGAACCGCAGCGTGACCGCCTCGTGCGCGAAGTCGACCGCGTTCTCGACGAGGTTGCCCAGACCGTAGATCACGCCCGCGTTGCGCCGCCCGACGGGCTCGGGGCCCTGGGTGGGGCCGGGGTCGAGCGTGATGCGGATGCCGAACTCGCGGTGGGGCGCGGTCACCTCCTCGATCAGCGAGGTGAGCGGCAGGCGTGCCAAGTGCTCCTCGCTTTCGGTGGAAAGGCTGGTCAGCCGCTTCAGGATCTGGCGGCAGCGCTCGCTCTGGGTGCGCAGCAGCGTCACGTCCTCATGGAAGCGGGGGTCGGCACCCAGCGTCTTTTCCATCTCGCGCGACACCACGGTGATGGTGGCGAGCGGCGTGCCGAGTTCGTGGGCGGCGGCGGCGGCGAGCCCGTCCAGCGCGGACAGGTGCTGCTCGCGCTGGAGCACGAGCTCGGTCGCGGCCAGGGCGTTGGCGAGCTGCCGCGCCTCCTCGGCCACCCGGTAGGCATAGACCGCGGTGAACACGATGGTGGACACGAGCGCCACCCAGATCCCCGCCACATAGACGAAGGGCATCTCCATCCGCTGCCCTTCGAGCCAAGGCAGCGGCAGGTGGAAGAAGCCGAGCAGGGTTGCCAGCACCGCCACCACCCCGCCTAGCAGCAGCGTGAACGACAGCGGCAGCGAGGTGGCCGACACAACGACCGGCACGGTGAGCAGAAGCGCGAAGGGATTGGTGAGCCCGCCCGTCATGTAGAGGAGACCGCCGAGTTGCAGGGCGTCGAAGACCAGGATGGCGATGGCGGAATAGGGCGGCAGCCGGTGGGCGGCGGGATAGCGGAAGGTGAGAAAGAGGTTGAGCCAGGCAGCGGAGGCTATCAGCGCGAAGCAGAAGGAGACGGGCAGCGGGAACTGCAGCCAGTAGGCGACGAAAAGAACGGTCAGGCTTTGGCCCGCGACTGCAAGCCAGCGCAGGCGGATCAGCGTGTTGAGGCGCAGGCGGTTGGATTGGAGGTCGGGGGGGTGGAACTCGGCCATGGGGGGGTTATGCGCTGAGGGGGGGATGGGCTCAAGGTGGGGAATGGCGCTGCCCTCTCCGGTTTTCCCTCCCCCTTGAGGGGAGGGATACAGGGTGGGGGTGATGCCTCCACCGCTTGAGCGGTCATTCAGGTCACCCCCACCCCTTACCCCTCCCCTCAAGGGGGAGGGGGAGTGGAGAGGTTTCCGCTATCTCTCACGTTCCCCGTGGCTTGGCGCGCGTGGTGGCTTGGGCGGAGGCTGGGTCGTCCGGCCAGGGGTGGCGCGGGTATCGGCCTCGCATCTCCGCGCGCACGTCGCTCCAGGAGCCGTGCCAGAAGCCGGGCAGGTCGCGGGTGGTCTGGATCGGGCGGTGCGCGGGGGAAAGGAGGTCGAGCGTCAGGGGCACGCGGCCTTGGGCGATCGCGGGGTGGCGCGAAAGTCCGAACAGTTCCTGCACCCGCAGCGCCACGCGCGGCTCCTCGCCGCTGTAGTCGATGGCGATCCGGCTTCCCGTCGGCGCTTCCCAATGCGAGGGCGCCCAGAGGCTCATGCTGCGCCGCAGCTCGGGCGGCACGAGGTTTTGGAGCGCCTGATGCAGCGTCTCGCCTTCGATCGCCGACAGTGCCGTCTCCCCCGTCATGAACGGCGCGAGCCAGGTGTCGAGCGAGGCGGCGAGGGCTGCATCCGACACGTCCGGCCACTCCTCCCCGAAGCGTGCGTGGAGCCAGGCAAGCCGTTCGCGCAGCGAGCGCGCCGCATCGGAAGGCTGCAGGAGGCCCATCCCCCGCTCGCGCAGGAGCGTGAGCATCGCCTGGGTGGCTTCTGTGCCCGAAAGCCGCGGCAGCGGCTTTTCCGACAAGGTGATGGCGCCGAGCCGCGCGCGCTCGGAGGCGCGGATCGTGCGGCTCGTTGCGTCGAGCACCACTGTGACCTCGCGGGTGATCCGCTCGCCCAGCGTCTGGCGCAGCTCCGCCTCCGGGATGGCGGCGGCTGCCGCGATGCGCGCTTCGCGCGCCGTTCCCTGAAGGTCGGCCACCACGAGATAGGGCTCCTTCGCCAGCCGCTCGGCTTCGTCGAGCACGGCACCCCGCCCGTTGGCGAGCACGAAGCGCCCGCCGCTGCCGCGGTTCCTGGCCACCCGATCGGGCCAGGCATGAACGAGAAGCGGCCCGGCCAGGCTGTCGCCTTCCCCGCCGCCCGCGCTCGTGGCGATGCGGGCGGCCAGCCGCCGCGCGCTTTCCGCGCGTGGGCCGCGATCGCTGCGAAAGCGCGCCATGCGGGCGTCCAGATCGACGCTCGTGCCGCCGAGCCCGCGCTCGGACAAGACAACGGCGAGCCGCGCCGCCGCATGCCCCTCCCCGGTCTTTGCGGCCTCCGTCACCATGCGCGCGAGCCGCGGCGCCAAAGGCAGGCGGCGCATCCGCTCGCCATCGGGCGTCAGCCGCCCGCCGCCGTCGAGCGCGCCGAGCTGCACGAGAAGCGAGCGCGCCTCGGCGAGCGCGGGGGCCGGCGGCGGATCGAGAAAGGCAAGTGCTGCTGGGTCGGCAACCCCAAAGGCCGCGCAGTCCAGAAGCAGGCTCGAAAGGTCGGCTTCCAGGATCTCGGGCGTCGAGAAGGCGGGCAGGGCCGCAAGCGCCTCGGCCCGCCACAGGCGGATGGCGATGCCGGGCGCGGTGCGCCCCGCGCGGCCCGCGCGCTGGTCGACCGAGGCGCGCGAGGCGCGCACGGTTTCCAGCCGCGTCAGCCCGGTTCCCGGCTCGAAGCGCGGCACGCGCGACAGGCCGGAATCCACCACCACGCGCACCCCGTCGATGGTGAGCGAGGTTTCGGCGATCGCGGTGGCCAGCACCACCTTGCGCGTGCCAGGCCCGGCGGGCGCCACGGCGCGGCGCTGCGCCGCCCCTTCCAGCGCGCCGTAAAGCGGCATCACCGCGACATCCGCGGGCAGCCGTCCTTCCAGGCGCTCGGCCGTGCGCTCGATCTCGCGCTGGCCCGGCAGAAAGGCGAGCACGCTGCCTTCCTCCTCCGCCACGGCCTCGCGGATGGCCTGGGCCATCGCGTCTTCCACGGCCACCCCGCCCGCCCGCTCGCGGTATCGCAACTCGACCGGAAAGGCGCGGCCCTCGCTTTGCAGGACGGGCGCATCGCCCAGGAGCTTTGCCACCCGCGCGCCGTCGAGCGTGGCCGACATTGAGAGGATGCGCAGGTCGGGCCGCAGCGCGCCCTGCACGTCGAGCGCCAGCGCCAGCCCGAAATCCCCGTCGAGCGAGCGCTCGTGGAACTCGTCGAACAGGATCGCGGCCACCCCCGAAAGCTCGGGATCGTCCAGGATCTGCCGCGCGAGCACGCCTTCGGTCACCACCAGGATGCGCGTGTCGCGCCCCACGCGGCTTTCCATGCGCATGGCGTAGCCCACGCGCCCGCCCGGCTCCTCGCCGAGCAGTTCGGCCATGCGGGTCGCAGCGGCGCGCGCCGCGAGCCGCCGGGGTTCGAGCACCAGGATGCGGCCGCCCTTCGCCCAGGCCGCGTCGAGCAGCGCCAGGGGCACCAGGGTCGTCTTGCCAGCGCCCGGCGGCGCCACCAGCACGGCGTTCCCCCCAGATTCGAGCGCGGCCAGCAGAGCCGGAAGGGTTTCGGTGACCGGAAGCGGCGGAAAGGTCATGCAGCCCCTTTCCCGCAGACCCGCGCGCGAGGCAAGCGCGGGCCGTCATCGGGTTGAAGCGTACGCTTGCTAGGCCGCCTCCCTCAACGGCCTGGAGCCTTTCTACCCCCGCATTCGGCATTCTCGGGCTTGACCGGGAAATCTTAGCCGTGCCCCCTCCGTCCCGCCACCGCTCGCACCTTCCAAGGAGCCCCATGCGCGCCGCCATCTACTTCACGCCCCCGCCCGGCGCCCCCTTGACCCTTGCGGCTGCCGAATGGCTCGGCCGCGACGCCTTCGGCAGCGCGACGCCTCCCGCCCCCTTTCCCGCGCAGACCCGCTCGCCGCGCCGCTACGGTTTCCATGCCACGATCAAGGCCCCTTTCCGGCTGGCGGAAGGGCGGACCCTCGCCGCGCTCGACCAGGCGCTCGCGGCCTTTGCCGCTTCAAACCCCGCGGTCCACCTTCCCGCGCTTGCGCTTGCCCGCCTCGAAGGCTTCTTCGCGCTGGTGCCCGCAGCCCCCTCCCCGCCCCTCGCATCGCTTGCCGCAAGCGTGGTGGAGGGCTTCGAGCCCTTCCGCGCGCCGCTCACGAAAGACGAGATCGCCAAGCGCCGCCCCGAAACGCTGTCTGCCGCAGCCCGGCACAATCTCGAGCGTTGGGGCTACCCGCATGTGATGGACGCGTTCCAGTTCCACATGACGCTGACCGACCGCGTGGCCGACCAGGACGCAGGAGGCGTGGAGAGCGAGCTTCGCGCCCGCTTTGGCCCCTTCATCGGCCAGCCGCTCGCCGTGGACGGCCTCGCCGTTTTCACCGAGCCGCTTCCCGGCGCGGACTTCGCGGTTCATGCGCTTCACCCGCTGCGGGCCGGGTAGAGCATTTCGGGACGCGAAAACCGCTTCGCACTTTTGGGGGAAATGCGCCCGCGCCCATTGCCTTTGCGGGCGCGAGCGCCGATAGCGCCGGGGTTGCTGCCCGGCGGTGTTTTTCTTTCCGTGTTCCTTTCCGAAGCTCTGGCCCTGGGCTCTGCCGCGGCGATCGCGCTCAGCGCGATGTTCATCGCGGAGCTGAAGGGCCGCGTGCCCGTGCTTCAGCTCGCGCGCTGGCAGATGGTAGCGGCGTTCGCCATGACCGCGCTGGCGGCGACCGCGGTCGGCGGCTGGGCCTCGATCGATGCGAGCGCGTTCGGCCTTCTCGCGCTGTCGTCGCTGTTCGGCATCATGATCGCCTCGACCACCTATTTCGCGGCGATCTATGCGGCGGGCCCGCGCACCACGGCACTTCTGTTTTCGCTCACCGCACCCTTTGCGCTGGCGCTGGGCTATGGCGTGCTGGGCGAAACGATCAGCGCGGCCCAAGGGGTGGGGGTGGCGCTCGTGCTCGGCGGCATCGTTCTGGCCGTGGGCCTGCCGCGGCGGGGCGTGGGCGGCTGGAACGCCCCGAGCGACCGCGCGGCGGGGCGCAACTCGCTGTGGGGCATCGCGCTCGGCGTGATCACGGCGCTCGGCCAAGCGCTCGGCAGCCTGTTCGCGCGCCCTGCCATGGCGGACGGCGCGGAGCCCTTCGCGGCGATGGCGGTGCGGGCGGGCCTGGCGGCACTCTTCTTCGTGTGTCTCGCGGCCCTGCCCTTCGCGCGGGGGGAGCGCCACGCGCTGACCGGGGGCAACCTGTCGCTCGGCGTCACCTCGGCCTTTTTCGGCACGGGGCTCGGCATGTCGCTTCTGATGGCGGCCCTTCAGGAGGGCGATGTCGGCATCGTGTCCACGCTGTCCTCGATGACGCCGGTGCTGATCCTGCCCATGGTCTGGCTGCGCAGCGGCGAGGCCCCGCCCCCGCGCGCCTGGGCGGGCGCGGCCCTCGCCATCGCGGGAACCGCGCTGATCAGCCTCGGCTAGGCCGAAAACCGCCTAGACGGTCAGCCGCAGAACGTGGTTGTCCCAGGCGTGGTCGGGCACGGCGTGGGGCTTGCCGTCGGCCACCACGTCGCCCAGGCCCGTGGTTACGAGAAAGCCGGAGCGGTCGGCGGCGAGCCCGCACACCTCGTTCATCGCCCGGTGCTCGACCAGCACGCCCGTGTCGGCGCGCAGCGTCAGCCAGGCGTTTCCCTCCGGTGAGGACACGGCGACGAGCCCCGCTTCCCGGTTCACCGCGACCGAGCCCACATAGTTCTGCATCGGCAGGAGCGCCTCGTCGGCAAGGCTCACGAGGCTCAGCCCTTCGCCGCGCCGCGCGCGTCCCACGAGCGGGGGCCGCTCGGACAAGGGCCCGCGATGCTGGCAGCCGAACCACAGCGTGCCGCTGCTATCCAGGTCCATGTGGCGAATGGAGAGCTGGTGCAGCGTGCGCGGCAGCACGTGGGATTCGAGGATCGTGCCGCTTTCGCGGTCGATGAAGGCGAGCGAGGGCCGCATGGTCGCGAGGTTCAGTTCCTCGCGGCCGAAATCGGGATGCGTCTCTATCCCGCCATTGGCGACGGCGAGCGTCTTGCCGTCGTCGAGCAGCAGGCATTCGTGGGGGCCGATGCCGCCGGTCGGGAACTCGCCGATGCGGCGGAAGCCCGCGCCCACGTCATAGACGCCGATCAGCCCGCGCGCGGCCTCGAAGTCGTTTTCGGTGGCATAGAGCAGGCGCCCGTCCGGCGAGAACACGCCGTGGCCGAAGAAGTGGCGCCCCGGCTCGCTGGCGATGGTCTGTGAGGGCGCGCGGCCCGCCGGGTCGAACACCAGCGCGAAGGTGCCGGGCTGGCGGGCGAAGGCCACCGCGCGGCCCGAGACGCGGTCGAACACGATGTCGTGGCCGCGGTCGGGCAGCGGGATGGCCGAAAGCACCGTGCCGTTTTCGGCGAGCACGGCGACCCCGTGGCCTCCGTCGGCGCGGCGAAAGGCGCTCGCAAAAAGAATCTCGGCCTCTTCCGCGGCAGCGCGGGCGCCGGGCATCAGGCCGAGCAGGAAGGCGCCGCCCGCAGCCCGCAGAAAGGACCGCCGCTCGATCGCGCGTGCGGCGAGGCTCATCGCGTCAATCCCCGTCCAGCGAGGAGAAGCCGGCGGACAGGCCGAGCAGCGGCGCGAGCCTGTTCGAGAAGATGTCCGACAAGGACGAGGTGACGAGCGAGAGATAGCTGAGCCGTCCGCGCGCGCGGGCGTCGGCCAGGGTGTCGGTCACCGGGCGATCGAGATCGGCCGCGGCGCCGTTCGCGTTGGCGAACTCGAAGCGGATCGACTGGCCGATCCACTGACTGTCGGCCGGCAATGCCGCTTGCAGCCCCGAGGCCTCCCAGAGGCTCGACAGGCCCGCCATGTTCGCGCCCACCACGGCGAGCGTCATGCCCGAGCGCCAGAACAGCGCCTGCTGGGGCTTGTCGGATTGGGGGTCGTCGCCCAAAAAGCCTTCGATCCGCACGTCGCGCACGCGTTCGAGCCCTTCCACGAAGGTCTTGAGGATTTCGGTCAGTGCCTCGTCGCCCGTGCGATAGGCGGAGTTGGTGGGCGAGGGCGCGGAAAAGCTCGCGGCGAAGCCCTTGGGGTCGGTCCAGGCCGCGTCCACTGCGCGCGCCATGTTGGAGACGTTTTCGGCGGCCGCCCGCGCGTAGCGGCAACGATAAGCGGCTTCCGTGCCGGAGAGATCGTCCGAGCCTTCGCCCCAGACCAGGAACTCGATGGCGCCCAGCCCCTGCATGGCGACGCTCTTGCCGGCGAGGAGCGTGGTGTTCGCGGCCGACTCGTCGGCGCTGGCGAGGGCCGCCTGCACCTGGCGCAGCCCCGTGCCGCGGCGGTCGGGGAAGAACAGGATGCGCTCCAGGCGGTTTTCTTCCGTGATCGGCCCGAAGCGGATGATCTCGGCCTGACCCCAGGCGCGCGTGGTCTTGCGGAAGGCGTCGCGCGCGATGCCCAGCGTTTCGCCGGAGGGCCGTTCGCACAGCCCGCGCATGGCGTCCGACAGCGCCTGCGCGCGGTCGCGGAAGGCGCGATAGGCCGGCCGGATGAAGCCTTCCACCGCGCTCTGGATGAAGGGCTGCGCGTCACGCTCTTGGACGGGCGCGGTTGCGGGCGCGGCCTCCTGCGCGGAAGCGACCGGGCTCGCGGCGATCAGGACCAGGGAAAGAAAGGCTGGGAGAAGCCGTGCCATCACAGGGATTCCAGGAAGCGGATCAACGCCTCGCGCTCGTTTCGGGGCAGGCCGGCATAGCGGTCCCTTGCGGCCTCGGCCTCCCCGCCGTGCCACAGAATCGCTTCTTCGAGATTGCGCGCCCTGCCGTCATGGAGAAAGAATGTATGTCCATTTACGGTCTCGGTAAGGCCGATGCCCCAAAGCGGCGGCGTGCGCCATTCGTTGCCCCCCGCATCGCCGACCGGCTGGCCGTCCGCCAGCCCCTCGCCCATGTCGTGGAGCAGGAAATCGGAATAAGGCCAGATGAGCTGGAAGGCCAGAGCCTTGTCCGGCGCATCGGCGCGGGTCACGAATTTCGGGGTGTGGCATGACGCGCAGCCCGCCGCGTAAAAGGCCTGCTTGCCCTCGAGCACATTGGCGCTGCCCGCCTTGCGGCGCGCGGGCACGGCCAGGTTCTGCGAATAGAAGGTCACGAGTTCCAGAACGGGGTCCGGCGCTTCGGTGTCGCCGAGCCGCTTCTGCACGCCGTTGGGAAGTGCGAGGCACTCCATCTGCCGGGGCGAACAATCGCCGGTGTGCAGCGGCACGTCGGGCGTGGAGAGCCCCATGTCGATGGCAAAGGCTTCCGCCGACTGCTGGCGGATCGTGGGCGCCGACGCCTTCCAGCCGAAGCGGCCGAGCATGGGCACGCCGGTTCGCGGATGGTGCACCACCGATGCCCGGCCCGAGATGCCGTCGCCATCCGCGTCGTCGGGATCGGCCAGCGCCAGGATTTCGGCGGGATGGATCTGCTCCACGAGCCCGAGCCCGATCATCGGCGGCGCGATGCGGGGCGAGATCGTGGTGGTGGGAAAGAGCGGCCCGTAGCCGAGGTCATGCGGCTCGTAAGCCGGCTTGCGCAGCGAAACCACGGTTCCGTCGCCGAGCGTGACCGGCACTTCCGTATAGGTGATGGTGATGCGCCCCTCGCCCGCCAGTCCGGGCACCGCGAGTTCCTGAAGCTGCGCGCCATAGGTGGGGTCGGGCAGCACGAGCTGGCGCTTGTCCAGAAGCCTCGCCCGCTCGTCGTCGGTTTCGGGCGTGCGGGCCAGGCGAAACAGCATGGAGGTCGAATCCGCTCCGCCCTCTGGCGGATGGCCGCGCCCGTCCTTGATGTGGCAGCTTTGGCAGGCGCGTGCGTTGAAGAGCGGCCCGAGCCCGTCGGATGCCTGGGTGGACGAAGGCGAGGACACCCAGTTCTTGCGGAAGAGCGCGTTGCCGAGCTTGAAGTCCGCTTCCTGCTCGAAGGAGAGATTGGCGGAGAACTGCGAGAAGATGTCGGCGTTCACGCGCTTCTTGGTGGTGGCGGCGCCGCCGGGCAGGTTCTCGAAGGGTTCGGCCTTGGTGAAGTCGCCTGTCGGCTCGGTCACGGCCTGAACGCGCGCGAGGCGCGCCGCGTCGAGATCGTCGCGCGCCTGGGGAAGCCCCTGCCCTCCGGCATTGGCTTGCGGCAGGAGCGCGAGCCCGACCGCCGCGAGCACGGGCAGAAATGCGGCCGTGGCCGGACGGCGCCCGATGCGCCCCGCGATTCCATCCCACGCAGCGATTGTCATCACGCCGCCCCGGCACCCGGCCTTGTCTCGGCCGCGGGCTTCGCCCAGCGCAGGCGCAGGCCCCGCACCTCTTCGAGATAGGCTTGAGCCTCATCGGCATCCGCCTGGGCGTGGAAGGCTTCGGTCACGCGCACGATGGTTTCAGCCACGCCGGGAAAGCAGCGGCAGCACCGTCCGCGCCGCCCGAGCGCATGATACACGGCTGCCGGCACGATCAGCCGCCAGCGATCCGCCTGGAGAAGGGCGAGGATCGCCGCTTCCACTTCCCGTTGCATGATCACATTGCACTGGCAGGCGAGCATCGTGGGCGCGGGTGCGGTTTGCCTTACTGGAAGACCTTGTCGGGCGAATCCAGGCTGTCGGAGCCCTCGAACGCGATGGCATCGAGCTTGAGAACGCCCACCGCCCGCTCGATCGAGCGCGTCTGGTCGACCAGCGCGTCGATGGCCGCCTGCACGGTGGCGTTGCCCGCCTGGTTGTTCTCGCCGATCTGCTGGTCGTAGGCCTCGCCCCCTTCGGCGCGCTTGGCCATCGCCTGCATGGCGGAAACCGTGGCGTCGAGCTTGCCGCCGAGCTCCGTGTCGACCGCGGGGTCGGCAGCCTTCACCAGCGAGGCGAGCGAGGGGCCTTCCACGGTCGAGCCGTCGGGGCGCAGGTAGCGGCCCTGATACACGTTGCGGATGCCCACCGCGTCATAGAGATGGGAGTTGTGGGTGTTGTCGGAGAAGCAGTCGTGCTCCTCCTCGGGGTCGTGCAGCAGGAGACCGAGCTTCATGCGCTCGCCCGCCAGTTCGCCGTAGGACAGCGAGCCCATGCCGGTCAGGATGGCCGAAAGCCCGGCTGCGGGCGCGCCCTCCTCCAGCCCCTTCCGGATTTCGCCGCCGGCAGCCCAATTGGCGTGCATCTCTTCGAGATCGGCGACGAGCAGCGTCGAGGCGGCCTTGAGGAACTGCGCGCGGCGGTCGCAATGGCCGTTGGAGCAGTTCTGGGTGTCGAAATCGGTTGCGGGGCGGTTGCCCGCGCCGGGCTCCGTGCCGTTCAGGTCCTGGCCCCAGAGCAGGAATTCCACCGCGTGGTAGCCCGTCGCGACATTGCTTTCGGTGCCGCCCGCTTCCTGCAGCTTGCCCGACAGGAGTTCGGGCGTGATCGCGCTCACATCCACCGTCTCGCCGTCAATGGCGATCGAGGTGTTGGCGATCACATTGGCGGTGTAGAGCGCGTTCTCGTCGGATTCGGTGCCGTAGGAGCCGTCCACATAGTCGATCAGCCCCTCGTCGAGCGGCCAGGCGTTGACCCGGCCCTCCCAGGCGTCGACAGCCGGATTGCCGAACCGGAAGACTTCCGTCTGCTGATAGGGGATGCGTGCGGCGCGCCAGGCGTCGCGCGCGGCATCGAGCGTGGCGGGGGTCGGTTTGGCGATCAGCGCGTCCACCGCCTGGTCGAGCGTGCGCGCGGTGGAAAGCGCATCGGCATAGCCGGCTTCGGCGATGTCGGCATAGGTCTTCACGACTGCTGCGGGGTCGGGCTCCGCGGCGCGCGCGGGCAGCACGAAGACGGCCGCGGTCAGGGCGGTCGCCGCCGTCAGGGCCATCCAGAGGCGGGTCTGGCGCGGTGTTGCGAGCAGGGGCATCATGGGCGTGTCTCCTTCGCGAAACGAGGGAACCGCGCCTGCCATCGGGTGGGCTGCGGAGGAGGAACGAGGATAATCCGGACGACAGAGCCTTTCGGCTGTCGAGGCGAAGATGGTGCCAAGCGTCACGAGGGGCATCTCCCAAGCACAAGGGCCTGCATGGTCCGGCGGGGGGAGGAGTATGACCGCCCGATGCGCCCGTCAAGCGCGCCACACCGGCAAAAATGACGCAGGATCAATAGGTTAGAACGATTCTAAACTGAAACTGTCGACTTTCCAGGCACTTGCGCGAAAGCGGGCGGAGCCTGCCGGCCTGGACCATCTTCGGTGAGTGAGGATTCACCGGAGATGGCTTGGCTCTCTGTTTCTGCGGCATTTCCCGACGCGAAACCGCTCCACGCTTTTGCTGGAAATCCTCTAAAGGTCGAAGCGGATGGGAACGGTCAGCGTGCGCACGTTGACGCCATCGGGCGGAGCGGGAACGGGCGAGGCGCGCTGCACGATCGAGACGGCTGCCTGGTCGAGCACGGGATCGCCCGAGGAGCGCGACACGCGCGCGGACGTGATGCTGCCCGACGCGTTGATCGAGAAGCGCACCTGCACCGTGCCGCCGTCGCTCGCGCCGCGCGGCGTGCGCTTGAAGCGGTTGATGCGGGCCTGGACCTGGCCCTGCCAGCGGGCGGGGCTGACGGTGGGCGCGCGTGCTGCGCGCTGGGCCTGCGAGGCTTCCGAGCGGGCGGGTGCCGTGCGCTGCTGCCTTGCAGGCGCGGGCTCCGCGCGGCGCTGCGCCTGGCGCGTCGGCTGCTCGCGGCGCGGGCGCTCCGCGCGCGGGCGGGGCCGCTCCTCGGCCACCTGGCGCGGCGGCTCGGGCCTTGCGGCCGGCAGGGGCACGGCCACATCGGGCGTTGCGGGGAATTCTTCTTCCGCCACCAGCGTCTCGACGGGCTCGGGCGGCACCTCCTCCACGGGCGGGGCCTCGGCCACCTCTTCCACGGGCTCGACGGGCGTCACCTCTTCAGGCGGCACCTCGGCCGTTTCCGGCTGAACGGCTTCGGGGGTGACGGTCTCCAAAGGCTCCGCTTCCACAGCCTCGGCCGTTTCCACGGGCACGGCGTCCTCGGGCGGCGGGGTCTCGGTCACAGTCTCGGGCGGGGTTTCCGGCACCGTTTCGGGCAGAGCCTCGGCAAGCTCGGTGGTTTCCTCCACTGGCTCCGCCGTTTCGACGGGCTCCTCGGCCACGAGGCTTTCGCTCTGCACGGCGTCGGGCGTGGAGATCTCGACAGGCGAAAGCTCCACCTCCATCGACTGCTCGGTGGCCATGACCGGCATCTCGGCGGGGCCCAGGTCGGACAGGTAATAGGCCGCGACCGCGTGCGCGGCGATCACGAGTGCCGCCGCCGTGCCCCAGACGGCGATCTCCCGGTTGGAGGGAAGCGCGGATGGCAGGGCCAGCGCGTCGGAATAGCCGGCAACGCTCATCTCAGGGCGCGGCCGGTGCGGGCGCACCCGCCGGGAACGTCTCGAGCCCCACCAGCGCCACCTTGAAGTAACCCGCGCCGCGCAGGAGGTTCATCACCTCCATCAGCTCGCCATAGGGAATGGACTTGTCGGCGCGCAGGAAGATGCGCGCGTCCTTGTTGTTTTCGGTCTGGCGGTCGAGCGTGGCCGCGAACGCCTCGCGCGCCACCACCTCGTTGCCGAGATTGACCGAAAGGTCGGGGCGCACGGTCAGGAACACGGGGTCGTCGGGCCGCTCGGCAGGCGTCGCGGTCGAGCCCGGCAGGTCGACGTTCACGTCCACGGTGGCGAGCGGGGCCGCCACCATGAAGATGATGAGCAGCACCAGCATCACGTCGATGAAGGGCGTGACGTTGATCTCGTGGTTCTCCTGGAGGTCGTCGCCGCCTCCTTCGCGGATGCCGCCGGCCATCGGCTCTACTCCGCAGCCTGGCGCCGCGCCTGGGCGGGCACGGCGGCGAAATCGAGGTCGCGGCTGACCAGACGCTCCACTGCGGCCGAAGCGTCGCCCAGCACCTGGCGATAGCCGGTGATGGCGCGCGCGAAAACATTGTAGATCACGACCGCCGGAATGGCCGCGACGAGGCCGATCGCGGTGGCGAGCAGGGCTTCGGCGATGCCCGGCGCGACGATGGCGAGGTTGGTGGTCTGCGCCTGGGAAATGCCGATGAACGAGTTCATGATGCCCCAGACAGTGCCGAACAGGCCCACGAAGGGTGCCGTCGAGCCGATGGTCGCGAGCACGCCCGTGCCCTTGCTCATGCGCCGCGCGGCCTGCGCCTCGATGCGGTTGAGCCGCGAGGTCACGCGCTCCTTGAGCCCCTCACCGCCCGCATGAGCGGCGGTTGTGCCGGACATGCCGACTTCCTCGACCGCCGCATGCACCAGCGAGGCGGCGGTGCCCTTGGCGCCTTCCAGGCTGCGCGAGGCCTCGCCCAGCGTGCGCGAACGTCCGATGGCGGCGAGCGCCTTGCCGGTCGACACGCGCGCGGCGCCGAGTTCCAGCGTCTTGGCGAGCCACACGGTCCAGGTGACGAGCGAGGCGAAGGCCAAGCCGATCATCACGCCCTTCACCACCCAGTCCGCTGCCATGAACATGCCCCAAGGGGAGAGATCGTGCGGCAGGGATGAAACGGGAGATGCGGCGGGCGCGGGTTCTGCGGCCGGGGCGGGCGCGGTCTCCACGGGGGCCGGCGTCGTTTGCGCAGGCGTCGCGGGAAGCGTTTGCTGCGCGGGCTGGGGGGTGGCGGGCTCCTGCGCCCAGGCCTGGCCCGCCGCCAGAAGCATCAATAGACCGATCGCCGCCCGCTTCACGCCCATGCCTCGCACCTCGTCCACGTGGCCGGCTCATCCGTGCCAATTGTGGAGAATAAATGTCAGCTTTTCGAAGAAGGTTCCGCGAAAGGCAAGGTGTGATGGGGGAGATGGTGGGGAAATGTGGGGGATTTGGGGTGGGTGGGTGCGCACCCGTTGCGGATCGAACCCACGAACCTCTCCGATCCCCCCTCCCCCTTGAGGGGAGGGGTTGGGGGTGGGGGTATCCTCGCCGCTGCACGGTCTCGGGGGATTGTCTGAAGAGCTGAAGCTGGGGGGCCGTCTACCCCCACCCCTTACCCCTCCCCTCAAGGGGGAGGGGGGACTTGCGAGGGCAGCGTTGGTCGGGAAAGTCAGCTCTGCGCCTGGCTCAGCCGGCTGTAGAGGCCGCCTTGCGCCATGAGTTCCGCGTGGCTCCCCTCCTCCACAACGCCCGTGCGGTCCACCACCACGATGCGGTCGGCATGGCGGATCGTCGCCAGACGGTGGGCGATGACGAGCGTGGTGCGGCCGATCGCGAGTTCGGCCAGGGAGCGCTGGATCTCGCGTTCGGTCGCGGTGTCGAGCGCGCTGGTCGCCTCGTCGAGGATCAGGATCGGCGGGTTTTTCAGAAACATGCGGGCGATCGCGAGGCGCTGTTTCTGGCCGCCCGAGAGCTTCACACCGCGCTCGCCCACCACCGTGTCGAGCCCTTGCGGCATCTCGCGCACCGCCTCGTCGAGATGCGCGCGGCTGGCGGCCAGGGTGATCTCGTCTTCCGTCGCGTCGAGCCGCCCATAGGCGATGTTCTCGCGCACGGTTCCGCCGAACAGGAAAACGTCCTGCTGCACGATGCCGATCTGCGAGCGCAGGGAGCCGAGCGTCATGTCGCGGATGTCGATGCCGTCGATCGTGATGCGGCCCGATTCCACCTCGTAGAAGCGCGGCAGAAGCGACAGAAGCGTGGTCTTGCCCGCCCCCGAGGGACCGACGAAAGCCACCGTCTGACCCGGCCGCACGTCGAGGTCGATGCCCGACAAGACCTTCCGCCCGCCCCGCCCGTAGCCGAAGGATACGTTCTCGTAGCGGATGGCGCCCGAGAGCTTGGGCGCCTCGCGCGCAGTCTGGGCATCGGCGATGTCGGGATCGGTGTCGAGGAGTGCGATGTAGCGGCGAAAGCCCGCGATGCCCTTGGGATAGGTCTCGATCACCGAGTTGATCTTGTCGACGGGCCGGAAGAACACGTTGACGAGCAGCAGGAAGCCCACGAAGCCGCCGGCCGAAAGCTGGTTCTCGATCACGTAATAGGAGCCTGCCACGAGCACGATCAGCTGCACCAGGCGCAGGCTCATGTAGGACAGGGAGTTGGATGCCGCCATGATGCGGTAGGCGTCGAGCTTGGTCTTGCGGTAGGCCGCGTTGTCGCGCGCGAAGAGCCGGCGCTCGTGGTCCTCGTTGGCGAAGGCCTGCACCACGCGCATGCCGCCGACATTCTCCTCGATGCGCACGTTGAAATCGGCCACGCGCCCGTAGAGCGCATGCCAGTTGCGCGTCATGCGCCCGCCATAGCGGCCGGTGATCCAGGCGACGAGCGGCACGCTGGCGGCCGTGATGAGGGCCAGCTCGACGTTGATCGTGAGCATGAGCACGAAGGCGCCCAGAAACGTCATGACCGCGATGAAGAGGTCTTCGGGCCCGTGATGGGCGACCTCGCCGATCTCTTCGAGGTCCTTGGTCAGGCGGGCCACGAGCGTGCCCGTCTTGTTCTCGTCGAAGAAGCGGAAGGAGAGCTTCTGGAGATGGTCGAAGCTCTTGCGGCGCATCTCGGTCTCGATGTTGATGCCGAGCATGTGGCCCCAATAGACCACCACCGCCTGAAGCCCCGAATTCGCGACATAGAGCGCAAGCAGCCCAACGGCGGCGAGCACGATCAGCGTCCACTGCCCGGTCGGAAGCAAGCGGTCGACGAAGGCCGTCACCGCGAGCGGAAAGGCGAGTTCCAACACGCCCGAAAGCACCGCGCAGCCGAAGTCGAGCAGAAAGAGCTTCCGGTGCGGGCGGTAGTATCCGAAGAAGCGCTCGAGCAGTGCGCGCGTGCCTTCGGGCTTGGGCGGGGTAGCGAGCATGGGCGTCGGCGCTCCACGGGAAGAAGGTGCTGCGGGCGGGCTTGCGGGGGCGCATGCCCCGCGGCTGGCAGCCGGAGGAAACGGGAGCCGCCCGTCAGGCAGGCGAGCGGGCCGGGCGGGTGCTGATAGGCGAATTCAGCCGCGCGCGAAAGCCGCGCGCTTTCCCAAGCAGAAACGCCCGGCTTTCGCCGGGCGCCTCCAAACTCGGCGGATGGACGCGCACCGTCACCAGGAGAAGTTCGCCTTGAGCAGGCCCTTGCGCGCCTCGCCGTAGGAGCAGACGTTCACGCCCTGGCAGCCCGACACGTAGTCCTCGTCGAACAGGTTGGTGACCACGAGGTCCACGCCCCAATTGTCCTGCTTGTAGCCGATCTTGGCGTCGGCCAGCGTGACCGAGGGCACCTTGAGCGTGTTCTGGTTGTCGGCGAAGGACGAGCCCAGGAAGCGCACGCCTGCACCCACCGTGAAGCCGTCGAGTGCACCTTCGCGGAACGTGTAGTCCACATAGAGCGAGGCCTGCGTGTCCGGCACCAAAAAGGGCTGCTTGCCCTCGGCGCCAGCCTCGTTGGTTTCGAGGATCTCGATGTCGAAGGTGGTGAAGGCGGCCGTGGCGCGGATGTTGTCCGTCAGGTTCGCCTTGGCTTCGAACTCCACGCCGCGCGAGCGCACCTCGCCCGTCTGCACCTGGGCGAAGACGTTGGTGGGATCGACCGTCAGGACGTTCTGGCGCGTCAGGTCGAAGGCCGAAACGGTGAACAGGCCGTCGAACCAGGTCGGCTCGTATTTCACGCCCACCTCGTACTGCTCGCCGGTCTCGGGCACGAAGAACTCGCCGTCGCCCGTGGTGCCGATCAGCGGATTGAAGAAGGTGGCGACGCTGGCATAGGGCGTCACGCCGTTATCGAACGTGTAGGCGATGCCCGCGCGGCCCGAGAACTCGCCGTCGCTGCGGTCGCGCTCGATGCTCTGGTCGGGCGCGTAGAAGGTCGGGCCCTCTTCCGCGTCGGTCGAGACATGGTCGTAGCGGCCGTTGAGCGTCACGAGCCAGCCGCCGCCGAAGCGCAGCTGGTCCTGCACATAGACGCCCACCTGGTTCTGCGAGAGGTCCTGGTTGAGGTAGCTGACGGGGTCGGTCTGCGGAATGCCGTAGACGGGGTCGGTGGGGTCGATCGGCGGCGTGGTGCCGAAAAGGGCCGCGCCCTGCACCTGCTCGATCTCATAGCGCTTGAGGTCGATGCCGGCCAAAAGCGTGTGCTCCACCGCGCCCGTCTCGAACTTGCCCTCGATCTGGTTGTCGAGCAGGTAGGTCACGGCCTGCGTGTCGTGGTTGAAGTGCACGCGGTTCAGAAGCAGGCCGGAAGCGTCGAGCCCGTTGCCGTAGAGATACTGCTCCTGCAGGTCGGCATAGGACACGCGCGCGTTCTGGCGCACCTCCCATCCGCTGTCGAACTCGTGGCGGAACTCGTAGCCGAGCGAGGCCTGTTCCCGGTCGTAGACGTCGAGATCGGGCTCGGTGGGGTTGAACTCGCGGTCGAACCGCCCGAACGGCGCTTCCACCACCGTGCCCTCATAGGGCAGGAAGGAGCCGACGCCGTGGGTGTTGTCCATGTGCGTGTAGTTGGCGATCACGGTGAACGAGGTCGCCGCATCCGGCGCCCAGGTGAACGAGGGCGAGAGCACGCCGCGGAACTGCTCCTCGTTGTCGTAGAAGCCCTCGCCGCCATAGATGCGGCCGGCCACGCGGTAATCGAAGCCGCCGACCGCGCCGTCCGAGCCGGTCGCCGGGCCGCCGGGGCCGTCCACGTCGAAGCCGACATAGCCCTGGCCGAACGTGTCGATGCCGCCTTCCACTCGCGTGAAGGCTTCATCCGTCGGGCGCTTGGAGACATAGTTGACTACGCCGCCGGGGTTCGACCCGCCATAAAGCACGGAAGCCGGGCCCTTCAGCACCTCGATGCGCTCGAGCGTGAAGGAATCCACGAAGAACGAGCCGAAGGCGTAGCCGAAGAGCTGGAGCCCGTCCTGGTAGACGCCGGTCTGGGTGGCGTCGAAGCCGCGCACATAGACCCAGTTGGTGTCGGCATCCGGCCCGAAGGGCTGGGTGAACACGCCAGAGGTGTAGCGCAACGCCTCGTCCACCTTCTGCGCGCCGAGATCGTCGATCTCCTCGCGGCCCACCACCGAAACGGTCTGCGGGATTTCGGAGATCTTGGTGTCGCTTTTCGAGCCCGTGCGGGTTTCGGCGGCCACATAGCCGCGCACCGGGCCGGTGGCGCCGCCGGCCGAGCCGCCGCCGCCCTGGCCCTCGACCACCACCTCTTCGAGCTGAACGCTTTCCTGCGCGCGGGCGGCACTCGCCAGCGCCACGGCTGCGGTGCCCGCCAGAAGAAGGGACAGGATCTTGGTGGTCATGGTGCTCGAACCCTCACGCGAACCGCAGGCGGGCCCGCCCCCGAGCCGGCGCCTGCGCATAACATGAGTGGCTACATCAAGATTTTGCCGGCTTTCTTGAACGATTCCCCGGCGGATTGACTGATCCTGCGCCCTGTCCACCGGAGCGGTGCCGGCTATGGCTTTCGTGCAACATGCGCGCGGCGCCACGCAGCGGGCGTGGTGCCCGTCAACCGGCGGAAAGCGCGTGTCAGGTGGGCCTGGTCGGCGAAACCCGCGGCCAGCGCCACCTCGCCCAGCGATGCGTCGGGCGCGAGAAGAAGCGCCTTCACCCGGTCGAGCCGCGCTTCCGCGTGCCAGCCCTGCACGGTCTTGCCGGTGGACGCCTTGAAGGCATGGCCGAGATGGCCAACGGAAAGCCCGGTCATGCGCGCGAGCTCGTCCACCCGCACCCCGCGCAGCGCGTTCTCCGAGAGATAGGCCGTCACGCGCTGGAGGGCGCCGGGCGCGAGGCGCGCCGCGCGGCGCTCGGGCGTTGCCGCCCCCGGCCCCGCCAGCGCCCCGAAGATCGCGAGCAGGAGCCCTTCGCCATAGGCATCGCGCGAGGGCGTGGGCGAGCCGAGTTCCGCGGCGAGCAGCCGGGCGAGCGCTGCGATGCGCGGCTCGGCGAAGCCCAGCCGCGGCGTTTCCACGCTTGCCGCGTCGAACCCAGAGCCCATCCGCCCGCGCAAGGTGGCGAGGTCGAAATGGATGTCGAGATGGGCGAGACCGCGGATGTTCTCCACCTCGACGCCGATCCGCAGGCCGGGCGGCACATAGGCGAGCGTGCGCTCGCCGCCGATGGAGGCCGTGGCCGTCTCGCCTTCCGCGCGCAGGGCGATCGCCCCGCTTTCCAGGCCTTCCAGCGCGACGAACAGCCGGGGATGGGGAGAAAGATAGTCGCCCCGCGCCTGCGGAGCGCATTCCACGCGCCACAGGTCGGCGATGCCCCCGCGCCACGCGCGGAAGCGCAGGGGGGCCGTCACCGTGATCCCCTCGATGCGGCTTTCCATGGAGGGATGGAAGGTCATGGCCAGACTGCCGGCGCGCTCATTGCGTTCGCGCGGCAGTCTAGAGGCAGGCGGGCCGTCGTGCCAGATTTAATCTGACAAATTCATTCAAGTTATGTCGGGGTAGAACTTATTTCGGGTCGGCTCGCCCGAGCAGGTCCTCCACCTCGTCCAGGCTCGGCATGGACGGTGCGGTGCCCGGCCGCGTGACCGAGATGCCTGCGACCGCCGAAGCGAAGCGCAGCGCCTCGAGCGGCTCCATGCCGCGCGCGAGCCCTGCTGCGAAGCCGCCGTTGAAGGCGTCGCCCGCGCCGGTGGTCTCCACCACGCGGCCCGCCTGCGTGACCGGAATGTGCTCGGAGCGCTCGGCCGTGTGCAGGAGCGCGCCTTTCTCGCCCAGCGTGACGACAACGGCGCGCGTGCCCTTGGCGATCAGCGCGTCGGCTGCGCGCCGGGCATCGTCCAGCGTTTCGACCCTGATGCCCGTCAGCCCTTCGGCCTCGGATTCGTTGGGCGTGAGATAGTCGCAGAGCGGGAAGATGCTGTCGGGCAGTTCGGCTGCGGGGGCCGGGTTGAGGATGGTGGTCACGCCCGCCGCATGGGCGATAGAGAGCGCGCGCTCGGCCGCGGGGATCGGCTGTTCGAGCTGGGTGACGAACACGCCCGCGCCCTCGATCAGCGCGCGGTTTTCTTCGATGTCGTCCGTGGTGATGAGGGCGGCTGCTCCCGGCGCGATGATGATCGCGTTGTTGCCGGATGCTTCCTCCACGAAGATGTAGGCTGCGCCCGTGTAGCTTTCGGGCGTGGGGATCGCGGCCGACTTCACGCCCGCCTCGTTCCAGATCTTGTTGGCCATCTGCGCGAAGTCGTCCTCGCCCAGCCGCGTGATGAAGGACACATCCGCGCCGAGACGGCCTGCCGCAACCGACTGGTTGGAGCCCTTGCCGCCCGGCCCGAGCTTGAAGTCGAGGCCCAGGATCGTTTCGCCCAGCTTGGGCTGGCGCGGCGCGCGATAGGACGTGTCGGCCACGAACACGCCCAAGATGACGACGGGCTTGCCTTGCGTTGCCATGGGTCAGGCCTCTTCCGGGGGCAGCACGCCCTTGCGCAGGGCGAAGCAGCCATAGAAGCGGCGCTCGCTCGACTGGATCACGCAATAGGCTTTCTTGGCGCGCTCGTAGAAGGCGTAGCGCTCGATGCCGATCATCGGCCAGGACTTGCCTTCCGCGCGGTCGATCTCGCTTTGCGCCTCGGCTTGCACGGGCGGCAGCTCGTCGGGCTTGCCCACGATCTCCATGCGGGCCGCGGCGTCGTCCACGAAGCTGTCGAGCGGGTAGAGCGAGAGCACCGCGCGCATCACTTCGGGCGCGGGCGCGTCGATGCGCAGGAGATGGCCGAGCACGGTTTCCTGCGCGACCGATTCGGCCGGGAAATTCGCGTCCACCACCACGAGGTCGTCGCCGTGTCCCATGGCGCGCAGCGCATAGAGCACATCGGCGTTCAGAAGCGGGTTGAGCCCCTTCAGCATGATCCATCCTCCCTTCGCGGCCCGTCCGGCTGATGCTCGGCCGAACCTTGTGCCGCGGACGCAGAGCCATGCAGGCTCGGCGGGCGCTCTTCAAGGGGCAAGTTCGCGCGGAAGCGCATTGCTGGCTGGACGAGCCGGCAAAAGCCTCGGGCGCGACAGGGGAGAAAGGAGGGCCCGGCTAGCCGCCGGGAGGCGTGATCGGCACGCGTGCGAGGCGTGCGATCATAGGGGTGAGGCCCGAGAGGCGAGGGCTTTCGCCCTCACGCTTCGAGCCTGTGGTCAGCGGGCGCCGCCTGCCGCTGCATCCGGACGCGGTGCGCCGGGACGACGGGCGAATTCCTTCTTCTTGGGGGCCGGCAGGAGGCCTTCGCGCTGGGCCTGCTTGCGGGCTGCCTTGCGGGCGCGGCGAACGGCTTCGGCCTTTTCGCGGACGCGCTTCTCGGAAGGCTTCTCATAGGCGCGGCGCTGCTTGAGCTCGCGCAGGACGCCTTCGCGCTGAAGCTTCTTCTTGAGCACGCGGAGGGCTTGGTCGACATTGTTGTCGCGGACGAGAATCTGCATTCATGCTCCTTCGAAACGGGTTGTTGAAACGGGAAAAAGCGCCCGACGGGTCGGGCGCTCCCTTGTGGGGCTGAAAACGTGCCCGGAAGGTTCAGGGGCGCCGGTTCATCCGTGGTCGCCGACCCAACCGTTCCAGGCTTTCCAAGCGCTTAGATGGCGCTCAGGTTGGCAGCAGCCATCTTGCCGCTCTTGCGGTCGGCGACGAGCTCGTAGGAGACCTTCTGGCCTTCCACGAGGGTGGTCATGCCGGAACGCTCGACGGCCGAGATGTGGACAAACGCGTCGGCGCCGCCGTTGTCGGGCTGGATGAAGCCGAAGCCCTTGGTGGTGTTGAAGAATTTCACGGTACCCGTGGTCATGACGATCCTTTCAATCGTGCTTAGATAACCGCTTGCCGAACTGTCTTGCACGGCAGCGATGTGACATCGATTTTGAGAAGGAATTCGCCAGGGTGAGAGGCATCAGCCACTCTGCAGACAAATACGGCAGGCAAGATCGACGAGCGCAATATGGGCCAAAACGCGTTAAACAACAAGGCGGTCCCGCGCGATAATCGCGCAAGCCCGATGGCTTTTCGGTTCCGCCTTCCTATCTAAGCCTCATGGAACAGCACAAAGCAGCGCTCGGCCTGGTTTCCTCCACCGAGCGGAAGTCCCTCGACAAGGCCGCCGAGACCACGCGCGCCGCAACCGAGATCATCGAACGCGCGGCCTTGGCTTCCGCCCGCAAGACCGAGCGCCTCCGCGCCGCGCGGCTCGCCCGCGACGAAGCGGCCCCGCCCCCAGTGAAGGCCCCGCGCAAGCGCGCGGCTTCCGCCGTCAAGCACTGAGGCCTATTCCAGGTTGGTGTGGCGGGCGCGCATCGCGTCAGCACCGGCACCCATCTTCTCCGCCAGCCGCAGCACCAGAAGCTCGAACAGCACGAAAAGCGCGCCCTCGAAGAGCGAGCCCATCGGCAGCACCGACGAGCGCGCCTCACCTTGGTCGGACGCCATGGTCTGTGCGGGGATCACCAGCATGTCGCTCGCGCGGGCAGCGGCACTTCCCTCTTCCTGCGCGGTGAGCAGGAAGACGCCCGCGCCAGCCTCTCGCGCCCGATCCATCAGCGCCAATACCGTGGATGTCTCGCCCGGCCCCGAGCAGGCGAGCAGGAGGTCGCCCTGCCCGACCGGCGGGGCCGTGACGTCTCCCGCCACCGAAACCGGCAGGCCGAGATGGAAGAGCCGCATGGCGAAGCCCTGAAGCTGGAGCTTCTCGCGCCCGCAGCCATGCACCACGATGCGGCCGGCCCCCATCAAGGCCGCGCAAAGCCGCTCGACGGACGCCTCGTCGATGCCCTTCACCGCCTGCCCGATCTCGGCCAGCACCGCGTCGATGGAACCCTGCATCCTCGTCTCCTCCCCTGTTCCGTCTCCCATGCTGCGCCCGTCATGCTATGGGAAGCGCGGGGAGGACGTCAGCCATGGAAATCCGCAATTTCGACCGCCTGGGCAAGGGCGGGGTCCGATTCTCGCGCCTGGGCTTCGGCGCGGCCCCGCTCGGCAACCTCTACCGCGCGATCGGTGAAAGCGAGGCGCGCGCGGTGCTCGACGCCGCCTGGGAAACCGGGGTCCGCACCTTCGACACCGCCCCGCTCTACGGCCTCGGTCTGTCGGAGACGCGCCTCAACGCCTTCCTGCGCGACCACGCGCGCGACGACTATGCCGTTTCCACCAAGGTCGGCCGCGTGCTCGAAGCCTGCGCGCCCGACGAGCGCACCGGCATCGGCAAGTTCTTCGACGTGCCCGCGCGGCGCGAGCGCTACGACTATTCCTTTGACGGGGTGATGCGCTCCTTCGAGTTTTCGCTCGAACGCCTGGGCCTCGACCGCATCGACATCCTCTTCGCGCACGACCTCGATCTCTTCACCCACAAGACGCAGACCGCGCTCGACGCCTATCGCGCGGAGTTCATGGGAGGCGGCTACCGCGCGCTCTTGGCCCTGCGCGACCAGGGCGTGATCCGAGCCATCGGCGCCGGCCTCAACGAGTGGCAGGCCTCTGAATGGATGGCCGAGCGCGGCGATTTCGACCTCTTCCTGCTCGCCGGCCGCTACACGCTCCTGGAACAGGACGCGCTGGAGAGTTTCCTGCCGCTCTGCGAGCGCCGCGGCATCGGCATCCTGCTCGGCGGTCCCTTCAATTCCGGCATCCTGGCGACCGGCGCCGTGCCCGGCGCCTTCTACGACTACAACGAGGCCCCGCCCGCCGTGATGGCCCGCGTCGACCGCATCGACAAGGTCTGCCAGGCCCATGGCGTGCGCCTGATCGAGGCGGCCCTCCGCTTTCCCCTGTTCCACCCGAGCGTGGTTTCGGTGATCCCCGGCGGGCAGAGCCCGGCCCAGGTCCACGCCAACCGCGCCTTGCTCGATGCTGCGATTCCACCGGCGCTCTGGGACGATCTCAAGCGCGAGGGCCTGATGCGCGCGGATGCGCCGACCGGCTGACGATTTATTTGCAGGGGAATGGCCTTTTCACCTATGAGGCCGCGATCCCTGCCCCATCCTTCCACCAACCGGACCCGTCCATGACCCGCATCACCGGCCTTTCCACCCACGACCTGCGCTTTCCCACCTCCCAGGCGCTGGACGGTTCGGACGCGATGAACCCCGACCCCGATTATTCCGCGGCCTATGTGATCCTGGAAACGGACGGCGCGCATGAGGGCCACGGCCTCACCTTCACGATCGGGCGCGGCAACGAGATCTGCTGCATGGGCATCGAGGCCCTGCGCCACCTCGTGGTTGGCCTCGACCTCGACTGGATCAGGGAAGACCCCGGCCGGTTCTGGCGCCACCTGACGGGCGACAGCCAGCTTCGCTGGATCGGCCCCGACAAGGGCGCGATGCACTTGGCCACCGGCGCCATCGTCAACGCCGTCTGGGACCTTCTCGCCAAGGAAGCCGGCAAGCCCGTCTGGCGCCTGGTCGCCGAGATGAGCCCCGAGGAAATCTGCCGCATCGTCGACTTCCGCTACCTGACGGATGCGCTCACGCCCGACGAGGCGCTTGCGATCCTGCGCCGCGCCGAGCCCGGCAAGCAGGCGCGCATCGCCGAACTCGAAGCGAACGGCTACCCCTGCTACACCACCTCAGCCGGCTGGCTCGGCTATGGCGACGAGAAGCTGCGCCGCCTGTGCCGCGAAGCGGTGGAAGCGGGCTTCAACCACATCAAGATGAAGGTCGGCCGCGATCTCGAGGACGACATCCGCCGCCTGACCATCGCGCGCGAGGAGATCGGCCCCGATCGCTTCCTGATGATCGACGCCAACCAGGTCTGGGAAGTGCCGCAGGCCATCGACTGGGTGAACCGGCTCGCCTTCGTGAACCCGCTCTTCATCGAGGAGCCCACGAGCCCCGACGATGTGACGGGCCACCGCAAGATCCGCGAGGGCGTGGCGCCCGTGAAGGTCGCGACCGGCGAGATGTGCCAGAACCGCATCATCTTCAAGCAGCTGATCGCGGACGGCGCGATCGACATCGTGCAGATCGACGCCTGCCGCCTGGGCGGGCTGAACGAGGTGCTGGCCGTGCTGTTGCTCGCCGCCAAGTTCGAGCTGCCGGTCTGGCCCCATGCGGGGGGCGTCGGCCTCTGCGAATATGTGCAGCATCTCTCCATGATCGACTTCGCAGCCGTTTCCGGCACCAAGGACGGCCGCGTGATCGAATATGTCGACCACCTGCACGAGCACTTCCTCGACCCCTGCCGGATCGAGAACGCCGCCTATATGCCGCCCCAGCGCGCGGGCTTCTCGATCGAGATGAGGCCCGAGACGATCCGGGATTTCGTTTTCAAGGGGTGAGGCCATGAGCCATCCGGCATTGCAAAAGGGTGCGACCGCCGTCGTCACGGGCGGGGCGGCGGGCATCGGGCTTGCCGCCGCCAAGCGCTTTGCCGGGCTCGGGCTCAACGTGGTCCTGGCGGACCTGGGCGAGCGCAAGCTGGCCGAGGCCGCCGAGGCCATCGCCGGGGAAGCCGATGTCGAGGTGCTGGCGACCGAGACCGATGTTTCCGACCCCGACGCGATGCGGAGCCTGGCCGAAGAGGTCGACGCCCGCTTCGGCGGGGCCGACATCGTGATGAACAATGCCGGCATCCAGCCGGGCTCGGCCCTGTTCGGCCCTCTCGACGATTGGGAGCGCGTGCTTGCCACCAACCTCTGGGGCGTCGTCCACGGCACGCGCGCCTTCGTGCCCGGCATGATCGCGCGCGGGCGCCCCGGCCTCGTCATCAACACCGGCTCCAAGCAGGGCATCACCACCCCGCCCGGCGACCCCGCCTACAACATGGCCAAGGCCGGCGTGAAGGTCTTCACCGAAGCCCTCGCCCACGAGCTGCGCAACACCGAAGGTGCCGGCGGGATCGGCGTCCACCTCCTGATCCCCGGCTTCGTCTGGACGGGCCTCACCAAGGGCGGGCGCACGCAGAAGCCCGATGGTGCCTGGACGCCCGAGGAAACCGTCGACTTCATGCTCGACGCCATCGGAAACGGCGATTTCTACATCCTCTGCCCCGACAACGACGTGCCGCGCGCGCTCGACGAAAAACGCATCCGCTGGGCCGCCGGCGACATCGTGGAGAACCGCCCGCCCCTTTCGCGCTGGCACCCCGACTACAAGGCGCCGTTTGAAGCCTTCGTGAAGGGCGAATAGCGGTGGATCTCGGTCTCCGCGACAAGGTGGTCGTGGTCTCCGGCGGCGGCTCGGGCATCGGCGCCGCCGTGTCGATGGCACTCGCAGCGGAAGGCGCCGTGCCGGTGATCTTCGGTCGCGACCCGCTCGATCAGGGCTTCCGCGCGCGGATCGAGGCAACAGGGCGCTTCGGCTTCCGCCGGCTGGAACTGACGGACGACGAGGCCTGCGCCGCTGCGGTGGAAGAGGTCGGCCGCGAATGGGGCCGCATCGACGGCCTCGTCAACAATGCGGGGATCAACGATAAAGTGGGCCTCGATGCCGGCCCCGCCGAGTTTCGCCGGTCGCTCGAGCGCAACCTCGTCCACACCTACACGCTCGCCTACCACACGCTGCCCTTTTTGAAACGCGCGGCGGGTGCGGCCATCGTCAACGTTTCCTCGAAGACCGCGCTGACCGGCCAGGGCGACACGTCGGGCTACACCGCGGCCAAGGGCGCGCAGCTGGCCCTCACCCGGGAATGGGCGGCTTCGCTGAAGAACCACGGCATCCGCGTCAACGCGGTGGTTCCGTCGGAAGTGATGACGCCGCTCTACGAGACCTGGCTCGCGACTTTTCCCGAGCCCGAGGAAAAGCTTGCCGAGATCACCCGCCGCATCCCGCTCGGCGCCCGCATGACCACGCCCAACGAGATCGCCTCCACCATCGTGTTCCTGTTGTCGGAGCGCGCTTCCCACACCACGGGCCAGTGGCTGTTCGTGGACGGGGGCTATGTGCATCTCGACCGCGCGCTGGATTGACGGGCATTCCCTGTTCTAGCGGCATTTCCTGACGCAAAACCGCTTCGCACTTTTGTTGGGAATGCTCTAGAACCGGGCCTCCCCACCCCACGGAGGCCCCAATGGACCACAACCTGAAGTTCTTCATCGACGGCGCCTGGGTGGACCCTGTCCGGCCGGCCACCCTCGAAGTGATCGACCCCTCCACCGAGGAAGCCTACACCGAGATCGCTGTCGGCTCGCCCGAGGATGTGGAACTCGCGGTTTCGGCCGCGCGCCGCGCCTTCGAGACCTTCGGCCAGACCGCGCCCGAAGAGCGCCTGGCGCTGCTGCGCCGCATCCTCGCCGAATACAACAACCGCTACGAGGACATTGCGCTCGCCGTCAGCCGCGAGATGGGCGCGCCGATCTCGTTCGCGCGCGAATCCCAGGCCTATACGGGCCGCGCCCATCTCGAAGCCACCATTCAGTCGCTCGAGAACTTCCACTGGAGCGAAAAGCGCGGCACCACCACCATCGTGCGCGAGCCCATCGGCGTCTGCGCGCTGATCACGCCCTGGAACTGGCCGCTCAACCAGATCGTCTCCAAGGTCGCGCCCGCCATCGCCGCGGGCTGCACCATGGTGCTGAAGCCATCGGAAGTGGCGCCCATCTCGGGCGTGATCTTCGCCGAGGTGATGGAAGCCGCCGGCACGCCCAAGGGCGTCTTCAACATGGTGCAGGGCACCGGCCCCGATGTCGGCCAGCCGATGGCCGAGCACCCGGAAGTGGACATGGTGTCCTTCACCGGCTCGACGCGCGCGGGCGTTCTGGTCGCCAAAGCTGCAGCCGACACGGTCAAGCGCGTGGCGCAGGAACTGGGCGGCAAGTCCGCCAACATCATCCTGCCCGATGCCGACCTCGAGACCGCGGTGTCCAAGGGCGTCACGGGCTGCTTCGACAATTCCGGCCAGTCCTGCAACGCACCCACCCGCATGCTGGTGCCCGCCGACCGCGAGGAGGAAGCGCTGGAGATCGCGCGCCGCGCCGCGCAGTCCGTGTCCATCGGCAACCCGCACGAGGAAGGCGAGTGGATCGGCCCGGTGGTCTCCAAGGTGCAGTACGACAAGATCCAGTCGCTGATCGAGGCGGGCGTGGCGGAAGGCGCGACGCTGGTCGCCGGCGGCCCCGGCCGTCCCGAGCACCTCAACCGCGGCTACTATGTGCGCCCCACCGTGTTCGGCCATGTGAAGCCGGGCATGCGCATCGAGCGCGAGGAGATCTTCGGCCCCGTGATCGCCGTGATCCCCTACAAGGACGAGGAGGATGCGATCCGCATCGCCAACGACACCGTCTACGGCCTCGCGGCCTACGTGCAGGGCGGCGACATCGAAAAGGCCCGCAAGGTGGCGTCGCGCCTGCGCGCCGGCCAGGTCTCGATCAACTACCCCGATTGGGACATCTACGCCCCCTTCGGCGGCTACAAGCAGTCGGGCAACGGCCGCGAATATGCCGACTGGGCCATGCACGACTTCCTCGAGACCAAGGCCGTGATCGGCTACGGCGAATAAGGGTGCGCGCGGGTCTCCTCGCCGTCAGCCTGGCTGCGCTTCTGCCAAGCGCAGCCCATGCCGAGCCTGTGACCTATCGGGGCACGCTCGGCAAGGCGTCGGTGGTGGTGGAGTTCACGCGCGATCCGGCGACGGGCCTGGACGGCATCGCCGGGCGCTACTTCTACCGGCGCGTCGGCGGCGACATCCCCTTGCGCGCGGGGGCCGGCGGCGCGCTCGCCGAAGAAGAGCCCTGCGATCCCCTCCAGTGCCCCGAAGCTGGCCTCGGTCCGGACGGGGCAGGCTGGGACCTCGAGACGGCGGATGGCGGCAAGACGCTTTCGGGCAGCTGGAAGGGCGCCAAATCCCTGCCCATCCAGCTGGAGCGCGTCGGCGTGCGCCAAGCGGGCGACCCCCAGCCCGCGACACCGCAAGACCTTTTCAGCCATTCCACCTCGCTCGTTTTCGGCGATGCGGCCATCACGGTTCAGGCCGAGCCCTACGACGCGCTCCGCCTCGACGTGGAGTTCCGCGAGGTGCCCGGCGGGAACGGGCTTGGAGGCAGCTTCGTTTATGCGGTGGACCCCCGCACCAAGTTCGCCATGCCGCGCGTGGCGGCCCTGACGGATGGCCGGGACCCCGCCCCCGCCAACGCCGCCCTGCGCGCCCGCCAGAATGCCTTCAGCCTCGACGCCTTCGTCTGCCTCGGCGGGCAGTATGCGAGCTTCGCCGAGCCCGGCACCCAGCGCTTCGAGGGCGGCGGCACCTTGTCGGGCTACGACACCGATTTCACCACCGAGGTCACGGCGCTCGCCGGCCACGCCTTGAGCTGGACTGAAAGCGGCAGCCTCTTTTGCGGCGGCGCGCACCCCAACAATTTCATCACCTCGCAGACGATGGACCTGCGCACCGGCCGCCTCCTGCAAACGGCCGACATCCTGCGGGACTTCGTCGAGGGCACGCCGTCGGATGCCCTTCTCGCCTTCCTGCGCGAGCGCCGCCCCAAGCCCGAAACCGACGAGGACAAGGACGCCGAAGCCGCCTGCGGCACCGATGAGCTGCTTGCCCAGGGCCTCGCAGCCCGCTTCGGCGAGGAGAACGGCGCGCCGACGCTCGTCTTCGCGCTCGAAGGCCTGCCCCACGCCATCGGCGCCTGCGAGGGCGATCTCTTCGCGCTGCCGATCTCCGAAGCAAGGGCCTGGCTGAGCCCGCAAGCGCTGGCCCTGGTGGAAGGCCGCTGACCGCTTCTACCCCCGCTCCCAGACCACCTTGACCTCCGCGTCGCCTTTCATCCGCACCACCTTCTCCACGAACCGTTCCACCCCTTCGGCCGCGCCCGTCACCGCAAGCTCCACCACGCGCTCGCCGCGCGCCCGCTTTTTGCGCCATTCGGCATAGGGGTAGTCGGCAATCGGCAGGAAGGTTTGCGATCCCCGCTTGGCCGGAAACCGGCTGGTCGCTCCGCTGTTGATCGGCGAAAGCGTGATGCGCGGCCGGAAAGCTTCCACGAACGCGCGCGCGTCGATCCGCAGGACGTCGTGCTCGGCCTGGGCGTAGGAGCGTGCGCCGAGCAGTTTCATGAGCCGCTTCTCGGACAGCCAGAAGAACACGCGCCCGTTGAGGATGCGGTACCAGTCCGTGGGCTCGAGCCGGTCCTCCAGGCAGCGGCGGAGGCTCGCGTCGGCCATCGGCTTGTTGTCGCGGATCACCACGCGCCCGTTTTGCGCGTCTTCCAGCACGACGCTTTGGGGCCTGCGGGCGGATTCGACGGCATTGCGCGCCTCTCCCTGCACTTCGAAGAGGTCGAGCAGCCTCGAGGTGCTCAAAAGTCCGTGACGGCGAATGAGCGGCCAGGCGCCCTTTTCGGCCATGTGAAAGAGAACCGGGCAATCCGACAAAAGCTCGTCCAGCTCGGCCTCGGTCATCTCTTGCCTTGTTCGCGCTTGGCGCGTCGATCCGTTTGCCGTCTAGCCAAATCGGTTATAGTGTGGGAGCGCTCCACAGCCAGCCGACCGGAACCCCTGCGGCCTGCGGTCCGGCCTCGAAAAAGCCGCTTGCCCCTTTTTGCGAAAGCGACCAAAACGGCCGCCACCCTTTGCGCGCGCCTCTTCGGGAGGACCGTTTCATGCGCCCGCATCCCGTCACGCGAAAGGCAACTTCTTGACGCTTCCTTCCGATGATCCGGCACACGGCATCGACGCGACCGCGCTGAACGCCTGCGATCGCGAGCCGATCCATGTTCCCGGCTCGATCCAGCCGCACGGCCTGCTTCTGATAGCCGACGCTGCGAGCCTCGAGGTGGTGGCAGGCGCCGGGCCGGTGGAGACCGCGCTGACGCCGGAATGGCTCGGCGCGTCCCTTTCAGCCCTGCTCGGCAGCGACATCGCGGCCCTTCTCCAGCGCACCGATGTCGGCCCGGGCGGCGGCCTGTCGGTCGGCGTGGTGGAAGGTCTCAACGCCACGCGCCTCGACGCCACGCTGCACCGCTCCGGCACCTATATCCTGGCCGAGCTCGAACCCGCCACCGCCATTCCGCCCACGGCTGCGGCCATGCTCGGCCGGCTCGACGGCTGGAACAATCTCTTCGAGCGCTCGACCGACCTTTCGGGCCTGTGCGACCGCGCGGCCACCGCCTTCCGCGAACTGACGGGCTACGGCCGCGTCATGATCTACCGGTTTCTCGACGATGGCGCGGGCGAGGTCGTGGCCGAGGATCGCGACCCGCGCCTCGCAGCCTTTCTGCACCACCATTTCCCGGCTTCCGACATTCCCCGCCAGGCGCGCGCGCTCTATGTGCGCAACCGCATCCGCGTGATCCCCGATGTGGGCTATGTGCCCGCCCCAATCCGGCCCGCGGGCGAGGGCTTCGCCGACATCGACCTGAGCGATGTCGGCATGCGCTCGGTCTCGCCCATCCATGTGCAGTATCTTCGCAACATGGGCGTTCAGGCCTCGGCTTCGGCTTCCATCGTCAAGGACGGCGTGCTGTGGGGCCTGATCGCCTGCCACAACGAGACGCCGCTCGCGATGCCGTTTGAGACACGCGCCGCGGTCCAGGCGCTGGCGGGCAGCCTGTCGCGCCAGATCAAGGCGCGCGAGGACGCCGAGAACTACCGCCTGCGCCTGCGCCTGCGCGCCGCCCAGGATCAGGTTCTGTCCGACCTCGACCGCGACATCTCCATCGACGCGATCTTCCGCGGCAGCGGCGACGACCTCAGCCGCATCTTCCCCGCCGACGGCTTCGCGATGATGCGCGGCAAGGAACTGCGCCAGATGGGCGAATGCCCTGCCCCCCAGGACATCCGCCGCCTCGCGCGCTGGCTGGGCGACCGCGCCTCCGCCGAGCCCTATGCCACCCACCGCCTGCCCGCCGAATACCCGCCGGCCGAGAACTTCGCCGAGCGCGCGAGCGGCGTGCTGGCGCTTTCGGTGCCGGGCGACGAGGGGGAGCTGTATCTCTGGTTCCGTGCCGAAAAGGTTGCCGTGGTCAACTGGGCGGGCAACCCCCACAAGGCCGTGGCCCTCGACCGCAACGCCGTGCTCACCCCGCGCACCTCCTTCGAGAACTGGAGCGAGCGGGTGCGCAACGAGTCGCGCCCCTGGACGCTTCTGGAGATGGAGGCTGCGTCCCGCTTCCGCCGCGGCCTGATCGACCTGCGCCAGAACCGCCAGCTGCGCGAGCTGAACCGCCGCCTGACGGGGCTTGTGAGCGAAAAGGAATCCCTGCTCGGCGAGAAGGACTACCTCATCAAGGAGGTGAACCACCGCGTGCAGAACAGCCTGCAGCTCGTTTCGGCCTTTCTGGGCCTGCAGAGCCGCCAGGCGAACGACCCGACGCTGACCACCCACCTGCGCGAGGCGCAGCGCCGCTTGTCGGCCGTGGCGCTCGTGCATCGCAGGCTCCATCGCAACGATTCCATCGGCGCGGTCGATCTGAGCCGCTACCTGGAAGAGCTGACCGTCGACATGCGCTCGTCGATGGGCGCGGAATGGGCCGACCAGATCCGGCTGGACATCTCGCCCGTTCTGGTTTCGGCCGACCGCGCGGTGACGGTGGGCTTGATCCTGACCGAGCTCGTCATCAACGCCACGAAATACGCCTATGACGGCCGTCCCGGCCCGATATCCATCGCGCTCGACCAGCACCGCAACCAGTTCCGTCTCGTGGTGGCCGACGAGGGCTCCGGCAGCACCGGCAGCCACCCCGAGGAGCGCGCGGGCGGCAAGGGCTTCGGCACGCAGATGATCAGCGCGATGGTGGACCGCTTGCAGGGCACGGTGGACTACACGTCCAACGATCCCGGCATGCGCGTGATCGTGCTGGCCCCGACGGAAAGCTCGTTCGACGTCGAGGAGTGAGCGCGCCGCCTCAGGCGGCCGCCTTGCCGTAGAGCCGGAAGGCGAACTGCGCGCCTGCCACGGCCTCGTCCAGCCAGGCCGCGCCGTTCGCGGCGGCGGCAGCGTCGAGCTGTTCGAGCAGGTTGCGCCATTCGCCCTTTTCGTGCCCTGCCGAAAGGAAGGCGCTCGGCAGCCCCTCGCCCACGCCGCGCGCGAGCAGCTTGCCGCCGAGCCGCGAGCCTTCGAGCACGTAGAGCACGCCGTGCAGCGCAGGCGCGCCCATCGCGGGCAGGTTCTGCGGTTCGCGCGGGCCTTCCGCGCCGAGCACGGCCAGGTCTTCCGCGAGAAGCGCGAGGCGCGGCCGCCAGGCGGGCAGCGCCTCGCTTGTGGCAAGAAGCGCTTCGAGCGTGGGCAGCACGCGCCCATGCGCTTCGAGGAACTGCCCGTAGGACCGGGCATCCCCGAGGTCGAAGCGCGCGAAGGCTGCATCGATGCCCTCATGGGCTGCGGATGTGCGGCCGCGCAGCGCAGCGCGGGCGGAGCCTTCGGGAATGGCGGTGTCGAGCATCATGCCCGACGCGTTGCCATTCAAAGCGGGCCTGGTCAAGGCAAGGGTTCGCGTGAGCCTGCGGCCAAGGCTTTCCTTCCTATCGGGCGCTTTGGCGTCCTTGACACGTCACGGGGTGCGCTTAAGGCTCATCCCCGCCCCATCCTGAGAGGCAGCGCGCCCTTGCGACACACCGCAACTCCCCCTGCCCCCCTGAAGGGCGGCAACCCGGCATGAGCCAGACGGACGACCTCGCCTTTCTCGGCCGCGGCGGTGGCGGAACGAGCGCGGCCCTGCGCGCGATCGCCTGGGAGAAAACCTCGCTTGGAGCCCCTGCCTCCTGGCCGTCCGAGTTGCGCACGCTGCTTCAGGTCGTCTTGTCCGCGCGCCAGGCGATGCTGCTGACCTGGGGCCCCGAGCGCACCATGCTCTACAACGACGCCTATGCGGTTCTGTGCGGCGGCAAGCACCCCTGGGCGCTCGGCAAGCCCTTCGCCACCGTCTGGCCCGAGGTGATCGACAAGCTCGGCCCGATCATGGAGGCGGCCTATGCCGGCATGCCCGCGACCGTGGACGACATGCACTTCGTGCTCAAGCGCAACGGCTATCCCGAGGAGGCCTATTTCTCGTTCGGCTACACGCCCGTGCGCGACAGCGCGAGCGGCGAGGTAGTCGGCATGCTCTGCGTCTGCGTGGAAACCACCGTCGAGGCGCGCAGCGCGCGCGAGACCCGCAACGAGATCGAGCGCCTTGCCGCCATGTTCCGCCAGGCACCCGGCGCGATGGCACTGCTGCGCGGGCCCCAGCACGTGTTCGAGATCGTCAACGCCGCCTATCTCCAGCTGATCGGCCATCGCTCGGTGGAGGGCAAGCCGGTCGCCCGTGCCCTGCCCGAGGTCGTCGGACAGGCCTTCATCGACCTTCTCGACCGCGTCTACAGCACGGGTGAGCCCTTCATCGGCCATGCCATGCCCGCCATGCTCCAGCGCATGCCCGGCGCGCCCGTCGAGGAGCGCCTGCTCGATTTCGTCTACCAGCCGGTTCGCGGCCCGACCGGCATGACCAGCGGCATCTTCGTCCAGGCGACCGACGTGACCGAGCGCGTGCGCGCGGAGGAAGCGCTGCGCAGCGGCGCCGAGCGCCTGGAACTCGCCCTTTCCGCAGGCGGCGGCGTGGGCTCGTGGGATTGGGACATCCCCGCCGACCGCTTGACGGCCGATGCGCGCTTTGCGGCGCTTTACGGCATCGACCCGAAGAGGCTCGAAGAGGGCGTGCCGCTCGACGCCATGAGCGGCTCGGTGCATCCCGAGGACGCGCCCCGCGTCCGCGCCGAGATCGGCGAGACGCTCGCGACCGGGCAGGATTTCCTCACCGAGTTCCGCGTGGTCGTGCCCGGCGGGCTGCACTGGGTCGCGGCCCAGGGGCGCTGCGTGTTCGACGAGAACGGCAAGCCCCTCCATTTTCCCGGCGTTTCCTTCGACATCACCGCGCGCAAGCGCAGCGAGGAAGAGGTGCGCACCGCGCGAGACGAGCGCGACTTCGTGATCTCGCTTTCGGAAGCGCAGCGCTCGCTGCCCTCGCCCGAAGCCATCATGGAGCGCACCTCGCAGCGCTTGGCGGGGAGGCTCGGCGTCGGCCGCGTCGGCTTTTACACGGTGAAGAACGACGCACTCTTCACCTACGGCCCGAACTGGACCGACGAGACCCTGCCCCGCCTGTCGGGCACCGAGGATGTCTCGGCACTCGGTCCCGACTATTCCCGCACCCTCGCGGATGGCGATGCCTTCGTGTTCCATGACCGGGAGGCTGAAGCCGAGCGCGTGGCTCTCCCGCGCATGCGCCGCCTGGGCACGGGTGCGGGCATCAACGTGCCGCTCGTGCGCGGCGGGGTGTGGGAAGCGGGCCTCTACGTGTCGAGCGCCGTCCCGCGCCGCTGGAGCGAAGACGAGGTGGCGCTCGTGCGCGAGGTCGCCCAGCTTTCCTGGGCGGCCGTCGAACGCGCCCGCGCGGAAGCCGTGCTGCGCCGGCGCGCGGCACTTTCCCTGCTCGACGACCGGCTGCGCGACCTGTCCGACCCCGCCGACATCGCCTATGCCGGCGCGGAGCTTCTCGGCACCACGCTCGGCGTCAGCCGCGCGGGCTACGGCACGATCGACCCCGTGCGCGAAACCATCACCGTGGAGCGCGACTGGAACGCGCCGGGCATCAAGACCATCGCGGGAACGCTGCATTTCCGTGATCATGGCTCCTATATCGACGACCTCAAGCGCGGCGAGACGGCCATCGTGACGGATGCCCGCAGCGATCCGCGCACGGCCGACACGGCCGCGGTGCTGGAAGAGATCTCCGCCCGCTCCTTCGTCAACATGCCGCTCACCGAGAACGGCGCCTTCGTGGCGCTGCTCTACCTCAACCACGCGAGCCCCCGCATCTATTCCACGGACGACATCGCGCTCATGCGCGAGGTGGCCGAGCGCACGCGCGCGGCCGTCGAGCGCCGCCGCGCGCAAGCCGAATTGACCGCGCTCACCGTGCTGCTCGAGGAAAAGGTCGCCGAGCGCACCGCCGAGCGCAACCTGCTCGCCACCGTTCTCGAAACCACCGACGCCTTCGTGCAGGTGGCCGACCTCGACTATCGCTGGCTCGCCATCAACAAGGCCTCCGCCGACGAGTTCGAGCGCATCTTCGGCATCCGCCCCAAGGTGGGCGAGAGCATGCTCGACCTGCTCGCCTCCAAGCCCGAGCACCGCGAGGAGGTGCGCGCCGTGTGGGGCCGCGCGCTGGCCGGCGAGGAGTTCGTGGAGGTCCAGAGCTTCGGCGACCCCGCGCTCGACCGCCGCTTCTACGAGATGAAGTTCAACCCCCTGCTCGACCGCGCGGGCAACCGCATCGGCGCCTACCAGTTCGTGCACGACGTGACCGAGCGCCTGCGCGCCCAGGATCGCCTCGTGGAAGCCGAGGAGCAGGTGCGCCAGATGCAGAAGATGGAAGCGGTGGGCCAGCTCACCGGCGGCATCGCGCACGACTTCAACAACATGATGGCCGTGGTGATCGGCGGCCTCAACCTCCTGCAGCGGCGCTTGGCGCGGGGCGACACCGATGTCGGCCGCTTCATCGAGGGCGCGATGGACGGCGCCAACCGCGCAGCCGCCCTCACCCAGCGCCTGCTCGCCTTCTCGCGCCAGCAGCCGCTCGCGCCCGAAGCCATCGACGCCAACGCCATGCTGGAAGGCATGACGGAGATGCTGACGCGCACCTTGGGCGACAACATCCGCGTCCAGACCGTGCTCCAGCCCGAGCTCTGGCGCTCGCGCGCCGATCCGAGCCAGCTCGAGAACGCGATCCTCAACCTTTGCGTCAACGCGCGCGACGCCATGCCGGAGGGCGGCCAGCTCACCGTGCTCACCACCAATGTCGCCTTGTGGGGCGAAGAGGCCGAGCAGGAAGGCGTCGAGCCCGGCGAATATGTGCGCCTCGACGTCACCGACACCGGCACGGGCATGAGCGCGGACGTGATCGAAAAGGCCTTCGACCCCTTCTTCACCACCAAGGGCGTGGGCAAGGGCACGGGGCTCGGGCTCAGCCAGGTGTTCGGCTTCATCCGCCAGTCGGGCGGCCAGGTGAAGATCCTCTCCGAGCTCGGCACCGGCACCACCGTCAGCGTGTTCCTGCCCCGCTTCGAGGGCAGCGCGCCGCTCCCCTCCGCCCGCCCCCGCGAGGGATTGCCGGAGGGTGCCGGCAGCGACGAGATCGTGATGGTGGTGGAGGACGAGGAGCGCGTGCGCCAGTTCTCGTCCGAAGCGCTGCGCGAGCTCGGCTACCGCGTGGTGGAGACCCGCAACGCCACCGAGGCGCTCCGGATGATCGAGGCGGGCGAGCCGGTCTCGCTCGTCTTCACCGACATCATGATGCCCGACATGACCGGCCGCCAGCTCGCCGAACTGGCGCTCAAGGCCCGGCCTGGCCTGCGGGTGCTCTTCACCACCGCCTATATCCGCGATTCCCTGATGGATGGCGGCATCTTCGACCGCGGCGCGAACATCCTGTCCAAGCCCTTCAGCATCGAGCAGCTCGCCACCAAGGTGCGCGAGGTGTTGGACGCGGATTAGGGCGTTCCGCGCCTCTTCACCTGTCGTCGAGCACCGCCAGGCCCACGATCATCAAGACGATGGCCGGCCCCGTCTTCACCAGCGATCCCAGCGGGTCGGCCCACATTGCGGGCGTCAGGATGGCTGCCCCCACCATGTAGGAGAGAGACAGGGCGATGCCCGCGAGGAGGCCGATGCGGCAGGTGCGCCGGTTGAGGATCAGCACGCCGATCGCGATGTCCATCAGGCTCGTCGCCGCCGTGACGGTCTTGGCGAGCCCTTCGCTGAAGCCGTGGTCGGTGAGGATGCGGGCGGCCGCATCGAAGGCGACGGTGATGGCGATCCCGCCCGACGCTATCCAAAAGAGCGCGAGGATGCCGAAGATCAGCGCCTTCAGCATGTAGAGCCGCGCGAACCAGCGCTCCTGCACGGTGGCGGCGACCGAGCGCAAGATGGCCGAGCCCGGCCGGGGAGCGATGCCGGTTGCCTCGCGCCAGGCTTTCGGATCGCCCGTCACGCCGCGCCGCATCTCGGCCAGCGCGGTGGAGCGCATGGCGGGCCGCCAGCCCCAGCGCGAGACCAGGTCTCCGCCAAGCCCGGCGGCCCCAAGCATCCACTCGGGAACGGTGATCCGCCGTTTCGGCCCGGCAAGGCGCGCTCCGAGCGCGGTGAGCACATCGCCCACGCTGTGGGCCTCGTCTTCCATCACGTCCCAGCCCGCACGCCACGAGCGACGTCCCGCGCGCCATTCCTCGAGCAGGAAGGCGACCGTGCGGCCGATGTCGCGCACATCCGTCACAGCGAAGGGGCGCCGAGCGAGGCTCTCGGGCAGATCGAACGGCAACATGGCGAGCGCGCGCATCAGGGCGCTGCCGCCATAGGCCGCATCGGCCACCACGAAGCCGGGCCGCAGGATCACATGGGAAAGGCCGGAATTCCCGATCACCGCTTCGGCCGCGCGCTTTTCCCGGCTGAACTCCGTCCGGTCCTCGTCCGGCCGGCCGGGCACCGAGACGTGAACCAGAAGCGGCGAAGGCCCGTCCTGCGCCTGGATGGCGCCGACGAGCCGCGCGACGAAGCCGTGATTGGCGTCCGCTGCCGCCGCGCCCGGCGCATCCTGCAGGACGCCGATGCAGTTCACGACGACATCGGCCCGCGTCGCGGCAAGAAGCGTGCGGAGTTCCGCGGCACCGGCATCGACCAGCGGGCCGCGCAGGAGGCGCCCGCGCCACGCTTCTTCCTGAACCGGCGTGAAGCGCCGCGCCACGGGCACGACCGCGAAGCCCTGCTCGAGAAGAAACGTGCAGAGCGCTTCGCCGATCAGGCCGGAAGCGCCCAGGACGGCAACCGTGGGCGGAGGTGCGGGGATCGTCATAGGGCGGGCCGCGCGATCATGAGCCAAAGGATGGCCATCACCGAGCCGAAGCCCGGAAAGCCGAACAAGAACCAGATGCGGAACAGCCGATGATAGAGGGGCGGCAACGGGTGTCCGGCATGCGCGGCCTCGCGCGCGAGATCGCGCATCCGCGCCTGTATCCAGACCACGGGAAGCCAGAAGACGCCCGCCACGCCGTACAGGACGAGCGCCAACCCGAGCCATCCCTCCCAGAGCGGGATGCCCATCATCTCCGCGAGCAGATACCCCGTGACGGGCTGCGCCAGCACGGCACTCGCGGTGAACACCATGTCGGCCACCACCACCACACCTGCGGTGCGGGCGATGAAGGCCGCATCCTGCGTGCGATGCGCCATCAGCATGAAGAAGGCGATCCCCGTGCCGGTGCCGAGGATCACGATGGCGCCCAGCACGTGGAGGTATTTCAGCAGCAGATAGTCCAAACGATCCCCGCCGAGTGTTGGATGGGCCTCGGTTCAGAGGAGGCCGATCGGGGGTCATAAGCGAAAAAGGTGAAGCGTCCTTCCTGGGCGGCTTCAGTGCGCGCGAGGGTCAGGCAGCGTTTCGTGTTTGCCTTTCATCGCGCCTCCTGCTCTCCCCCAGACGAAAAAGCCCCGCACGATGGCGGGGCTTTTCCTTGTCGGTGGGGCGAAGCTTACTCGCCGCGGCCCTTGAGGGCTGCGCCCAGGATGTCGCCGAGCGAAGCGCCGGAGTCGGTCGAGCCGTACTGGGCAACCGCTTCCTTTTCTTCGGCGATCTCGAGCGCCTTGATGGAGACCTGGAGCTTCTTGGTCTTCTTGTCCCAGGCGATCACGCGGGCGTCGACCTTCTGGCCGACCGTGAAGCGCTCGGGGCGCTGCTCGTCGCGGTCACGCGACAGGTCGTTGCGCTTGATGAACGTGTCGAAGCCCGACTCCACGAGGCGAACCTCGATGCCGCCGTCCTTGATCGCGATCACTTCGCAGGTGACCACCGCGTTCTTGCGCAGTTCGCCAGGCGCGCCGCCGGCATCGGCCGACTCACGCGCCAGCTGCTTGATGCCGAGGCTGATGCGCTCCTTGTCCTGGTCGACGTCGAGCACCTGGGCGCGCACCATCTGGCCGCGCTGGTAGTCCTCGATCGCCTGCTCGCCGGGCTTGACCCAGTCGAGGTCGCTGAGGTGCACCATGCCGTCCACATCGCCTTCGAGACCGATGAACAGGCCGAACTCGGTCTTGTTCTTGACTTCGCCCTCGACGATCGAGCCGACGGGGTGGTTGCGCGCGAAGGCTTCCCACGGATTCTCGAGCGTCTGCTTGAGGCCGAGGCTGATGCGGCGCTTCTGCGGGTCCACTTCGAGCACGACCACGTCCGCCTGCTGCGAGGTGGACAGGATCTTGCCGGGGTGCACGTTCTTCTTGGTCCACGACATCTCGGACACGTGGATCAGGCCCTCGATGCCGGGCTCGAGCTCCACGAACGCGCCGTAGTCGGTGATGTTGGTGACCGTGCCGCGGATCTTCTTGCCGATCGGATACTTGGTGCCGATGTCGCCCCAAGGATCGCTCTCGAGCTGCTTCATGCCGAGCGAGATGCGGTGGGTTTCCTGGTTGATGCGGATGATCTGCACCTTCACCGTCTGGCCGATCTGCAGGATCTCGGTCGGATGGTTGACGCGGCGCCAGGCCATGTCGGTGACGTGGAGCAGGCCGTCGATGCCGCCCAGATCCACGAACGCGCCGTAGTCGGTGATGTTCTTGACCACGCCCTCGACCACCTGACCCTCTTCGAGGTTCTGGACGATCTCGGAACGCTGCTCGGCACGCGATTCCTCAAGAACCGTGCGGCGCGACACGACGATGTTGCCCCGGCGGCGATCCATCTTGAGGATCTCAAAGGGCTGCGGCGTGTGCATGAGCGGCGTGACGTCGCGGATCGGGCGGATATCGACCTGTGAGCGGGGCAGGAAGGCCACCGCGCCGTCGAGGTCGACGGTGAAGCCGCCCTTGACCTGGTTGAAGATGACGCCTTCGACGCGCTCGTTCTTGGCGAACTTCTCTTCGAGCTTGCCCCAGGATTCTTCGCGACGGGCCTTGTCGCGGGAAAGCATGGCTTCGCCAAGCGCGTTCTCGATGCGCTCGACATAGACTTCGACGGTGTCGCCGACGTTCAGCTGGCCGTCCTTGGCCTTGGCGCCGAACTCCTTGAGCGGCACGCGGCCTTCGACCTTGAGGCCGACATCGATGATGGCCATGTCCTTTTCGATGGCCGTGACGCGGCCGCGAACGACCTGGCCTTCGCCGGAATGGCCGTCTCCAAACGACTCTTCAAGCAGCGAAGCGAAGTCGTCGCGGGAGGGGTTTGCCTTGTTGGCAACGGTTTGTGACATTGGTTCTCCTGAGAAGCCTCCGAGGAGGCAAGCGCCGGGTTCGAGTTGCGGGGCCTGGTCCGGCGCTCGTGGGGAATCCCCATCGCTTCCGATCGGAAGCGTTCGGCGCGGAGCCCGAAACAGGCTGCGGGTGATGTGATGCGCCCGATATGGGGATTTGCGCCGCCCATCGCCACGACTGCCGGCGAAAAAGCTTGGCGCCCCAGATGCGGGGAGCGCCCTATGCGGCCAGCGCGTCGTCTATGATGCGGCAGGCTGCAAGGAACGCGGCGTCTATATCGAGTTCGCTGGTGTCGAGCAAGTGCGCGTCCGCCGCCGGCTTGAGCGGCGAGTCCGCCCGCTCGCTGTCGCGCCGGTCGCGCGTTTCGATGTCTCCCTGGATGGCGGCGAGATCGCCCGAGCCCCCGCGCGCCTCGATCTCGCGCAGCCGCCGCTTGGCGCGTTCGGCGGGCGAGGCGGTCAGGAAAATCTTCACGCGCGCTTGCGGGCACACCACCGTGCCGATGTCGCGCCCGTCAAGCACTGCACCCTTGGGCCCCGAGGCAAAGAGGCGCTGCTTTTCCACGAGCACCCGCCGCACGAGCGGAAACACCGCGATCCGGGAAGCGGCTTCCCCCACCGCGTGGAGCGAAAGCGCGGCCTTGTCCATCCGCCCGAGATCGACGCGCCCAGCCTCCTCTGCGGCCAGCGCCTCGTTGTCGAGCGGCAGGTTCTTGGAAAGCAGCATCTGCGCCACCGCGCGATAGCTCAGCCCGGTGTCGAGATGCGGCAGCCGGTAGCGCTCGGCCACCAGCCGCGCCAGCGTCCCCTTGCCCGAAGCGGCGGGTCCGTCGATGGCGATCACCAACCTGTCCGTCATTCCTGTCCCCAACGTCCCACGCCCGGACCACCGTTCTGCGCCCAGAGCCAACCCAAGAGATAGCCCGCGATCATGCCGCAGGCGGGCGACAGCGCGAGAAACGCATAAGCGCTCCACTCGCTTTGTTCGGTCGCGACGATGCCGCTCACCACATGGTAGATCACGAAAAGAAGCGGCAGGACGCACAGGAAGATCGTGGTTCCGCGGCCGGGCCGCCCGCGCATCCGCCCGTCCACCAGGCTCCGGGCGCTCGCAAGGCTCGCCCGTGCCGACCAGACGAAGAACGGCACGGCCAGCATGATGTAGAGCAGGAGAGCGGTGAAGAACCCCGCGGTCTGTTCGAGCGATGCCATGCCCTCAGCGCCTCACGCGATGTCCGCGCCGAGCCCCGCCATCAGCGGCAGGAACTGCGGGAAGCTCGTCGCGATCATCGCGCGGTCGTCCACCGTCACAGGCTTCTCGGAGGCTAAGCCCATCACCAGGAAGCTCATGGCGATGCGGTGGTCGAGATGGGTTGCGACCGTGCCGCCGCCCAGGCCCCGGCCGTCGGGGCGCCCGCGCACGCAAAGCGACGCCTCGCCTTCCGTGCAGTCGACGCCGTTGGCTTCGAGCCCGCGCGCGACCGCCGCGAGCCGGTCGGATTCCTTGACGCGCAGTTCGTCGAGCCCGTCCATGCGCGTTTCGCCTTGCGCAAAGGCCGCGGCCACCGCGAGCACCGGATATTCGTCGATCATGGAGGGCGCGCGCTCGGCCGGCACCGCGACCCCGCGCAGGTCCGAGCCGCGCACGCGCAGGTCCGCCACATCCTCGCCGCCCGCGACCCGCGCGTTCTCGATCGTGATGTCGCCGCCCATCTCCTGCAGCGTCAGGATCAGGCCGGTGCGCGTCGGATTCATCAGAACGTTCTCGATCACCACTTCCGAGCCCGGCACGAGAAGGGCCGCGACCAGCGGAAACGCGGCCGAGGACGGGTCACCCGGAACCGCGATCACCTGGCCGGCGAGACTGCCCTGCCCCTCGATCCGGATGGTGCGCACACCCTTCTCGTCGGTATCCACCTCGAGCTTCGCGCCGAAGCCCTGGAGCATCTTTTCGGTGTGGTCGCGCGTCATCACGGGCTCGATCACCGTCGTGACGCCCGCCGTGTTCAAGCCCGCCAGAAGCACGGCTGATTTGACCTGGGCGGATGCCATCGGCACGCGATAGGTGATCGGCGCGGCGAGCCGCGGGCCCCGCAGGGTGAGCGGCATGCGATCGCCCGCGCCCGCGCGCAGGACCTGCACCCCCATCTGCCGCAGCGGATCGAGCACGCGGCCCATCGGGCGCTTGGAAAGCGACGCGTCGCCCATGAACGTGGTCTCGAAATCGTAGGTGCCGGCAAGCCCCATCACCAGGCGCGAGCCCGTGCCGGCATTGCCGAAGTCGAGCGCGTCCCTGGGCTCCAGCAGGCAGCCATTGCCCACGCCTTGGATCACCCACTCCTCGCCGGCCTTTTCGATTCTGGCACCGAAGGCGCGCATGGCATCGGCCGAGCGCAGCACGTCCTCGCCTTCGAGCAAGCCCGAGACGCGCGTCTCGCCCGAGGCGAGCCCGCCGAACATCACCGAACGGTGCGAGATCGACTTGTCGCCGGGCAGGCGCACGCTGCCCTTGAGGGCATGCGCCTTGCGCGCGGTGGCGGAAACGGCTGCTTGGGAATGGGACATGGGGGAAACGACCGGCACGGAAACGAAAACTGTGTGCCGCCTCCTAGCCCAGTCCGCCGCAAAAACGAAACGGGCTTTGCGGGAGACCAAACCTTGCGGGCGCTTCCCGCAAGACTGTGCGCTCCCGCCCGGGCCGCGAGGGCATTTGGTTTTGACAGGTCCGCGCTCTTGTGTCTAAGGGGCAAGAAAAGCGGCAAGATGAGTGTTCTTCCATGGCGGACCCCAAGCTCGGCACCAAGCGGATCGACCCCGAAACGGGCCGGAAGTTCTATGACCTGAACAAGGATCCGATCGTGTCCCCCTACACGGGCACGGCCTATCCCCGCACCTTCTTCGAGAGTGCTGGCAGCAGCGTGCGCGAGCAGGAGGAAGAGGTGGAGGAGCGCGAGACGCCCGAGACCGAGGAGGACGGCGCCGAGGTCGTGTCGCTCGAAGAGGCCGACGAGGAGGCCAAGGGCGGCGACGACGTGCCCGACATCGACGACAGCGACGACGACGTGGACCTTGGCGACGACGAGGAGGACACCTTCCTCGAAGACGAGGAAGAGGAAGACGACGACATGAGCGGCATCGTCGGCGTGGGCGACGACGACGAGAATTGAGGTCCTGCCGGGCGGGCGCTTCCCTGCTCCCGCCCGCTTTTTCGCCCTCGGGCCAAGCAATCGGAAAAACCCTTCACAGCCCGCTTGATCTTGCCGGGCACTGGCTTTAGAAGCCGCTTCGACCGCGGGGCCCCAACCCCGCACCGCCGCCCCCAGGGGTCGGCCAGTGGGGCCATAGCTCAGTTGGGAGAGCGCTTGAATGGCATTCAAGAGGTCGTCGGTTCGATTCCGATTGGCTCCACCATCACTCCCCAGCGCTGTTTGAATTCATCAAGAACTTGACGTTTGCTGCCGCCATGCGACAGCGGCTTGCGAAGGCGCGGCCTTTGCGAGTGGGCTCAGCCTGATTGCTTCGAGGCGGCGTCAGCCTCGAAGCAGAGGGGTTTTACAGAACCCCTTCCGGTCCCGCGCCGCAGACCAAGGCGGCCACCACCGCATCCGATCCGATCTGGACGTGCTTGCTCCGGAGGGCTGCGATGGCGGCGGCGCCGCTCAGGTCGGCGGCTAGGCCGAGTTCGAACCAGAGCCAGCGAGAGGCTTCGAGCATGGCCTGGTCGGAGACCAGCACGATGTCGTCGACGTGCTCGCGCACGATGTCGAAGACGCGGGGGTCTGTTTCCGCGCAGCTCATGGTGGCGACCTGGCTCGTGACCTCGGGGAGCCGCACGACGCGGCCGGCGTCGAGCGATGCCTTGAGCGTGGGGGAGCCTTCGGGTTCGATGCCGATGATGCGGATCGAGGGCTTGAGCGCCTTGAGGGCTACGCTCAGCCCGCAGATCAGGCCGCCACCGCCGATGGCCACGAGCAGCGTGTCCATCTCGGGCAGCGCCCTGATGAGCTCCAGGCCCGCCGTGCCCTGCCCCGCCATCACGGCTGGGTCGGCGAAGGGGTGGAAATAGGCCGCGCCGGTTTGTTCCGCAAAGGCGAGTGCTGCCTCGTTGGTCTCGTTCCAGATCGCGCCCACCACTTCGACCGTGGCACCCCAGCGCTTGAGCTTCTCGCGCTTCTCGGGCGTGGCGCTCGTGGTCACGAACACGGTGGCGGGGACGCCCGCGAGCTTCGCGGCGCGCGCCACGGCCAGGCCGTGATTGCCGCCGGACGCCGTGACGATGCCGCGTTGGAGCCGCTCCCTGGGTGTGGACAAGAGCTTGTTGGTGGCGCCGCGTGCCTTGAACGAGCCGCTCACCTGGAGCGATTCGAGCTTCAGCGCGAGCCGGGCGTCGGTCACCGGCTCGGACACCGCCTTCACCTCGATCGTGGGGGTTTCGCGAACGAAGGGCGCGATGCGGGAGGCCGCGGCCTGGACGTCTTCGAGCGTGATCATCGTGCTTCAGGCTTCTCGTAAGGGCTCGCCACCACAAGGCAGCAGTTTCCGGGGCGCGTGCGACCGGGGCGGCGGCGACCATAGACGATGCCGCTCGCGCGGAAATGGAGGTCGACCGGCGCGCGGCCGGGTTGAAGCAGAAAATGGATGCGGCCGGCAAGCTCGCCGGCCTTCACCTCCGCGCCCAGGGGATGCAGCGGCTCGAACACCCCGTCGTCTTCCGCGATCAGGTGCGCCTTGGGCCCCAGCGCGTAGAGGCGCGGCTCGTGGGCCGGGGGCGAGGCAAACTCGGTCGACAGGACGCCCAGATGGGCGAGCACGTTGCGCACGCCGCGACGGCAGAGCGCCAGCGCCTCGATCGACACGCTTCCCGCCCCCGCCATCTCCGTGCCGATCACCGTCATGCCGGCAGCCGCCGCGGATGCGGTTGCCGTGCGCGTGTCGCCGCGGTTGTCGATCACCACCGCGATCGGCGCCCCAAAAGCCTGGGCGGCTGCGACATTCGCCGCATGCTGCCCGGGCGTGCGGCCGGGCTCGATCACGGCACTCGGGATGATGTCGAGCGAGGAGCCGCCCGAGTGGAGGTCGATGAAGACGTCGCCCAGCGGAAACAGCACGTCGTGCACGAAGGCCGCGATCTGGCGCGTGGTGGTGCCCTGCGCATCGCCCGGAAAGGTGCGGTTGAGGTTGATGCCGTCGATCGGCGAGGTGCGCGAGGCCGCTTCCACCGCCGGCTGGTTGATGGCGGGCACGAAGATCAGCCGGCCCGACACCTGGGCGGGGTCGAGCTCGCGGATCAATTCGCCGAGCGCGATCGGCCCCTCATACTCGTCGCCGTGGTTGCCGCCTTCCAGGATCACGGTCGGCCCCTCGCCGTTCTTGATCACGGCCACCGGCACGGGCACCACGCCCCACGCGTCGTCGTGGACGGACAGCGGCACGTGGAACGCGCCCACCTGCTTGCCGGGCTTCTCGAAATCGATGTCGGGGGAAAGATACTTCACGGAGCGGACGGCCTTGTGTGCTGGTCGGAAAGATGTGGCTTGTGGAAGCGCTGGCCCGAGTGCTGATCGTTCGGGGGCGGCATCGAAGTTTCATCTGTGATAATCGGTGGCGATCTTCCGTGTCCCGAAAGCCGCAAAGAATGCCCAAAAAGGCCCGATCCGCTTCGCCCGCAAAGGTGTCTGCCACGGAGACGGCCGCCTCCCGGCAGGCCTATGGCGCGCCCGCGCTCGAGAAGGGCATCGACGTCATCGAGCTTCTGGCGGGCATGTCGCGCGGGGTGAGCCAGAGCGAGATCGCCCAGCTGCTCGGGCGTTCGCTGCAGGAGGTCTATCGCGTGGTGATGGTTCTCGAACGGCGCGGCTTCATCGGGCGCCGTCCGGGCGAGGATGGGCTCTTCTTGTCGAACCGGCTGCACGAGCTCGCGAACCGCCACCCCCCGATGCGGCGCCTGCTCGATGTTTCGCTGCCCCTGATGACCTCGGCCTCGGTGGAAGCCTGGCAGGCCTTCCATGTGGCCGTGCTCGACCATCTCGACATCCGCGTGGTGGCTCAGGTGGACAGCCCCGCACCGCTCGGCTTCCGGCTGCGGGTGGGAACCCAGAACCCGGCTGCGGCAACCGCGTCGGGCCGGGTGCTTCTCGCCTTCCAGCGGCCGGCCGTCCACGAATGGGCCATGGGCGAGATCGCTGGAAACGTCGACCCGAGCGAAATGGAAGCGCTGGCCGATCGCATCCGGGAAGTGCGCCGCCGCGGCTATGAGATGATCGCGGGCGAAGGCTTGCAGGGCATCACCGATGTGAGCTTTCCGCTGCTCGACGGCGAAGGCGTGTGCCTGGCGGCCCTGACCATGCCGTTCCTGTCGCAGGCGCGCGAGCGCGTGTCGTTCGAGGCTGCCTGCCGCACCCAGTTCGAGACGGCGCGCACCATCACGCAGGCGCTCGGCGGCAGTCTGCCCGAACCAACTTTCCCGCTCGCGCCCCTGCGCGGCAAGCGTCCGCCTGCGCGGCCGAGCTAGAGCCGGACGCCTCACGCGCCTTCCCCCGCGGGGCGGTGGCTGAACACCTCGTCCAGCCAGAGCGGCTCGCCATCGGCGTCCGCGATCTCGTCGAAGACATGGCCGAGCGAGGCGGTCCAGCGCCGCTGCACGTCGCTCGCTCGCGTCACGGCCTGCGCGTGAGCGAAGCCTTGCGTCGTGCGCATGCGCGACACCACGATCTCGCCATGCCGCCAAATGCGGTAGTCGTGGATGCCGGCCTCGTCCAGGAGCGCGAGGATCTCGGGCCAGACCGCCCGGTGTGCGCGGTCGTATTCCTCGCCCATGCCGGGTTTGAGCCGGTAGATGAAGAGCAGCGGCTCGCTTGGTCCTCGGCCGCTCACTTCACCGCTCCCGCGATCGCGCCGTTCAGGATCTGGCGCTGGAACAGGAAGTAGACGAGCAGCACCGGCAGGAGCGCCACGATCAGGCCGGCGCTGATGAGCGGGATCGACACGTCGTACTGGCCCGACAGAAGCGCCACGCCCACCATCAGCGTGGTCTTGTCCGAGCCGCCCATGATCACGAGCGGCAAAAGCAGGTCGTTCCACATCCAGACGAAGTTGAGGATGGAAAGGGCTGCGATGGCGGGCGTGGAGATGGGAAGCAGCACCTGGAACAGGATGCGCATGTCGCTCGCCCCATCCATGCGCGCGGCTTCCACCAGATCGTCGGGAATCGCGCGGAAATAGGCGACGAGCAGGTAGGTGCTCATCGGCAGGCCGAAGGCGGCGTAGGCGAGGATCAGGCCGCCATGGGTGCCGCCGAGGCCCAGGCCCAGCATGGTCTCGTAGAGCGGATAGATCACCACCTGGCTGGGAATTACCAGCATCGCGATCACGAACAGGAACACGAAATTGCCGCCGGGCATCTTCAGCTTGGTCACGGCATAGGCGATGAAGAGCGCGGCCACCGTGGAAAGAAGCAGGCCGCCCGCGGTGCACACGATGCTGTTGAAGAGAAGCTGCGGCACGCGCATGCGCGCGAACGTCTCGGCATAGTTCGCCCAGGTGATGTCGAAGCTGAGCCCGAGCGGGTTCTGCGCATAGGCGTTGCGCGACTTGAACGAGTTGATGACGGTGAAGAGCAGCGGGTAGAGCGCTGCCGCGGCCACCACGACCAGCCCGAAAGTGACGAGCCCGCGCCCGATGCTGCGCCGAAGAAGGTGCGCGCTCACGTGCTTTTGCCCTCGCGATACATGCGCCGCACCACGAAGGCCGAGACGAGGCCCGCGAACACGAAGAGCGCCATGCCGATCGCCGCGCCCTTGCCGCGGTTGAGGAACTCGAAGGTGGTGATGAAGACGAGATATTCCGGCAGCATGGTCGCGCTGCCGGGCCCGCCGCGCGTCAAGGCGTAGATCAGCGGGAACATCCAGATCAGCATGGAGGACATGCAGAGCACCGTCCAATAGCCGATCACCGGCTTGATCAGCGGAACCGCGATGCTCCCCATCATCCGCCAGAAGCCCGCGCCGTCGAGCCGGGCGGCTTCCACCACGTCCTGCGGCACGGTGGAGAGGCCCGAGAGATAGGTCAGCACGCCGAGCCCGAAGAAGCTCCAGAGCGCGACGGCCGTGAGCGAGAACAGCGCGGAAGACGGGCCGTTCAGCCATTCGATGGCAAGCGGCGCCAGGCCCACCGCGATCAGAAGCGCGTTCAGCGGCCCTTCGGGCGCGAGAATCTGGCGGAACATGATGCCGACCACCACGGGCGCGATCATGTAAGGCAGGAAATAGACCGCGCGAAACACCTTCCAGCCCGGCGTGCGCTGGAAGAGCAGGAGCGCGAGCACCAGCGGCAGGAACACCCAGAAAGGCAGCGTGAGGAACACGGTGGCCGCGTTCCAGAAGGCCTGCGCCACCACGGGGTCGCGCATCATGGAGCGGTAGTTCACGAGCGGAGCGAAGGTGGGCTCGTTGAAGCCCCGCGTCTGGAGCAGGCTCAGCCAGAACGCTCGCACGAGCGGCACGAGCTTGAACATGACCGCGAGCGCCACGCCCGGCAGAACGAGGGCCAGCATCAGCAGGAGGCGCGAGCGCTCGGTTCTGCGCCGCTCGCGCGTGATGGGGGACGGGGAGGTCGCGGTGGTCATGGTGGAGCCGGGAAGCGGCGCGGAGCGCGTGTCGAGTGCGTTCCGCGTGAGCCCCGTCAGTTCTTGCCGGGGCTCTCCTCCAGCGCGATCTGCATGCGCTCGGCCCAGTCCTCGACGCTGAGACGGCCAAGCGTCACCTCCTGCCAGCCGCGCGCGAGGGCGTCCACTTCCTGGCCGCTCAACAGCACGCCGGCGTGAAGCGTGGGTGTCTTGATGATCTCGCGGATCTGCGCGAGCGCCTGCGACTTCGGAAACAGGCCGGTGTCCACCTGCTTGTGGAGCGCGATGCCGCCGCCGAGCGAGGTCAGCAGGTCGGCATTGGTCTTGCCGGCGATGAAGCGCACGAATTTCAGCCCGGCTTCCTGCTTGTCGCTCCAGGCGGAAACGCCGAAGACCGAGCTTTCCACGCCGCTGAAGCTCTTGGCCAGTGGTGCGTCGGGCACGAGTGCCGGCCAGCGCATGGCGCCCACATTCTCGTCGCCCAGCGCCTGGCCGAAGGCCTGCCAGTTCACCGCATCGGCGATGATGGTGCCGGCGAACGCCGCATTGCCCGAGGAGAAGATATCTGCGCCGTCGGGCAGCATGCTGATCGAAGGCGAGTTCGAGTTGATCCAACCCTGCGCGCCGATCGAGGCGAGGCCTTGGAGGATCGCGACCATCTTCGGGTCGGTCCAGGGCATCTGCCCGGCCAGCACGGCGCGCATGTCGTCTTCCGAGAGGTAGTTGCGCGCGATCTCGGGGAAGTTCCAATAAGCGGGGAACACGCCGGTCATGCCATGCGCCAGGCACGTCTTGCCCGAGGCCTTCACCTTGGCGCAGGCCTCGTTCATCGCTTCCCAGGTCGCCGGCGGATTCTCGGGGTCGAGGCCCGCCTCGCGCAGCACGGCCTTGTTGTAGTACATCACATTGCCCTGGTAGCCGAAGGGCATGCCGTAGCAGGGCTGGCTCGTGTCGAAGTTCAGGCAGCCGCCGCTGTAGGTGATGAGGTCGTTGCCCGCGGCCTTCACGTCCTCGGGCAGTTCCATGTAGGCGGAGCGGCGGTCGAAGAGTTCGAGACCGCCATTGTTCTCCATCACGTCGGGCCCGGTGCGGGTGGTGATGTAGGGGCCCTGCACTTCCGGATAGCGGTCGAAGGGCACGGTTTCGAGCTCGACCTTCACGTCCGGGTTCTCGGCCTCGAAGGCCTTCACCAGCGCATCCCAATAAGCGGGACCGCCGGGCTGCCAGTTGAGCACGCGGATGGTGGTGACATCCTGTGCCGCAACGGGCGCCACGGCGCCCAGGCCCCAGGCTGCGAGCGCCGCGAGGGCGATCCCCAGCCTCAGGGATTTCCGTTCGGAAGAATGGTTCGGCATGTCTTCGTTCCCCGTTGTCATCGCGCATCGCGGCTCTGTCGGCCGCCTGCGAACCGCGTGCTGCCGCGCCTCTCCCGGACACGGCACGCTCGATAGGGTCACGCTAGCACGATTTTTGATTTATGAAAGTGAGATTTCTTATACGAAAACATCAGAACTCAGGCCGCACGCCGCCCTGGCGGCTCGAGCGCAGGGCCGCGTCCACCAAAGCCATGGTGCGCACGGAATCGTGGACGTCGGTGTCGAGCACGGCGTCCTCGCCGTTGGCGAAGCGCTGGAGGTTCGCCATCACGAAGCCGAACGCATCCGGCACCCGCTCGCCCTGCAGCGGCAGCTCGGTCCAGCTCTCGCCTTGCGTGACGAATTCCAGCCGCTCGGGCACCGGTCGGATGTAGTCGACGAGGTAGCCCACGGTGAGATGGGCGGCCCCTTGCGTGCCCTCGACGCGGATCGTCGCCTCCACATGGTCGGGGCCGAAGGCATAGGTGTGGTTGAGCGACAGCGCGCAGCGGATGCGGTCGCCGTAGTCGAGGATGATCGAGGAGCGCGCATCAGCCTGGGTGGCGTAGCGCGGGTGCTTCACCGCCTTGGCATAGACGCTTTCCGGCTCGCCGAATGTGGAGCGGATCCAGTCGAGATAGTGGATGGAGTGGAGCGGGATCTCCACCGCATCGAGCTTGGGAATGAAGGACCACAACTCCCAGGGCATGTAGACGGCGAGCCGCACCTCCACATCCACGATCTCGCCGAGCAGCCCACGGCGCACGGCGTCTCTGATGGCGAGCATGGAAGGGGTGAAGCGAAGCTGGAAATTGGTGGCGGCCGTCACTCCCCGCGCGTCGAGCGCGTCCACGATCTGGCGGGCGACGGAGAGATCGGGTCCAAGCGGCTTCTGGATCAGCGCGACAGAGCCTTGCGGCAGCCGCTCCACGGTGCCGAGGATGGCTGTGGGCGGGAGTGCCAGATCGAACACGCCCTCCCGTCCGCAGGCCGCAAGCGCTGCGTCGAGTGTGTCGTGCACGGTGTCCACGCCGAAATCGGCCGCGAGCTTTCCGGCGGCATTTCGGTCGATGTCGAACACGCCCGCCACGGGCAGGCCCATCTTGCGGTAGGCGGGCAGGTGCCCGTCGCGCACGATGCCGCCCGCGCCCAGGATCGTGATCGGCCGCGGCGCGGACGGCATGGGCCAGCCCTGCTGGAGCGCGGCGAGGCGGGCGTCGAAATCTCCGGGCATGCAAGGCTCTCCCAGCTGGCGGACAAGCCTATCACCAGCAAAAAACAAAGTTGATATTTGATAGGTAGCCTGCTCTATCTTTGTCAATCACACGCAGCCGAAGGGGAGAAGCGGCGCATGACCACCATCGAAGGCGCAAGCGACCACCCGCATGCCGCCCGCCTCGTGAGGGAGGTGCTGGGCGCGCAGTCCCTGCGGCTCGTGGAGGATGCGAGCCTTGCCGAAGGCGCTTTCGTGCTCAGCCGCGATGGGGAAACGGTCGAGGTGCGCGGCGGGCCGTTTTCGGGCGTGATCTACGGTGCGAACGAACTGATCCGGCGCGGGAAAGCCGATCCCGCGCTCAGCTTCCTCGACGGTGGACCGGTGGAAGAGAAGCCCGGCCTCGCCTATCGCACCTTCTGGACCTGGGACCACTCCACCAACTGGGAGCTGTCGCAGATCGGCCAGCAGGAGATCGGCGTCTTCAACCCCTTCCAGAAGCCGCCCGGCGGCTTTCTCGCCGACTACCGGCGCCTGGTCGACTTCTGCTCGGAGAACCGGGTTGCCGCCATTGTGGTCTATGGCTTCCTGCGTGACAGCCACGGCGGCATCGAAGCCGCGCAGGAGTTGTGCCGCTATGCGCGGGAGCGCGGCGTGCGCATCATCCCCGGCATCGCCATCGGTGCCTATGGCGGCGTCTACTGGGAGGGCGACCACCGCTTCAACCTATCCACCTGGCTGAAAGCCAACCCCCAGCATGCCGCCCAGATGGAGAAAGGCGTCGGCTTCCAACTGGCCGACCTCGCCTTCCCTCTCAATTTCCCCCACTCCGACTACACCGTGAGCGCCTGCCCGAGCGCGCCCGAGACGATGGACTGGATGGAGGAAGCCGTTTCCTGGCTGGCGGAGACCTTCGACATCGGCGGCATCAACATCGAGAGCGGCGATTACGGCGTGTGCGGCTGCGCGCGCTGCCGGGCGCGGCGCGCCAACGATGCGGAAGCCGCCCGCCGCGCCGACGACCACGGCGATTCCTGGTCGCATACCGACATGGCCGCCAATTTCCCGCGCCTCTTCCGCGCGGCCAAGGCCAAGAAGCCCGATCTCTGGATCTACTGCGAAATGCAGTGGGACAACCTTCTCGAACCCGTCGCGCACGAGGCGCAGGCCGTTCTCCCCAAGGGCGCCATCTACCAGCACACGGCAAACCGCTCCTACTGGAAGCGGCTGCGCACCGAGCTCGACCCCAACTACGTGTCGAAGCTTCCCACCCAGCCCAACGTGCTGCGCTGCCAGTTCGCCTGCCAGTGGAACGGCGACGAGCGCACGGAGCGCTACAGCTTCAACGCCCGCACCTTCGCCGACATGGCCACGCGCGGCCAGGCGCTCGGTATGGAGGGGCTCACTGTCTGGGGCGAGCCCTCCGACTATTTCGCGACCGTCGAGTTCTCCTACCTGGCCTTTGCGCGCTTCACCTGGAACCCCGCCCTCTCCTGGGACGACTTCGTGCGCGAGGAGATCGCCCCGCGCCTGGGCGGCGAGGATCAGGCCAAGCGCTTCATCTCGATTGCGGAGGAGATCGACGCCGCGGCCGACCTGCCGGCACCACGCCTCGCCCAACTGCACCGCGAAGCCTTGCTGGCGGCGTGCGCAGGCGAGGACCGCGCCGCGCGGCGCTGGCTGACGCTCGCCGACACGATCGGCAAGCGCATCCATATGGGGCATTGATGCCTCCCCTGCGGGACGAGGTGGGCCTCTATGCCGGGCCGGTCGTCGACCCCCATCACCATTTCTGGGATCGCGCGCTCGGCAAGCATCTCTGGCTGCGCGATCAGACCGCGCCAGCGCTTGCGGGTGACTGCCTGCCCGCGGACTACCTTCGCGCGATGGACGGGCTCGACCTCGTAGGCAGTGTCCATGTGGAGGCCAACTGGGACCCCGCCGACCCCTTGGGCGAGATCGCCTGGTTGGACGGGCTGGCGCGGCCAGACCATGTCGCCGGGCGCTATGTCGGCTATGCCGATCTCGCGAGCCCGGACGTGCAGCCCGTGCTCGAAGCCATGGCCGCCCACCCGCGCGTGGCGGGCATCCGCCAGATCCTGAGCTGGCATCCCGACCCCGCCCGCTCGGCCGTGTCCGACCGCCACCGCATGGCCGACCCCGCCTGGCGGCGCGGGCTGGCCGTTCTCGGGCGTCTCGGGCTCTCCTTCGACCTCCTGATCTCGCCCTGGCAGTTCGAGGACGCGCTCGACCTCCTAGTGGCCTTTCCCGACATCCCCTTCGCGCTCAACCATTGCGGCTCGCCCTTCGACCGCAGCCCAGACGGGATGCGCGCTTGGGAGAACGGCCTCAAGGCGCTCGCGCGGGCGCCGAACCTCGCCATCAAGATTTCTGATCTCGTCGCCTACGACCCCGACTGGACCGAAGACAGCCTGCGCCATGTGATGCGCGCCTGCCTCGACGCTTTCGGCCCCGAGCGCGCGATGCTGGCGAGCGACCACCCGGTGGTGGAACTCCACGCCACCACCCAGCAGGCTTACGGGAGCTTCCGCCGAGGTTTCGCCGACCTGTCCGACAGGGAACTGTCCGCCATGTTTGCCGACAACGCCGCCCGCTTCTACGGCGTCAAACGCTAGCCGCGACGCAAGAGACTAGGCATTGAGGCGGAGTTCCGCGCGCCCGCTCGAAAGGTCGCTCACCAACTGAACCAGGCTCTCCGCTTCGTCTCGCGAAACGGAAAGCGACCATTCCGCGCCGGTCTCGTTGAAGGTCGAGCCGAGCAGCTTCACGTTGGGCAAGGCCGTGAGACGCGCCTGCAGCAGCGCCAGATCGCCGAACTGGCACCGCATCGTGGCCGACACCATGTCGACCAGCGCGGTCTTCTCCGCCTCCCGCAGACAAAGCGCGGCCGTGCCGCCATAGGCGCGAACGAGCCCGCCGCTGCCGAGCAGGACACCGCCGAACCAGCGCGTCACCACGACCGCCACATGGTCGAGCGCCTGTCCGTCGATGGCTTGCAGGATCGGCTTGCCCGCCGTGCCGCCCGGTTCGCCGTCATCGTTGAAACGGTAGGCGTAACCGACCCGCCATGCCCAGCAGTTGTGGCTGGCCGTGGCATCCGAATGCAGCGCGATGAAGCGCTTGGCCGCCTCCTCGTCGTCGACCGCGTCGGCTGCGGCCACGAAACGGCTCTTCTTGATGTCCTGGCGGGCGTGAGCCGCGGCCGCCAGCGTGTACCGGGTGCTCACGGGACAGCCGAGCAACAACGGGAGACCGAAGGCCCGCCGATTCCCGAGGCGTCACCCAACTCAAGCATTTCCGGACGCGAAACCGCTTCGCACTTTTGCTGAAAACGCTTCAGAGGCGGCGGCCGGTCGCCTTGTCGAACAGGTGGATGCTGTCGGGCCGCGGCTTGAGGTGCAGCGTGTCGCCGGGGTTGAAGGGGTGGCGCTCGCGAAAGAGCGCCGTCATCTCGTGGCCGCCGAAGCGCGCGAAGACGAGCGTTTCCGAGCCCGTCGGCTCCACCACCGAGATCGTGGCTGGGAACCCGTCTTCGCCCATCGCCAGGTGCTCGGGCCTGATGCCGTAGGTCACTTCCTGGCCATCGGACACTTGCGCATCGGCAGGCGCGGGCAGCCGGGCGCCGTAGACTTCCACCCACCGCGCACTCCCCTCGCCGCGAACCGTGCCGGGCAGGAGGTTCATGGAGGGCGAGCCGATGAAGGAGGCCACGAAGGTGTTTGCGGGGCGGTCGAACAGTTCCAGCGGCTTGCCGACCTGCTCGATGCGCCCGCCCTGCATCACCACGATCTTGTCGGCCATGGTCATCGCCTCGACTTGGTCGTGCGTGACGTAGATCGTGGTGACCTTGAGGCGCTGGTGCAGCTCCTTGATCTCGGTGCGCATCTGCACGCGGAGCTTGGCGTCGAGGTTCGACAAGGGCTCGTCGAACAGGAACACCTGGGGGTTGCGCACGATGGCGCGGCCCATGGCGACGCGCTGGCGCTGGCCGCCCGAAAGCTGGCGCGGGTAGCGGTCGAGATATGGCTTGAGGTCGAGAATGGTGGCCGCGCGGTCCACGCGCTCGTTCAGCGTGGCTTTGTCCGTGCCGCGCAGCTTGAGCGCGAAGGCCATGTTCTCGCGCACCGTCTTGTGCGGATAGAGCGCGTAGGTCTGGAACACCATGGCGATGTCGCGCTTGGCGGGCGGCAGGTTGTTGACCACCCGGTCGCCGATGCGGATCGTGCCGCCCGAAACGGCCTCGAGGCCCGCCACCATGCGCAGAAGCGTGGACTTGCCGCAGCCCGAAGGCCCGACCAGCACCACGAACTCGCCATCGGCGATGTCCACGCTGACACCGTGCAGCACCCTGACCGTGCCGTATTCCTTGACGGCGTCCTTGATCCCGACGGTTGCCATATGTTCCCCCTGATAACCCTCACGCGGCCTGCGGAGCCTCTCGATGGGGCTCCGCTTCGCCCGGTTCTATTTCACCGCGCCCGCGGTCATGCCCTTGATGAGGTAGCGTTCGAGAATGATGCCGACGATCGCCAAGGGCGCGATGGCCGCGGTCGAAAGTGCGGCCATCGACCACCAGTTGATGCCCTGCGAGCCCGTCTGGCTCGCCACCATCACCGGCAGCGTGTTCGCATTGGTGGAGGTGAGAAGGGCCGCGAAGAAATACTCGTTCCAGCACAGGACCATCGACAAGATGAAGGCCGCCGCCATGCCCGGCAGTGCAATCGGCAGGACGATGCGGAAGAACGCGCCCCAGATCGAGAGCCCGTCCACGAAGGCCGCCTCCTCGAGCTCGATCGGGATCGAGCCGAACTGGTCGCGCATGATCCAGATGACGATCGGCAGCACGGTCAGCGCATAGAGGAGGATCAGCCCCACCTGCGTGTCCAGCATGTCGAGCTCGCGGTAGAGCACGAGGAAGGGCAGCGCGAGCACGACCGGAGGCAGGATCAGCTGGCTCAGGAAGAAGAAGGAGATGTCCTCGTTCTTCATCCAGAGGAACCGGTAGCGGAAGCGCGTGAGCCCGTAGGCCGCCAGGCTGCCGATCACGATGGCGAGCGCGGAAGCGCCGACCGACGTCACCACCGAATTGGTGAAGCGCTTCAGGAACTCGGCGCGCGGCGTGGAATCCGTGCCGATCGTGTCGGGCGACAGGCCGAGCGAGCGCCACCCGCGCCAGGACGGCGTGAAGTCGACCCAAGGCACGAGGTGGCCCTGCGTGACGTCCACGGCTGACTTCATGGAGGTGGTCACCGTCCAGTAGATCGGAAACAGGCAGATGAAGGCCCAGAAGAACAAAAGGCCGTAGATGACCAGCCGGCTCGCCCAGAAGGCGGCAGGCGCCTGGACATCGGCCGTCGATTGCTCGGTGGTGAGAGCGCTCATCGGGATGTCCTCAGTTGACGTTGCGCACGAAGCGCTTCGAAAGTTTGAGCAGCAGCGTCACGAACACGATGATGAGCACGAGATAGGTCATGGCCAGCATCGTGCCGTAGCCGACATTCGAGCGGTCCCGGTATTCGCGGAAGATGAAGGAGGTGACCGAGTCCGTCGCGCCGCCCGGTCCGCCGGCCGTCACGGTGATCACGATGTCGGCGAGCTTCAGCTTGAAGATGATGCGCAGCAGGATGGCGGTGATCGAGACCGGCAGCATCAGGGGGAACGTCACCTGCCAGAAGGTCTGCCACGCGGTCGCGCCATCCACTTTTGCGGCTTCCAGCACTTCGCGCGACATCGCCTGGAGACCGGCGAGCAGCATGATCATCATGAAGGGGATGTAGGTCCAGGCATCCAGCGCCATGATGGAGAACTTGGCCATCCAGGGAGAGGCGAGGAAGGCGGGGTTCTCCCAGCCGAGCCAGCGTGCAAGGGTTGCGGCCGGGCCGAAGCGGTACTCCATCAGCGACTTGCCGATCATCCAGGACACGGCGACGGGCGAGAGCATCAGCGGCAGCAGGAACACCACGCGGAAGAACTTGCGCGCCACGATCTGCGCGTTGAGCAGGAGTGCGAGGCCGAAGGCGATGGCGTATTCCACGAGCACCGCCAGCACGTAGAGCACCATGTTGCCCAGCGCGTTGCGGTAATAGGGATCGCCCAGCATCTGCCAGAAATTGTCGAGCCCGTTGAAGCGGCGCCCCGTGAAGGATGACAGGTTCCAATCCGTCAGCGCGATGTAGAAGCCGAACAGCGTGGGAAAGATCACGAGCGCCACGGTGAACAGCACGGCCGGCAACAGAAACAGCGCCTTCAGCCCCTCGTCGCCGCGCGTCAGCACTTGGCCCACGCCGAGCGCCACGCCCCAGGCCACATAGGCGTAGAGAACGGGGCGCCAGTTGCTGAACCCCGTGGAGGTCACGCCGGCGCGGAAGAAGATCTGATAGAGCACGATCGCAGCCAGCGCGAGCGTGGCGATCAGCATCAGCGCGCGGCCGAGCCTACGGCGCTCCGGCGGAACCGGATCGGCCACATTGTCGATGCTTCCAACCTGTGCGGTGCCGATGGCGGTGTCGGTCATCTGGGGTCGCCCGTGCGAGTGTTGCTGGCCGGCCCCCGCCTGGAAGCGGGAGCCGGCATAGCGTTGGTGCTGTCAAAGCAGAGCATCGGGCCCGGCGACGATTGCGCGCCGCCGAGCCCGAGAGGCGTCAGGCCGGCATGCCCAGGCTCGCCTTGTAGAGCTTGACCTGGTTCTCGCGCCCGATCTGGTCGGTGATCTTCTCCCAGGCGGCCGCGATGGCGTCGGCACCGGCCTGCGCCGTCGCCTGGCCCGCGAAGATCTTGCTCAACTCGTCCTCGGCCACCGAGTAATACTGGAAGATGCCGGGGATGCGCGGCTCGATCGCCGCGTTGGGGTGGTTGTAGCTGTCGCCCTCGGACTTGAGATAAGACGTGATGAACGCCTCGTCATAGCCCGCCTCGACCCATTCGGGGATGTTGAAGTGGGAGTTGCGGTAGGGCTGGAAGCCGGACGGATAGGCCGAGGTCCAGAGCGACAGGTCCTTGCCGCCGAGATGGGCCGCGGCCGACCAAGCGGCCTTCTTCTTCTTCTCGTCGGAATCGACGCGCGACATCACATAGACGCCCCAGCCGAGGTAGGCGCAGTTCGGCGAGAAGTTCGGCCCGCTCGCCAGCTTGTCCCACTGGCCCGTCTTCGAGTTGTAGACGTCGTCGGAGCCCGGCAGGATGGAGAAGCCCACGCTGTCGCCGATCACGGAGGAGTCGTTGGTCTTGGCGTTGGAGCCTGCGTCGCCCCACCATGCGAGCATGGAGCCCGTGCCGGCCAGGAACTGCGAGAAGCAGGTCTGGTTCGGGTCGGCGTTGAGCTGATCCGGCGGCTCGGAAGGCAGCGCGTCGACCACGTCCTGGATGGCGCGCACCCAGGCGGGGTTGTTGATGCGCGGCTTCATGGTCTCGGCGTCGAACAGCCAGGCCTTGTCGTCGGGGTGCTTGGCATAGGCCGTGGCGCGCGAGCCCAGGAAGTAGAAGCCGAAGCCGCCCCAGGGCTTGGGCGCGTCGAGATAGCCGTAGAGGTCCTGGCCGTTGAGCTGCTTGCCCTTGAGGAACTTCGTGACGGCCTGCACCTGCTGCCAGGTGGTGGGCACGCCCCATTCGGCCAGGCCCGCCTTGTCCGCGCCATCCGCCTTCCACTGCTCGGCGAGGTCGGCATCCGAGAACACGTCGGTGCGGAAGTTGAAGTTGTGCGCGTCGCCATCGACCGTGACGCGATACTGCTTGCCGTCCCAGGTGCCGACGGGGGGCTGCAGGTAGCCGACGACGTCGTCCATGTCGATCTGCTGCTTGACCCAGTCCGGCATCTCCGAGCACAGGCCCTTGCCGCAGACGTCGCCTTCGAAGGGCGCGCCCATCTCGAGCAGGTCGAAGTCCACCGTGCCGGTCGCGATCGACTGCTGCAGGCGGGCGTTGTAGTCGGCCTGCGCGAGATCGACCCAGTTGATCTTGGCGCCGGTGTAGGTCTCCCAGGGCTTCAGGAAGCCGCGGAACAGGAAGTTGTGCAGGTTCTGGTTATTGAGCCCCATGAAGGTCAGCTCGACGCCGGCGAACTCGCCTTCCTTGACGTTGGCCTTGGTGGCGCCGAGCACCATCTCGCCGACTTTCTGGAAGTCCGCGTCGGTGGGCTGTCCCTGGCCGACGCCGGGGATCTTCAGGATCTCGGCGCGGATGTTGTCCTGGGCGGACGCGCTGCTCGTCAGAACGCCCATGCCGATGCCGCCCGTGGCGGAAAGGGCTGCCACGCTCGCGGCGCCGCGAAGGATGTCCCTTCGACTGGCCTTCGCGCGCAGCATCATTTCAAACAGATCGACTCTCACGTCCATCTCCTCCTTTGGTTGGACACTTTCCGGGGTGCTGCTGCCTCCACAGCTTCCCCGTTCCCCTTGCTGCCCGGCCCCCGCCCCGATGGGCGAAAGCCGTGCGATCACATCTGCGGTGTCGACACGTGGGCCGCCGCCGCTTCGTTTGCAGCCTTTAAGCTGGCGGCGAAGGTTTCGCCATATGCCAGCGCCTTGGCAAGGGCCCCGACGAACACATCCCCTGCCCCGTGCGTGCTGACGAGCTTGACGGGCCGCGCCGGAATGCCGATCGGGGGTTTGCCGCGCTCGCAGCCCGCCACCCCGTCTCCGCCCGCCGTCACCACCACGGCGGCAAAATCCCGACCCAGCGCCTCCGTCGCGGCCACTGCTGCGTCGAGGTCGGAAACAACCAAGCCGCACATCCCCTCGGCTTCGATGGCGTTCACCACCAGGATGTCGACCAGGGCCGCGAACTCCGCCGAAAGCGGCCTGAAGGGGGCCGCGTTGAGGCATACCCGCACGCCGGCAGCCTTTGCCGCTTCGGCCGCCGCGCGATTGATCGCTTCGGGCATCTCGTTCTGGAGGATCAGCGCGCCTGCGCCGCGCCAGAGTTCTGGCTCTCGCAGAACGGACGCGTCCATGCCGAGATTCGCGCCCGAAACGATCACGGCGCCATAGTCGCCCCCGGCATCCGAGATCGCCACGCTCATGCCCGAACCCGTGCCCGCGAGAACCGCGACGCGCGAGCGGTCGACCTTGCCTTCGTCGAGGGCGCGCAGCAGGAACCCGCCGAAATCGTCGTCGCCCACGGCGCCGACCATCCGCACCGCCGCGCCCGCCTTGGCGGCTGCGACGGCCTGGTTGCCGCCCTTGCCGCCGAATTTGGGCCGCCAGGCATGGCCCGTCACCGTTTCGCCCTTGCGCGGTCGGTCGGGCGCATCGACCATGATGTCGTAGTGCAGGCTGCCCACCACGACGATGGATGGGTGCCGGGTGTCGCTCATGCTGTCCGCCGCTTGGTGGTGACGGCGTCCATCGTCGCCGCGAGATTGCGTTCCGCCGCCTGCAGGTCGCGCTGGGCGACCGCTGCGAACACCGCGTCAAACATCACGAGCTGCGCGATGCGCGCGGCGGCGTTCTCGCCCAGCAAGGGAGAGCCCTGCGCGGTCGAGCACAGCACCACATCCGCGAGCTTGGCGAGCGGCGAGGCGGCATAGTTGGTGAGCGCTATGGTGCGCGCGCCGCGCCGGCGCGCGAGTTCGAGCGCGTCGAGCACGGCCGCCGTCGAGCCCGAATGCGAGACCGCGATCGCCACGTCCCCGTCGCCCAGCAGGGCCGCCGACATCAGCATCATGTGGGCGTCGTCGAAGAGGTTCGTCCGCACGCCGATGCGCAGGAACTTGTGGGACACGTCGCGCGCGATCTGGGCGGAGCCGCCGACGCCGTAGAGGTCGCGCTGCCGCGCGTTGAAAATGAGAGAGGCCGCGCGTTCGAAAGCCTCGGGGTCGAAGATCGACAGCGTTTCCTCGAGCGCGTGCATGGAGGTCCGGAACACTTTTTCGGCGATCTCGGGCCCGGTGTCGTCGGGGGAGAGTTCCTGGTGCAGTTCCGCGGTCGGCAGGCGGTTGTAGCTGTCGAGCGCGATCCGCAGATCCTTGAAGCCGCTGAAGCCGAGCTTCTTGGCGATCTTGACGATCATGGCCTCCGAGACCCCCGCATCCTCCGCCACAGTGCGGAGCTGGATGGTCTCGTCGAAGTCACGGCGTCCCAGCATCATGTCCACCACCCGCGCCTCGAGCGGCGTCAGGTGGGGCATCATCATGCGGATGCGCGGTCCGACCGCCCTGGGATCCGTGACGGACAGGTTCATTCTCGGCCTCGGGTCGCGCGATCGATGAGCATGGCGACGAGGATGATAATGCCGGTGGCGAGAAGTTGATAGAATGCCTGGACGTTGAGAAGCGTCAGCCCGTTGCGCAGCGAGCCCAGGATGATGGCGCCCAGAAGCGTGCCGACGATCGAGCCCTTGCCGCCCATCAGCGAGGCCCCGCCGATGGCAGCAGCCGCGATGGCGTCAAGTTCCCAGAGATTGCCGAGCGTGGGGTCTGCGGCACCCAGGCGACCGACCAGGATGAGGCCCGCGACCGATGCCAAGCCGCCCGAGATCACATAGCTCGCGATTTTGGTCGCAGCCACCGGAACGCCCGCGATGCGCGACGCTTCCTGGTTGCCGCCGACGGCCAGGAAATACTCTCCGAGCGGCGTCTTGTTGAGCACCACCCAGATCAGGAGGGCCAGCACGCCCACGATCCAGACCGGGCTCGGCACGCCGAGAAGCGTCGAGTTGGTGAGCGCCCGGAAGCTCGGCGGGATGCCGAAGATCGGGTTGCCGCCGGTGTAGATGAGCGCGATCGCGCGATAGAGCGAGAGCGTGCCCAGCGTCACGATGAAGGGTTGCAGGCCGCCGAAGGCGACCAGCGCACCGTTCATCGCGCCAGCCGCCATGCCCACCAGGATGGCGAGCGGGATGGCTGCCGCGATCGGCACGCCGAGCGCCATCAGGACGGCGACCGTCACGGCGGCGATAGCCGCCGTCGGCCCGACCGACAGATCGATGCCGCCCGCGATGATCACCAGCGTCATGCCGAGCGCCACGCAGGCGTTGATCGACGACTGCTGGAGGATGTTGAGGATGTTCTGCTCGGTGAGGAAGTTCGGCGACAGGATCGAGAAGACGATCACGATCACCGCAAGGCCGAGCAGCGTGCCCGCGTCGCGGATGCCGACCGAAAGCGCGAGCTTCTTGGGAGCAGCGACAGCTGCGGTGCTGGGGGAAGCGGACATGGGGTTCAGACCCTTGAAACGGAAGTGGGCCGCAGCGGCGGCTCGGACTGCGGGACCGCGAGGGCGACGATGGCCTGCTCGGTCAGGGCATCGTGCTCGAGGACGCCGGCGATGCGGCCTTCGCGCATGACGAGCACACGGTCGGCCACGCGCAGGATTTCGGGCAACTCGGACGAGACGACGATCATCGACCGCCCCTCCGCGGCCAGCCGCTCGATCAGCGCGTAGATCTCGGCCTTCGCGCCGACATCGATGCCGCGTGTCGGCTCGTCGAACAGGAAGATGCGGGCGCCTGCCGCGATCCAGCGGCCGATGATGGCCTTTTGCTGGTTTCCGCCGGAGAACTGCCCGATCGGGCGATCGATGTTCAACGGGCGCAGGTTGAGTTCGCCCATCAGCGTCTGGCTTTCCTTGGCCGCCGCACGCCTGCGAACGAAGCCGAGGCGCGAGAAGCGCTTCATGGATGACAAGGCGATGTTGCTGAGGATCGAGCGCCGCGCGACGATCCCCTCACGCTTGCGCTCTTCCGGCAGGAGCCCGAGGCCCGATGCGATGGCCGCGCGCGGGTTGCCCAGGCGCAGCGGCTTGCCTTCCAGGCGGATCTCGCCGGCATCGGGCTGGTCGACGCCCGCCAACAGCCGCAAGAGTTCCGTGCGGCCCGCGCCCACCAGGCCGGAGATGCCGAGCACCTCGCCGCGGTGGAGCGTGAAGCTCGCATCCCTCACCGCCCGGCCGCGCGACAGCCCGGAAACCTCGAGCACCACATCCTTGGTGGCAAAAGTTTTGTGCGAGGCCGTGGCGAGTTCGCGCCCGACCATGCGGGAGACCACCGCGCTTTCGGTCGTCTCCTTCATCACGACATCGTCCACCTTGCGGCCGTCGCGGAGGATGGTCGCGGTGTCGCAGACGCGGAAGACCTCGTCCATCTTGTGGGAAACGTAGACGACGGAGACCCCACGCGCTGCGAGGTCGGCGATCAGCACGGCCAGCCGCTCGAATTCCGAAGGCGTGAGGCTCGAGGTGGGCTCGTCCATGGCGAGCACCTTGGTGTCCTCCATCATGGCCCGCGCGATCTCGACGATCTGGCGCTGCGCGACCTTGAGCGTCTTGATGGGGGCTGCGGGGTCGATCGAGGGATCGAGCGGCGCCAGTGCACGCGCTGCGGCGTCCAGCTGGTCGCGCCGCGCGACGAACAATCCGCCCGCCTTCTTCAGCGGCCGGCCGAGGAACATGTTCTGCGCCACGGAAAGCTCGGGAACGTGCTGGAGCTCCTGGTGAATCATGGCGATGCCCGCCTGGCGCGCTGCCACCGGCCCGCTGCCCGTGACGCGGACGCCGTCGATCTCGACATGGCCCGAAGACGGAGGAAACACGCCCGACAGGATGTTGAGCAGCGTCGACTTGCCCGCGCCGTTCTCGCCTAGAAGGCCGTGCACCGAGCCGCTCCGCACGGTCATGTCGACCCCGTCGAGGGCCCTGACGCTGCCGAAGCTCTTGCCGATGCCGACCAGCCGCAGCCGGTCCACCGTGGTTGCCATGTCGCTCCTCCTCCCCCGCGAAGCAGTGGGCGGGGCCGGCATGCGCCGGCCCCGCCTCGTCTCACTCGGCAGGCTGCGCGAGCAGGACCTTGCGCAGCTCGTCGCCCTTGGCGGCGAAGGTGTCGACATTTTCCTTGGTGATCAGCGCCTGGGGCGTGGAGACCACGCGCGGCAGGGCCTGGCCACCGAGCAGTCGGAGCGCCACTTCCATGCTGACTTCGCCGGTGAGAACCGGGAAGGAGTCGACCGTGCCGGTCAGCTCGCCCGCCTTGATCGAGGCATAGGCGTCGGAGATGCCGTCGGTGCCGAAAACCACGACCTTGTCCTGCAGGTTCGCGGCCTTCACCGCTTCCACGATGCCCAGCGCCATGCCGTCATTGTTGGCGTAGAAGCCGACGAGATCGGGGTTCTGCTGGAGGATGGTGGCTGCGTTGTCGTAGGCCAGCTGGCGATCCCAGTTGCCGGGAACGCTTGCGACGACCGTGAACTTGCCGCCCTCGGTGATGGTCTCGGTGAAGCCCGCAGTGCGCTGACCGGCCGCGAACACGCCGGCCTGGCCTTCGATCACCGCGACCTTGCCGCCTTCGGGACGGTTCTTCAGGAACCACTTGGCGACACGCGCGCCGTTGTCCTTCTGGACGTTGCCGACATAGTGCTTGGCGCTCGGGATCACGGCGTCGTTGATGTTGATCACCGGAACGCCCTTCGCCTCAGCGGTCTCAACCGCGGGCTGGAGGTTGTTGTCGGTCTGCGGCGAGAGCAGAAGCGCGCTGAAGCCCTGCGAGATCAGGTTCTCGGCGATGGAAAGCTGGCCGAGCTGGTCGCCTTCGCTCGATGCGGCCTGGTAGACTACCTCGACGCCGGCCTTCTTGGCGGCTGCGTCATAGCCCTCGCCCAGGCTGCGCCAGTATTCGTTGGTCAGCGTCTTCGACACGCCACCGATCTTGGTGCCGGCGGCAGCCGCGGGCACATCGCCGAACTTCGCCTGAAGCTGCGACCAGTCGATGCGATCGGCCTCGGTGTCCGAGTTGAGCGGGGCGAGATCCTGGGCGTGGGCGAGACCCACGGTCAGCGCGAGCGCGCAGCCGGCAAGGATCGATTTGACGCGAAGTGACATGTTTTCCTCCATGAGATGCCGGAACAGCGCTTCCGGCCGGCGACCGTCGGTCAGTTGCTGCCGATCAGGGCTTCGTTGACGATTCTCTGGCTTGCGACGCCGTCCTGCCGCGCCTGCGCCTCGCCCATGCGGTTGTCGCCATCGAGCCGGTCGGCGACGGCGAGCAGGCGGTTCACGGTGGCGATGTTCGCTTCGCACTCCGCGACCGGGTCGAGACCGCTCAAGTCGGGGAAGGTGTCGAAGTAGAGCGCACCCTCGTAGCCGTCGCGGCGGATCTGGCGCAGCAGCTCGAGCGTCGAGCGAAGATGCACGGCGCCCACCATCAGCCCGTCGTCGCGCTTGGCATAGGCGTCGTTGAGGTGGACGCCCAAAAGCTTCGCGCGGCGGTGGATGAGATGGGCGGCAAAGGCCGGCTGCTCGCCCGCATAAAGCGAATGGGCGAAGTCCATGGTGACGCCGAGATTGGGCGAGCCGGCATCCGCGATCGCGAGAAGCGTGGTCGCAGCGTCGCGGAGCAGGCTTTGGGCGCGCGGCTCGTCGGGCTTGTACTCGATCGAGATCAGGCATTCGGGATCGTGCTCGGCCACCTCGCGGATGCCCTCGACTTCCCATTCCCAGGCCTGCGCGTAGTCGAGCTGGAAATTGTAGTCGAAGCCGTCCTGGCCGAGCCAGATCGTCATGAGGTCCGAGCCCATGGCGCGGGCGGCATCGATCCCGCGCTTGGTGAGCTCGATCGCCTCGCGCCTCACGGATTCCTCGGGATTCGTGAAGGCGCCACGCTTGAAGGCGGGGTTCGTGTAGTAGCGCATGGCCAAGCCGTTGATGGCCAGGCCGAGATCGCCGATGCGCGCGGCGAGCGCCTTGGGCTCGTCGGCCACATGGTCGGGATAGTTGAGATCGACGTCGGTGAGACCCTGGACGGTCGCTGCGCGCTCGACCATCTGCATCATGGAGGGCTTGCCGGACAGGTCGGGCCAGAACAGCTGCGGCGCCGATCCGAACGAGTTCAGCCTGGTCGCGAAGCGCCGGTCAGCCATGGATTCCTCAACACCCGATGTTCTAACTTCACGATTACAGATAAATTCGTGCAGTAGTCAATGGGCAGAGGCATCTTTCATGCGCGGATCGCTTGGTCATATGCGCCCCCGTCCCGGCACCCCGCCGGGCCGAGTTCCGCCGCTGCGGCGATCTTGCTGACGACAACCCAGCTTTTCTGCGATCCAGGGGGTTTCTTCCCCCTCACCCGACCCGCCATAATGACAGGGAAGCGCGCCCCGACACTTCGTTCGGTGGATGGCGTCGCTGGCCCCATTCAAGCCCTGGAGCACACGACTTGACGCATGCAGAAGACCGCCGCCTGCTGAAGGGCGGCCCGATCGCCGCCCGCATCATCGAGGCGGTGCGGCTCTCGGCCGAGGAGGCCGCGGCCGAAGGGTTCCCCCCCAAGCTCGTGTCGATCACCGTGGGCGACGTGGATGCCGTCGACGTCTATGTGCGCAACCAGCGCGCCAAGGCGGCCCAGGCCGGCATCGCGTTCGAGGAGCGGCGCTACCCGGCCGAGACCACGCATGCGGAACTGGAAGCCGCCATCCGCGGCATGAACGCCGACCCGCGCATCACCGGCATCATCATCCAGCGTCCCGTGCCCGCCCACATCCCGATCAAGCCGCTGCAGGCAGCCGTCCACCCGCTCAAGGATGTGGAGGGCATGCACCCCGCATCCATCGGCAACATCGTCTACAACCAGCTCGACCTCGCGCCCTGCACGGCCGCCGCGTCGGTGGAACTGCTGAAGGCGACGGGGCTCGACCTCAAGGGCCTGGAAGTCGTGATCGTCGGCCACTCCGAGATCGTCGGCAAGCCGATCGCGTTTCTGCTGATGGGTGAAGGTGCGACCGTCACCGTGTGCCACCACATGACGCGTTCGGTCGCCGCCCATGCGCGCCGGGCGGATGCGCTGTTCGTGGCGGTCGGCAAGCCGCGCCTGATCCACGGCGACATGGTCAAGCCGGGCGCGGCCGTGATCGACATCGGCATCAACAGCGAAACGGCCCCCGACGGCTCGGCCCGCGTGGTCGGCGACGTCGACATGGACAGCGTCAAGGAGGTTGCGTCCTGGATCACGCCTGTGCCGGGCGGTGTCGGCCCCGTCACGGTGGCCATCCTCCTGCGCAACACCATGATCGCCCTGCAACGCCAGCGCGAACTGTATCTCCAGACCTATGGCGAGCAGCCTTAGCCGAAACTGCGTGTCGCCGGAGACTGATCCGGCGACAGGGCTGTCATCGCAGCGTTAGTAACCGACGGTGAAGCGCTGGCGCAGGTGGGCGGGGTTCTCGATCTCGTCCACCAGCGCGATTGCGTAATCCTCGAACGAGATGGAGGAGCCGTTCTCGTTGGACAGCAGCGCATCCTGGCCGAGACGGAACACGCCCGTCCGCTCACCGGCCAGGAAGAGCGCCGAAGGCGACAGAAACGTCCAGTCGAGATCGGTGACCGTCTTCAACAGGTCCAGGAACTCGCTGCCCTTGGTGGCCTCGGCCTTGTAGGCCGCTGGGAAATCCGGCTGATCGACCAGACGCTGGCCAGGAGCGATCTCGAGGCTCCCGGCACCGCCCACGACCAGATAGCGCTTCAAGCCCGACGCCCGCACGGCATCGATCAGCGTTCCGGCATCGCTGGCCGTGAAATGGACTGCGCTGACCACCGCGTCGTGCCCCTTCAAGAGAGCCGCAAGCCCTTCCTTGTCGAAGACGTCGCCCTTCGCAGCACGGACCTTCGGCAGCGCGGCGATCTTTTCGGGATGCCGCGCAATGGCCGTCACCTCATGCCCGCGGTCGGACAGCTCCTTGAGAATGCGTGAGCCGGCGTTTCCCGACGCACCGATAAGCGCAACCTTTGCCAAGACGGCCTCCTTTGGTCTACTTTCGAGACCTAGCTATTCCCGGCCATTTTCGCTGGCAAGAAGTCACTTCCGGGCGACCAGGTCAGCGTGCGGTGACCGTTGGCCGAAGACGCAGGCCGACGCGATCCGGTGTCATGGCTATCTGGTTGGCAATGCGATGTTTTCTCGGCGGGAATACACACTCGAGACACGAAGGCGCGAATCTTGAACACACTGGTCACTGGGGCCGAGGCCGATCTCCCCTTCGAGCAACCCTGCCCGATCCGCGATGTGCTCGACCGCATCGGCGATCGGTGGAGCCTCCTGGTTCTGGAAGCGCTCGACGGCTGCATCAAGAGGTTCAACGCATTGCTGCGCGAGATCGGCGACATCTCCAAGCAGATGCTCTCGCGCACCCTGCGGCGGCTGGAACAGGACGGCTTCATCCGGCGAACGGTCCATGCCGAGGTTCCGCCGCGCGTGGAATACGAACTCACGGATCTCGGCCGGTCCTTTCTCGAGCCGATGCGCCAGCTCATCGGCTGGGCCGACCGCCACCACCGCGCCATCGTGTCGGCCAGAAACGATTACCGCGGATAGGCCCTCCGCGGGCGTTGCCCTCAGGAAGCGGATGAAGGCGACGGGCCTGCCTTCATCATCTTGGCCAGCGCCTCCATGTCGACGCTGAGCGCGCGGTCGTCGTCGAGTGCGGGCACGTCCCGCCGAACCATCGCGAAAGCGTCAGCGGTTCGCGGGCCCAGGCTGCCCACCACATCGCGCAGCTCGATGGCCGTGCAGGCCGTCATCAGTTCGATGGCCACGAGGTAGCGCAGGCGCTCGACGATCTCGCCGGTCTTTGCCACCACACGGGGCGCCATCGAGGACTGGTCCTCGCTCCAGTCGGAGATCGGCATCGGCGTCAGCGAGATCGGGTTGGCGAGATGGCGGCTTTCCGCCTCGAGAGCCGACAGCGTCTTCTGAAGCTGCGCGTAGCCCATGTAGTTCTGCCCGCGCGCCGCCAGAAAGCGCGGCATTCCCGTGAAGCCCGGCGACATCAGCTTCGCGCATCGGTTCACGATCGCCGATGCGCAGTGGGCGAGCGCCTGGCCCAGCTGCTCCCACGCGAGCGAAAACGCCGTCATGTCGAAATTGCCGTTTGCGACCGCGCGGTCTTCCTCGACCAGGATCACCGGATTGTCGCCCGAATGGGCAAGCTCGATTGCCGTTGCTTCCACAGCCTGCCCCTGAGCGTGAAGGGCCGCGCCCCAGACCTGAGAGGCGCAGCGAAAGCTGAGCGGGTCCTGCAGCCTGCGCGCCGCGCCGTCCTGCCAGAGCGCGCTGCCTTCGAGCAGGCTGCGCAGCCGTCCGGCCGCCTCGCGTTGCCCGAAGGCGGGGCGCGCCGCCATGCCGCTATCGTCGAGCGCGCTGAGCGAAGAACGGAAGCCCTCATAGCTCAGGGCGACGGCCGTCAGCGACCAGTCGATGAAGCGCTCGACATCGGCGAGCACCAGGCAGGCGGTGCCGGTGGAAAGGCTGTTTGCGACGACCAACGCGTGGCCGTCCTTCTCGCGGATATCGAGCGGCGCAAGGCCAGCCCGCGCGATGGCTTCCGCCGCAGGCAGGATGTCGCCGCCGAACTCCGCCTCGCCTTCGCCGGCGAGAGCGCGCGTCATGTGCGCGAGGGGCGCGAGGTCGGCTGCTCCCACGCTGCCCCAGGCGGGCACCAGCGGGTGGACGCCGGCATTCAGCGCAGCCAGAAGCCCCCACACCACGCCCGGCGACATGCCGGTGCCGCCGGCCACCGCGCCCGAGATGCGCGCGGCCATCATGGCGCGCACGGCCTCGGCCGGCAGGAGCGGCCCGACGCCCACGCTGTGGCTCGGGCCGACGCGTCGTTGGAAGCTCACCATGTCCGCGCCGCCGAGCGGCGTGTCGACGCTGGCGCCCAGGCTGGTGTTCAACCCGTAGACGGGGCGCCCGCCCGTGATCAGCGCTTCGAGCGTCGCGCGGCTCTGGCCGACGCGGCGGGCGGCCGCACTGCCGAGTTCGAGCGTCGCGCGATGGCGCGCGACCGCCACCACCTGTGCCGGCGTCATCGGCTCGCTGTCGAGGGTGACGGTGTCTGGATCGTGCATGGAACTGGTCTCAGGACTGGGTGGCACCGGCCGCCGAGCCGGAAGCGTGGTGGGCGTCGAGTGCGAGAAGCGTTTGCAGGAGAACCGCGGCACCCATCGCGATGTCGTCCGGGCGCGCGTTCTCTTCCGGGCAATGGCTGCGTCCGCCCTCGCAAGCGACGAAGATCATCGCCGCCGGCGCGATCCTGCTCATCCAGGCCGTGTCGTGCCCGGCCCCCGAAACCATCCGGCGCGAGGAAGCACCGAGATCATTCGCTGCTGCTTCGAGCGCGTTGCAGAGACCGGCATCGCAAGGGCTCGGCGGATTGTTGGAGATGATCTGCATGAAGACGGCGTTCGGCTCGATCCGCCCCCTCAGCCAGTCGAGGAAATCCTCCATGACGCCGGGCTCCGAAGCGCGGGCGTCGATCAGAAGCGTGGCCGCGCTCGGCACCACATTGGCGGCCCCCGGCGCGATCGCGAACTCGCCCACGGTCGCCGTGAAATGGCCCCTGCCCGCGCTGGCCCGCCTGCGGGCCTCGGCGTTGATGCCGAGAACGAGCGCGGCCGCCCTCACCAGTGCATCGTCGCGAACGTCCATCGGCGTCGTGCCCGCATGGTCCGCCCGGCCCTCGACCCGCAGCGCGATGCGCGTGATGCCTGCGATGGAGGAAACGATGCCCACAGCTGTGTTCTCGGCCTCCAGCACTGGCCCCTGTTCGATGTGGAGTTCGAGACAAGCGCGGATGTCGCTTCTGGCGGCCAGCTCATCCACGCGCGCGCCGACCTCAGCCATCGCCGCGCGCAGACTGCGGCCATCCGCCTCCCTGGCGAGCCAGGCATCGGGAAGCACCCCGGCCATGGCGCGGCTGCCGATGCAGGACACGCCGAAGGCCGAGACTTCTTCCGCCAGGAAATCCACGATCTCAAGGTCGTGGTCCAGCTCGATCCCCTGATCCCGCAGCGCACGTGCCACCTCGATGCCGGCCACGACGCCCGCCGTTCCGTCATAGCGCCCACCATCGGGAACCGTGTCCGAATGCGAGCCGATCATCAGCGTGCCGCTGCCGGACCGACGTCCCGGCCGACGCCCGGTCAGGTTGCCGCCGGGGTCGATGGTGGGATCGAGCCCTGCTTCCCGCATGCGTTCCGCAAGCCAAGCGCGCCCTTCGGCGAATTTGGGCGTGAAGGACCGGCGTGTCCACGGCCGATCCGGCTCCGTGATCGCTGCGAGGGTCTCCAAGTCCGCGGCGACACGCCTCGCATCCACTGGAAGGTTCCGCTTGGCTTCCGGCAGCCCGCCCCTGTCGATCGGTCCCTGCATGGTCAGGCGTCCACCCGCCCGGCCGGCGGCGTGACGAAGCGGCCTCGTCCCGGCGCTGCTCCGACCTCCGTGCCGTCCCACACCAGCTCCCCGCGGTTCCAGGTGGCCGCCACCCTGAATGGCAGTTCCATCCCGTCATAGGGTGACCAGCCCGCGATGCTGTTGCCGGAAGCGGCGGCATCGATCACCTGTGGCTCGGGCGTCAGCACGGTGATGTCGGCATCCCGCCCGACCGTGAGCGCGCCCTTCTCGTGGTCGATCCGGAAGTGACGCGCGGGGTTCTCCGCCATCAGCCGCGCGGCCCAGGTGAGCGGCACGCCGCGCCGGATGGCCCCTGCCACGAAGAGCGGCACCATATGCTCGAGCCCCGGCAGCCCGGATGCGTTGGCGAGCATTTCGGGGTTGGTCTTGCGTTCGAGCGACCAGCTCACATGGTCCGTCGAGATCAGCCAGACATTGCCCGAGGCGACCTGCCGCCAGAGCCCTTCCACCGAGGCGCGGCTGCGCAGGGGCGGATTGCATTTCGACTTGCCGCCGAGCCGACGCGCGTCCTCGTCCCCGTCGAGAACGAGATAATGGATGCAGCACTCCGCCGAGGCGTCGAAGCCCTGCGCGCGATAGGCGGCGGCCATCTCGTAGCCGCGCGGCAGCGAGCAGTGCACCACATGTGCCGGGCAGCCCGTGAAGGCGCCCGTCTCGTAGATCTCGCCCATCGCCAGAAGCTCGGTCAGCGGCGGGCGCGACAGGCCATGCGCGCGATAGTCGCTGATCCCGCTCGCCCGCACCATGCGCATGGCCGCGTGCACATATTCCTCGTTCTCGTTGTGCACGCCCGCCGTCAGCCCGGTCTTGGCGACCTCCGCGAAGCAGGCGGCAAGCAGGGAGGGATCGATGCGCGGAAAGCGCTCGGGGTCGGTGCCGAAGGTGGAGAACTTGAACGCCGCGACCCCCGCCTCCGCCTGCTCGGCGATGCGCGCCGCACCTTCCGCTGGATGCGCGGTGCCATAGAGCGCGAAATCCACTCGCGCCTGGGCGCCTGCGTGATCCGCCTTTTTGCGCACCGCTTCGGCCGAGGCGACGAGATTGCCCTCGTCATAGGGCATGTCGACGATCGTGGTGACGCCGCCGGCCGCTGCCGAGCGGGTCGACCAGACGAAATCCTCCGTGCCCTTCTGGCTCAGCGAATGCACCTGGGCGTCGATGGCGCCCGGCAGGATCAACCCGTCGCCGAAAGCGTGGTGTTCCCGCGCCGCAGGTGCTGCGCCCCTACCGAGCTGGGCGATCTTGCCCTCGCGAACGCAGACATGGCCGTCCGGCAAAACCCGGTCGGGCAGAACGACCGTGCCGGACAGCACCAGATCGAAGTCGGACATCGTTCCCCCAAGGCTCGCGGGCGCGTTCACGAGGGAGGATAGGAGATGGCCGAAAGCGGCATCATATCCCAAATCTCGAACATGGGATGACGCCCCGCGATCATGCCTCGCCCGAAGCGATGAACCCGTGCGCTTCAAGGATCGCGCTTGCCGCGAGTGCTGCGTCCGCCCGGCCATCCCGGTTCCACAACAGCGAAAGCCGCATCGCGAAGGGCGCGGGCAGCGTCACGGTCGAGACCTCGCCGCCGAGGCCGCTCAGCGCCCATTGCGGAAGCATCGCCACGAAATCGTGCTCGATCACGAGATTGGCGATCACAGGAACGGATTCCACCTCGACATAGGAAAGCCGCCGCCCTTCTTCCGGCGTCAGCGTCCGCTCCACCAAGTCGAGAAAGCGCTGCCGCAAGGCGCTCTTGAGGCTGAGCATGGCGAGCCTGCGCCCGCAGAGCAGCGCACGCAGATCGCCCGCAAAGCTGGTGATCGTCTCGCGACGCGCCACGATCACCAGCTTCGAATGCGACACGGTCAGATGCTCGGCATTCGCGGGCGCGCTCACGCTGTCCAAGAGAACGAGATCGTAGTCGCGGTTGCTCAACCCGCGCAGGAGGTCTTCGGTGTTGTTGGTGGAGATGAAGAGAGGGCTTTTCGACATCGCCCCCTCCCAGTGCGCCGCGAGTGACGCGAGAAGCTTGGCGACGGGGCTTTCGAGACCCAGAGGCGGGATCGAGCCGAGCTTCGTGGTGGTCCGCGCCAGGCGGAAACGGTCGGACGCCTCGCCTGATATCCGCGCCCACACCTCTTCGAGCTCGGCCACCAGCCCGAGCAGCTTCAGCCCCGCTTCGGTCGGAACGACGCCTGCGGTCCCCCGCGCCAGAAGCTCGACGCCCACCAAAGCCTCCAGGCTGCGGATCTGCCGCGTCAGCTGCGGCTGCCCGATGCCGATGCCCAGCGCCGCTCTGCGGATGCTGCCCGCACCAGCCACGCGGCCGAAGCGAAACAGCGCCAGAAGCGGGATCGCAGTGCGGGCCGCCCGCTGCTCCGGCGCATCGGATATGCCGTCCAGCATGGCGATCCCGACCGCGAGCGCCGCCGCTTTCTCGAGATCGGGCCGGAGCCGGCTCCCCTCCAGCGTCGGCATCATGCGATTGCCGGCAGGCGAAGCGATCGGCCGCACGATATGCGATTGCAGCCGCGAGAAGGCGGCCGACACGCTGGAGACCGGCCGGCCGAGACGCCGCGCCGTTTCTCGGATCGAACCCTGCCTCAGCACGCAATTGCCGATGACGAGCGCGGCCGTATCCACTTCACCCCTCCCCGACGCCCGGTCATGGCATGTCCAGATTATGGGATATCCTGGCTGGCCACAAACTCCCTTATCGTACCAGCCGAAGAAATGCGGCTGCCTCAGCTTCAGGAGAGCCTCGATGACGGACGAGACGGTCGATCAGAGCTTCCGCTCCACGCTTGAGCGCCTGGAAAGCATGGGCGAGCTTCACCGCGTCCGCCGCGAGGTCGACCGACATTTCGAGCTGGGTGCCGTTCTGGCGCTCCGCGAGCAGGGCCCCGCGCAGCTTTTCGAGGCGATCGCCGGATCGAACTTGCGGGCCGTCGGAAACATCATGAGCACGCGCGCCCGCGTCGCCGGCCTGTTGGGCTGTCCGCCCGCAGAACTGCACGACCGCATCAGGCTCGCTCTCGACAAGCCGATCCCGCCCCGCCTGGTCGAGGCCTCCCCGGCCCAGGAGATCGTCCATCGCGACCTGGACGAACTTGCCGACCTCCTGCCGGTGCCAACATGGTTCGAGCACGAATCCGGGCCTTACATCACCGCAGGCGTCATCATCGCCCGCGACCCAGAGACCGGCCGGCGCAACGTGTCGATCGCCCGCATCAGGCTCGATGGCGGCAGCCGCGTCATGCTGGGCATCGCCAAGAACCACCACCTCAACATCCTCGCCGAAAAGGCGGCAAGCCTCGGGCAGAAGCTGCCGATCGCGGTCGCCATCGGCAATCACCCCGCTGTGCTGCTGGGCTCGCAGATGTATCTCGGCCTGGGCGACGACGAGTACGACATCGTGGGCGCCCTGCTGGGCGAGCCGCTCGACCTCGTCCGCTGCCTCACGGTCCCCCTCGAAGTGCCGGCAGGCACCGATATCGTGCTGGAAGGCGAGATCGACGCGAGAGACTTGGTGGAGGAAGGTGCTGTGTCCGAATTCCACGGCTTCTACGTCCATTACGGCCCGGGCACGGGCGGCCGAATCGCTTGCGTCACCCATCGCCGCGACGCGGTCTACCAAGCCATCCTGCCGGGTTTCGCGCACGAGCACTGCCTGCTCGGCGCGCTCGCCATCGAGGCCACCTGCTGCCAGGCGCTCCGGCGGATGATCCCCGCCGTCCGGCGCGTTCTCGTCACCGATGGCGGCATGGGCCGGCTCCACGCCATCATCACCATGCACCGCCCGCGCCTTGGCGAAGGCAAGCGCGCCGCGATCCTCGCCATGGGCCAGGTGAACCTCTTCAAGCAGGTGATCGTGGTGGAAGACGACATCGACCCCGAAGACCCCGTCCAGGTGGAGTGGTCGCTCGCCGCCCGCTTCCGCGCCGACGAAGATTTGCTGGTGCTGCCGGGCATGAAGGCCGACCGCTGCGACCCCGTGCATCGCGACCTCACGGTGGCCAAGATCGCCATGATCGCCTGCACGAGGCCGGGCGACGGCCAGCGCGGCGGCCTGTCCGAGCGCGTCCAGGCGCCCCAGGCGCTGCTCGACCGGCTCGGCAAAGAACTCGAAGACTATTGAGGGCGCCATGACCCCACCAAAGCGCATGATCGTCGCCATGACCGGGGCGTCGGGCTTCGACTACGGCGTGCGCAGCTTGCAGCTGCTCAGGGGTCTCGGCGTCGAGACCCATCTCGTGGTGTCGCGCGCCGCGATCTCCGCCATGGCGCACGAAAGCGACTGGACCTTCGGCCGCATCCGCGAGCTGGCCGATCACTGCCACGACAACCGCGACATCACCGCCCCCATCGCTAGCGGCTCGTTCCGCACCATCGGCATGATCGTCGCGCCCTGCTCGGCCAAGAGCTTGGCCGAGATCGCACTGGGCACCGGCGGAACGCTCGTCCAGCGCGCAGCCGATGTCGTGCTGAAGGAACGACGCCGCCTCGTCGTCCTGTTCCGCGAAACCCCCTTTCATCTCGGCCACTGCCGCAACATGCTGCAATTGACCGAGATGGGCGGCATCGTGATGCCCCCGGTTCCCGCCTTCTACCCCATGCCCAAGACCATCGCAGAGATGGTCGACTACACCGTTGCTCGGGCGCTCGACCTGTTCGACTTCGACGTGTCGATCGCGGGGCGCTGGAAGGAGTGACGCTTCGCATTTCCGGCCGTTCCTGGTAACGGCGGAGCCGTTTCGCTTGGTCGAGAGGATGGCGGTGAATGCTGTTCAACGCCCGCACTCTTAAGCGCATCGAGACCGGCGAGATCACGCTGGCATTCCGGGTGTGGCGCAAGCCCACGGTCAGGCAAGGCGGTTCGCTCAGAACGCCTGTCGGCGTGCTTGCCATCGGATCCGTGACAGAGTTGTCGGCGGATGACATTTCGGATGACGATGTCGAGACAGCAGGCTTTCGCACCCGGGACGAGCTGCTTTCCTCGCTCGAGCCGCATGCCGACAGGGCGCTCTATCGAATAGAGTTTGGCTTGGCAGGCGCCGATCCGCGTGTCGCGTTGCGCGAGGACGACAGGCTCTCATCCCTTGATGTCGAAGCCATCCGAACCGCTCTCGATCGCCTCGACGACCTGTCGCCTGCCAAGCCGTGGACGATGGCCGCGCTCTCGGCGATAGCCGACAAGGACGGTTGCACGGCAGCCGAGATCAGTTCCCTGCTCGGAATGGAAAAGCTCGCGCTCAAGCGCAACATCCGCAAGCTCAAGGAACTCGGTCTGACGGAGAGCCTGCAAAGCGGCTATCGGCTCTCTCCGCGCGGGCGAGCGCTGCTTCGCGCACTCTGAGCATCCGCTCTACATGCCGACGACGACTTTGCCCTTGGCCCGCCCGGTCTCAAGATAGGCGAACGCGTCCTTGATCTCACTGAACGGAAATACCCGGTCGACCACCGGCTGGAGCTTCCCGCTCGCGATCAGTCCGCCGAGTTCCGCCAGTTCGCTGCCGCTCGGGCGCATGAAGAGGTAGCGGTAGCCTACCTTGTGTGCGCGCGCCTCTCGGCGTGTGCGAAAGCTTGCGAACCAGAACAAGAGTGGCAGGAGCCCGCCCCGGTCCAGGTCCTTTCGCGCGGTTTGCGGTTCGGGCATGCCGGCGATCGACACCACCTTGCCGCCCGGCTTCACCACCACGAAGGACCGGCTGAGGGTTTCCCCGCCCAGAAGGTCGAACACCCCGTCCATGTCGCGCACACGGTCCTCGAAGCGCTCGGTCGTGTAGTCGATCACATGGTCCGCGCCGAGGCTTTCCACCAACACCCTGCCGCGCGTGGAAGCGGTGGTCGTCACCTCGGCACCCAGCCACTTCGCGATCTGGATGGCGAAGGTGACGACGCCGCCTGCCCCGCCGGGGATGAACACGCGCGAGCCGGGCCCGAGCCGCA
>QFNI01000113.1 GCA_003240775.1 Mesorhizobium amorphae | reverse complement strand
ATCCTCGTTCTCGAGGGGATCATCGTCCGGGGCGATGACGGCCGCTTCCGTCTCGTCCCGGGCGCCGGCGACGCGGCCTCCGCCGCCCGGATCGCCATGCGCGCCTCGCGCGCGGCGCGCGCCGTCTGGGGCCGCGAGATGCAGGACGTGCTGCGCGCCCGCCGCGAAGCGCGTTGATCGTGTCGGGCGGCCGCCCTAAGGTCGCCTGAACGCCTGAGCAGGAAAGGGTTGACCATGACCGAGAAGAGGCCCAACGGCGCCGTGCCCGCCGTTTTCGGGGCGGGGATCGATTTCGACGAGAAGGGGCGCCCCGGGCTTTGCGCTCCGGGGTCGCCGGTCCCCGACGTCCCGTTCCCGGCCGGCTACGAGCGCCTGTTCCACGCGCCGTCCCCCACCCTCGCCCGCGAGGTGGCCCTGGCGGTCTGGGACCGGATCTTCGCGGAGGATGAGGATCGCCGTCTCGAATCGCGGATCAGCGAGCTCATCCTCCCGAACGGGGAGACGCTGGTCATGCTTCACGTGGCTGACGCGGAGGCGGAGGAGGACCCGACCCGGACCGTCGAGGACGCCTTCGTCGAGACGCCCGGGTTCGGCGATTTCGTCCCGTCCCGGATCGTTTTCGGGGGCGAGCGGGCGGACATGACGCCGGGTCCGCACCTGCTCGAGAACCGGGCCTTGTCGGAGATGATCGGCGCGGATCTCGGATCCCTCGGGATCAACGCGTCCAGCGTCATCTCCGACGTGCAGATGAGGATCGAGACCGTTCCTGGCGCCCTCGTGAGCTTCGCGTCCCGTGACCTCGAATCCTTCGAGTGGGAGCTCGACCGGATCGGCGTCGATACGCGATCCGCCTCCCCGGAGGTCCTGCGCGTCGTCCAGGAGAGGGTTTCCGAGGTGTCGAGGGGCTTCGTCCCGGGGTCCGACGTCTTCACCGATCATCTGAACGACGAGGTCGGCCGCTACCTCATGCGGTTGAGCGTCCCCTCGCTCGGGATCGGGCCGCGAGATGACGAGCCGTCCGGGCCCTGAGATCCGGGAGCTCGTCGCTTGTCGCGGACGCCGGGCCGCGGCCGTCCTCGGGTGGTCACGCGAGCGCCTGGACGCCTTCCTCGACGAGGCCGGGTCGGGCCGCATTCGCGGCGCGACACCCCGCCCGGAGGAGTTCGGCCTTTCCGAGGACGACGCGTTCTCCCCGGGGCCGGACCCGATGCTCGAGCCGCGCGTGGCGGCCGCTCTCGGCCGCTGGTCCGCGTCCCGCGCCCTCTGGTCGTGGGCCGCGCCAGAGCCGGACGTCATGACGGACGGCGACGCGTTCCGCTTCTCCCTCATGTGGCTGGATCGTTTCGAGTCGGAGGCGATCTGCGCGGACGCCGTCTCGCAGGAGCGGATCGACCCCGCCTCCGTCCTTGCGGCGCTTTACGACGACCCGGAGGCGTGGATCGCCGCGGAGCATCACGCCGCCCTGGAGGACGGCAGGGCCGGCTACGCGGACCTGCTCGTCGAGCGGATCCGGGAGCCCGTCACCATCCGGCGTTACGAGTGCGGAAAGGCGGACATCGCCGACGGCTGGCACCGGACGGCGGCCGCGCTTCTCACGGGGGGCGTCCTGTCCGCCGTCGTCGTCGCCCTTCCGGGCGATCAGCCGGACCCGTCGCCCGGGTGGTGAGCGACCTGATCGGGTTCGAGGATTCCCGGCCGTTCAACGTCCCGCTTCCGCCTTTCCGACCCTGCGGTTATCCTGGCCCGAGGATGAGCTTCGTCGGAGGGGCGGACGTGAGATTTGACAGGAAGGCCGTGCTGGACATGGTCAGGAAGGCGACCCGCGGCCGGACGGCGACCGCCGGCATGATCGGCGTCGGCGCCGCGGCTGCCGCTTACGGCCTGTGCGTCGACCCGGAGACGGTGAGCGCGATGATGGGTTACGCCTACCACGCGGCGATCTCGAACTTCCCGTGGATGGCCGCGGACAAGGCGGCGCAGGCGTGGTTCGCGGGCGCGTCCGCCCTGCTCTCCGGGTCCGCCCAGGCGGTCGCCCATCTCGTCGATCCGGGCGTCGTCTCGTCCGTTCTCTCCTCCCTTCACGACGCGGTCGGGGCCGGGATGGGCTCCCTCCGCGCGGTTCCCGGCGCGCTCTCCGACGCGGTTCGTGCCGGGCATGACCTCGTGAGCCGCGCCTTCGCCTTCGCGTCCGACCCGGTCAACCTCGCCAAGGGGATTCTCGCCTGGCAGGTCATCGAGAAGGTGGCGCAGGTCCTTGACGCCGCCTCCGTCATCCGGGACGCGGCCGCGACCGCGGCGCGCAAGGCGAGGTCGCTTCTCGCCCGGTTCGGGATCGGCCGCGAGCCCTCCGCCGCGCCCGCCCCCTCCGCGGCCGCCTCCGTCACGGCGGCGCCCGCGGCGCAGCCCCTCGCCGCCTCGCCGGCGGTGGTCAACATGACCATCAACCTGCAGGCGGGCGACGACCAGGCGCTTTCCCGCGTGCTGGCCGCCCTGCGCGAGCACGCGCCGGGCCTCGTGACGATCGGGGCCGAGGCGAAGGCGGTCGCGGCCGCGGCCGATTCGGCGCTTCCGGGCGATCCCGGCGAGGGGAGGACGGCGATGATCGCCGAGGCGATCGTCCGCTCCGCCGCCGCCGTCACCGCGGACGCCGTCGCGGCGGCGGAGCGGATCCTGCCGGACGGCGACGAGGACCGGGTCGAGGCGGCGCTGATGAGCGACGCGGCGCCGCGCCGCGAGCGGCGGGTCAACGTGAGCGTCGCGAAGCGGCTCATCGACGAGGCGGTCATGGTGTCTGAGGCGAGCGGTCTCAGCGTGTCGGAGCTGCTGGCCCTTTCCCTGAAAAGGGCCGCCGCGGAGAACGGCCTCGTCACCTCCGGGCGGGGCGTTTCGCGCGAAACGCCCGCGGACCCGGAAATCCACGCGGCGACGCGCTCACGTTTCGACGAGATCACGTCGTTTTACGGCGACGACCGGGAGCCGGCGCGCCGCGGCCGCGCGGGTGAGCTCGTCACCGTCCCCGCGAGGGGCGGGGATGACGGCTTCTCCCCCTGAGAACGGATCTCTCTCAATCGCGACGATCACGCCGATCGTCGCGATCGGGCCGAATCAGTCCGCCGCCGACGCGCGCCCATGGACGAGACCTGGGCGCCGGGGGGGGTGGTTGCCGGATGAGCCGGATGAGCCGGATGAAGAGGTCCGGCCCTGCTGAATGCCAACCCTGTATGAGTCGGCCAGAAGAAGAATCCATTCTTCACCGGTGATGATGGGAGTTCCGTTCCTGCGCGCCGCTTTCAGCTTCGAGCTTGTTCCGGTGGGGTCCGCAGCGACCAGGACGGTTGTGTTCGGGCTGGGACTATCGATCGTCTCCCACCCAAGTGACATCGCTTCAGCAACAAGCTCTGCACGCTTCCGATACAGCGTGCCCGTAAAGCAGACGATTGGCTTAGAGGAATCACGATCGCGACGTGGCCCACGGACACGGATCGATAGTCCGCGCCAGACAAGATTTCTCCGCCATGAGCCTTTCCAGCTATCTGGGTAAGAGATCCTTCCAGAGATGCTTTTGATCGCTTTGGTGGCCGTGACAACGTGATCAGGATGTATCATGAAGGTTTCTTGAGCAACCAGCACCGCATCGATGTGGCTGCAGATGACTCCATCAAATCCATCGCAATCGCAATGAACATAGGAGCCATCTTTCGAGACGGTGATGGTCCTAAAGGCCATCGGATCGCTCTTCGAACGGACTTTCACGATGAAATCCACGACTACCACCTCCCACATGCTCTGCCGTTAAAATTAGGTAAGAGCAATCAAGTTGTCATCGAAATTTTCGACGTTTTTCCCGATCCGATGCGACATATTCAACGAGCTGAAAACTGACGTTGGCGGCCCCGGAAGGAATCGAACCCTCGCGCCGTGCTCACCTCATTCCGCGCGCCGCGAGACGTCCGATACGAACGTCCGCGTCCGCTGTTGGCGGCCCCGGAAGGAATCGAACCCTCGACCATCGGCTTAGAAGGCCGCCGCTCTGTCCTCTGAGCTACGGAGCCGCGCCCATATTGTCCGGTTTCCCTGACGGGATCAACGCGAATCTTTTCCTGACCGGGCCCGTTCCGGCTTCACTTCCCCGCCGTCGCGTGGCATCTTTCCGCGGCCCGTTCCGTTCGGGCGTAACGGAGAGATCATGATCCTCACTCAGGAGACCGGCCGCGGCGAGCCGGATCGGGACGTTGTCGACGCATACGATCAGCTTTCCTCCGCCGCGCGCCGGCTCGGGGACGTGATCAGGAACGTCCTGAAGGACGAGCTGGTCCGGATCGGGCGGCGAGATATCGCCCCGGCCCAGGCGATGATCATCTGCCGGATCGGGGAACGCGCCATGACCCCCTCGGAGATGATGCGGGAAGGCCTTTATGCCGGGACCAACATCACTCATAACGTGAACCGCCTGGTCGAGGCGAAGCTTCTGTCCAGGTCG
>QFNI01000065.1 GCA_003240775.1 Mesorhizobium amorphae | reverse complement strand
AAGGGTATGGCTGTTCGCCATTTAAAGCGGTACGTGAGTTGGGTTCAGAACGTCGTGAGACAGTTCGGTCCCTATCTGCCGTGGGTGTAGGAATATTGAGAGGATCTGTCCCTAGTACGAGAGGACCGGGATGGACGTATCTCTGGTGGACCTGTTGTGGCGCCAGCCGCATAGCAGGGTAGCTATATACGGACGGGATAACCGCTGAAGGCATCTAAGCGGGAAACCCACCTCGAAACGAGTATTCCCTATCAGAACCGTGGAAGACGACCACGTTGATAGGCCGGGTGTGGAAGTGCGGCAACGCATGAAGCTTACCGGTACTAATCGTTCGATCGGCTTGATCGTTCTCATTCCTTGTGCCCATGGCACGAGGAACGATCATTCTCTCTGTCCTCGCGGCCTGACGGCCTCCGGACGGGGCGCGACACGTGTCGCGACGGCCGCTTGGCCTTGCGGAGCAGAGCTCCGAAGGCGCTGGGCGGCTTTGGGTGAAACATTCCCTGTGAACACAGCACGAAAACAAACCAGCTTCTCGATCAAATATGCCTTTTGCCGACCTGGTGGTCATGGCGGAGCGGCTGCACCCGATCCCATTCCGAACTCGGCCGTGAAACGCTCCAGCGCTGATGGTACTTCGTCTCAAGACGCGGGAGAGTAGGTCGCTGCCAGGTCTGCCAAATGCATGTTTGCTTCTCAACGATAAAACAGAACCCTCCCTTCCGCGGGGTGGAGCAGCCCGGTAGCTCGTCAGGCTCATAACCTGAAGGCCGCAGGTTCAAATCCTGCCCCCGCAACCAAACCCAACTTACAACACGCCAGACAACACAAACGCCGTAAGCGACACGAAAACCCGTGGCGCTCACGGCGGCGAAGTTGTTGGAACGTCGGTGGGAAAGAACCCAGTCCTGCAACAACGCAAAGCGCGGCAGGGGGCTGAAGGCCAGCTAACAACATCGGAAGAGGCGGAGAAGGGGAGAGAGCTATTGCTCAACCCAGACCTCAGTCAGAAAAAGAGCCAGCCCGCCAAGCATGAACGCGGCCCGAAGAGCCAAGTGCCTCGGTCAACATCGCGGGTGGGCGTCGATCAGTTCAAGGAGCCGACCCACAGCCCATGACACTCACTGCGGCAATGGGGCCGCTGCGGTCGGCTGCGACTTCTGGAAAATCTGGAAGGCCTTGCCCAGGTCCGCCGTCCGCGAGTTCGGCACGTAGAGCACGTCGCCCGCACGCATCGGGAAACCCTGCATCTGGAAGAATGCTGGCGTCTTGCTCATGTCCACCAGATACACCATCGGCACCGATCCCACTTGTGGCGCGTTCGGCGGCAAAACGCCAAGCGAACGCGCCACGGCAGCCGGCTCCTGGCGGAACAGATAGACCTTGCTGGGGTTCGCGCGATCGTCCAGCAAGCCGCCCGAACGCGCCACGGCCTGCGCCATGGAAAGGCGTCCCGGCTCGAAATTGAATTCGCCGGGGCTCTTGAACGCTCCGAACGACGTGAAGCTCGATGCCTGGCGGCGAACGAAGATCTGGTCGTTGGGCTGGACGTAGATGTTCTGGCGCGGCTCGGAGAGAACGCGCTCGAGCGAGGCGCTCGCGCTGTGCGAACCGCGCAGCACCGTTACCTCGAGCTCACCGGGCGGGGAGGCGGGCCCACCTGCGAGAGCGATCGCATCCAGCACGCGCTCGCCCTGCGGCGACAGGCCGAATCGACCGGCGTCCTTCACGTCTCCGCTGACCGTGAAGCCCGTGGAATTTTGCTCGGACACGAAGACCGACGCCTGAGGCGAAACCGAAGAATTCTTGAGGCTGCCGGCGATCCTTTCCTGGAGAGCCGATGCCGAGCTGCCGGCGGCACGTACACGGCCAGCGAACGGCAGATTGACGGTGCCGTTCTGCTCAACGCGGAAGGTCCCCAATTCGAGAGCCTTGCTGTCGGCCGACGAGATCAGCCCATCGGTGCCGGTGTCGAAGATCTTGACGTTGATCGTGTCGCCGGGGCGCAGGAGCGATCCGTTGAAGCGACGCCCCGCCAGAGCCGCCAAGCCGTCACCCGTGCGCTCGTCGGAGTAGGCCAGCGGGAAGGCGCCGAGCTCGACCACGGGAAACTTGGCTTGGCTGCCCGTGCGCGCGGAGCTTTCGACCGCGCCGGAGGTCGGGCCCGACCCCGAAGTGGCACATCCAGCCAGAAGTGCCAAAATGCTGATCAGCGGCAGAGCCCGGCCGAGCCTGCGACCGGTGTTCGACGCACCGCCGATGCTATGCATGCAGTTCCCCCGTGCCCAGGCAGCCCATGCCCATACATTTGCGATTCTAGGGTGCGGCCTGGGCAAGGCCAACCCTTGGGTTGCTCAGTCTGTGTGCAAGCCGAAGCAGGAGTGAACACAGTGTGGCAAACCGGCCGCTATCCGTGCCTCAGCTTCTCGAGCAGACGAAGTGCGGATGAAATATCATTCGGGCGCTCGTCCGGCTCTTGAGCACAAAGGATATCGGCCCAGCGTGTCAGTGGGCCGTCGTTTGATGGTGTCGTAAGCATTCGCGCGATCTTGCCGAGCGAGAACAGGTCTGCGCGGCGGTCGAGCGGAATCATGCTGCGTCTTTGCTCGGGCGAAGCGAATGCGTGCGTGGCCGCCTCGGCCAGACCGTAGGCATTGTGCTCCCCACCCTCTGGAACACTGAGACCGAAGTCGATCAGAACCGCGTCTGCGCAATCCGGTCCGCTGAGCAGGATGTTGCTCGGAGACACATCGGCATGAACCAGCCCTGCGGCGTGAACTGCATCCAGCGCACCACAAAGGCGATGCAGGAGTGCCATCGCCGCTGTTTCTGAAATGGCCGCCGCTGTGAGATGATCGGCCAGCGTCACACCATCCGACCAGTCGAGCAGGAGTGCGGGCCGGCCATCCGGAAGGCGCAGGACGGCGCGTGCGGGAAGAACATTCGGGTGCGGCGGCACCCGAAGATGATGTTCCCCTTCCCGCAGAAGCATGTCACGCCAGTGCGGCGCGGCTCGTTCTCGCGCGATGGTCTTGAGAGCGTGCGTCGTCCCGAGATCGCGGTGGCGCAGTTTCAGGATTTGAAACGGGTTGCCGGCGTGAGCGACCCCTTCCACCCAAAATGTATCGGCCACCAGTGTGAGAGCCGTGTTCAATTCGGCAGCCGAGCGGTCGAGGGCGTCGCGCACGGCGTTTCGTGCCAGTGCGCGTTCGCTTGCCGGCTTTATCGCAGCGAGAGACCGCGACAGACCTCCATAGGCTTGGGCGAGATCGGCAAAGCGCGGGTCGAGCCCGGTCATGGATGCGCGAAGTCGATGACGACAGCCGCGACGTTCTCCGCCACACCTCCCACCAAGGCTTCCTGCACGAGAGCGCCGGCCGTTTCGTCTGCAGCCAGGCTGCCGAGCCTTTCCGCCATCAGCCTTTCCGGCACGGCCCGAACAAGAGCGGAAGATGCGAGAAGAAAGCGATCGCCCGCGTGCAGGACATCGCCCGCCGTGTCGCAGGAGAATTGCGCGGACCCGCCGACCGAGCGAGACAGACGCCGCCTCAGGCCCACCTCCAGATGGTCGCGGGTGAGAAGCCGCATCAGGCCGTCGCGCAGCAGATAGGCGCGCGCGTCTCCCGCCCACACGACGGCATAATCGCGAGCCGTGGAAACGAGCGCCACAACGGCCGCCGAAGGCGGTTCACCTGTGGCTCCCGTGCGCAGCAGAGTGTTCGCCGTGCCCAGGGCGCCCTTCGTCGCCGCCACGAGATCGGAAAGGTTGGAAGACGCCGCAACACGGGACAGCCGGTCCATCGCAAGCTCGGTCGCTTGGGCTGTAGCTGTCTGGCTGTCGGCCAAGGCATGGATATGCGCAAGCGCAGGATCGGTCACGCGCGCCGCGTTCACGCGCAGGCGGGCGCCGGCATGGGTCGCATGAGACGAGGCAACGCGCAGACGCGGCAATTCGGGCGCAACCCGTGCGTTCGCTTGCGCGCGCGGCGCAGCAACGGGGGCCGAGACCTCGGAGTCGCCGAGGAACCGGCCGAAGCTCGTGGGCGCAGGCAAGCCGATCGCCGCAAACCGACGTCCGCCGGCGCGACGTTCCTCCGTCCACCAAAAGGAGTGCCCGGCCTCGGGCGGCAGATCGCTATAGGCGCGCGGTGCGCCTGCGAGCGAGGGAAGCTCGGTCAGGTCGCTGTCGAAACTCGACAGCTGGAAGCCGGGGTGAGCTGCCTGACGAAGCAGCTTCTCGGCAGCCGCGAACCATGCGGTTTCGGAGGAAAGCGCGCGCGTGGGCCCGCGATAGCCGGGCACGCGGCGCACCACGAAGAGCGGAAACGCCCGGCCGACGCGATCCGCGCTCGGCCCCATCACGCCGATCACCGGGGCCCGCCCCGCCACCTCGGCGCCCAGAACGAAACGCCAGATCGGCATCTTGGCAAAGCTCGCCCGCCAGCCATCACCGCGTTCGCGCCGCTCATGGTCGAGCGAGCGCTGAAGCCAGCCGTCGAGCAGATCGCGCAAGGATCGGTCGAAGCGGCTCGCGACGAAGTCGCCGTGGCTTGCGACCTTGCCGAAGAAGCCGGATTCGGCGGGCGGGGGCGGCGCGCGCTCGGCGACCCCCCGCATCACAGCGCCTCCGGGCAGCGGAAGCTCGTCAGTGCATCCGTTGCGAAGGGGTTCACCACGGAACCGGCCTGCACCTCGAACTCAGCCCAGCGCCCATCCACCGTGAAACGGGCGATGAAGCGGTCGGGGCTTACGGTGCTTTTCTCCGCCGCATCGAACAAGCGCATGGCCGACCAAGGCCCGGTGCGCGACACCGCATTCTGCCAGCCGCCCGGCTGGATGATCACGCGCGACTGCGCCTGCCCCTCGGGCGATGGCCAGACGAGGGTGCGAGACTGGATCGGCCCGCCGGTGAAGCCCAGGCGCTCGCCGCCGATCTCGAGCACCACGGCGGTGGCATCGGGACCGAGCGCGCGGGGGGTGACGTTGAGCGAGACGGAGGGTTGCTCGCCGCTCGTGAAGAAAGCATCCGTGATGGCCTGCGCGCGCGCGAACTGGGCGAGCGCGTCGCTTTCCCGGCCCTCGAGCCCGAAGCTGCCGCGCCAGCGCCAAGGTGTGGCGGAGGTGTCCACGAAGGGCTTCAGCCGCTCGTCGAAGAAGCTGCGGAAAACGCCGCGCGGGCCGAACACCCGCACGAAGTCGTTCAGCGCCACCTCGCGTTGCGCATTCGCCTCGAAGGGATAGCGCCCCGTAATCGTATCGGCGCAGACGCGGGCCCCGTTGGCGCGCCATTCCGCATCCAGGCTCGCACGTGCGGTCGAAACTGCGAGCGTGTCGACGCCCGCAGCCAACGCGCCCACCCAGGCATCGACCGGCGGCGGCAGCCGGCGCGCCTCGCCCACCAGAGCCTGGTTCGCCTGTGCGAGTTGCCCGTCCACGTCGAAGATCGCCGCGACCTCGGCCGATGAGGCGGATGCCCGCGAAAGCTGGGCGTAGAGCGCTTCGATGAGAGGCTGGAGCCGCTGGATCGCGGATTGCGGCTCTTCGCCTTCCGCGGCAGGTGCTGAACCCTCGGACGGTGCCAAAGCCTCGCGCAGCCTGAGATAGGGGTCCGGCAGGGAGGCGGGATCGACGGGCAGCAGCGCCACCAGCGGGTTTGCTTCTTCGCCCGCGCCGGTCGCAGTGCCGCCCAAGAGATTCGTGGCGTCGGCCACCGAGCGCGAGAGTTCGACCAGCACGTAGGGTGCGGAAGACAGCGTGCGGGTGACTTCCGTCATTTCCGCGAGATTGCGCGTTTCGCGGATCGTGATGTCCGACAAGAGCGTGGCCCAGCGGGATTCGAACTCCGACAGATAAAGGCGCAGGGCGTCGCGCCCGATGTCGGTCGCGCTCTGGCTCGCGCTCGGCCTCGTGCCGCGAACCCATTCCTCGTCGAGCGCCGTTTGCGAGACCCGCGCCAGGCCCGGCAGCACGACGCTCTGAAACCCTTGGCGGGTGAAGAGGCCGGGCACGCCTTCGCGCAGCGACGCCTCCGAGCGTCGCGTGAACGCCGCTTCCCCGCTGGTGCCGAGCGCTGACGCCGGTGTCCATTGTGCGAGGTCCGCCGCCTCCGGCCCCGAACGCAGGAGGTCGTAGGCGCGCGCGGCGAGCGTCTGGCCGGCGATGCGGGCGCGTCCTTCGCGCAGAAGACGCTCGCTCAGCGTGAGATTGGCGAGCGGGCGCTCGACCAGCGCCTCCACATGGGAAACGAGGCTCGCACGCGACGCCGCGCGGCCCTCGCCGGGATAAAGGCGATCGAAGATCTTTCCGCTCTGGTCGATCACGAATGCGGGGTCGAGCGGGCCTTCGCCGCCCAGCATCGCATAGAGCTTGAGCGCGTCGAATGTGTCGGCCACCGACAGGTCGGGCTCGGCCAGGCGGTTCTGGAGATAGACGAGAAGGCGCGGCAGAAGGAGCGCGTTGAGCGACTGGCCGTAGGCGAGCCGATGGCTGCCTTCCACCTTCTCGCCCTGGTCGAGGCCGAAATCCATGCCCAGGGGCGTCGGCTCGCCGAAGCGCGCGGTCGCCCCGCGCAGTGTGTCCAGGGGCGTGAGAACACGGAAGAAGTCGTGGTCGGCCACGTCGCGCACGGGAATGCCGCGCGACTGCTCACCGAAAAGGCGCGTCTGCTCCTCGGCATGGGCGATGGCAGAGCGATTGTGGAGATAAGCGCTGACCCAGCCGCCGAGCACGACAAGCACGAGCGCCGCCGCCACAGCATAGGCCGCGCGGCGGATGACCAGCGAACGGCCAGACAGGCGCTTGTCCTGCGCGACGAGTGCGGCCTCCTCGAAGATCACGTCGCTGAACAGGCGTTGCAGGAAATAGGAGCGCCGCATGGTGCGCCCCTGGCCCTTCGCGGCACTCTGCGGAACAGCGGCCATCGCGTCCTGCGTGCCAGAGGCGATGTAGACCCCGCGCACGAGAGGGGCGGAAACGAGCTTGGATTGCGAGCAGAGCTCGGAGAGCACCTCGTGCACCGGCTCGCGCAGAAGCGAGAGGCGCGCGGGCAGCTGGAAGATGCGCCCGCGCGTGTCGATGTCGGGTTCCTGCTGCAGGCGCTCGAGCAGCATGCCCGCGATCCGCTCGCGCAGCAGGTCGAATTCGGACAGGAAGCGGTCGGGCAGGAGGCGCGGGTCCTGGCTCAGGTCGAGGTCGAAGGTCATGCCCCAGACCTGATCGCGGTCGGTGCGCGAGAGCCCGTCGAAGAACGGCAGGAAGCCGTCGAGAAGATCCGCTTTGGTCAGCACGAGATAAACGGGAATGCGCGCGCGCAGAAGCTCGTCCATCTCGCTCAGCCGCTGGCGGATGGAGCGGATTTCCTCCAGGCGCTCGGCGGGATCGCGGTCGAGCAGGTCGGGGATCGACAGCGTCACCAGAACGCCGTTGACGGGCTGCGAGGGGCGGCGCTTGCGCAGCATGGCGAGGAAGCCGTTCCAGCCCGCCTTGTCCACCCCGCCGAAGGTGTTTTGCGTGGTATAGCGGCCCGCCGTGTCGAGCAGGATCGCGTCTTCGGCGAACCACCAGTCGCAATGGCGCGTGCCGCCCACCCCGCTGATGGGCTCGGCGCCCATGCCTTCGCCCAGTGGGAACTTCAGCCCCGAATTGGAAAGGCTGGTGGTCTTGCCCGAGCCGGGCGCGCCCATCAGCAGATACCAAGGCAGCTCGTAGACATAGCCGAAGCGCTTGCCCGACACCTTGCGCAGCGTCTGGAGCGCATCGCGCAGGCGGACGCGGAGTGTCTCCACCTCGGCGCGGGCCTCGGCCTGCGGATTGACGGTGCCTTCGCCCGTCACATCGTCGATGAGGGCAGCATCCGCGCGCCGTGCGCGCCACCAGGACCAGGCGAACCAGACGAGCCAGAGCGCGAAGACGATCCCGATGGCGATCAGCCGGTTCTGCGCCGGCTCCAGCGGCCGGAACGTGCCCCAGCCGATATATGAGCCGTAGAACCACACCACGAAGGCGATGGCCACGAACCACAGAAGCGACAAGAATCGCAGGCCGACGATGTGGGCGTAGGAATCCACATAGGCGCGGATCGTGTAGAACAGGTTCAACGGGTTCACGGCTGGGCCTCCCCGTTTGCGCCGGGTGTGGGCGCCTCGGCTGCGCGAGCGCCCGCGCCGATCACCAGGATTTCCGTGCGCCGGTTGGCCTCGCGGCCCTCCTCGGTCGCGTTGTCGGCGACAGGCTGGTTTTCGGCCCGGCCCTCGAAGGTGATGGCGCCCGGCCCCGCATACTGCTCGAGCACCTTTGCCACGGCTTCGGCGCGCGCCTGCGAGAGGTGCCAGTTGGAGGGGTATTGCGCGGTGCGGATCGGCACGTCGTCGGTGTGACCGATCACCACCGCCCGGAAGTTCTCCTGCGCGATCGCCGTTCCGATGCGCGTGAGAAGGCTCTGGAAGTCAGGGTCGACGGCGGCACTTCCCGTCTCGAACAGCCCGGTGTTGCGGATGCGGATCAACACCGAGTTCCCGTCGCGCGTGAGGCCGACGAGGTTCTGGTCCACCTCGGGCTGCAGAAAGGCTGCGAACTCGCCGATGGCGTCGCGCTGCGGCGGCTGCTCGGTGGGCGGAGGCGCATCCGGCGTGGGATCGACGGGCGGGCTGACGGTGGCCTCGGCCACCTCGGTGGGCGGGTCGGGATCGGGCACCGCGGCCAGGCTCGGCACCGGTTCGGCCACAGCACCTGCGAAGCCCGCAAGCGTGGTGTCGGAAGCGCGGTTCAGTGCAAGCGTGAACAGCAGATAGCCGATAGCCAAGACGAGCACGAGGGCCGCGAGCAGCGCCCACAGTGCCGTCCAGTTGCGCAAGGGCTTGTGGCGGGCCGAGACGCCGCGCCAGTGGGGCGAGAGTTCGCGCTCGAAATCGCCGAACTGGCCGCGCAGCGTGCGGTAGAGCCCGTCGCGCACCTGCATCAGTTCCAGCGTGCCGCGCGGCGACACCCGCGTGCGGCCCTCGAATGCGAGCGACAGGCAGAGATAGATCAGAAACAGGATGTCCTTGTTGGCACCGGGGTTGCGGTGGAAGTGATCGAGCAGGTCGAACACCCGGTCGCCGCCGGTGACATCCATGTGGAAGGTGGAAACGAGGCCCGAGCGCGCCCAGCCGCCCTGCACGCCCCAGGGCTGCGAGAGCACCACGTCGTCGATGGTCGCGCAGACCACGTAGTGCGCTGCGCGTGCCCGCTCGGGCGCGATGCGGGCGCCGGCCAGGTCGCGCTCGTAGTCGCGCACGGCGGCGATCGCGAGCGTGCGAAGCCCCTCCATGTCGGGCTCGGTGTGCGCTTCGCGCAGCGCGTGGGCCAGCGCAAGCAGCGGCCCGGCGGCCGTCACGATGGCCGGCAGCCCGCCCCCCAGCCTGAATTCGGACAACAGCTTCTCGAAGCGTTCGGCCGACACCGCGCGGTTGTTCTCGTGCGGCCGGTCCTGGCCGAGTTCGTCGAACACGTCGGCCAGGCCGGAAGCGAGTGCTGCGCGGCGCTGCGCCTCGGCCGTCGGCGCGACCGTCGTTCCCTCACGGGCTGCATCCGCGGCACTCATTCCTTCAGCGCCCACAGTTCGAGTTCAAGGTTGGGGAAGTCGCCGGCCAGGTGCAGCGCGATGGCGCCCGAGCTATCCAACTGCTTCCACATGGGGGAAGCCGTATCCAGCTCGAAATAGATCGTGCCCGCGCGATAGGGCAGCTGGCGCGGCAGCACGGGTAAGGGCTGCACGGGGATGCCGGGGAGTGCTACGTTGACGAGTTCCGCGATGCGCTCGACCGGCCCCACCTTGATCTGGTTGGGCAGGTTGCGGCGCAGGGTTTCGGCGGCCATGTCGGCGCGCACGGCCAGCACGAAGCCGGTGCCGGTCAGCAGCGTGCGGTCGTTGATCGTGCCCACGCGCACGCCATAGCGGCGCTCGGCGAGCGGGATCGAAACGGCGGCCTGTTCCAGCATGGCGGAAAGCGAGGCGCGCAGGTCGTCGAAAACGGCTGCGAAGGTCACTTGTAAATCGTCGTGCCGGTAGGGCGGAAAGCTTGCCGCGCGCTTGGTGGGCGCGGTGAAGGTCGCGAGTTCTCCCGCCAGTTGCAGGCAGGCGCGGTAGAAATCCTCGGGGTGGATCTGGCGTGCCTGGGCGGAAAGATGCGCGAGCAGGGGCTCGGCCCGGTTCAGCGTCTGAAGCAGAAGAAAGTCGCCCACTTCGGCCGTGCCGCGCACGGTGGGATCGCCGATGCGGCGCGACACGGCTTCGGCCCGATGGCGGACGATGCCGAGCAGCTCGTTGAGGAGCGCCAGCAGCCGCCCGCCCGCGTCGCAGTTGAGGCTCGGCGGAATGAAGCCCTCGTCCAGCACCACGGCCTGGTCGGGGCGCACTTCGACGATGCGCGCCAAGCCGATCAGGTCGTGCCCGCTCAATTCGTCGCCCGTCACGAGATGCCGCAGCCGCAGCCGCCCGACCTCGATGGGCGCGGAGAAGTCGCTGCCCGCATTGGCATCGGGCGCCTCATAAGCCGAAGCGACCACGCGGATGCCGGTGCCGCCCGTCTCCTCGCTCGCGATGTCGGCGCGCCCCGGTCGGCGGGTGGGCAGCGCGAGATAGACCAGCGCGTCCTTGACATTCGGCCCCAATTCCACGGCAGGCGGCAAGTCAGCGTCCCCCGGCGCCTCGAACGGCGTACCGTCGGGCATGGTGCCGCGTACCGCGGCCAGCGCGAAGCGGCCGATGGAAAGCGCCTCGCGGTCGATCTCGATCGCCGACACGCCCCAGCCGTGCAGCGCGAGGTCGCGCACGGCGGTGCGCACGGTGCGCTCGGTCCAGCGGTCGGCCTGCTGGAAATGCTGAACCCGCAGGAACATGCCTTCGGTCCAGGCAACGCGGTTCTCGTGCCTCATGCGGTCCTTCCGTCGGGCGGCGCGGCGCCGCCCAGTTCCTCGAATTCGTCGTCGAGCGGGGTCGCCGTTCCCGTCAGCCGCGCCACGAAACGCGCGCGCGGGCTGCCGTCGGATGCGTTGCCGCGATAGGTCTTGGCAAACAGCGCCCAGGTGCGCCGGCCCTTGGCTGCAGGGTTGAAACGCTCGGTCAGCCCCACGGGCTCCCCTTGCTCCACCGCCGCGCGGCGTTCGATCGATGCCGGCTCCAGCCGGTCGGCCTCGCGCAACAGCTCCCGCAGCGCGTCCACCATCCGCTCGCGCATCTCGCGGGCTTCGTCGAGCCGCGTCATCAGGTCGGCGGCGGGCGAGGGGGTGGCGCCGCCGAGCTCGTCCACCAGTTCGCGCATCTCGCGCTCGAAGTTGCGAAGCGCCGAGCGAAGCGCATGAAGTTCGCCGCCCATGCGGTCGAGAAACTGGAGGGGATCGCCGATCACCTCGCCGCTCTCGCCCAGGCCTCGCAGAAAGGCGTCGAGCGCATCGTCGGCCGATGGTCCGCCGGCAGCCACAGGCGCCACGGGCTGCTCGGCGGGCTTCGCCATATGGGGCAAGCGCACGCGGGTGGTGGTGGCCACCACATGCTCGGAGCGTGAGCCGGTCTCGGCGTCGAGGTTCCAATCGTCGGGCAGCCCGCCTTGGGAGGAAGTGATGCTGGGGTCGGGCGGCGCGTCCCAGCCGATCGGCGTGCGGCTGAGCGGCGCTTCGGCGCCCGGCAGCGGGTCGCGCGACTGCTTCACATCCATCCAGTCGTCGCCCAGGCGTCCGGGCAGGATGCCGGAAGCCGTCGTGCCGCGTGGCGAGACGTCTGCCAGGATCGCGGTGATGCTCGGCACCTCGTCGCCCAATGCCAGGCTTCCATCGGGGTCCACCCAGTCGGGTTCCACCTCGCCCGTGATCTCCGCGCGGAAGGCGTGGCCGCAGAAGCTGATGCGTGTGCCGTTTCTGAGCCGCACGGTCTCGCCCTGCGCCAGCGCGCGGCCGTCGATGCTCGTGCCGTTGGTGCTCTCGTCACGCAGCGCGAAACCTTGCGCGTCGCGCGTGATGCGGCAATGCGTGCCCGACACCGTGCGGTCGGGATCGGCCAGCACCCAGCCGCTGCCGGCGTTGCGGCCGAGCGTCAATTCGCCCTGTTCGAGCAGCCGCCAGCCTTTCTCGCCGGCTGGCGCCTCCATCCCATCCTGCTTGACGAGCCGCAGCCGCATTATGCTGCCATCGGCGCGCGCACGATGGCGTCGCGGCTGTCTTGTGCTGCCGGCGCGACCCGCGCCCAGGCGTTCCAGCCGAGCCGCGGCTGGTGCACGGGGTCACCCAGGCGGCAGAACGGCACGTCCTCCTTGCGCAGCACCACCTGCACATCGAAGCGGAGCGCCGCTCCCGCATAAAGCCGCGCCAGCGCCATCAAGTCGAGAAGGCGGGGGGAGCCGGGCTCGAGCGAAAGGTAGTCGGCGTAAGTCACGGGGCCTACCACCACGCGGAAGCCGCCGGCATGGTCGCGGATCTGCGAGCCCGCCATCGTGTCCACGCCGAGCCGCGCGCTGCCGCCGAGCGCGGTCTGCTCGGACGGGTCCACCGCGACCCAGCGCGGCACGAACTGCTCGATTGCCACGGGCAGGCGCAAGTGATCGGCCAGCATCGCACCCAGCGCGCTCGCATTGCGCGTGCGGTTGGCGAAGAAGCCGGCATAGCGCAGCACCGCGTCGTCGCGCACGGGGTTGCGGGCGCGCAACGCTTCCGAGCGCAGGCCGGCGAGAGAAAGCAGCGTCGAAACGATGCGGTTGGCCCGTCCCAGCGCGCGGAACCGAAGCAGGCGCGGGAGGCGGTATTTCTCGGTCGCTTCCAGCATCAGCCGGAACAGCGGCGCGCCGAAGATGTCGAGGAAAGCGCGCAGCGAGCGCGAGCGGCGGCGGTCCTCTTCCAGGATCGCCTGCGTGTAGGAAGGCGGCAGCGCGCCGAACGCACCCACCAGTCCGGCCGTGGTGACATGGAAGCGGATCACGCCTTCGCGCATCTCCACCCTTGTCATGGCGGTAGGCGCGAGCGTGGTGGAGGCATCCGACACGATCTCGACGGGCCAGCCCTCGGCTTCCGCCACCCGGATCGCAGTCGCCAGCTCGAAGCGCTGCGGCTCCGACAAAAGCCGCGCGATGCCGGCGGTCTCCGCCGGTTGCGTCGCGAGCGCCGCGGTCACAGAAGCGGCCTTTCGGCGAGCCGCGCGGGAAAGCGCGCCACGGGCTCGTCCTGCCCGCGCATCAGCACGGTCAAACGCGAGAACGAGTTGATGGAGGTGTAGAGCCCGAAGAAGCGGTCGAGCACGCTCGAAAACAGATAGGCCGTGCCGCGCTCGATCTGCGCGGGCTCAAAGGTGAGCGTCACATCGGTGCCCGGCACCATGCCGCCCCCGCCCACGCGCGCAACCGCGGGCTTGGCGGAAACGCCCGCGATGGCGTCGATCTGGAGGTTGGGCTCGCGGCGATCGCCGAGCACATAGAGGCGCAGCATCTCCTTGAGCGCCGCGCCGTTGCCGTCGGCCAGCGACAGGTGGTTGAGGTTGAGGTGCGAGACGAGCCGCCAGCGGCGCTCCTCGTCCTCGTCGAAGCGCATCGCGGGCGTGGGCGCGGAAATCGCTTCGAGCCCTGCGACGGAAGCCAGCGGATCGACCATCTCCAGCCGCGGGTGCCCGCCGCCGAAGGGCAGGCGCTCGGGCAGGTCGCGGTTGAGGCAGACGGTGTCGACGCTCGCCACCGCCTCGCGGTGGGCGACCGATGCGCCGAAGCGCTCCACGAAAGCCACCGACACGTCCGACGTTCCGTCGAGCGGGTCGAAGCGCCGGTGAAGCTGCCATGCCACCGCCTCGCTGCTCGCTCCCTCGAAGAAATGCGGCGCACGCTCCTTGCGGCCTTCACGGTCGGTCAGCGTCACGTTGGTGATGCCATGCACTTCGCGCGTGCGGTGCCGCCGCGCATCGGGCACGAGGCGGTGCTCGGTGCGGGTGCCGTCCACCACGATGGGCTCGGCGCGCTGCGCGAAGAGGTTCACGGCAGGAGCGGCGTTGAGCACGAAATTCTCGGCCGAGACCGAGCGTTCGAGCGCCCCGTCCGCGCGGTCGAGGTAGACAAAGATTTCGAGGTTGTCGCCGCGCCAGCGGTCGAGCCCGCCGATGTCCAGGAACAGGAATTTCTGCGGCAGCGCGAAATACTCGGAGAGCAGGCGATAGCCGATGAAGGACGATGCCGGATAGGGCAGCATCCCCTGGCTCTCCTCGAAGCCCGAAGGCTGGAGCACGGATGCGGGCAGCATCACGGGATCGGTGTCGTCGGGGTGCCGGGCGAGCGCCACGCCCAGCGTGTGGTTGCACAAAAGCTCATGAAGCGCCGATGCCTCGCGCGCCGCACCCGCGATGTGGAAGCGTAGGGAGCGCAGCCCGAGCCCGCCGATGGCGCCCGCAGGGCCCGTCGAGCCGAGCGACAGGCGCAAACAGGCGGCAGCCTTCAGATGCGGTGCCAACGGCGCTTCGATGGGCTGCGAGCCGAGCTTGGCTCCCGTCAGCTCCACCGGCGCAAGCGCCACGTCCTGCGTGACCCGAAACCGGCAGCGCTCGTTCTCGATGGTCTCGGTCGCGAATTCCGTGTGGCGCGGCACGGTCTGCACCGCGTCGAGCCCCGAGACCGGCTTGAACCGCACCGTCATCATGGAAGGAACGGGCGCGAGGTAATGCGGGTAGAGCGTCTCGACCAGGCTACCCGTCAACTCGGGAAACTCGTCGTCGATCTTCTGGCGCACGCGCGCTGCCACGAAGGCGAAGCTCTGGACGATGCGCTCCACATGGGGGTCATCCGCCGTCTCGTCGGACAGCCGCAGCCGGCCCGCCACCTTCGGATGCGCCTGCGCGAAGCGCGCCGCGCGTCGCCGCAGCGCCGCAAGCTCCTCCGAATAACGCGCGAGAAAGCCGCTAGCCGCCATGCGGGGCCTCGACCAATATCCGCTGGGTGGAAGGATCCACCGCCGTCTCGAAGGCCACCGGCGGAAACCCTTCGGCTGCCACATAGGCCGCCTCGATCCGCAGCCTGAGCGAGCGCTCGGCGGCATTGCGCGCGGGCAGCACGGACACACGCACGCTCTCGAAGCGCGGCTCGAACAGGCGGATGCGGTTTTCCAGCCGCTGCGCGAACTCCTCGCGCTGCTGCGCGGTGACGAGGGCCGTGATGTAGAACCCGTCCACGCCGAAGGAGACGAGCGCGTCGTTCAGTTCCGGCAGCGCATCCGGCGGGCTGTCGGGCGGGCGGCGGGTGTTCAGCAGGCTTTCGAGGTCGCGGCGAAAGCTTTCGCGGATCTCGTCCATCTGCGTGCCGACGGATTTCGGGCGGTCCTCGCTCCAGTCGGGGTCGAGATCGACCAGCCGGTCGAGCAGCGAGCGATGCAGTGTCTCGGAAGTGGGGCGGAAGCGTTCGAGCGGATCAGGCATCCCCCGCCTCCGCTTGAAGCGTTTCCGTGTCGGACAGCGGCTGCAATTCCTCGCCCACCAGGAAACAGCGCTGGCCCCGGCCCGCAACCAGGCCGCCGGGAAGCTCCGCCCAGCCCGTCTCGCGCCCGAGCAGGTGGGCTGCCCCGTTGCCTGCCCCGCCATAGATGGCGGGCACCAGCACCTCGGCCACCGAGCCGCTCTTCAGCGTCAGCTCGGCACGACGAAAAGCAAGGTCGCGCGGGCGGTGGATGGGCTGGAGCGCGAGCTTGGCCAGGCGCGAGAAATCGATCCAGAGATAGACCCCGCCCGTGGAGATGACCTCGAGTGCGTGCGGCAGCCGATCGTCGGCGTCGCGGAAATCGGGAGCGGAAACGCTGTTCCAGGCAAGCGTGATCGGCTCTCTCGCAGCCTCGATGGCGTCCGACGCCGTGCGCGCTGCATCGCCGTCGCCCTCGCGCAAGGCCACCGCCAAGCGCAGGGCGGCCTCGTCGGCCTGTGTCGGCCCACCCGGAAAGGATGGCACAGCACCTTCCCCGAACCACTGCGCGCGTGCGTCCATGCCGCGAATCTGCCCGCGCAGGATGGCTAACTGCACGGCGTCCTTGGGGGCGAGCTTGGCGAGTGCATCGGCTTGCCTGTCCGCGCGCTCGTAATCGCCGGACAAGACGAGCACGTCGATCAGAAGCAGCCGCGCGGCGGTGTCCGCGGGCTTTGCCTTCACGCCTTCCGTCGCAAGCCTCAGGGCCGCTTCCAGATCGTCGGCAGAGAGTGCCTCGGCAACCGTTGTCATGCCACGGCCCTCGTTCCAGCTGTGTTGAGGCTGCCTGTCTCGGCCAGCAGGTGAAAGCTTGTCGCGACATCGTCGAGCTGGAAATGCGGCTGGAGGCGCACCTGGCAGGTATAGGCGCCCGCGCGTCCCGGCAGTTCCTCGACCTGGACAGTGGCGAGCCGCAGCGGATAGCGCGCGCGCAAGTTCGCGTCAGCGTCGTCGTTGCCGAGCGTGTATTCGGAAAGCCAGGTGTCGAGCTTGCGCTGGATCGAGCGGGTGTCGGCCAGCCGCCCCACCTCCTCGCGCAGGATCACCTTGAGGTAATGGGCGAAGCGCGAGGCGCAGAGCACATATTGCAGCATGGCGGAAAGCCGCGCATTCTGGCTCGCATGGGGCGAGGAATAGTTCGCCGGCTCGTGCAGCGACTGGTTGGAGTTGAACACGGCCGTCGTGGACAGGTAGTTGACCGAAAGCGGCACGAGGCCGAGTTCGCTCAACTGCTGTTCCTGCAGCCCCGTCAACCGCACCTCGACCGGCGCCTGGGCCGACAGCCCCTCGCTTTCCAGGCCGAGATCGAAGGGTTCGAGCGTGGAAACCAGGCCCCCGCCTTCCTCGTCCTGCGGCGCGCCGCGAAGGTCGGCGAACCAGCCGGACTGGATGAAGCGGCGGATGGCGACGGAAGCAAAGGCAAACGCCCCGTTGCCCCAGAGAAGATGCGTGCCCGCGCCGTCCGTCTGCTCGGTGAAGCGAAAGCCGTCCACGCGCCCGCGATCATCCGCCGAATAGGCGCCACGCAGCAGGATGCGGGGCGCGACCAGGCCGATGAAGCGCGTGTCTTCCCGCGCGCGCAGCCGCTTCCAGCGCGCGAGGCCGATGTCGGTGGGCAGCCGCGCGAGATCGGGCAAGCGGGCCAGCTCGCCGTAGCTTTCGAGCTGCAGCAGGCGAGGGGAGGCGGCCGCAACAAACGGGCAGAAGGCAGCTGCGGCGACCGCTGCCACCGCCCCCAGCGTGCCGATGGGGTCGCGCCCTTCGCCTTCCGGCTGGTGGCCGATGGTGTAGTCGCCCACCAGCATGCCGAACGGCTCGCCGCCGGGCATGCCGAATTCCTGGGAGTAAACGAGCTCGAAGAGCCGTGACTGGTCGAATTCGGTCGCCCGCTCCATCGAGCGCCCGAACTCGTTCCACGAGGCCGAGAAAATCTTCACCTTGACGTCGGGTGCCTTGCGCGCCGCGCGCAGCAGGAGTGCTAGGCCGCGCCAGCGCGCCTCCATCGCCTGAAACAGCGGATGGTGCAGGATGCGGCTGACCTGTCGCGACAAGGCCTCGTCGATCAGCGCGATCAGCCGATCGGCTTCGAGCCGCGCATCGTCGAGCCGGCGAGCTGCCTCGCCGGCCTCGATCACGCCTATGGCTCCCCCGGAAGCCAAGAGGGCCTCGTCAGTTCTTTTCGGGGATGCGGGCGACCATGCGCAGGGAGGTGGTCAACTCCTCCATCTGCAGCCAGGGGCGCAGCCAGGCCACCGCGTTGTAGGAGCCGGGCCGGCCCGCCACTTCCTCCACGGTCACCTTGGCGGCGCGCAGCGGGAACTTCGCGCGCATCTCCTCGCCCGCGTCGTCGGCTGCGTTGACATAGCCCGAGATCCAGCGGTTCAGCCAGTTCTCGGTGTCCTCGGCCTCCATGAAGGAGCCGATCTTGTCGCGGCCCATGACCTTCAAGTAATGGGCAAAGCGCGAGGTGGCCATCATGTAAGGCAGGCGCGCGGAGATGGCCGCATTCGCCGTCGCCTCGGGCCGGTCGTACTTCTTGGGCTTGTTCGCCGTCTGCGCGCCGAAGAACACGGCGTAATCCGTGTTCTTGTAGTGGCAGAGCGGCAGGAAGCCGAGCTTGCCCAGTTCGGCGTCGCGACGGTCGGTGATGCCCACTTCGGTCGGACACTTCACGTCGAGATCGCCGTCGTCGCTCTGGAAGAGGTGCATCGGCAGGTCTTCCACCTTGCCGCCGTTCTCCGCACCCCGGATGGCCGTGCACCAGCCGTTGATGGCGAATGCGTTGGTCAAGCGCGCGCCCAGCACATAGGCCGCGTTCATCCAGGTGTAGTTCTCGTGCGGGAGCTGGCTGTTTTCGCGGTCGATGGTCTCGTCGAAATTGAACTCGTCGACCCGCACAGTTTCCGGCCCATAGGGCAGGCGCGCGAGCACGCGCGGCATGGTCAGCGTCACGAAGCGCGAGTCTTCCGAATCGCGGAACGAGCGCCACTTGATGTATTCCACCGTGTCGAAGATCTTCTCGAGATCACGCGGCCGCGCGAGATCGCGGAAGTCCTCGAAGCCGAACAGCTTGGGGCTCGCGGCCGAGATCAGCGGCGCGAAGGCTGCGGCCGAGATCGCGGCCAGCCCCTGCAGAAGCTGCACGTCCTCGAACGAGTTCGAGAACTCGTAGTCGCCCACGATGGCGCCCATCGGCTCGCCGCCCGGCGTGCCGAACTCGTCCTCGTAGATCGCCTTGAAGAGCCGCGACTGGTCGAATTCCACGGCCTTGGAAAGATCGCGCGAAAGGTCACGCGCAGACGCGTTCAACACGCGGATCTTGAGGTTCGCGCTGGTTTCGGTGTTCTGCACGAGATGGTGCAGGCCGCGCCAGGAGCCTTCGAGCTTGGTGAAGGCTTCCGACTGCATGATCTTGGACAGCTGCCGCGAGATCGTGGCGTCGATCTGGGAGATCGCGGAATTCAGCGTCACCGTCAGGTTGCGGTTGTAGACGACCGTGCCCTTCAGCGCCTCGTCGGTGAGGGTGCGCAGCAGGTCGGCTGCGCGATCCGGCTCGGTCTGGCGGGTCGCGGCGATCACCTGGTCGAGCAGCGCGGGCGCTTCCGCCTCGACTGCCTGGGCTTCGGGCCGTGCCTGAGTCTGTGTGCTCATGGAACTCTCCTTTCGCCTCTAGGGTCTTCAGCGTGCGGGCTCGGCAGGCGCCGAACCCTTCTTGGCTTCGATCTGGTCGACCAGGGCTTTGAGATCGCCCTTGTTCTGGAGGATGTTCTCCAAAAGCGTTTCCAGCTCTTCCGAGCGGTCGGCCTTGGCCATCAGGTCGCGCAACTGGTT
>QFNI01000112.1 GCA_003240775.1 Mesorhizobium amorphae | reverse complement strand
CACGCCACCTCGCCGTCCTCGTTCCTCGGCCGCCTGCCGTTCCCGCCGCGCGCCCGCGCCGAGTGGCGGGTCGTCGGCGCCGGGGAGGCGCTTCGCGAGTCCGGCTCCGGGATCGTCAGCCCGTCCGACGAGGCGGCGCTGGCGATCTTCGCCAACGTCCTGCGTGACGTGGCCGACGCGGGTGTCCGCGCCTCCGGTCACCTGTCCCGCGCGCTTGACGCCGGGGCGTCGCCCGCCGTCGGGGACGGTCTGGCGGACGCGCTGCGCGGGGTCGCCGCGCTCCTCGCCGCGGCGGAGGCGGAGGCGCCGGACGCTCCTCGCGCCGAGGAGGTCATGCCGGGGTCGTTCGCGATCGTTTCCGGGGCTCGCGCCGACCTGACGCTCGTGGCGCGTCACGCGCTCGTCGCGCACCTGACGAGCGGGGATGATTTCGCCTCCTGCCTGCTCGACGCGGCCGTGATCGCGCGCTACGCGCCGCTTCCCGAGGCCGCGCGGGCCGGGGTCACCGACGCCGTGCGCGAGATGGACGAGGGCGGGGAGGCCGGCGTCCTCAACCTGACCATGCGCCTCGCCGGGCGGGAGGAGCGGTCACCCTCCCCTTGACCGTGACCGGCTTTCGTGGGAGATTCTCCTGATTAGCGGAGGGTCCCCTTGAAATCGATCATCATCACCGAGAAGGCCAACCAGGTCGGCCCGATCCGCGCCGCCGTCGGCGACAGCTACGGCCAGATCCTCAGCCTGTCCGGGCACGTCATGCGGCTGAAGACGCCGGAGGAGATGCGCGAGGAGTGGGCCGGGCGATGGACCGACGCGCTGCTCTGGCCCGGGGACATCTACCCGACCGTGGTCTCCGATGAGCCGAGGTATCGTGACCTCTTCGCCAAGGTCAAGGCGGCGATTCGCGGCTGTGAACGGGTCATCCTCGCCACCGACCCGGACCGGCAGGGGCAGCTGATCGGCCGCGAGGTCCTGGACTTCCTCGGATGGGACGGGCCGACCTTCTGGGCGCGGGTCACGGCCGCGGACCCGGAGAGCGTCCGGAAGGCGTTCCGGGAGATGAGGCCCAACTCGAATTACGACGGCCTCTACGACGCCGGCCGCGCGCGGCAGCAATGCGACCAGGTCGCGAACCTGACCATGACCCGCTCGGCGACGTCGATCCTGGTCCCGCCCGGCATGAAGGGCGTCATCGGCGTCGGCCGGGTCAAGACGCCGACGCTGGCGATCCTCTGGCGGCGCGAGCTGGAGATCATGAACTTCAGGCCCGAGACGCTTTTTTCCGTCGACGCGGATTTCGGCTTCCAGGGCATGTCCGTCACCCTGCGCTGCGACGACCTGCCCGTCTCCGTGCTGAAGGCGGACGGGTCCGAGGGCGAGGACGACGATGAGGACGCCGAGGACGTCAGCGACGCCGTCGCCGGCGCCGAGAACACGCGCGGAAAGATCCGCGACCGCGCTTTGGCGGACGGCCTTGCCGCTTCCGTCAAGGGGTCCTCCGGGCCGCTCTCCGTCGAATCGAAACGCGCCAGGGAGGCGCCGCCGAAGCTTTTCGACATGACCGCCCTGCAGGTCCTGGCGGGTCGCCGTTTCGGCTTCTCGCCGGAGCGCACGCTGGAGATCGCGCAGTCGCTCTACGACCGTCACCAGGTCCTGACCTATCCGCGCTCGGAGCGTCCGGTCCTGCCGGAGGCGGACAAGGCGAACGTGCCGGCGCTGATCGGCGCCCTGATGGGGGTCGGCGATTACGGCGCGCGGTTCTCGCACCTTCTCGGGCAGCCGCAGACGCGGGCGATCCATTACACGACGAAGGAGCTGGAGCACTACGCGATCGTCCCGAACGCCTCCGTGGCGAAGGAGTTTCCGCGCCGCCTGGCAGGCCTCGACGCGGACGAGCGCAAGATCTTCGACCTCGTGGCGCGCCGCTACCTGGCGGCTCACGCGCCCGACCACGAATATCTCAAGACCACCATGCGCTACGCCCATTCCTGGTCGCCGTCCGGTCCCGCTCACGAGTGGGTCTTCAGGGCCGGCGGCCGGGTGTCCACGTTCGAGGGCTGGCGCGAGATCGAGGGCGTCGCCGCGCCCGCCGCGGGCAAGGCGCCGGCTCCGGCCGCGGGGGGCGACCCCGACACCGGTCTCCCGAGGATCCCGGACGGTTCGGTCGGGACGATCGCCGATTCGCGCGTCGTCTCCCGCGAGACGAAGCCGCCGTCCCGTTACACGGAAAGCGACGTCGTCGGCCTGATGAAGTCGTGCTGGCGGCTGGTCTCCGACCCGCAGAAGCGCAAGATCCTGAAGAACGTCGAGGGGATCGGCACCACGGCCACCCGCGCCAAGATCGTCTCCAACATGCGCAAGCAGGGCCAGGCCGAGGTGAAGGGCGGCAAGCTCGTCCCGACCGCGGCGGGGATGCGGATCTGCGAGATCCTGCACAAGGTCAACCCGGACCTGCTCGACCCGGTCCGGACCGCCGTCTGGGAGGAGATGCTCGCCCGGGTGGAGGCGGGCACGATGGACATGATGGACGTCATCATGAGGGTGGTCAAGGCGACCGAGGTCGACCTCGTCAAGCTGCGCGCCTCCAAGGGGTCGGTGGAGATCGGCAAGGCGGTCAAGCCCGACGAGAAGGTTCTCTGGGTCGCGAAGAAGGTCACCGAGACGACCGGCAAGTCCCCGCCTCCGGAGGCGCTGAAGACCCGATCGTCCCTTCTGAGATGGATCGACGAGACGCGCCTGCGCGACGCGGCCGGGGAGCCGGTCCCGTTCCCGACGTCCGCCGCCTCGGAGAAGCAGATCGCCATGATGCGGACCCTGGCCGAGAGGATCGGCCGGCAGCCGCCGCGGGAGGCGATGGATTCCGCGAAGGCGGCGTCCGACTGGATCACCGCCGCGCGCGCGGAGGCGCCGCCGAGCGAGCCGATGCTTCGCGCCGTCGCCGCGATCGAGCGCAGCACCGGGGTCGACGCCCCGCCCGAGGTGCATGCGTCGATGGCCGCCTGCTCCGCGTGGCTCGACAAGGCCAAGGGCGGCGGCCGCGGCGGGTCGTCCGGGTCCCGCGGCGGGGCGACCGGCAAGGGGGGCGGTCGCGACTCCGCCCCGCGGCGCGCCGCGACCACGGGGGCGCGCCGATGAGCGACCCCGTCGTCGACAGGCTCATGGAGGCCATGATCTCGGCGGGCATCGCCAAGATCCGGGTCGACGTCCTGTCGTCCGGCGGCTCCTTCACCACGGGCGTGCCCGAGGCGTTGACGCCGGAGGGGGTCGTCATCTCGGAGCGCCTGCTTCCGGGGCGGGTCCGGATGGCCGCGTCAGCGGCCGCGGTGGCGACCTGGATCGACCGCCACGACGCCGACGACGCGGGGTCGTGGCGCATCGAGTTCAACGCGGATGATTTCCGCCTCTCCCCGCCGATCACCGCCGGCATGCCGCCGTCTCAGGTCGAGGCTTTCCGGCGCGCCGCGCCCCGGGCCGTGATTTGCGGGCTGGCGCGGATCCGGGAGGGCGGGCCGTTCCTGACCGGGATCATCTCCCGGATCGGCGGCGGGCTCGCCGTCCTCGGCGAGGTTGACGTGTTCGGCAACGAGATCCGGGCCGTGCGCACCGTGGTCGCGCCCATCGTCAGCGACGCCTGCCCGTCCCTCGCCGCGGGATGGGGCGGGGACGCGATGCGTTACGAGCGGATCGGCGAGCTGCTGGCCTGCCAGACGTGGAAGCCTGACGCGGGCCTCGCGCCCTTCTCCCGCGCCGCGCACGCCGTCATCACCTGCCTGGCCGCGTCCCTTGACGACCCGGCCGCGTCGCGATTCGCGGGGGAGGCGGAGACGCTCCTTTCCCGGATGATCCGCCGGGGCCTCCTGGTGATCACGGAGGGGCACGGCGGGCCCCGCGTCTCGATGTCGGCGCCGGCCGGCTGATCAGGCGGCCGGGCGCCTCCCGACGATCGTCACGTCCGCCGGGTCGAACGCGCAGAACCAGGCGGCGTCCCCGTCCCGGCCGTCCTCCCAGATGACGGCGACCCCGGCGAAGCCGTCCAGGATCGCGCAGGCCCTCGCCTTGCGGATCAGCGTCGCGTCCCAGACGAGCCAGCGCGAGAAGGCGG
>QFNI01000008.1 GCA_003240775.1 Mesorhizobium amorphae | reverse complement strand
TTGACCACCGCGTCGAGCCGGCCGTTCTGCAGGTCGGTGAGCATGTTCACGGTGCTGTCATAGCTCTTGTAGCTGCTGTAGCCGAGCTCTTCGGCGCGCTCCTTGACCCACTTCTCGGGGAACGAGGTCGCGACCGCGCCCACGGCCTTGCCCTTGAGGTCCGTGACGGCCTTGATGGGCGAGCCTTCCTTGACGCCCACGGCGAGCGCGCCGAGGAAGTAGGGCTGCGTGAAGGACTGGCTCTGGAGACGCTCCGCCGTGATGGTGAGCGAGGAGATGACCATGTCCACGCGCTGGGAGGCGGAGGCGACGAACAGCGCCTTGAAGTCCATGCCTTCGATCTCGGCCGTGGTGCCCAGGCGCTTTGCGACCTCGTTCACGATGTCGACCTCGAAGCCCTCGAAGCCGCCGGCCTCCGTCTTGTTTTCCCATGGCGGGTTGGCAGGGTATGCCCCCACCTTGAGCGGCTCCGCGGCATGCGCCCCGACCGCCATGAACGCAAACCCGACGCTTGCCGCCAGCCCGATGAAATGACGTCGCTTTATCAGCATGTTTGTTCCCCTGATCCCCGTCGCAGCCTCGTTGGACCGTGCGACATGGCGATCAAGCTCGCACAAACTGTATATTTTTCAAGCGGGATTTTTGGCGTGATCACGCCTGATAGTGGTATTTCGGGATGAAATAGGCTCCGGGACCTCATTTTTCGTATACTGATAAAATCACTTTCGCTCGGGAGGGATGGAGATGACGAGTTCACGCACCAAGCACAGCGACCACGTCTACGACCTCGTGGCCGGCCGCATCCAGCGCGGCGAGGTGCGCCAGGGCGAGCGCCTCGTCGACGTGGCCATCGCGGCCGATCTCGGCCTGTCGCGGATGCCCGTCAGGGACGCGCTGATGCGCCTCGTCCACGAGGGCTATCTCGAGCAGTCGACGCGCGGCTTCCTCTTGCCGAGCCTTTCGCCGCGCGAAGTGTTCGAGGTGTTCGAGATCAGGCGCCTGCTCGAGCCCCGCGCCGCGGCCATGGCAGCCCTCGCGATCGGCGAGGCGCAGCTGCGTGACATGAAGGCGGCCATCGCCGACGCGCAGGAGACCCTGGAGAACGGCGACGTGCCCCACTTCTTCCGGATCAGCGAGCGCTTCCGCAACGGCTGGCTCTCGGCCGTGCCCAACCTCACCCTCCAGCAGACGATCCAGCGCTATCTTTCGCAGGTACAGGCCGTCCGCCTCGCCACCATGGCGAGCCGCGACACCCTCAAGATCATCGTGGCCGGCCAGAGCGACCTGCTCGCGGCGCTCGCGCAGCGGGACGCGGTGGCAGCCTCCGACCACACGCTGCGCTTCGTGATCATGGGCGAGATCGCGTATCGCGAGGCGACCCGATCGCTCGATGCCGGGGCATGACCTAGCTGGGGCGCTGAGTTGGAGTACTTCCAGCGAAAGTGCGGAGTAATGCCTTAAACCACGCCTTTGCGCAGGATGAAGCAGCCATAGGGGCCGGGGTCCGAGGTGCGGACCACCGCGAAGCATTCCCGCGCGGCCTCGTAGAAGTCGAACCGCTCCAGCGCCTCGAAGGCTATGGGGCGCTCCTCCGCCCGGTCCGCGACGGCCTGGACGCGCTCGTGGACCGGCATCAACCGCTCGGGATCGCCCACCACTTTCATGCGCTTGACGGGCATGGGCACGAAGGTGTCGAGCGGCATGATGCTCAGGATCGCCTCGAGCGCGCGGGGGATGTCGCAGCCCGGCATGTTCACGATCTGGCCGTGCACCGTGTGTTTGGCGATCGATGCCGCGGGATGGTTGACGTCGCAGACCAGGATGTCGTCGCCGTGCCCCATCAGCATGAGCACGTGCAGCAGCTCGGCGGACAGCGCGCGGTCAAGGCCCTTCAGCATCGGGGTCGGTCTCCTGTCTGTCACGCAAGCGATGTGGAACGGCCTTCTAGAACCGGAAAACGGATCGGCTGACAAGCCGGCGCGCGCGACACGCGCGAGCGGGCTGGATCGCAGGCTTGAGTTCGGCGATGAGGGGCGCCCTTCCCCTCGCCCGGAGCCGGCATTCGTGCACCAATTCGAGACATCCCTTTATCTGCCGGTGAAGCGGTTTCTCGAAGGGCTGGGCTTTGCGGTGAAGGGCGAGATCGGCGGCTGCGATGTTGTGGCGGTCGGGCCGGAGGACGCGCCCCTGCTCGTGGTCTGCGAGCTCAAGATGCAGTTCAACCTGGAGCTCGTGCTCCAGGGCGTCGACCGCGCAGCCGTCTGCGACGAGGTGTGGCTGGCAGCAAGGATGTCGCTCAAGGGCAAGGGGCGCGAAGCGGATGCGCGCTTCCGCAACCTGTGCCGCCGGCTGGGCTTCGGGCTGCTTGGCGTGCGCGGCGATGGCGCGGTGGAGGTGCTGCTCAGCCCGACGGCGCTTGCGCCCCGCCGTGACCCCAGGCGGCGCTCGCGGCTTCTCGACGAGTTCCGCCGCAGACAGGGCGACCCCGCACAAGGCGGCAGCACGCGCCGGCCGATCATGACGGCCTACAGGCAGGAGGCGCTGGCCTGCGCGAATGCCATGAAGGAGGCCCCCTGCCGCCCGCGCGATCTCGCAAAGGCCGGCATGCCCAACGCCGCGAAGATCCTCAGGCGCAACGTCTACGGCTGGTTCACGCGCCACAGCCACGGCGTCTACCGGCTGACCCCCATCGGCCACGAAGCGCTGCTGCGCTGGCAGGACCGCCCGGCCTTGAGCTGACATCGGCCGAATCCCTGCCATCTTCGGCGGGCATAGCGGGTTTCCGCAGCACGTCCTTGCGGCGGGGGCCGGAGCGAAAGGGGCTCATCGCGATGAAGCCGATCAGATTCATTCATCTCGCCTGCATCGCGATAGGCGTGATCTGTGCGACGGGAGCCACGGGCCAGACCATGACCGACAGCGATCTCTTTGCGGCGGCGGCAGCCGACGATGCCGGGCGGATCACAGCCGCATTGAACGCCGGAGCCGCCGTGGACAGCCGCAATGCGAAAGGCGAGACAGCGCTTCTGGTCGCCACCCACGCCGACCATGTGGCGGCCGCACGCGCGCTGATCGAGGCGGGCGCGGACGTGAACGCCAAAGACGACATCCAGGACAGCCCATACCTCTATGCCGGCGCGCGCGGGCATCTCGAAATCCTCGAAATGACGCTTCAACACGGCGCCGACCTCCAAAGCACCAACCGCTACGGGGGAACCGCGCTCATTCCCGCTTCCGAGCGCGGCCATGTCGAGGCCGTGCGGATGCTGATCAAGGCTGGCGTGGACGTCGATCACGTCAACAGGCTCGGCTGGACCGCGCTGATCGAGGCCGTCATCCTGGGCGACGGGGGCAAGCCGCACCAGGAGATCGTGCGGGCCCTGATCGATGCGGGGGCCGACGTGAACCTCGCCGACCGCGACGGCAAGACGCCGCTCACGCTCGCCAGGGCGCATGGCCACGCAGCCATCGCGGCACTTCTGGAAGGGGCAGGCGCGCGATAGCGCCGGCCCCGCACCATCCCTCGCCTACCAGCAGATGTAGCCGCCATCCGCGACCACGATCGAGCCCGTCATGAGGCTTGCCGCGTCGGATGCGAGAAACAGGATCACCGAGGCGATCTCGTCGGTCTGGCCCAGGCGACCCATCGGCGTGCCGCCGACCCAGTGCTTCATGAGTTCGGGCTCGTCGTAGACATAAGCCGTCAGCGCGGTCTCGATATAGGTCGGCGCGACCGCGTTCACGCGCACGCCGCGCGCGCCCCATTCGGCGGCGAGCGATTTCGTCAGGTGGTGCACGGCGGCCTTCGACGCGTTGTACTGCGCCTGCTCCTGCGGGCGGTTGACGATGTAGCCCGACATCGAGCCGACATTGACGATGGCGCCCTTGCCCCGTTCGAGCATCGCGGCGCCGAAGGCGCGGCAGCACCAGAACACGCCGTTCAGGTTGACGTCGATGACTTTCAGCCAGACGTCGTCGGTCATCGTCTCGGCCGGCTTGTTGCTGATGGCGATGCCCGCATTGTTGACGAGGATGTCGACGCGCCCGTGCCGCTCGAGGACGCGCGCACAGACCGCCGACACTTGGGCTGGGTCCGTCACGTCGAGCGTCTCGGCTTCCGCGCGGTGTCCCGCAGCCCTGAGCTTCTCCGCAGCCTCCATCGCCGCGTCGCCGTTCATGTCGGTGACCACCACGAGCGCGCCGGCTTCCGCGAGGGCTTCGGCCGTCGCGAGCCCGATCCCCTGCCCGCCGCCCGTCACAACGGCGATCCTGTCCACGAGCTTGAACTTGTCGAGATACATGCGTCCTCCCACCCGATCGATCGGCTTGTTTCCTCAGAACATCTCGTTCTTGCGCATCTGGCTGAGATAGCGCTTCATCCGAACGAGGCGTTGGTTCTCCACCCGCCCCAGCCGCCGGGCGACGAGCGTGGACAGGATGTCCACCACCACGAGTGCCGCGATGCGCGAGGTGGTGGGCGTGAAGAGGTCGGTGTTGTCGAGCGTTTCGACATTGATGAGGATGTCGGAATAGTTGGCGAGCGCGGTGTGGGCATCACCCGTGATCGAGATGACCTTGGCACCCTGCTCGCGGGCAAGCCGCGCGAGCTCCACGATGGAAAGCGTCGCACCCGTGTTGGAGATGGCGACCGCGACGTCTCCCGGCCGCATCATGGAAGCCGCCATCAGCTGCTGGTGGCTGTCCATCGTGGCGTGGCAGGGTACGCCGAGCAGCGGGAACTTCTGCTGGAGGTCCTGCGCCACGATGGCCGACGCGCCGAAGCCGAACACTTCGAGGCTCCGCGCCCCAAGGATCAGCTCCACCGCCGCGTTGATCTGGGCGATGTCGAGCTTGTGCCGCGCCCAGTCGAGCGAGGTCATGGTGTAGTCGAAGATCTTGGCTGCGACCTCTTCGGGCGTGTCGTCTGCGGTGATGGCGGATTGCGTCGCGGGCGTGCCGAGCGCCAGGCTCTGGGCAAGGCGGATCTTGAAGTCCTGGAAGCCGTCGCACCCGATGGCCGAACAGAAGCGGATCACGGTCGGCTGGCTTACCTCGGCCATTTCAGCGGTTTCCGCGACCGTGGCGTTCAGGATGCGATGGGGGTTCTCCAAGAGCGCATCGGCCACCTTGCGGTCGGACTTGCGCAACTCCGGCCGCATCAGCCGGACGAGTTCCAGGACGTTGCGCGGCAACGGCATATCCGCCTGATTGTTCATCACTCCGGCCCGCTCGCCCCGTTCGGCTCGAGAACATAGGCCCGCTCCGTGCGGGCCGCCACCGCATGGGGCAGCGCGGAACGGGAGGCAAGGCCCTCCACATGCGCTCTCGGCGCGGTGTTGAAGGCGAAGATATCGAAATGGTGCGCGATCATGGCGGGGATGCCGGCTGCGCGGCAGAGCGCCAGCGCCTCCTCCATGTCCATGTTGCCGGGCACGCCGTTCGCGGCGCGCTCCCTGTCCCGCCCGTTGACGGGACAAAGTGCGAGATCGGCACCGAGCGCCCGAACCTCGTCGATCTGCCCGGCAAAGGGGATCGTGTCGCCGGAATGGAAGATCGTGGCGTCGTCGAAACGCAGTGCGAGGCCGAGGAAGCGGTGGAAGCCGTCTTCGTCCCGCTCGAGCGTCTCGTGGGCCGCGCGAACCGCACTGATGCGGATGCCGCAGAGATCGAGCGCCTCGCCGGCTTCGATCCCGACCAGGCGCCCGGCTCCGATCCCGCCGCGTTCGAGCGCAGCCGCGCGGGCGGATTTGGGCGCCACCAGCACGGCCTGCGGATTGGCAGCGAGAAGAGCGGGCAAGGTGCCGGGGTCGAGGTGGTCGGAATGGGCGTGGGTGGCGAGAACCGCATCCACATGGGCGATCCCGCCGGGTTCGACGGGCGGGGGCATCATGCGCGCATGGGCGAAGCGCTTGCCGCGATACTTCTCGGCGAGCGAATCCGAGAGATAGGGGTCGATCACGAAGCGGCGCCCTTGTCCCTCGATCACGAAACCGGCCTGCCCGAGCCAGAAGAGCCGGACCGCCCTGCCCGGCGGCTCGCGCATCAGCTCGGCGAGCGGCCGGTCGAGGGGCTCCTCACGCAGCCGCACGGCTCGGTTCGCCAGGATGATGACGGGGCGCAGTCGCCTGCCGCATGCTTTCGGCGGGCATCAGGATGGCGGCCATCCGCTCACCCCTTCGCGGCCTGGACGGCGATGGCCGTCAGCCGGTCGATCGTGGCGTCGTCGGTGCCGATCGCCACATCGAAGACTTCGGCGATGACCTGTGTCCAGCCGTGGATAAAATAGGTCCAGCCGTCGACCACCGTGAGCCCGCGCTCGGCGCTCTGCGCGCGCGCCTGGTCCAGAAACACGAGATCGCCGCGATAGTTGAGGTCCCAGACCACGGCGCCTTGGGGGAAACACGCGGCATCCGTCAGGGGCGAGCCCGGCGCGTCCTTGCCCAGCCCGGTCGCGTTGATCACGAGCGATCCCGGCTTCAGGCCGGGCAGCACCGCATCGTTGTCGGCGGGGGTGGGCGCGAGCACGTAGTCCACTGGCACAGTGGATGGGATTTCCTTGTGGATGTGACGGATCTCGTCGAGTCGCGGCTCGGAGCGGTTGGACACCACGATGCGCGTGGGCACGTCCGCGCCGCGCTCCTTGCGCATCAGGTGCCAGGTGAGCGCGATGGTGGAACCGCCCGCCCCGATCGAGAAGACCTCGGCACCCGTCCTGGCGAAATAGTCGGGGCCGAGAAAGCCGTCGATCGACAGGCCCGACGAGATCGGGTCCTTGGCGTGGCAGACGAGCTTGCCGTCCCGCTTGGAGATGCAGGAGGTTTCCTTCATCAGCTGCGCGAACGGGTCGATCACGTCGAACATGTCGCGGCAGGCGTTGAAGAGGTCGATCTTGTGGGTGGTGACGAGCGCGCCGAGCGAGAAGGGATCGTCGCGGATGAAGGCGACCGCCTCGCGATAGGCTGCGGGGTCGGCATGGAGCGGGAAGTCGATGCCCTTGATCACGGCATCGCCCAGGCCGAGCTCGCGCGCCCAGGCCGGAAACACCTTCATGATCGAGCTTTTGGCCGTGGTGACGCCGATGAAATAGAAGGTCGGCCGGTCGGCGGGCGTGTAGCTGTTCATGCGGCTCCTCCCCCGTTGCGGAGGATTTCTTCGACTTGCGATTCGCTGCGGTTGCGCCAGGCGGGATTGTCTTCGGTGGTCCAGCCGCCGTTCCCATCGTCCACGATGCGCACGCGCATGCCGCCCGAGCGCTCGATGATGCCGTAGTCCTGGCCGGAATCGGCCGGATAGGCGAAGAACATCACGAGGTCCTGCGCCCCGACATTGACCGAGCGATGGATCCAGAAGGGCGGCACGTAGCAGACCTGGCCCGGACCCATCTCCATCAGCCGCACCTCGCCGTCCGGGCTTTCCATCTGCATGACGCCGCGGCCCGAGATCGTCTGGTAGATTTCCGGCCGGTCGCCCTTGGCGTGGATGTGCCCGCGCGTCAGGAAATATTCGCGGCCCACCTTGCCCGGCTCCATGCGCGTGACGCCCATGATCATGTCCGAGACCTTCGGGCCCGGCGTGTAGGACGTCACCTCATAGGCCACGGCGTCTGCCTTGCCGGCCAGGACGGCCTCGAAGGCGTCCGCGTCGGCGTAGAGGCCTCGGAGGTCGCGGTATGTCTTGCGGTAATGGCCGTCGCCATTGGCGAGCATCCCGGTCTCCGCGACGATGTCGCAGAGTCTCGGTTCGGCGAATTTCATATCTCTCTCCCTAAAAAGGTAGCGACGCTACTCTTTTGACCCGGATGTTAGGTTCTACAGCAGGGTCGATCAAGAGAATTCGTAATCCTGCTACATATCCTGATTTGCCGTGTTGACGGGCGGGAAATCTCGTCCTAGCCTTCCTGTCGAGCCCGCATCATGCCGCGTCGGAGAGGAACGGCATTCCGGTCGGGTTTCTTTGGGAGGAAGATATGAAGCTCACAGTGCTCGTGGGCGCCCTCTTGGGCGCCACGATGATGACCGGTGCCGCCATGGCGCAGGAGAAATGCTCGCTCGGCATTTCCATGTACACGCTCGGCGCGCCCTATTTCGCGGCCCAGGAACAGGCGGCACGCCAGGCCGGCGAAGCCGCCGGCTGCACCGTCCGCTCGGCCGACGGTCAGAATGACATGGTCAAGCAGATCGGCGACATCGAGGACATGGTGGCCGCCGGCGTCAACGTGCTGATCGTGAACCCGCGCGACCCGCTCGGCCTCGTGCCGGCCGTCGACGCAGCCACCGCCGCAGGCGTCCATGTCGTGGCGATCGATTCCATTCTGGACGAGTCCGCCAACTTCATCACCAACGTGTCGGCGTCCAATGGCGCGAACGGCAAGCTCGTCGGCGAGTGGCTGGCCAAGAAGACCGAGGGCAAGCCGCTCAAGATCGCGCTTCTGTCGGGCTCGCAGGGCAACATCGTCGGCCAGGCGCGGCGCCTGGGCGTGCTCGACGGCCTGATGGACGCGCAGCTCACCAATTACGGCAAGGCCAATGTCGAGATCGTCGGCCAGGGCTGGGGCAACTGGTCGACCGAAGGCGGGCTGTCCGCGATGGAAGACCTGCTGACCGCGCACCCCGACATCGACGTGGTGCTCGGCGAAAACGATTCCATGGTGATCGGCGCGCGCGAAGCGCTGAAGGCTGCCAATCGTCTCGATGGTGTTCTTCTGGTGGCGGCGGCCGACGGCCAGAAGGAAGCCTACCAGATGATCAAGAACGGCGAATACGGCGCGACCGGCCTCAACGACCCGGCAGCACTCGCCAAGCGCGCCGTCGAGATCGGCATGAAGGCGCTGAACGGCGAGGACCAGAAGCTCTCCAAGTTCACCTTCACCGATCCCGCGGTCGTGACGCAGGAAAACGTCGACAAGTTCTACAACCCCGATTCCGTGTTCTGATCGGACGCGTGGTTGCTTGAACCACGCCGGGCCACATGGCCCGGCATGACGACAGGCAGGGTTTCTCCCATCTGCGGAAAAACCCTGCCTCCTTTTCTCTGTCGTTCCCCTTCGTGAGGCGAGCCCGCTTCACCGCGGGATGCCTCGGACGGGAGTGGCCGGCGATGGCGCTGATCCAGCTCGAAAACATCACCAAGTCCTTTGCGGGCATCCACGCGCTTTCCCAGGTCGACTTCGACCTGAACGGCGGCGAGGTGCATGCGCTGGTGGGCGAGAACGGCGCGGGCAAATCGACCCTGATGCGCGTTCTCGGCGGCGAGATGCGCCCCGAAACTGGCCGCACCCTGATCAACGGCGAGGACATCCGCCTGTCGGGCCCGACCGATGCGATCCGGCGCGGCATCTCGGTGATCCACCAGGAGATGGCGCTCGCGCCCGACCTGAGTGTCGCCGAAAACATCTTCCTGGGCGACCTGCCCCCCGGCATCAATTTCGCGCGCTTGAACGAGCGCGCGCGTGCCCTGATCGGGCGGCTGGGTTTCAACATCTCGCCGCGCGAGCAGGTTTCCGACCTTTCCATCGCCCACCAGCAGGTGGTGGAGATCGCCAAGGCGCTTTCGCGCGACACCAAGGTGATCGTGTTCGACGAGCCGACCGCCGTGCTTTCCACGGGCGACGCGCGGCGCCTGCTCCAGATCATCAAGGACCTGCGCGCCTCGGGCGTGGGCGTGGTCTACATCTCCCACCGCCTGGACGAGATCTACGAGATCGCCGACCGCATCACCGTGATGAAGGACGGCCGCCGCGTGGGCACCGTCACCCCCACTGAGACGCCGGTGGACGAGCTGATCCGCATGATGGTCGGCCGGCCGCTGTCGCAGCTCTTCGGCGAAAAGCCCCAGACCACGCTCGGCGAGGAGGTGATCCGCGTCGAGAACCTGTCTTTGCCCAACGGCATCCGCAACGTGTCCTTCGCCATCCGGCGCGGCGAGGTGGTGGGCCTGGGCGGGCTCGTCGGGTCGGGCCGCACGGAAGTGGCGCGCGCGATCTTCGGCGCGGACCCGATCAGCGGCGGCACCATGAGCCTCAAGGGCTCATCCTATCGGCCGCTCTCGCCCAAGCAGGCGGTGAAGCGCGGCGTGGGCCTCGTGCCGGAAGACCGCAAGGGCCAGGGCGTGGTGCTCGACATGGCCATCCGCAAGAACGCGACCATGGCGAACATGGCGCCCGTGACGCGCGCAGGCTTCTTCCGCCCCGCCAAGGAGCAAGGCACGGTGGAGGGCCTGATCCGGTCGCTCCGCATCAAGCTCGGCTCGATGAACGATCCGGTTTCCTCGCTTTCGGGCGGCAACCAGCAGAAGGTCGTGCTCGCCAAGTGGTTCAACGCCGACCCCGACCTGATCATCCTCGACGAGCCCACGCGCGGCGTCGATGTGGGCGCGAAGACCGAGATCTATTCGCTGGTTCATCGCCTGGCCTCCGAAGGCAAGGCGGTGATGGTCATCTCCTCCGAACATGCCGAGCTCTTCGGCCTGTGCGACCGCATCCTGGTCATGGGCGAGGGTGAGCTGCGTGGCGAACTCGGGCCGCAGGACTTCGAAGAAGAAAAACTGCTGACCCTTTCCATGCGGCGGACGGGTCCAACAGCCAAGGAGATGCGGGCATGACCGAGAACGCCGCCACCTTCAACGAGCCGGCCCAGTCCCGCCGCTTTCCTTTCGGCAAGCTCTTCCGGCAATACGGCACCTTCATCATCTTCGTGCTGCTGGTGCTGCTCGCGCAGGCGCAGTCCGACGCCTTCCTGACCGAGCGCAACGCGATGAACGTGCTGCGTCAGATGTCGGGCATCGGCGTGATGGCCATCGGCATGCTGTTCGTGATCCTGACGCGCGGCATCGACCTGTCGGTCGGATCGATCGCGGCCCTCGGCTCGGTGTCGGCGGCGATCCTCGTGCAGTCCTACCCGCTGGCGGTGGCGCTTCCCATGGTGATCGCCATCGGCGCGGGCTGCGGCCTGGCTTCGGGCATCTTCATCGCCTTCTTCCGGCTGCCCGCCTTCGTGATCACGCTGGCGATGATGACGGCTGCGCGCGGCATGGCGCTGATCTTCTCCAACGGCCAGCCGATCACGCTCGGCGCCGCGGGCAAGCCGCTCCAGGCCTTCGGCACCTCGTTCACCTTCGGTGTGCCGAACCCGGCGCTTCTGATGATCGCGCTCTTCGCGCTCGCCTTCGTGGTGCTCAACTTCAGCCGCTTCGGCCGCCTCGTGAAGGCCATCGGCTCGAACGAGGAGGCGGTGCGCCTGTCCGGCATCTTCGTGCCCTGGTACATCCTGTCGGTCTACGTGATCTCCGGCGCGCTGGCTGCGGTCGCGGGCGTTCTCGTCACCTCGCGCTCGGGCGTCGGCTCGGCCTCGGTGGGGGCGGGCAACGAGCTCGACGTGATCGCCGCCGTGGTGATCGGCGGGGCGAGCCTGATGGGCGGGCGCGGCGGCGTCATCAACACCTTCATCGGCGTGATGATCCTGGGCGTGATCGGCAACATCATGAACCTCGCGGGCGTGCCGGGCTATCACCAGCAGGTCTATCTCGGCGTCATCATCGTGGCCGCCGTGCTGATCCAGAACGGCTCCACCCTGCTGCGCCGCTGATCCATGCAGGCGACCGTAGCGATCGACATCGGCACGGGGTCCACCCGCGCGGCGCTGATGGGGCCGGACGGGCGCGTCCTCAGGGTCGCCGCGCGCGAATACGCCCAGATCGTGCCGGCCTTCGGCTGGTCCGAGCAGCGGGCGGACGACTGGTGGAACGCGGCAAGGGACGCGCTGCGCGAGATTACCGAGCACGCATCGGCCCACGGCATGGTGATCGAGGCCGTCTGCGCCTGCGGGCAGATGCACGGCACGGTGCTGGTGGATGGTGACGGGCGCCCCGCCCGCGACACGGTTCCGCTCTGGAACGACAAGCGCACGCTGGACCATGTGCGCGCCTTCGAGGCGGAAGAGGACGTCGCCCGCTGGCTGCCGCTGACGGCCAACCCGCCCACGCCCGCCTGGCCCGCCTTCAAGCTGCAATGGCTGCGCGACCACGACCCCGAAGCCTATGCGCGGACGGCGACCGTGATGATGCCCAAGGACTACGTCAACCTGCGGCTGACGGGCGAGCGGGCGATGGACTGGACGGACGCCGCCTGCTCCTTTCTGATCGATGCCGCGACCGGCGAATGGTCGGCCGAGGTCTTCGACCGGTTGGGGCTCGACCCCGGGCTGATGGCGCCGATCCGGCTGCCCTCCGAGATCCTCGGGCATGTGACGCCCGAAGCCTCGCGCGAGACGGGCCTGGCGGTGGGCACACCCGTTCTCGTGGGCGGGGCGGACTATCCCGTGGCGCTCTTGGGTTCGGGCGTCTGCGCGCCGGGCCTCGCCTCGGAGGTCGCGGGCACCTCGTCGATCGTGACGCTGGTGGCGGAGCATCCCGTGCTCGACCCCGAGATCAGCAATGTGGGCACGGCCGAAGGCAACTGGGGCGCCTTCGTGCTTCTGGAAGCGGGCGGCGACAGCGCGCGCTGGGCGCGGCGCGCCTTCCACGACAACGCGCTCGGCTACCGCGAAATCCTGGCCCAGGCCGAAAGCGCGGCCGCCGGCTCGCGCTCGCTCTTCTTTCTGCCCTATCTCGTCGGCGAGCGGCTCGGCCGCCACCGCAACTCGCGCGCCCAGTTCTTCGGGCTTTCCGCGCGCCACACGCTCGCCGACATGCACCGCGCCGTTCTGGAAGGCGTGGGCTTCGCGGTGAACCGGCACCTGCGCGTGATGGAGCGCGCGACGGGCACCGTGCCCGACATGCTGATCGCCTCGGGCGGGGGCGCCAAGGCGGATCTCTGGCTCAAGATCAAGGCGAGCATCTACAACAAGCCGATCCTGATCCCGCAGGAAGCCGAATGCGGGCTGGTCGGCTGCGCCGCCTTGTCGAGCGTGGCGCTCGGCCGGCATTCCGGCCTGGCGGAAGCGGCAAGGGGGATCGTGCGCTACGAGCGCGAGGTGCCGCCCGACCCGCGATGGGTCGAGACCTATGCCCGGATGCAGCCGATCTTCGACCGGCTCTACGAGACCGCCCAGGGCTTCTACGACGATCTCGACGCGCTGGACGCGCTGGTCCCCGGCGCGACCTGATCTGACGACCCCTCACAGGAGAAACGCATGCGCATCACCGGAGCCCGCTTTCCCGGCCGCTACATCCAGGCGCCGGGGTTGATCGCCCGTCTCGGCGAGGAAGCGAAGAGCCTGGGAAAGAAGGCGCTGGTGATCCTCGACAAGAACATGGCGGACAGGCTCGATGCCGATCTCCGCCAGGGCGCGAGCCCGCTCGAGACGACGATCCTCATCCACGGCGGGGAATGCTCGGAAGCCGAGATCGCGCGCGGCGTCGAGGCGGGCCGTGACGCGGAAGCCGATCTCGTGGTGGGCGTGGGCGGCGGCAAGGCGCTCGACACAGCCAAGGCCATCGCCTTCCGCCTCGGCTCGCTGCCCACCGTGATCGTGCCGACCATCGCGGCGTCGGACGCGCCCTGCTCAGCACTCGCCGTGGTCTACAAGCAGGATCACTCGGTCGATTACGACTACTTCCTGCCGCGGAACCCCGACCTCGTTCTGGTCGACACCCAGATCGTCGCCGAAGCGCCGGCCCGCTTTCTCGCCGCCGGCATCGGCGACGCGCTGGCCACCTGGTACGAGGCCGAAAGCTCGCGGCTCGCGGATGCGAAGAACTGCTGGGGCACGCACGGCTCGCCGCTCGCCTTCGAGATCGCCCGCTTCTGCCGCGACACGATCGTCGAGCACGGCGCAAAAGCGCTGGAGGAATGCGACGCGAACCGGGCCGGACCGGCCTTCGAGAAGGTGGTCGAGGCGAACATCCTTCTTTCGGGCGCGGGCTTCGAGTCGGGCGGCGTCGCCGGCGCGCACGCGATCCATCACGGGCTTTGCGAACTGCCCGACGTGCACCACCACCTACATGGCGAGAAAGTCGCGATCGGCGTTCTCGCGACCCTTCTAATCCACGGCCGGACCGAGGAGTTCGAGACAGTGCGCGCCTATTGCCGCTCCGTGCGGCTGCCGACGAAGCTGGCCGATGTCGGCATCGCGGATGTGACGGAGGAAAAGCTCACCCGCATCGCCGAGCGCGCCTGCCGTCCCGGCGAGATCATGGAGAACGAGCCGATCCGCGTGACGCCGGACATGGTGGTCTCGGCACTCCGGCAACTGGCCTGAGCAAGGGAGGAAAAGGAAATGCAGGAAATTCTCGCCACGTTCCGCGACGATCTGTTTGCCGGCAAGCATGCGATCCTGTCGGGCGCGACCAGCGGCATCGGGCTCGACATCGCGCGCGGCTTCGCCGCCCTCGGCGCGGATGTCACGGCGCTCGGCTCCTCCGCGCAGAAGATCGCCGGCCTCACCGCGGAGAACCCGCGCATCGCCTTCGAGGTGCTCGACGTCCGCGACCGGGAGGCGGTGAAGGCGTTCTGCGCGAGGCAGGCGCGGTGCGACGTGCTCGTCAACGGCGCAGGCATCGCGCGCGCCGGGGCCGAATGGGAGGAGGACATCTGGCTCGACACGATGGAGGTCAACCTCAACAGCCAGTTCCGCCTGGCCATCGGGCTCAAGGAGTGCCTGGCGCGCTCGCGCGGCTCGGTCATCAACATCGCCTCCATGCTGAGCTTCATGGCCGACCCCGCGGTTCCCGCCTACACGGCATCGAAGACCGGCGTTCTCGGTCTCACCCGCGCGCTCGCCCACAAATGGGGCCGCGAGGGCATCCGGGTGAACGCGGTGGCGCCCGGCTACCACAAGACCGACATGACCCAGCCGATCTGGTCGGTGCCCTTCGGCGAGGAGGCGGTCGCGCGCCGCACGGCGGTGGGGCGCTGGGGCACCACGGAAGACCTCGTCGGCCCCTGCCTGTTCCTCGCCTCCCCTGCCGCCGCCTACATCACCGGCATGTGCCTGGAGGTGGACGGCGGCTATGTCAGCGGCAACCCGACGGAAGCCTGACGAAGCGGTGCTTTGCAAACGGAAGGGGGCGGCTCGGTGGGCCGCCCCTTTTTGTGTTCTGGGACTGACGGTCAAACCCCATCACAAAGCTCGCGCACGCTCCATCACGAATGTGATTTACAAACACACGCGTGATTTTCCTTGCGGACGGGACGCCGCTCGATTAGCACGACCGTGACGGCTGGTCACATCTGTATGCGGGGAGGCATTCATGCGCGCGATCGTTCTGCACGCACCGAAAGACATCCGGCTCGAGGAGCGCGAAAAGCCCACGGCCGGTCCCGGCGAGGTCGTGGTGCGCGTCGCATCGGTGGGCGTCTGCGGCTCCGACCTGCCCCGCATGCTCGTGAAGGGCGCGTGGAAGATGCCGCTCATCACCGGCCATGAGTTTTCCGGCCACATCGCCGAGCTTGGCGAAGGCGTGTCGGGCTGGGCGCTGGGCGAGCTTGTGGCGATCCCCCCGCTTCTGCCCTGCCACCGATGCGATCAGTGCAAGACCGGCAATTTCTCGCGCTGCAAGGACTACGACTATTTCGGCAGCCGCCGCGACGGGGCCTATGCCGAGTTCGTCGCGGTGCCGGTGGGAAATCTGCTGAAGGCGCCCCAGCACGTCGATCCCCGCGCCATCGCGATGACCGACCCCGCCTCCATCGCGTTGCACGCCATCTGGAAGGCCGGCGGCATCCGCATCGGCCAGACCGGCGGCGTAATCGGCTGCGGCCCGATCGGCCTGTTCGCCATCCAGTGGATGCGGCTCATGGGTGCGTCGGACGTGATCGCGGTGGACGTGTCGGAGGAAAAGCTGACGCTCGCCAGGAAGGCGGGTGCGACCCTCACCATATTGTCGCGCGATCTTGCGGCGAATGCGGTGCGCGCGGATGTGGTGATCGAGGCGGTCGGCATCGACTCCACGATCAACGCGGCCGTGATGCTCGGCGCACCCGGCGCCCATGTCGCCTTCATCGGCATTCCCGTGCCCGACGTGAAGCTCGACAACAAGACGTTCCAGTATTTCCTGCGCCAGGAGATCTCGCTGCACGGCTCGTGGAACAGCTTCGGAGCGCCCTTCCCCGGCCCGCAATGGACGGTGACGCTGGAAAAATTCGGCACGGGCGAGTTGAAATGGGAGTTCATGATCTCGCACGATCTGGACCTCGCCGAACTGCCGGAGATATTCCGTCGCTTCGACGCCAAGGATCTGCACTTCTCCAAGGTCTTGTTCCGGCCTTGAATGGGGCCTGTGCTTGGGGAAGGAGGCCTGGATGACGAAAGTGCTCACGATCGATCTCGGCACCAACGGCGCGCGCGCCGGCGTGTTCGACCTCGATGCCAAGCGCCTGGTGGCCAAGGGCGAGGCGTCCTACCCCACCCAGCACCGCCCGCCCAACCAGGCCGAGCAGGACCCCGAGCACTGGTGGCGGGCGCTGGGCGAATTGGTGCCGCGCGTGTTGGCCGAAGCCGGCCGCCCCCCGATCGCCGCGATCACGGTTGCGACATTCTCCTCGACCGTGGTGGTCTGCGACCGGGGCGGCCGGCCGCTGGCGCCCGCGATCCTCTGGATGGACGCGCGCGCAAGCCGCGAGGCCTTGGAATCGGAGGGGGTCGACCACCCCGTGCTGAGCTATGCCGGCGGCTCCAACGCCGTGGAATGGCTGGTGCCCAAGGCCATGTGGCTCAAGCGCAACCGCCCGGAATCGTGGGCGGAGGTCGAGATCATCGGCGAAGCGCTCGACTTCGTGAACCATCGCCTGACCGGCGAGTGGGTGGGCTCGCTGATGAACGCGACCTGCAAGTGGAACTACGACAGCCGCGCGCGTGCCTTCTGCCCCGACCTCTACGAGGCCTTCGGCGTGCCCGAGCTGATCGAGCGCCTGCCGCAGCGGATCGTCGACATCGGCGGGGTGATCGGGCCGCTCCTGCCCGAGGTCGCCCAAGCCTGGGGCTTCGAGAACACGCCGCTCGTGGTCCAGGGCGGCATCGATGCCCATATGGGCACCTTCGGCGCCGATTGCGTGGAGCCCGGCGCGATGCTCCTGATCGGCGGCACCTCCAACGTCCACCTGACGCAGGTGCCGGACGACGGGGCACGGATCGAAGGCGTCTGGGGGCCTTATCCCCACGCGCTGACGCATGGCCTGCGCATGATCGAGGGTGGGCAGGTCTCGGCCGGCTCCATCCTGAAATGGCTGTCCCAGGACATCTTCGGGGTGAAGGACGAGGCGCTCGCAGAGCTGCTTGCGGCCGCAGGTGCCATCGAGCCGGAAGACACCGGCCTTCTCGCGCTCGACTTCTGGATGGGCAATCGCACGCCCTACCGCGACGCCCGCCTGCGCGGGGCCTTTCTGGGCCTGTCCTTGTCGCACGACCGCGCCAGCATCTACCGCGCGGCCGTTTCGGCGGTGGCGCTCGGCGCGGCCAACGTGGTCTTCGACCTCGAGCGCCAGGGTGTCGCGATCGAACGCATCGTCATGGCCGGCGGCATCACGCGCAACCCGCTCTGGCTGCAGGCCACCGTGGATGCGATCGGCAAGCCCGTAGGCCTGGCCGAGGACGACAACCTGTCCCTTGTCGGCAATGCGGTGGCGGCAGCCGTCGGCCTCGGCCTCCAGCCCGACCTGACGACGGCGGCGCGGGCCTTGCGCGCGCCGGTTCGTCCGCTCGTGCCGGACATGGCCCGCCACGCCCAGTATCGCCGGATGCTGAAGCACTATCGCGAGGCGGCGGAAACGCTCGCCCCCATCCTGCACGCTCTGGCCGACGGGCCACAGAAGGAGGCGGCATCGTGAGCGACGAGAGCGAACAGCGCGCAGCCAACCGCCTGCCGCTCGACGAGAGCCGCGATCACCTGATGGTGCAGATCGCGCGCATGACCTATCAGCAGGACAAGACGCTGACGGACATCGCGACCGAAACGGGCCTCAACCGCTGGCAGGTGAGCCGCCTTCTCCAGGAAGCGCGCGATCTCGGCGTGGTGCGGATCGAGATCGTGCCGCGCACGCTGCGCCATCCCGATCTCGAAGCCCGCCTCGCGCGCACCTTCGGCCTGCGCGACGCCGTGGTCGTGCCGGGACCCCTGAGCGAAGGCATCGAAGGTGTCGCGCGCGCCGCGGGGCAGTATCTCGCGCAGTTGAAGCCGCGCCCCACCACGATCGGCGTGTCCTGGGGCCGCACCATGGGAGCCGTCGCCCACTGGCTGCCGCCGGACTGGGCGGACGGCGTTTGCGTCGTTCAGATCAACGGCACGGTGGCGCCCGTGCCCGGCATCGCCCACCACAACGATGTCGCGGAAACCTTCGCCCGCAAGGGCAAGGGCCGCATGATCCCCCTGCCCGTTCCCGCGATCGTGGGCGAACGCCTCACGCGCGAGGTCCTGGAAAAGGACCGGATCGTGGCGGATGTCTTGCGCATCGCGCGCTCGGCCTCCGTTCTCGCCTTCTCGCTCGGCGTGGTCGGCGAGGATTCGGTTCTCCTGCGCTCGGGCAACATCCTGAAATCCGAGATGGCCTCGCTCCTGCGCGCCGGCGCTGTGGGCGACGTGCTCGGCCACTTCATCGACCGCAAGGGCGAGATCGTCGATCCCGAGCTCGACGCGCGCACCATCGGCTTGTCGCTCGCCGACCTTCGCCGCTGCGACCGCGTGATCGGCATAGCCGCCGGCCAAGGCAAGCAGGACGTGACCCTCGGCGCATTGCAATCCGGCCTCGTCAATGTCCTCGTCTCCGACGAGGCGACCGCAACCTTCGCACTGGAGCATGCTCATGACCGTTGAATCCCTGCGGGCTGCGGCAAAGCCTGGCGCCGCCACCCCGAGCCACGGCGCAAACAGCCACCGCAACCCCGGCATGCCCCTGGCGGCCGAAATGTTTACGGGCCACGCCGTCAACCGCAGCGCGGCCGAACGCCGGGCGGCCTCGCTCGGCGCGCGGCGCTCGGTGAAGAAGCAGTGGCAGGCCGCGTGGCTGATCAACGCCATCCGCTGCATCGACCTGACCACGCTTGCCGGCGACGACACGGCCGAGCGCGTCGCCCGGCTCTGCGCCAAGGCGCGGCAGCCGCTCGCACCCCACATCCTGGAAGGGTTGAAGCTCGGGGACATGCGCCTGACCACGGGCGCGGTCTGCGTCTACCCCACCATGGTGCGCCATGCGGTGAAGGCGCTGCGCGGCACGAAAATCCCCGTGGCCTCGGTCGCCACCGGCTTTCCCGCCGGCCTGATGCCCCTGCCGCTGCGGCTGGAGGAGATCCGCTACGCGGTCGGCGAAGGGGCCGACGAGATCGACATCGTGATCACGCGCGAGCATGTGCTGAAAGGCGACTGGGCGGCGCTCTACGACGAGGTGGCCGCGATGCGCGAAGCCTGCGGGCAGGCGCACCTCAAGGCGATTCTTGCGACCGGCGATCTCCAGACCCTGCGCAACGTTTATTCCGCCTCCATGGTCTCGATGCAGGCGGGTGCCGATTTCATCAAGACCTCCACCGGCAAGGAAGGCGTCAACGCGACGATCCCCGTCAGTCTCGTGATGGTGAGGGCGCTGCGCGACTATCGCGATGCCACCGGCAACCGCATCGGCTTCAAGCCGGCGGGCGGCATGAAGACCGCCAAGGACGCCATCAACTGGCAGGTGCTGATGAAGGAGGAACTCGGCCGCCCCTGGCTGGAGCCCGACCTCTTCCGCCTCGGCGCGTCCTCCATGCTGGGCGACATCGAACGCCAGCTCGAGCACTTCGTCACCGGGCGCTACGCCGCCTCTTCGCGTCACGCCCTGGCCTGAGTGAGACATTTCATGGACACGATCACGGATATCCTCTCGACGATGGATTACGGCCCCGCCCCCGAAGACAGCGCGGTGGTCCGTGACTGGCTGAAGACGCACGAGAAGGGCTTCGGCCATTTCATCGGCGGCGCCTTCACCGCGCCGGCCGAGACCTTCGAGGTGACGAACCCAGCCAGCGGCGCAGTCATCGCCCGTGTCGCGCAGGGGTCGGCAGCCGACGTGGATGCGGCGGTCAAGGCCGCCCGCGCGGCGCAGCCCCAGTGGGCGGCACTTTCGGGCCATGAGCGGGCGAAGTATCTCTATGCGCTTGCCCGCCACATCCAGCAGCACGCGCGCTTTCTCGCCGTGCTCGAGACGATCGACAACGGCAAGCCGATCCGCGAGAGCCGCGACATCGACGTGCCGCTCGTGGTGCGCCATTTCTACCATCACGCCGGCTGGGCCGAGCTGATCGCCGACGAGTTCCCAGACGCCCGCCCCCACGGCGTCTGCGGCCAGGTGATCCCCTGGAACTTCCCGCTCCTGATGCTCGCCTGGAAGGTGGCGCCAGCCCTTGCCGCGGGCAACACGGTGGTGCTCAAGCCCGCCGAATACACCCCGCTGACAGCGCTTGCCCTGGCCGAGATCGCGCGCGAGATAGGCCTGCCGAAGGGTGTCCTCAACGTCGTCACGGGCGACGGGGAAACGGGTGCGGCGCTGACCGGCCATGAGGGCGTGGACAAGGTCGCCTTCACCGGCTCGACCGAGGTCGGCCGCATCATCCGCCGGCAGATCGCGGGCACCGGCAAGGGGCTGACCCTGGAGCTCGGCGGCAAGTCTCCCTTCGTGGTGTTCGCCGATGCCGATCTCGACGCGGCGGTGGAGGGCGTGGTCGATTCCATCTGGTTCAACCAGGGTCAGGTCTGCTGCGCGGGCTCGCGCATCCTCGTCGCCGAAGCCGTGGCCGAGCGCTTCGAAACGCTTCTGAAGCAGCGCATGAAGACGCTGGTGATCGGGGACCCGCTCGAAAAATCCACCGATGTGGGTGCCATCGTCCATCCCGTGCAGCTCCAGCGCATCCGCGACCTCGTGGAGAAGGGCCGGGCGGAAGGTGTCGCCATCTTCCAGGGCGAGGCGCCGGCCGGCTGCTTCTATCCGCCGACGCTGGCTGTGGGCGTGGAGCCCGCCTCCATCCTCGCCACGGAAGAAATCTTCGGCCCCGTGGTGACGCTGACGCCGTTCCGCACCCCCGAGGACGCGATCGCGCTCGCCAACAACACGCGCTACGGCCTGGCTGCCTCCGTGTGGTCGGAAAACATCAACCTCGCCATCGACGCCGCCGCCCGGATCAAGGCGGGCGTGGTCTGGATCAACTCCGCCAACATCTTCGACGCGGGCGCGGGCTTCGGCGGCTATCGCGAAAGCGGCTTCGGGCGCGAAGGGGGCCGCGAGGGCATGACGGCCTATCTCAAGACGCCTGCGCCCAAGGCCTCCAGGGGCGAGGAGCAGCCGGCAGGGCTTTCCGCGAAGCCGCTTGCGAGCCTCGCCTCGCCGGCCATCGACCGCACCGCCAAGCTCTATGTCGGCGGCAAGCAGGCGCGGCCCGACAGCGGCTACTCCTATGGCGTCGCAGGTTCGGGCGGCGCCGTGGGCCTGGCCGGGCTCGGCAACCGCAAGGACATCCGCAACGCGGTCGAGGCCGCGCACAAGGCGAGCGGCTGGGGCGCGCAGACCGGGCACAACCGGGCGCAGGTGCTGTTTTATCTCGCGGAGAACCTGTCCGCCCGCGCGGCCGAGTTCGAGGAACGCCTCAAGAGCTTCGGCCAGAAGGGCTCCGCCGCGAAGCTCGAGGTGGAAACCGCGATCCGCCGCATCTTCTGGTATGCCGCCCAATCCGACAAGTTCGACGGCGCCGTGCACCAGACCAAGAGCGCCCATGTGACGCTCGCCATGCACGAGCCGCTCGGCGTGATGGGCATCGCATGCCCCACCGCCATGCCGCTTCTGGGCTTCGTGTCGCTGGTGCTGCCGGCGATCGCCATGGGCAACCGCGTGATAGCCATCCCCTCGCAGACCCATCCGCTGGCGGCGACCGACCTCTATCAGGTGCTCGACACGTCCGACGTGCCCGGCGGGGTGGTCAACATCGTCTCCGGCGAGCGCGACGCGCTGGTGAAAACGCTGGCCGAGCACGACGATGTGGATGGGGTCTGGTATTTCGGCACGGAGGCGGGCGGCAAGGCCGTCGAGGCGGCTTCCGCGGGGAACCTCAAGCAGACCTGGGTCGAGGACGGCGCGGCCCGCGACTGGACGGGCCCGCTGGGCCAGGGCCGCCTGTTCCTGTCGCGTGCCACCCAGGTCAAGAACATCTGGGTGCCCTACGGCGAATGATCATCTTCGATTGCGACGGCGTTCTGGTGGACAGCGAGATCATCTCGAACGCCATCGACGCCGAACTGATGACGGAAGCCGGCTTTCCCATCACGAAAGCCGACCTCATCCGCTCCTATATCGGCCAGCCCAAGCCCGCCATCTGGGAGGCGATCGCCCAGAAGCGCGGCGCGCCCTGGCCGCTCGGGCTGATCGACAGGGCGGACGCCCTGCTGCTGGAGCGCATCGAGACCGATCTCCAGCCCGTGGCGGGCGTTGCCGATGCGCTGAGGCTGATCCCCGGCCCGAAGGCCGTCGCCTCGTCCTCGGCGCTGCCCAAGCTGCGCAGGTCGCTCGAGCGCTGCGGGCTCTTGGACGTCTTCGACCCAGCGGTCTTCTCCGCGAGCCAGGTCGCCCGCGGCAAGCCCGCGCCCGACGTGTTCCTCTTCGCGGCGAGCGAGTGCGGCGTTTCGCCCGGCGAATGCGTGGTGGTGGAAGACAGCGTCGCGGGTGTCACCGCGGCACTCGCCGCCGGCATGCGCGTTCTGGGCTTCACCGGCGGCCTCCACACCTATCCCGGCCACGGCGAGAACCTCCGGCTGGCCGGGGCCTTCGACATCGTGGCCCACATGCGCGAGCTGCCGCGTCGATTGGAGCGGGTCAGCGCCTGATACCGGCTTCTCGACTGAGGATCAGCCGGACCCACCCAGCGCGTTCCAGAACGCGACCCAGGGGCCTGCAGGGTCGTGAACGGGCGAAGCGTCGAAGACGATGCCGGGGATCGACGCCAGATGCGCGTCCCGGCAGAGATCGCAGGCCGGGATCGACCAGTTCGTCGAATCCTGCTCGCCGCCGAAATGGATGCCCACCACGAGACCGCTTTCGAGGTCGAGAACGGGCGATCCGGAATTCCCCACCGATGTCGAGGCGGAATGTTCGAGCGTGGATGTGGTGATGCCGCGATTGTCGCTGCGCGGCGCCAGCGCGCGCAACAGGCCCGGCTGCACCCGCTTCACCCCGAACACCCCGCCGAACACCTCCTGCTTCACGAGATCCGGCACGTCCTGTCCGGGGTCGTCGGGATAGCCGATCACCACGACGGGCCGTCCGGCAGCCGATTCCGCGGAGGTCGTGGCCAGCGTGAGGGCTGCAACGCCGGCAGGCAGGGGCTCGGTCTCGAACAGCGCGAAATCCCAGTAGGGGTGGATCAAAAGGGGCCGGACGATGCGGCAGCGCCGGGCGGGGTCGCTCGGGCGGGCGCGGAAATTGATGCAGGGCCGCCCCTTGAGAGCGAGCCCGGAAACGCCGTCCCCGGTCGCGATCACCTTGGCCACGTGGCAGTTCGTGGCGACGAGGTCGGGGCCGACCACGAAGCCCGTGCCGTAATATTTCGTGGATGCGTTGAAGGCCTCGATGCGGCCCACGGCAGCGGCGGCCGTTGCGATATGGGCGAGGGCTGCCGGAACCATCGCGGGATCGAGCGTGTCGAGGGGCGGCACGGCGGCGAAGCTCGTCAAGCCGACATCGACCACGGGAAACCGCTCCAGGGGCAACGCCGTGGCGAGGATTTCTCCGGGCATGAGAAGCGGAAGAAGGGGGTCGTGGTGAAGTTGCGCACCCACCTCGGCGGGGGAGGACTTCGGCTTCTGCTTGCGGATTTTCTTGGTTTTCCGCCTGGACTTACTTTCGGGCTTGGAGGTTAATTTCTTGTTTACCTTCTTCGACATCGATCCGCCCCCTTCGATCACTCGGTGATCCGAGAAGTTCTGCGCCATTGACGCTACGGCAAGCCTGACATTACCATAGGGAAGGTTCAAGCCGCAGTGATCGATTGCACTCTCGCGCAAGTGAGGTTGTCATGTGGGCACGAAAAGCAGCCTTGGCTCTCGCCTGCCTCGCAGGCACGACCGCCGCGCAGGCGGCTGCCCCGGATATCGAACGGGGCCGTGACCCCATCAGCTGCGCGCCTTTCGTCTCCGCGGACGGCCAGCCGCGCCGCGTGGTCTGCGCCGATGTGGCGGCGCTCGACCACATGCTCGTCTACAACCGCTTCGGGTCGTTCAACCCGTTCGGGATGATCTTCGCGCTGCGGCGCGATCTGTCCTCCAGCGAAACGAATGCCGCCCTGATCACGGCGGACGAGTGCGACACCGTCACGGGGTCGGAAGAGGGCAAGGGCCCGCTCGAGGCGGGCAAGGTGCGCCTCAAGGACTGCAAGCGGGCGCGGCCCCTGGTTCTGCGCGCCAATGTCGGCGACGTGCTGCACCTGCGGGTCACGAACTTCCTCGCCCCCTTCGGCCCCGACTTCAGTCGCGACTTCTGCTGGGGAACGCTGGCTGCCTCGGAGGCGAAGCGCGCGATCCGCGCCGCGGTGTCGGAAGGAACCGCGGACGAAGCGGCGGTCGGCGAGGTCGCCTGCGGAAGCGGGAGCCAGAAGGACGAGGGCCCTCGCGGCCCGTCGCTCGACTGGCCGAGCACGCGGGGGCTCTCGGTCGCGATCCAGGGCATGACCGCGATAGCTGGGCCCGGCGGCACCCGCGACGAGGCCTGCCTGGGCCTGCGCGCGTTCGCGCCCGGCGAGATTGTCAACTGCTTCTTCGAGATCGACCGTGAAGGCACCTATTTCCTGTCGAGCAAGGCCGCGCCCGCCGGCGGCGAAGGCGACGGCGGCTCGATCACCCACGGCCTGTTCGGCGCGGTGGTGGTGGAGCAGAAGGCGACCGCCTGGTATCGCAGCCAGGTGAGCCGCAGGGCGCTCGATGAGGTTTGGAAGCGATCCGGGGAGGGCTGCGAGCCGGATGGCGCCCTGCCCCGCCATGCCCGCTTGTGCCGCCTGGACTACGACCGCGGCCACGCCTCTGCTGCGCCGGGCATTCCCGAATTGCGCATGACGAAGGAGCGGCAGCCGGGCGCGGAAGAGATCATCCATGCCGACCTGAACGCCATCGTCTACCGGCCAGCCGGCCTCCCGGACCCCGACCGGCCGGGCACGACGCTGGGCGAGGTCAAGTTCCGCGAGTTCTCCGTGTTCTTCCACGACGAGCTCAAGACCTTCTTCACGAAGAACTTCGAGGAACTCGCCCGGTTCGGGCAGCTGGCGGGCGTGCGCGACGGCTTCGCCATCAATTACGGGTCGAGCGGGATGGGCACCATGCTTCTCGCCAACCGCAAGAAGATCGGCCCGGCCAACGACTGCGCGGAATGTCTCTACGAGGAGTTCTTCCTGCAATCCTGGGCCAATGGGGACCCGGCCCTGCTCGAGCAGTTCCCCGACGATCCCTCCAACGTCCACCACTCCTATCTCAACGACCGCATCGTCTTCCGCAACTTCCACGCCGGGCCGAAGGAAACGCACGTCTTCCACCTTCATGCCCACCAGTGGTTCGCGGGCAACGACCCCAACCGCGGCAGCTATCTGGATTCGCAGACCGTCTCGCCGCAGCAGGGCTTCACCTACAACATCTATGGCGGGGGGCTGAAAGGCGGGGAGGAGACGCTCGGCTCGGGCAACCGCAACCGCACGGTGGGTGATTCCATCTTCCACTGCCATCTCTACCCCCACTTCGCACAAGGCATGTGGGAACTCTGGCGTGTCCACGACGTGCTGTAGGACGGCACGCGCAAGCTGCCCGACGGCGAGAAGAAGCCGGGCCTCTCGCTCATCGAGCGTGCGGCAGGCGACGTGGCGCGGCGCTCCGGCAGCTTCGACCCGGCGACTGGTGCCTTTCTTTCGGTTTCCGGGCGCTTGGACGAGGATGGAAAGGTTCTCCTCCCCAGCGCGGACGGAACGCCGATCCCCGCCATCGTTCCCCTGCCGGACGCTCCCCTGCCCCCGATCCCGACCTACAGCGCGGACGGCAAGGCCCTTGAAGCGATGCCGGGCTATCCGTTCTACATCGCCGGCAAGCCCGGCCACCGGGCGCCGCAAGCGCCGCTCGACCTCGCCCAGGACACCTCGGGCAGCGGCGAGTTCCTGGATGGTGGATTGCCTCGGCACGTGCTCAAGGACCGGGCGGAACGCAAGCTCGACATCGCCGACACGCCCGTGGGCGTACGGGGCTCGGAGGAGCGGCGCGCCTCCAGCGCCCAGATCCTCGCCAAGATGCTGGCCCTGGGAAACTTTGCGGGCCACCTCGAAAAGGCCGACCTGGAACTCCTGCCCTATGACGGCACCGACGCCGAAAAGGCCGCGATGGCGTTCCATCACGACGGCGCGGGCGTTTCCGTGCGCGACGTGTCGGGCAAAGCCGTTTCCTTCGATGCGGCGGCGGGCGGCTATCCCACGGTGGCGTCCCCGGCCGCCAATGGCGGCACGACCGCAGGACCGGCGGTCTTCCATGTGAACGGCTCGCTGCCCAAGCCTGGCGCGCCTTTCGCGGACCCTTGCGGCGTGTCGAAAGCCGCGCAGCCCTCGCCGCTTGGGGGCAACGACCCGTTGTTCAGGCCGCAGGACCCCTATTTCGCCGACCCGGCACTCATCGGCTTCCGCCGCTACGAGGCATCCGCCGTTCAGCTCGACATGGTGACCAACCGCGCGGGCTGGCACGACCCGCAGGCGCGCATCAACGTGCTGAGCAAGGATTCCGCCCGCTTCAAGGACAACCGGACAGGCGACGGCCTGCCGGTCTCGCCACTGGTGAGCGGCACGGAGGAGCCCTTCTTCTTCCGCGCCCTGTCGGGCGAATGCATCGAGTTCCGCCACACCAACGAACTGCCCAAGGACCTCGAACGCGACGATTTCCAGGTTCGCACGCCCACCGACACGATCGGCCAGCACATCCATCTCGTGAAGTTCGACGTCACCTCCTCAGACGGCTCCGGCAATGGCTGGAACTACGAGGACGGCACCTTCGCCGCCGACGAGATCGCAGCCCGCATCTGCGCCTATCGCCGCTTCCTCGCGGAAGAAGACGAAGGCGCGCTCGGCCAGCGCATCAAGGCGAACAGGCCGGCGGGGGAGCTTTCCGTGCGGATGCCCGATGGCTTCTGCGAGAGCGCGATCACCACGAGCCACAGCTGGTGGCGGCAGAGCCTCGCTTCCGCGCGGCCCCATTTCCAGACCACCGTGCAGCGCTGGTTCGCCGATCCCATCCTGTCGCCGCGCTACGGGCCGAGCCTCGGCACGGCCGAGGACGGGCAGACATCGGACCGCACGCTGCGCACGGTGTTCACGCACGACCATTTCGGCCCTTCCTCGATCCAGCAGCACGGCTTCTATTCCGCGCTTCTGATCGAGCCGCGCTCCGCACGCGTCTGCGAGCCGACCGCGCCGGGGGGAGCGCCGAATGCCGCAGAGTGCCAACCGGCGCGCAAGCCCGGCGATTTCTCGCTCGCCCAGGGCACGGCCGGCTGGACCGGCGCCCGCAAGATCATCGACGTGGATGCCAAGGAGATCGGCAGCCCCCGCGCCATCGACCCCACCCATCCCGACTATCGCGAATACGCCCTGGCCATCGCAGACTTCGCGACGCTCTACGACCCGCGCGACCACGAGAGCGAGGCGGCATTCCGCCAGGCGCAGGACGGCAGCCCGCGCGGCCTGCAGGCCCTCGCCTGCGAAGCGCGCCATCGCAACGACCCCACCGAGCTGAAATCGGCCTGCGGCTCGGCCATGGCGCAGGACATGTCGATCGCGGGCAGCCCGTGGCATGGCGGCGAGGACATCCCGCCCGCCTGGGCTGCGGCCGGCAAGCCCGGAGGCCTGAAGCGCGGCTTCACGCTGCCGGGCATCCTGTCGGAAGCGGAGGTCGCGGAACTCATCGACCGGAGCATCGAATACCGCAAGCGCGCGGCGGGCAACCCGCAGGGCGACCGCCTGGCCAAGCCCGTGGCGCCGCCACAGCGGCCCGAGGCGATCTCCGTCGACCACCACGACCCCTATCTCGTGAACTATCGGGGCGAGCCTCTGCCGCTTCGGGTCGGCACGAAAAACAGCGACGGCACCGTGTCGGGCGATTGCCTGCTGCGCCCGATCGACAGCTTCGTCGAGGCGCTGCGCGAAGCCGCAGCCATCGCGGGCTGCTCCATCGGCACGCAGATTTCGCTCAACGCCCCGCTCGCGCCCGGACAGCGGCCCTCGGGCGACATGGCCGACGTGTTCCTGTCCGCCTTCCACGGCGATCCCGTCACGCCGATCCTGGAGGGCTACGACGGCGAGCGCATCGTGATGCGCCTCGTCCAGGGCGCGCAGGAGGTGCAGCACACCTTCAACCTCGAGGGCTACACCTTCGGGCGCAACATCGACCAGTCCTTCGCGTCGGGCCACCGGGCACTCGAAACCTCGCGCGCCTTGATGCCCGGCGACGAGGCGACGCTCGACATCAACTGCCAGGCCACACAGGCCGCGGCGGAAGGGCGGCCGAGCGAATATGCGCTGTGGCGTAAAGAGGGAACCGGGGCCTTCCCCGCCAACTCGCCGATCCGCGCGTTCTGGGAGCGCCACGAGGCGCTGCTTGAGCGCTGCGACAATGCGGAAGGCGTCGTCACCGCGCAGGAAGTCGGCATCTCCGAGCATTTCGAGTTCTCGGGCCAGTTCCGCCAGGCTTCGGCAGGCGTCGAATTCGTGCCGGGCGCGCGGTCGAACGTGCAGGAGACCACCGACTACCTCTACCATTTCGGCAGCAAGGACGCGCTGTGGAACGGCGCCTGGGGCTTGGCGCGCATCTTCCGCGACAAGGCGGCGCCCGATCTTTCCCGCTGCGACCCGTCCGACAGCGCCTGCAACGACAAGGCGGGAGGCCGGCTGCTGGCCCTGGCCGACCTCGACAGCGCGCCGACCGATGAAGGCACCGCCGCGCGCGCGACGCGCCAGATCCTGTCCTGCCGCGCCGACGCGCCCCGCGTTCACGCCGTGATCGCCGCGCTTGAGACCGCACGCGTCTGGCCTGGCGGCTTCGACGGCGAGGCCGGCACGCCCTATGGCAGGGGGTTGCAGGACCGCAACGGGCTGATGTTCGCGCTGCTCGATCCCCAGCGGCTCTTTGCGCCCGACAAGGCGGAAGCGGCGCTGGCCTACGATCCGAGCGATCCGACCACGTCCGATGCCGCCTTCTCGTGGCAGAGCATCCCGCTCGACACGATCGCGAAGCTGGTGCGCGACAGCTATGCGCGGCCCGAGCCCCTGGTGCTGCGCGTCAACGCGAACGACTGCGTGACGCTGCACGTCATCAACGGCCTGACGGCATACCGCTCGACGGGCGGCTTGAAGGACGACCGCGGCGACGCGCCGATGCCGCCGATCACGCCGCTCAACGTGGAAAACGCCTGGTCCAAGGTGGAAACCGTGGAGACCGGCGGGGCCGAAGCCGACCAGCGCCCGGAAAGCTTCATCACCGGCGCGCGCAGCGACATCCGTCCCTCCGCCCGGCTCGGGCTCTCGATCCCCCTGCCCTCGCTCGACCACACGCAGTCGGTGCCGCTGCCCTTCGGCCAGAACACGACGTCGACGCTCGCGCCGGCGCGCTGCAATGCCGGGGGCTCGGGCTGCACCGTGTCGCTGGAGGCCCCGCCCGTGTTTTCGAGCGAGTGGCCGCCCTTCGAGCGCCGCGGCGATTCGATCGAGCGCCTCACCTTCTATGCCGGGCGTTCCGCCATGAAGACGGCGATCGACAGCCTGCCGGTCGACATCGCGATCGCGCTGGACGACAGGCTGCGCGCGGAGGGTGCGATCGCAGACGGACGGACGCTGACGGTGGACGAGGTTCTGCCGGCCTCCGCGCCTGCCCCGTTCTGCTCGACGGACGAGGGTGTGGCGGTCGAGCTTCTGGGGCGCCCGTTCCGTCTCTGCCTCCGCGATGACGCCACCGACACCTTCACAGCCCTGCCGCAGGAACTGGCGAACGGGGCGCAAACGCCGGCAAGCGCTGCGGACACGCTCATTGCGGCATGGAACGCCGAGGCCAAGGCACGGCTTGCCGGCGACGACTACGTGCACTGGACGCCCTATGCGTTCGGCACCCTGCCCATCAAGTCGACCGGCGACATCATCGCGCACGGCGCGCACGGCCTGTTTGGCGGATTGATCGTCGAGCCGCGTGAAGCAGTGCTTCCGGAAGCCGAGCGGCACACATTCCCAGGCGGCATCGTCGCGCTCAAGCCGCGCGACGGGGGCCGCATGTGGGTGGCCGACATCCGCGCCAGGGACATGGAGAACCGCGAGCACAAGATCCGCGAGTTCGTGCTGTTCTACCAGGACGGCCTCAACCTGCGCGACGCCCACACAGCCAACCGCTGGACCTCGAATGACGGCACGTCCCGACTGGTCGCCGACTGCATGGTCTGCGACGACAGCTACGATCTCGGCGACCAGGGCGTGAACTACCGCTCCGACCCGTTCTTCGACCGGCTGCGCGGCGAGGAGGCCGCGGGGCAGCACCCGCCCGAAGCGCAGTTCAACCTGAACGCCTTCGTGTTTCCGCCCCGCTTCTGGCTGTCAGGCCACAAGCCCCACAACATGCCGGTGCTGCGCGCCGAGGCGGGCGACGAGATCGTGGTGCGCGTGATCCACCCCGGCGGCCGGGCGAGGCAGCGCAATTTCTCGCTGATCGGCAACGACTACGACGATCTCTTCTCGGGCTTCGGCTTTCCCCATGCCGCACTGGTCGCGCCCGGCAAGGGCGTGCGCGCGGCCCTCACGCGCAAGGCGGCCGAAGGCTGCTACCTCTGGCACGACGGAACCACCACGCTGAACGCCGGCGGCACCTGGGGCCTGATCGACGTGGTGGCCAGGGGCGCCCTGAAGCGTGACGAGGTTTCATCCTGCAAGAGCGTTTCCGCCGATGTCGCCAAGCCCGGCAAGTAGGGTTCTCGCCTGCCTCCTGCTGGCGAGTGCTGCGGCACCCGCCACCGGCCAGGAGTTCGCCTCGAACCTCAGCGCCCGCGTGGTTCTGGCTGATGCGGCGGGAAAGCCCATCGAGCACCCCGCGGCAGGCTCGGTCTTCCGCGTGGAAGTGCGCATCGACGACGCGCTTTCCACCTCGCCCGCCGCCGACCTTCCCCTGGAAGGCTGGATCAGGCCGGTGGAGGAAACCAACCTGCCCTGCAATTCGGCCGTGCAGTCCTTTCGCGCCACCCGCCGCCTGCCGACGGGTTCGATCGACCTCAATGGCAGCTTTCTCGTCACCGTCAACGAGGATGCGAGCTTCGGCGTGGTGGACCCGCGCTTCGACCTCGCCAGCGCCAACTTGTTGAAGGCCGGACGGCTGAAGGAGAGGCCGGCCTCGGTCGCGGTCAACGAGGCGTTGCAGACGGCGTATTTCGCGCTCGCGGAAAGCGGCGAGATCGTCGCGCTGACCTTGCCGAGCGGCGATCTCCGCCCGTTCCGATCCGGGCTCGGCAGCCCGTTCAAGCTGATGCCGGCCGGAGCCTCCGGCCTGTGGGTCGCCGAACGCTCCCCTCCCCGCCTCCGGCTCTTGGCGCCCGATGGGCGGCAAAGCGCGGACGTCGTTGCGGGCCCCGGTGCGCTGCTCGTGGCGGGAAGCGAGAACGGGCCGATCATGGCCGCGACATCGGACGGAAGAACCAAGGTCGCGCGCCGCGCCGATGGCGGGATCCTGGCCGATTTCGCAGGCCCCGCCGGCGCAAGCGCCATCGCCCTGGCAGGCATGCGGGAAGATGGGGCCGGCGCAACGGCGGCAGCCTTTCTCGACGCGAGCGGCACGCATGTCGACCTACGCTATCTCGACGACCCCCGGCGATCCCTCGGCATCGCACTTCCCTTTCCGGCAAACGCGCTGCACGCCACGCCGGACGGGCGCCACCTCTTCGCGCTCGACGGCGCGCACCATCTCTCGATCGTCGACCTCGCTTTGTCGCGCGTGGTGCAGGGCGTGGTCTTCAACAAGCCGGTGCGCGAGATGGTGTTCGCCGGCCGAACCGCCGTCTTCCTCTACCGCGACACGTCTGCCGCAGCCGTTCTCGATCTCTCAACGATCAGGGAAGGCCAGGGCGCGATCCTGAAGGAGGTGAGGCTCGGCGCCCCGTCCGAGAGCGCGGGGGACGCACGGCTCCTGCTCGCGCTGCCGCCCTCGGAGCAGGCGCTCGCCGTTCACCAGGAATCGCGGGCGGGCTTCGTGATCGACGAGCACAGCATGGCCATCGGCGCGCCGCCCATGAGTGCCGTCTCCTTACGCGGGGGCGTGCCGTTTTCCGTCACGCTCGCGCCGCGCGGCTTTCGCGAGGAGCGCCCCGGCCGCTACGTGACCACGGCGGCAATCGCCTCGCCGGGCAGCTACGAGCTGGTGCTGACCACGGGGATCGGCGGCCTGTCGGCCTGCGTCGGCTTTGCCGTGCCGGGCGAAGCGAGAACCGACCGACCCGTCCAGGCGCTCGTGAAGCAGGCCGGGCCGGCCACGCCGCTGCGGGCCGGCAAGCGCGGCAGGTTGGAATTCACTCTCGTGGCGCCCGACGGCAGGAGGATCGAGACGGATCGGGCGAAAATCGTCCTCCAGGCGCTCGGCTTCAGCATGCGCAAGGAGCTGAGCGCCGTCCGCAACGAGAACGGCCTGGCGGTTTCGGTCGAGGTGCCCCATCCCGGCCCATACGTGATGCAGGTCCGGGCCGGGCCGGGAATAGCGGTTGCGCCCTTCGTGCTGGAGGTTTCGCGATGAAGCGGATCGGTCACGCCGCCCTGGCGCTTCTGCTTTGGGCCACGCCCATTCTCGCGCACGACATCGACCGCAAGGTCGCAGCTTCCGGCTTCGTCGCCGGCCATTTCGTGCCGCCTGATGTCGCTTTGGTCGACCAGAACGGCCAACCGCGCCACTTCGTGTCCGACATCGGCAAGGGCCACCGCGTGGTGATCAGCTTCTTCTACGCGAACTGCTCGACGCTTTGCCCCTTGTCCAATCTCGTGATGGCGCAACTGGTCGGCAAGGCGTTCGATGGCGAGGGCAAGCCGGTGCGGCTGGTGTCGCTGACGGTCGACCCGCGGCGCGACACGCCCGCCGTGATCGGCGAACTCGCGCATTCGCTCGGCGCGCGCGAGGACTGGATCTGGCTGACGGGCTCCCCCCGGGACATCCGCACCCTCACCCATGCGCTCGGCATGCGATATGACAGGCCGGAGGACCACGGCGTGCTCTTCATCGTGGGCGACACCGACAGCGGCCATTTCGTTTCGACCTCGGGGATGCCGAGCGCCGAACAACTGCTCGGCGAACTACAGCGGATCGAAGATTGAACGCCGGCGGCCGGGCGGCACTGCTGCTGCTCTGCTCGCTCGCGCCTGCCTTCGCATCCGATGCGCTGCAGCGCGGGCGCGACATCTTCCTGTTCGGCGCGGAAACGCGGGCGCGGGTTGGCCGGGACGGGGTGGAAGCGCCGGGAACGTCGTTTGCCTGCAAGAACTGCCACGGCATGGGCGGCACAGGCCGGCGCGAGGGCCGCACGGTGTTTCCTCCCATCACCTGGGCAGCCCTGGCGAGCGCCACCCCGAACCGCCCCGCCTTCACCCGCGCGCAGGCGATCCTGGCGATCCGCGAGGGCGTGGGAGCGGATGGCGAGCCGCTCGACCCCATCATGCCCCGCTATGCGCTGTCCGACGCCGATGCCGAGGCGCTGATGGACTATCTCGACCGTCTTGACAGCGAACAGGCGAGCGGCGTTTCCACGGAGGAAGTCCGCTTCGGCGTCCTGGCAGCCGGCCGCTACGAGCCGCTCGGCGGGGAACTCGTTCGCCGGCTCAATGCCGAGTTCGCGTCGCTCAACGCCCGACGCGGAATCTACGACCGCCGCGTGACCGCGGTGGAGCTTGCGGACGCCCGAAGCGCGGAAACGGATGGGGTGCTCGCCGTGGTCAGCCTGATCGCGGAGACGCCCGCCGAGGCAAAGGCGCTTGCGGCGCGAGGCGTGCCCAACCTCTTTTCGTTCACCCCGGTCGACGGAGACGAGGACCCCGATCTCGTTCGGGGCGTGGGCGCCTCGCTGGCCGACATCGCCAAAGCGTCGGTGCGCCACATGAAAGGGCGCGGGGTGCAGGACATCCAGCTATGCGCCGAACCCGGTGCGCCCCTGGCGGAGGCCGTGGCGCGGGAAGCCGGGGCGGCCTCCCTCCATGTTGCGATGCGCTCGCTGACCGATTGCAGCGCTCGGGCCGCGCCGCACATGTTCGTCGTGCCGGCACAGGCGCGTCTGGATTTTTCCCAGCACCCCCCCGGCCGATCCACCATATTCGGCCTCCTGGACGATCTCGCGCCCTGGTCCGAACCTTTGCGAAAGGCAGGTTTTTCGCTTTCGCTGGCAAATCCCAGGCCGAGAATGCTGAGACTGGCCGCCGAGCAAAAGGTCCCGCTCCTCGACATCCAGGCCCAGATCACCGCGCGGCTGATCGAGCGCACGCTCGAAGCCGTCGGGCGAAACCTTTCCCGTTCCCGCTTCGTGGATGCGATCGACGGGGTCACGTTGGAGGAAGAGGGATATCCGCCGCTCGATTACGCCACCAACCGGACAACCGGCGGCAAGGACGTGGAAATCTTCGACTACGCAGCGGAGTAACCCACTGTCTCGATGGCCCGCGGTGATCCCGGACTGGTTCAGCTCAGGCCCGTGATCATCGCGATGATCTCGTTCTTGTTCGTTTCCGCCGTGCGCTTCACGCCGATCTGCTTGCCGCGGCGCAGCACGCAGATGCGGTCGGCCAGGCGGAACACTTGGTCGAGGCTGTGGCTGATGATGAGGACGGCGATGTTGCGGGCGCGCAGCGAGGCGACGATCGTCTCCACCTTTGCCGTCTCGGCCACGCCGAGGGCTGCGGTCGGCTCGTCGAGCAGGATCAGCTTGGTGGCCCAGTGGGTGGCGCGGGCGATGGCCACGCCCTGGCGCTGGCCGCCCGACAGGTTGCGGATGGTGGCCTTGGCCGAGGGGATGCGCACGTCGAGTTCGCGCACGAGCTTTTCGGTGGCGGCGATCATGCCGCGCCGGTCGAGCAGGCGCAACGGCCCGCGCACCGGCTCGCGGCCCAGGAACATGTTCATGTAGACGGGCTGCTGGTCGGCCAATGCCAAATCCTGATAGACCACCTCGATGCCCCGCCCGCGCGCGACGCTCGCGTCCGCAAAGCGCACGGGCTCGCCGTCGAGCGTGATCGTGCCGTGGCTCGGCGGGTGCACGCCCGAGACGATCTTCACGAGCGTCGACTTGCCCGCGCCGTTGTCGCCCACGAGCGCCACGATCTCGCCCGCGTGCAGGTCGAGGCTGAAGCTCTCGATGGCGGTGACGCCGCCGAAGCTCTTGCCGATCTCGTGCAGGCTGAGAACCGGCTGTGTCGATTGTGTCAGCGCAGGTTCGGCCACGTCTCGGGCTCCCCGAAGATGTTCTCGATCGTTTCCACCTTGGGCTCTCCCCGCGAAATGCCGGAAACGCCCACCGTGTAGGCGCGCGTGACAAAGGCCTGGCCACGGAAGCCGAACACCACGCTGTCGCCGGCGCGGGGTGCTGTGCCGCCCTCGGCGTCGATCATGGCGTAGTAGTCGATGGCCGAAGGCGGCGGGATCTCGACGGAGCGCAGCGCGCTTTCCTCAACCGTCGGCTCGCGCGACACGACCGCCTTCACGTCGTAGTCGGGAAACACGGGGTCGATGTAGAGCCCGCCGCCAAAGGCATAGGCCCGGCCGCCGTGGAGGTGGGAGACCTCGGTCAGATAGAGCACGGCCGGAAGCTCGGGCAGGTCTTCGAGCGCATGGAGCGGCGTGGTGCCGTGGATGCCGTTGCCGGGTTCGATCTGGGTGGCGCCGGCATCGGCCAGGGCTTGCAGCGTGGCGAAGGAGGTGGTGCCCGGCGCGTTGACGGCGATGCCCTTGCGGCCTGCCGCAGCGAGCGCTTCCGCCGCGCGGTTGAGCGTCGCCAAATTGGGCGTGGGCTTCACCGATCGCGTCTCGCGGTCGAACAGAAGGGCGGGAAAGGATGTGATGCCGGCGAAGCGCCCGCCTTCCAGCGCGTCGAGCCTGTCGGCCACGGCGAGAACGTCTTCGGCCCGGAAGCCGCCTTCGTGGCCGCGATAGAAGATGTCGCCTTGCGTTTGGATGCGGGCAAGCAGGCCCTGGGTCCGGCCGGCAGCGCGGCTCGCGGCAGCGGCTTCCGCCGCCTTCTCGTCGCTGAACACGGTCCAATAGTCGGGCTTGAGCCTGGCTGCGGCGAAATCCGCCTCGAAGCGGGGTATCTGCACGAGATGGCCGAGATGGCCCACGGGAAGCCCCGCCCGGTCGCAGGCCACGCCGCAGGCGAGGTCCACCGCCACCGCGCGGTCGATGCCGCCGCGTTTCGCCGCCCGGCAGAACCCGCTGTTGCGGCCGACCTGCTTGGTCATGGCGAAGATTTCGAGCCCGAGCCGCTTCGCCTCATCAGCCAGGATGCGGGCGTTGGCTTCCGTCGCGTCGAGGTCGAGCACATAGGCGTTGGCGGGAATCCTGCCGGCTTGGTGGAGCGCGATCGCGGCTTCCACGAAGCGCGGGTTGCGGCGGCGGAGCGTGTCGAGAAACATCGGAAAACCTCCGGTCAGCGCGCGGGTTCGCGCAGCGAAAGGGCGACTGCGCCCAGGATGATCAGGCCGCGCACGATCATCTGGTCGGACACGGACAGGCCCATCAGGATCAGCCCGTTGTTGAGCATCCCCATGAGCAGCGAACCGACCAGCGCGCCGATCACCGAGCCCTTGCCGCCGTTGAGTGCCGTGCCGCCCACGATCACCGCGGCGATCACCGTCATCAGGTCGCTTTCGCCCAGCGTGTAGCGCGCAGCCTGCAGGCGGCCGGAATAAAGAAGGCCAGCAAGCCCCGCCATTAGCCCCGACAGCACGAGAACGGCGAGGCGGATGCGCGCCACCTTGATGCCGGACACGAGCGCCGCGCGTGGGTTGTCGCCGGTCGCGATCACATGGGCGCCGAAACGCGTCTGGCGATAAACGAGGTGGCCGATGAGCACGACGGCGGCCGTCCAGATCACCAGAGAGGGAATGGTGAACAGCGCGCCCGAGCCGAAGATGCCGGTGAAGAGCTCGTTCTGCACGGGCACGGAGCGCAACTCGGTCATGGAGCGGCCGATGCCGGCGAACAGCCCCATGGTGGCGAGCGTCACCAGAAACGAGGGAAGGCGGAGATAGGCGACGAGGAGCCCGTTGAAGAGGCCGATGGCGAGCCCCGCACCCAGGCCCGCCAGCACGCCCATCGGCATCGGCCAGCTCTGCATCACGACGGCCGCAGCCAGTGCGGCGACCGCAACCGTGGAGCCGAAGGACAGGTCGATCTCGCCCGCCGAGAGCACGAAGACGAGGCCCACCGCCATCACGGTGGCGGGTGCCGTCTGCAGCACGATGTTGGAAAGGTTGCGGACCGAAAGGAACCCGCTGTCGCCGAGCGTGACGGCGAAGAACAAGAAGATCAAGAGGAAGCCGAGATAGACCACCCATTGCTGGAGGTCGATGCGTTTCCAGAGAGGAAGAACTGTCGCTTCGGTCATCGGGCTTTGGTGATCCACCGGCCTGCGGCGCGAGCAGGGTGCGCCGCAGGCCGTGTCGGGTTTCGCTTACTTGGCGGCGTCGATCACCGACTGGGGCGCGTCGCGGTGGAGCGAGCGCTGCCAGCCCTCGGCGACGGTCGCCTTGGTGACCGTGACGGCGGGGGCAACGACGAAGGCCGGGCTTTCCTCGCCGAGGATCGCGCGCGCGCCGGCTGCCGCCATGGCGCGGCCGAGTTCATAGGCCTCGTCGGCCACGATCGCCGCCACATTGCCGTCCTTGACCATGTCGAGCGCGACCGGCTCGGACAGGTCGAGCGTCACGAGCTTGGTGGTCTTGTTGCCGTTGGCGCGGAGTGCCGAAAGAACGCCTTCCGCCGGGCCTGCCCAGGTCACGTAGATGCCGCCGAGATCGGGGTTTTGGAGCAGCATGGCGTTGGCGATCTCTTCGGCGCGCGCGGGGTCGCTGATGCCGGCCTCGGCTGCGATCGTGATGCCGGGATGCTTGGTCTCGATGGTTGTCTTGAAGGCCTGGTCGCGCTGGTTGGTGACGTAGTAGTCGGCGTCGTGGAAGATGTAGCCCACGGTGCCCTTGTCGCCCATGCTGGCAGCCAGCGCGTCGGCTGCCTGGGAGCCCATCTGGAAGAGGTCGTCGGTGACGATCGCGGCATAGTCCGTGCCGTGCTTGTAGTTCTGCGGCAGGTTCGACAGGAAGACGAGCTTGGTGCCGGCTTCCTTCGCGCCCTGGAAGGCGGCGGCCGACGTCGCGGGGTCGAGCGGCAGCGCGAGGATCGCGGAGGGCTGGCGCGCCAGCACCGTTTCCACATCCGAGCGCTGCTTGGCTGCGTCGAAATTGGCGCTGGTGGTGGCGATCACCTCCATGCCCAGGCGCGCGAACTCGTCGGTGGCGCCCTGGGTCACCGCGTTCACGAAATCGGACTGCTCGTGCCAGACGAATGCCGCGGTCTTGCCCTTGAGCTCGCCTGCGCGGGCTTCCGGCACGGTGACGGAAGACGACGGCGTGGCCGTCTCGCCCTGCGGGCCGACCGTCTGGGCCAGTGCCGGGCCTCCCGCGAGAAGGGCCGCCACCAGCGAGGCGGCGAGCGTGGATGTGAAGCGCATGCTGTTTCCCCTTTTTTGGTTAGTCAGGTGTCTGCTGTGCCGCAGGTGGCGGCGATGAAGAGCGCGAAGGCGAGGATGCCGGCCATGAACTCGCCGAGTTCGACGCGCTCCTCGGCCGTGTGGCAGTTGGCTATGTCGCCGGGCGCGCAATAGACGGCCGGACAGCCGAGCCGGTCGACCAGGAAGGGCGCTTCCGACCAGTAGGGCGCGCCCGCGATTTCGCCGCGGCCCGGGAGTGCCGCGCCTGCCGCCTCGCTCAGCGCCCGGATGGGGGCAAGTGCCGGGCTCACATCGGTGCCCGTGCCGCCGAAAGGGTGGTCGCGGCCCGCGGGGTAGTGGATGGCGATGCCGACCTCTGCGCCCGCAGCCTCGCGCACCACGCTCTCGAGGGCGGCCACCGCATCGTCCAGGCTGTCGCCCGGCAGGAGCTTGGCGATGAGCGACATGCGGCATTCGCCGGGCACGGCGATCAGCCCGCCGCCGCCGATCTCGGTGACCAGCACGAAGCGCTTGCCCACCAGCGCGTGCGAGCCCTGCTCGCCCAAAGCATCCGAATAGCTCCAGAGTGCGGAAAGCACCCGGTGCGCGGCCTTGAGGGCATCGACGCCCCGTTCGGGCACGCCGAAATAGGAGGAGCGACCCGTCACCGTGATCTCGGCGATGAAGAAGCCCATCTGGGCGGGAAAGATCTGAAGCCGGGTCGGCTCCACATAGACGGCGAAGTCGGGCCTGGCGACCGCGCCAGTCTCGACGCGGGCCACGTAATCCTTGATGCCGGCGCTCGTGCCGCTGTTCGGCTCGCCGCTTTCCTCGTCGCCCACGAAGGCGAATTGCAGGTCGCCCCGCAACCGGACGCCGGCGCGGTCGAGCAGGTCGAGCGCCAGCAGCGAAGCGCAGATGCCGGCCTTGAGGTCGCCGGCCCCGCGGCCCCAGACAGCGCCGTCGATCAGCGCGCCGCCGAACGGGTCTGCGCGCTCCGTGCCCGCCCAGCGCTCGGCCCAGCCGCGCACATGCACGGTGTCGGTGTGGCCGATGAAGAGGAGGGTCTGCCCGCCGCCCGTGCCCGGTCGCGCGCCCCACACGTTCGGGCGGCCGGATGCGAAGGGCGCGGATCGGGGGACGAGCCGAAGTTCCGCCATGCGCGCTTCGAGCCAGCCCGCGAAATTCGCCTCGTTGCCGGTGATGCTTTCGCGCGCGATGGCCTCGCGGAAGAAGGCGAGCGCCTTGCTCTGATCGAGGAGCGGCGCCAGCCGGTCGCGCAAGGGGGCGACCGCGCTCATGCCGCGACCCCGCGCTCGCGCATGGCGGCGGCGGAGGGCAGCGCGATGCCGCCTTCCACCCCCTCGCCCCACAGCGAGGCGTGCAGGCTGCCGAGCCCGACGGCGGCCGCCCCGATCAGCGCGGCCTTGGGCCCGAGCACCGAGGCCTCCACGGCGACGGGCCGGGGAAAGCAGAGCGGCATCAGTTCCCGCACGCGGGCGACCATTTCCCCGCGCACGCCGATCGAGCCGCCCAAGACGATGCAGGCGGGGTTGGTGATGGCCGCGATGCCCGCCACCGCCCGCGCCAGGAGGCGCGCCGCCTCGTCCAATGTCTGGAGGGCCGCGTCTTCGCCCGTCTCGGCCGCGTCGAAGATGCCCTTCACGTCGAGCACGCGGCCCGACAGGTTCCGGTAGAAGGCCACGATCCCTTCGGAGCCGAGCCGCCGCTCGAGCGCGCCCATGTGCAGGGAGGCGGGCTCGAACGGGTCGGCGCCGAAGGGCAGGAAGCCGAGTTCGCCCGCAGCATTCCCCGCGCCCCGCACGAGTTCGCCGCCCACCATGATGCCGCCGCCGATGCCGGTGCCGAGCGCGATCAAAACGAGATCGTCCACTTCTGCGCCTGCGCCCATCCAGTGCTCGCCGCGCACGGCGAGGTTGACGTCGTTCTCCACCAGCACTTCGACGCCGAGCGCGTCCGACAAGGCGGCCGTCACGTCGAGCACGTCCCAGCCGGGAATGTTGGGTGCCATCAGGACGCGGCCCGTTTCACTTTCGGGCGCGCCGGGAACGCCCACCACGGCAAGCCGCACCTTGCCGAAATCCACGCCCTCGCGCTCCGCGGCGAGCCGGCAGAGGCGGGCGATCTGGTTCACCACATGGTGGCCGCCGCGCTTGTCGGTCGGCTCGGACACGTCGCCCAGCACCTGGCAGGAAAGGTCGGCGATGGCAGCGCGCACCTTGGTGCCGCCGAGATCGACGGCCGCGATCACCGCGCGGTCCGGCACCACCTCATAGGTGAGCGCGGTCCGCCCGACATGGCCGCTGGTGCGCCCGGTCTCGCGGATCCAGCCCTCGTCCTCCAGCTGCCGCGCGATCTCGGAAACGGTCTGCTTGGACAGGCCCGTCTGCTTGGCGACGGATGCCCGCGAGATCGGCGCGCAATGGACGATCGTCTCCATGACGTTGCAGCGCGCAAGGCGCCGGGAGATGCGGGAGGTCTCGCTCATGCCGCCCCTTTTAATTCGTTCCGTGACCGAACCAATCAGGGGATCGGCGTTCTGTCAAGCGGGCCGAGAGGGTGTGGGCCGACGAAGGACGCGCCCTCAATTTGGTGGATCAGGTGTCCGGCTGCGCCGGTGCCGACGAGGACGGCGTTTCACCTTTCGGAGATCGCGTGTCTTCAGCCCTGTGATCACTGCCGGCGAGCGACTGGATCAGATGATCAATGAACAGCCGGACGCGCGTCGGCTGGTGGCGGGCCGTCGCATAAAGGAGGGAGATCAGGACGGGGCGGCGTTGGTCGGGAAGAACCGGGGCCAGACGCCCGGCGGCGAGGTCGTCAGCGACGAGAAAGGCGGGGAGTTCGGCGATGCCGAGGCCGGCCACCGCCATGGCGTGGAGCGCGTCGGCGCTGTCCACGACGAGGCGGCTCTGGCGAGCATCGTTGGGCATCCCCTCCCCCCACGACATCGTGCGGCCGGCACCCCTGAACACCAGGCGGTCGTGGCCGTCGAGCGCGTGGGCATCCTCCGGCAGACCGCGCTCGGCGAGGTAGGCGGGCGCCGCGCACAGGAACGCCTCGGTGCGGGCGACGACCCGACCGACCGTTTCCGCGCCGTTTTCGGTGCTGGCGATGCGGATGGCGAGGTCGATCCCTTCCTCCACCAGGTTGACCGGGTGATCGGTGAAGCTGACATCAGCGGTCAGGGCCGGCCAACGCCGCAGGAACGTCGCGAGAACCGGCAAGATGCAGAGCCGGCCATAGGCCGTGGGCATCGACAAGCGAAGCGTGCCGCGCGGCACCGCCTGATCCCGGCGCACATTGGCTTCCGCCTCCGCCAGATCCGCCAGAATGCAGCGCATGCGCCTGAGATAGGCGGCACCGTCGGCGGTCAGCGACACCTGGCGCGTCGTGCGGTGCAGGAGGCGCGTTCCCAGGCGGCGTTCGAGGCGCATGATCGACTTGCCCAAGGCCGAGCGAGACAATCTGGCCGCACGCGTTGCGCCGGCAAAGCTTCCCGCCTCCGCCACGGCGATGAACGCGCGGATCTCGCCGAGGTCGGGCTCTTCACTTGCGTCCATGCAAGGCTCCACCTTCGCTGCAGTGGGGAAATTCTTTCCCCAGACATCATGTTACGTCGATCGTCTTGGATCGCCGCGATTCCGCATAGGCGCAACAATCCAGACAGTGAAAACCCGTTCGAGCACGCGTTCAATTCCCATGATGCGATACAGGAGACGCGAGTTGACCAAGACGAAGCAATTCTTGTTCTTCCTCTTCAATCTTTTTTTGTGGTGTTCACCAGCTATGGCTCAGCAAAACGGCACGGCACTCAACAACGTCGTTCTGGTGCATGGAGCGTTCGCCGACGGATCGGGTTGGCGGGCGGTGTATGACCGTCTCGTCGCGGACGGCTACAGGGTGAGCATCACGCAGCATTCGACGGCCACGCTCGACGGCGACATCGCCACCGTGAAGCGCGTCATCGCTGCGCAGGACGGGCCCGTGGTGCTGGTCGGCCACAGCTATGGCGGCGCGGTCATCACGGGTGCCGGCAACGACCCGAAGGTGAAAGCGCTCGTCTACATCGCCGCCTTCGCACCCAACAAGGGCGAGACGGTTCTGGCGCTCGCCAGCAAGCCGGTTCCCGGCGCGACGCCGCCGCCCTTCCTGCCCCCGAACGAGGGCTTCCTGACGCTCGACGTCGCCAAATTCCCGGAGGCCTTCGCGCAGGATGTCGAGCCGGCGGAAGCGAAGTTCATGGCGGCATCCCAACTGCCCTGGGGCGAGGCTGCGGCGGGTGCTGCGACCGGCGAGCCGGCTTGGCGCAGCAAGCCCGCCTGGACGCTGGTCACGACCGAGGACCGCATGATCCCGCCGGCCACGCAGGAGATGATGGCCGGGCGGGCGAAAGCCAAGACCGAGAAGATCGCGGCAAGCCATGCGGTGTTCCTGTCCCATCCCGACAAGGTCGCCGCGTTGATCGAGGAAGCCGCGCGGGGCGCTGCGGGGCAATAGGAGCGAACCATCGGCGTGGACTTGCGGTGCGCCGCAGGTCCACACCATCGCTTTTCCGGGACCCCGCACTCCCCGCGAAACATGGCCTCGTCCTTGCGCCGCAGGAAACCTGTGCTGCGTCGTCAAGGCTAAAGGCGGTCGGCGGCCGCGGCGCGCAGCGCGGCGTTCTCGGCCGTCAGCGCTTCGAGCCGGGCTCGCATGGGCGCCAGAGCGTCGGCCAGTTCGGCCTCGGTAAAGCGCTGCGTGATGTGCTGGGGGCAGTTCCAGTCGAACGCCTCGAGCCGCAGCCGGACGATCCGCTCGGGCTTGCCGCGCGTGCCGGCCAGCACCCGCTCGGTCAGCGCGGCGTCGGCGTCGAGCGGCACGGCCTCGGCACGGGCATAGATCTTCAGCCGGCTGCGGCGGGGATAGTCCATCAGAAACAGGCAGGCCTTGTCGCTGGCGGACAGGTTGCCAAGCGTGATGTACTGGAAATTGCCGCGATAATCCGCGAAGGCCAATGTGCGGTCGTCGATCAGCTTCAGGAAGCCGGGCGGCCCGCCGCGATGCTGGACATAGGGCCAGCCCGTTTCCGATGTGGTCGCCATGTAGAAGCTGTCGCGTTGGGCGATGAAATGCGCTTCGCCTTCCGTGAAGCGGTCGAACTCGCGGTGGCCCTTGAAGTCCTGCCACATCTGCGCGACGCCCAGTTTCTGCTGCTCCGCCTTGACCGTGGGCGTCACGGCGATGTCGAGAAAGCCGTATCCCATGCTCGTCTCCTTTCGCGGCCGAGCCATTCGGGCCGCCGCATCAGGGCAATGAGCTAGTCATGCGCCTGCATAGGGACAATCGCGCTTGAACGAGCAGCATCTGCTCAGTTAGTGAAAAAATCGAATGGATCGCCTGGAAGCCATGTCGCTGCTGCTCGACGTGACCGACGCCGGCAGCTTCTCGGCGGCGGCGCGGCGGCGGGGCATGTCGGTCGCGACGCTGACGCGCAGGATCGGCCAGCTCGAGCACCACCTGGGAGCGGTCCTGATGCTGCGCTCCACGCGCCGTCTCGCCCTGACGGATGCCGGCCAGCGGTTCGTGGCAGGCGCCCGCACGATCCTGGCGCAGGTCGACGAGATCGAGCGCGAAGCGGCCGGCGAGTTCTCGGAACCGACGGGGCGGCTGGTCGTGAGCGCGCCGCGCATGTTCGGCCGCCTTCATGTGCTGCCGATCGTCGAGGCGTTCCTGCGCGATCACCCGGGTATCTCGGTCGACCTGAGGCTGGCCGACGACAATGTCGACCTTTCCGCTGGCGCGGCCGATCTCGCCGTGCGCATCGGGGCCTTGGCGGACAGCAGCCTGGTCGCGAGCCGGGTCGGCACGATGCGGCTGGTCACCGCGGCGAGCCCGCGCCTGTTCGAGAGCGCGTCAAAGCCCGATCATCCCCGCGATCTCCAGCCCATGCCCTCGATCGCCCTCGACATCCCCATGCCGTGGGCGGCGGGTTCGCCATTCGCCGACAGGGCCGCTGCGCGCGTGCGGGCGCGTCTCGTCGTGTCGAGCGCGGAGGCGGCGGTGGATGCGGCGGTCGCAGGCGTGGGCGTCATCCATCTGCTGCATTATCAGGTCGCCGAAGCGGTCGCGGCTGGGCGGTTGACGCTTCTGCTCGAAGCCTTCGAGGCGCCGCCCGTGCCGGTCCACATCCTCCACGCGCCGCTCGGCCAGCTGCCGCTCAAGATGCGGCGCTTCCGCGATGTCGCCGGCAGCGGGTTGCGGACGGCGCTGGCCCGCTTAGCGCAGGCGTGAAGACAGCGGTGGCTCGGGCCACGCCCCCAACGCGGCATCGGCCACGCGAGACAGGAACGCCCGCGAGGCGCCGTCGCGCGCCAGAACGGACAGGCCCTGCACCGCAGCCACCACCAGTCCGGCGAGCGCGGCGGCGTCCGCATCGTGGGGCAGCAGCCCGGCCGCGATGTCGCGCTCGATCCGTTGGTGCAGACGGTCGCGCAGCCGGTGGCGATACTCGGCGATGGTGGCCTGCACGTCGGCCGCCGCCTCGGAGCCGGTGGCGGTGGCGCTCGCCAGCAGGCATCCCGGCGGCGTGGTCTCGCCGGTGAATGTCGCAACCGCCCCCGACAGCAGCGCGCGCGCCGCAGCATGGGCGGTCGGCGCACCGTCGATCGAAGCGCAGCTGTCTTCCGGGTCGCCGGCGTAACGGCGCGCGGCTTCGAGGAAGAGCCGGCGCTTGTCTCCGAACGCGGTGTAAAGGCTGGGCGCCGTGATCCCCATCGCAGCCGTCAGGTCGCTGATCGACGTCGTCTCGTAGCCGTGGCGCCAGAACAGCAGCATCGCGCGCTCCAAGGCTGCATCGCGGTCGAACGACAGCGGACGCCCGCCCTTGCGCCGGGTGGCGGCCTCGGCGGGATCATGTTTCATAGTGATCGCTCTGAAATATGTTGACCCATGCGCTCACCTGTAGCATGAATTCCGTATCGAACGATACGAAAGCCACCATGTCGCTCACCGAATTCCGCACACTCGGCCGTTCCGGCCTCGTCGTCAGCCCACTCGCGCTCGGCACCATGACCTTCGGCTCCGGCGGATGGGGCGCCGATGAGGCGACATCGCGCGCCATCTTCGCAGCCTATCGCGAGGCCGGCGGCAACTTCGTCGACACAGCCGACATCTATGGCGGCGGCGAGAGCGAGCGGCTGGTCGGCCGCTTCATCGCCGAGACCGGCGCGCGCGACGACATCGTTCTGGCGACCAAGTTCGGCTTCAACGCATCGGCCAGTCCGCTCGCCGCAGCGCAAGGGGGGCGCGGCAATCCGAACGCGGGCGGGGCCGGCGCCAAGAACATCCACCGCGCGCTGGAGGGATCGCTGAAACGGCTTGGCACCGACCACATCGACCTCTTCTGGATGCATGTGTGGGACGGGGTGACGCCTGTCGAGGAAATCGTCCAGACGCTCGGCGATCTCGTGCGCTCGGGCAAGATCCGCTATTTCGGCTTTTCCGACATGCCGGCCTGGGTGGCGTGCAAGGCCGCAACGATCGCTGTGGAGCGGCGCGTGCCCGGCCCGATCGCGATGCAGCTCGAATACTCGCTCGTCGCGCGCGACGTGGAGGCGGAGCATTTTCCGGTCGCCCGCGAGGGCGGCATGGGCGTCATGCCGTGGAGCCCGCTGGCGGGCGGCTTCCTGTCAGGCAAGTACCGGCGCGAGGACACCTCCAACACCGGGCGACTGAGCGGCGCCAACCCGTTCGGCGACAGCAAGTTCACCGAGCGCAACTGGGCCATTCTGGAGGAGGCGCAGGCGGTCGCAGCCGAGGTCGGCCGCCCGGTCGCACAGGTCGCGCTCGCCTGGACGCTTGCCCGCCCCGGCGTCGCCTCCACGCTGGTGGGCGCGAGCAGGCCCGCGCAACTCGAAAGCAACATCGCCGCAGCCGCGCTTCGCCTCGACGCCGAGCACCTCGCCCGCCTCGACGCGGCAAGCGCCCCCCAACCCGGCTTCAGCGCCTCGCTGACATCGCCCCCCATCCGCCGCATGATCTTCGGCGGCCAAAGCGTGACCGGCTGGGGCGAGTGAGCGCGGTCGACCCGGCAGAAAAGGCAACAGCGATGACGGAAACGATGAAGGCAATCCGCTTCCACGCATTCGGCGGACCGGACGTGCTGGTCTACGAGGATGCCCCCAGGCCGGAATTAGCATCCGGCGAAGTCCTGGTGCGCGTCCGGGCGGCTGGCATCAACCCTCCTGATTGGTATCTTCGCGAAGGATACAAGATGCTGCCGAAGGAATGGCAGCCGCAGATAGCGCTTCCGGCGATCCCCGGCACCGACATCTCCGGGGTGGTCGCGGCAGTCCCGGAGGGGACCGAGGGGTTTGCCGTCGGCGACGAGGTCTATGCGATGGTGCGCTTTCCCGACGGGCTGGCCGGCGAAAGCCGCGCCTATGCCCAATATGTCGGCGTGCCCGCTTCGCATCTGGCGCTGAAGCCTGCGGGGATCGACCATGTCCATGCCGCGGGCGCGCCGATGTCGCTGCTGACCGCCTGGCAGTTCCTCGTGGCGCTCGGCCATGACGAGCTCAACGCCTTGCAATCCCATCAGCATGTTCCCGTGCCCCTTGCGGGAAAAAGGGTCTTGGTGAACGGGGCGGCGGGCGGCGTCGGCCATTTCGCCGTGCAGCTCGCGAAGTGGCGCGGCGCCCACGTCATCGCCGTCGCCTCGACCCGCCACGAGGCCCTGCTGCGGCGGCTGGGGGCCGACGAGGTCATCGACTACACGAAGACTGTGCCGGAAGATGCGGTGCGCGACCTCGATCTCGTGGTCGATGCCGTGGGCGGGGCGCGGTCGGCGCGCTTCCTGCGCACGCTGAAGCCCGGTGGCGCGCTGTTCCCCATCTTCCCGCTCGGCTTCATGGGAGCAGAGGAGGCGAGCACGCGCGGCGTCACCGTTTCCGCCACGCAGGTGCGCTCGAATGGGGCGCAGCTGGCCGAGATCGCACCGCTGCTCGACGACGGCACCATCACCGTGGTTCTCGACAGCACCTTCCCGCTCGCTGAGGCTGCCGCCGCACACGAGCGCGCCGCCGGCGGGCACATCCAGGGAAAGATCGTCCTGACGGTCGAGTGAGGAACCGGCCCCCAACGAACCGCGCGTCAACGGGCGCCGGCGCCGATCCCGTCCATCATCAAGGCGAGCCGCCGCTCCATCGCGGCTTCGCGCGTCGGCTGGCGGTCGTGGCGCCAGTTGGCGGCGATCATCCGGCAGCTCAACAAGATGTCCTCGCCCGTGACGCGGGCAGCGATCAGCCCCGCTTCCTTGGCGCGGGCGAGCGAGGGTTCGATCACCGCCACGATCTTTTCCTCGTTGTGGGCGTCGGCCGGATAATCGTCCATCTCCGGCAGCACCGCGAGGAACTTGTCGTAGACCATCATCATCTCGCCGAAGAGGCGGATAAAGGCGAGCGGGTCGACATCCGCTTGCGCCAGCGCCTCGATCATGGCGTCCAGTTCCTGCGACAGCACGGCCTCGTACAGCGCGGCCCGGTCGGGGAAGTTGCGATAGAAGGTGCCGCGGGTGACGCCCGCTTCGCCGCAGATGCGTTCGACCGGCACGTTTCCGCCCTCGTCCTGCATCACCCGTTTGCCCGCCTGGATCAGCTTTCCGCGATTGGCTTCGGCGTCCTTGCGCATCGTCGGCCCCCGATGGTTGGGGTGCAGCGATAGCAAGGCATGGCCGTGGCAGGAAGCGCCACGGGCCACCCTAGCGCGCGGAGACGGCCACGCCCGCCTTGAACACCGTCTCGACATGCTCGGGACGGACCAGCGCGTCGATCGACGCGAGCGGGTCGGCATCCAGCAGGACCGCGTCCGCCATCGATCCTTCGGCGATCGCGGCCGTGCCTTCGGGCAGCCCCAGCCGCGCGGCCGCATCGGCTGTCGCGGACCGGATGATCGCCGCCGGATCGAGCCCGGCCTGGGCGAAGAGCTGCAATTCCCGCAGAACCGCACCCGGTCGCGACATGGCGATGGCGATGTCGCTGCCCGCCACGATCCGGACGCCGCGGTCGGCAAACAGCCGCAGGGTCGCCAGGCTGTAGTCGAGCCGCGCGATCCCTTCTTCCGACGACACCCGCGGAAAGCTGTGATGGAAAAACGGGTTCAGCCCGGTGAGGGCCATCTCGCCCAGCGTAACGATGCCGTCCCGGCGCAGGCGTTCCAGATAGGCGATCGAACCGAGATGGCCGATCTGCTCGTAGGTGACCACGGTCGGGCACCAGAACACGCCGTGCCTGGCCATCAGTTCGGCCGCTTCCTCGGCCTCATCAAGATTTTCGGGGTTTTTCGGCTGGAAGATGTGCTCGATGCAGTCCGCACCCGCCTCGACCGCTTCGACGATGTCCGTCTTCGAGCGGACATGGACCATGACCCGCTTGCCGCCGCCATGGGCTGCGCGGATCACACGGGCGAGCGACATTGCCGGGAACTTGTCGGTGCCGCCAGGAAGGCCGTCATAGATGATCTTGATGAAATCGGTCTTGCCGGCGAGGCTCTCGACCATCGCCTCGACCGGGCTGTCCGGCGTGATCTCCCATGACGAGGTGTGGTCGCATGTCATGCAGAGCGGCCACCCGTTCACGCCGGTGAAGACCGGCCCGGCGAAATAGAAGGAGGGATGGTCCGACGGCTGGGCAGCGATGTCGGTCCTGACCGCGTTCATCACATCCTCGGGGCAGCCGAGGTCGACGACGCCGGTAATGTCGCGGGAAAGATAGGTTTGCAGCGCCTTCTTCACCCCCGCGACCTTGTTCTCGAAACTGCCGTCGACGCCCATCATCATGTGGGTGTGCGATTCCCAAAGCCCGGGCACCAGGAACTTCCCGCCTCCCTCCACCCGCTCCGCCTCGATCCCGCTCAGTTCGCCGGGACGGGCGATGGCGGCAAAGCGGCCGCCTGCCATGAGAACATCGGCACGTCGCGGGGGATCGATGCCGTCGGCGATGGTGACGTTGGCTATGATGACCGGCTTCTTCATCTTGGCGCCCCTTCTTCTCCACGGCGATGGCAGGGGCCATCGGGCTGCTCCGGCTGACGGTCGACCTGCCCGGCAATAACCGTACATTGATGTGTAAGTTCCTAGAAGAGAACAAGGATGTACGTTTATTTTCCGAGCACGGCGGTCGGTGCGTCGGCTTACGACGACTGGGATCGACCGGTCGACGCCGCTCAGAGAGCGAGCGCATCGCTTGCCAGGAAGAGCTTTCCCGCGCCGGCTCCGTGCGTGACGCTTCCAGCCGCTGCGAATGAGATGTCAGACGTTGGGGATTGCAGAACCTCATGCGATCGGCGGAATGGTGCAATGGAACAAAGCCTTCCCCTCTACGCCGCGGTGACGGCGACCTTTTTCGCAGCCGGGATCGTCAAGGGCGTCACGGGCATGGGGTTGCCGACGGTGGCCATGGGGGTGCTCGGCGCGTTCCTCTCCCCGCTCGCGGCCGCTTCGCTGCTGCTCGCGCCATCCTTCGTGACGAACCTCTGGCAGCTTCTGGCAGGTCCCCGCTTCGGGGCGCTGATCCGCCGTTTCTGGCCGATGATGCTGATGATCGTTGCTGGAACGGTTCTCGGCTCGGCGCTGCTGGCCGGAGGCGACACGCGGACCACGACAACGGCGCTGGGCATCGCTCTCGTCGTCTATGCGGCCACCACATTGCTGGCCCGCCCGCTTCGCGTCCCCGAACGGCTGGAGCGCTTCGCCTCGCCTGTCGTGGGGTTCACCACGGGGCTCGTGACGGGGGGAACCGGGGTCTTCGTGATACCCGCCGTGCCCTATCTCCAATCGCTCGGGCTCGAAAAAGACGATCTGGTTCAGGCGCTCGGCCTTTCCTTCACGGTCTCGACGATCGCTCTTGCGATCGGCCTGGGTTGGAACGGCGCCATCGCAAGCGATGGCTGGCTTGCCTCCGGCCTTGCCGTCATCCCCGCTCTCCTGGGCATGCAGGTCGGCCAGATGATCCGAACCCGCATCAGTCCGATCCTCTTCCGCCGCGTGTTTCTCGCCTTCCTGCTCCTGCTCGGGCTGGAAATGGCTTCGCGGCCCCTTTTCGGCTGAAGACCGCGGTTCGCAGACCGGCATTCCGGTCGCGACGGTGGCGTCTGCCTGGGCGCAGACGCGATGCCGCGCTAGGCTGTCCTCGCAGGCTGCACGGCCTCCAGCCCCTTGATGTAGCCTGGACGGTCTTGCAGCAGCTCGAACCAGCGGCGGACGGCCGGGTAGTCGGACAGGGCGATCTTGTGGCGCTCGTGCCGGAACACCCAGGGCCAGATCGCGATGTCGGCGATCGAATGCTCGTCGGCGATGAAGCGCCGGCCGGCAAGACGCGCTTCGAGAGCCGCATAAAGGCGTCGGGTCTCGTCCGCGAAGCGCGCCTCGGCGGCTGGGGCGGTTCCTGGATGGTAGGTCAGGAAATGGTGGGCGTGGCCGAGTATCGGACCGAAATTGCCGATCTGCCACATCATCCATTGCAGCGCATCGAGGCGACGGGCGGCGTCTTTCGGGATCAGGTGCCCTTCGCGCTCCGCCAGATGCAGGGTGATGGCCCCCGACTCCATCAGGCAGAGCCCGGAAGCGCGCTCTACGATCACGGGGATCTTGCCCGATGGGCTGATCGCCCGGAAGCTCGGCGCGTCCTGCTCGCCGCGGGTGATGTCGACCGGATGGTAGCGGTAGGACAGGCCGAGCTCTTCCAGAAGGATCGCGACCTTGAACCCGTTGGGCGTCGCCCAGGCATGAAGGTCGATCATCCGTCGAACATCGCCTCGTCGAGCGGCAGGCCGCCCATGTCGCGCCGCCCGGTCACGTCGTGCAGGCCGAGATACATCCCCCGCAGGAAGCGCACCAGCGAAACGGCATAGGGATCCACCACGCGGTAGACCGTGAAGCGCCCCCGCCGCACGCTCGCGATGACGCCGTGCTCGCGCAGCTCTCCGAGCTGCTGCGAGAGCGTCGGCTGGCGGATGCCCAGGACCTCCTCCAGGGCAGACACCGAAACCTCGTTGTCGAGGAGATAGCAGACCAGCGCCAGGCGGTGAGGGTTCGCAAGAACACGCAGAAGCGCGCTCGCGCGCGAAACGTCCTCGCACAGAAGAGACGGGTTCGACTTGGTCATGGCCTTGGGGTCAGATCCACCCTTTCGATGAAATCGCGTCTTGCGGATCATCGCGCGCATTCACCGTTTCTCGGCATTATTGCTTCATAAGTTCGACGTGGGGAACGAAAAATACTCTACGATCACCCAAGTTTTTAGGCCGAACGGGTCGGGCCTCCATTCTACAAAAATGTAGATTGGGCCGCGTAAGCGCAACGGACCCACCGCATGAAGATCGGCGTTCATCCCAGCAACCTCCATCTGCGGATCGCCTCGCTGCTTCCAGGCGCCTTCGCCGCGCTGGACGGACGCTTCGTTTCCTATCCCGACGGGCGCCAGACCGCGGCGCTCCTCGCCCAGGGCGACATCCATCTCGGGGGCACGGGGTCGACGCCGCCGCTCCAGGCGGAGGGTGAGGGCCACGACGTCCAATACATCGCAGCCTCCGCCCCCCGCCCCGCCAATGCCGCGATCCTCGTGCGCCGAGACGGGCCCGTGACGGAACTTGGCCGCCTCGCGGGCGCCCGCGTCACGCTCGTCGACGGCTCGTTCCACAACTACCTCCTGGCGCGTGCGCTGGAGGAGGTCGGCCTCACGCTGCGGGATGTGACGATCGGCGAGACGCCGGCTGCAGAATCGCTTCCCGCCCTGATCGAGGGCCGCGTCGACGCCTGGATCGCCATGTCGCCGCGCCTCGAGGCGGTCGAGGATCACCCCGACCTGCGCGTCCTGACCCGGTGCGGAACGCGCATTCCCAACCGATCCCTGTTCTGGACGCTCGCAGGCTCCGGCCTTTCGGGGGACGACCGCTTCGCGCTTGCCGAGGAGCTGGCCCGCATCGGCACGCGCATCGAGGCGGAAAAACCCGACATCGCCGAACGCCTCGCACGGGCGCCTGGAAGCGAGGGCGATGCCGCGACCTGGGCCAAGGTGCTCGCCGCCCGCGACTTTTCCATTCATCCGGCCGATGCCGCGGTGCTCGCCGAGCAGCGGGAGGAGGCCGACACCCTGCTGCGCCACGGACACTTCTCCGCGCCGGTGCGGACCGGCGAGCAGAAGGGCAACCCCGGAGCACGGGCATGAACATCCTGTGGTACATGTGCGCGCCGGACGGGCGCTATCCCTGGACGAAGGACGGTTCGCGCCGCGTCGACTACGCCTATTACCGCCATCTCGCACAGGCCTATGACCAGCTCGGCTACACCGGCGCGCTCTTCGCCACGGGCGCCCACGACGTCTGGACGCTCGCCGGAGCGGTGCTGCCCTATACCGAGCGGCTGAAGTTCCTCGTCGCGATCCATCCCGGCCTCGTCGCGCCGACGCTGCTCGCCAAGACGGCGGCGACCTTCCAGGAATTCTCGGGCGGGCGTCTCCTGGTCAACGTCGTCTCGGGCGACGCCAAGATGCTCGGCGCCTACGGCATGACCCTGCCGCACGACGAGCGCTACGACATGGCCGACGAATACCTGACCATCTGGCACCGGCTCTTCGGGGGCGAGACGGTCGATTTCGAGGGGCGCTACTTCAAGACCCTCGGCGCCAGGCTGGCGCTTCCGGTCGGAGAAACGATCGCGCCCCCGCCGCTCTGGTTCGGCGGCTCCTCCGAAAAGGCGCTCGACGTCGCGGCCAAGCACGTCGACACCTATCTGTCCTGGGGCGAGACGCCCGAAGAGATCGGCGCCAAGGTCAAGGCGGTGCGCGAGCGCGCGGACCGACTCGGCCGCACCCTCGACTATGGCATCCGGCTCTACGTCATCGTGCGCGACACGGATGCCAAGGCCTGGGAAGCCGCCGCCGACCTTTATGATCGCATGGACGCCGAGGCCATCGCGGCCAACAAGCGCTTCGTCGGCGGCACGGACTCGGTCGGCCAGCAACGCATGTCGGCCCTGCACGGCGGCATCAAGCCCGAAAACCTTCGCGATCTCGAAGTCGCCCCCAATCTCTGGGCCGGCATCGGTCTCGTCCGACCGGGGCCCGGCACCGCCATCGTCGGCTCTCCCGACACGGTGATCCGCACGCTCGAGGCCTACCGGGCCGCAGGCGTCGAGACCTTCATCCTGTCCGGCATGCCGCTTCTGGAAGAGGCATGGCGCTTCGGCGAGACGGTGCTGCCACGCTTGGAAGTGGAGCGGAGCGTGCCCCAGGCCAAGCAGTTCACCTGGTCGACGCTGTTCGACCGGGATCTCGGCCAGACGGCTTCCCGGAGCTGAGGCGACCGCGATGAACGTCCAGCTTGCCGCAACGCAACGCAGGCCGGCCCTCTCCGAGCTTGCCAGGCGCTGCCTCGCCGCGGTCCAGACGGCGCTCGGACTGGTGGTGGGCGGCATTCTCCTCGCGCTGCTCGTCATCGTCCTCGCCGGTGCGACGCTTCGCTACGGCGCGGGCACGGGGATCGTCGGCACCGAGGACCTGGGGATCTGGCTGCATGTGGCGCTGATCGCCTTCGGTGCGCCGCTCGCGCTCGACAGCGCGCTCGCCATGCGGCTCGACGTCCTGACCCGGCACATGCCGCCGGGCGGCCAGCGGGCGGCGGACATCGTAGGAGACGCCATCGTCCTTCTGTCCGGCCTGATCCTCTGCTTCGGCGGCGCCCGCATCGTCACGCTTCTGGGCGGAACCTCCCCGTCGCTCGGTCTGCCGGAATGGGTGCGCTTCGCCCTTCTGGCCGCGGGCGGCGCGCTCGTCATCCTCGTGCTCGTGCTCAAGCGCGTGGCGGAAGCGAAGCCCACGGGCCTCGGCATGGCGATCCTTCTCGCCGGCGCGCTCTATCTCGCCATCCCCTCGCTCCAGTTCGCGACGTCCCTGCCGCCAAGTGCTGCACTCTTCGCCGTGGTCGCGCTCGGCCTGCTGGCCGGCGCCTCGCTGCCCCACACGTTTCTGGCCGCCGCCTATGTGGCGCTCGCCTTCGGCAGCACGCTGCCCGAGCCGGCGATCGTGTCGGCTGCGGTCACGGGCATGTCGAAGTTCCTGCTTCTCGCCATCCCCTTCTTCCTTCTCGTCGGCAACCTCCTCACCGTGTCGGGAACGGCCGGGCAGATCGTGCGCTTCGCGTCCTCGCTCGTCGGCCACCTGCGTGCGGGGCTCGCTCAGACCACGCTTTTGACGAGCGTGCTGTTTTCCGGCGCCTCGGGCTCGTCGGTCGCGAACGCGGCCTTCGGCGCGACCACCTTCCAGCCCGAGCTCGTGCGCTATGGCTACCGGCCCGAACAGGCCGGCGCGCTGATCGCGGCGACCTCGGTCCTCGACAACGTCATCCCGCCATCCATCGCCTTTTTGATCCTCGCAGCGGCCACCAATCTGTCGGTCGGCTCGCTGCTCGTCGGCGGCTTCGCGGCCGGGGGCGTCATGGCGCTCTGCCTCTTCGTCGCCATCCGCCTCGTCGTGAGAACCAGCGAGCGAGCGCCCAAGGCGAGCGGGCGGGAACGCATCCAGGCGGGGGTCGCCGCCCTGCCGGCCTTCGGGCTTGGGGTGATCGTGGTCGCCGGCATCCGCTTCGGCGTGGTGACGACAACGGAAGCCGCAGCGCTCGCAGCCGCCTACACCTTCGGGCTCGCAGCCGCAGCCCGCGTGCCGGTGCGCGAGATCGGCGCCAATCTGCGCCAGGCAGGCGCCGAGGCGGCCGCGATCGGCCTTCTGATCGGCACGGCCGGACCCTTCGCCTTCATGCTCGCCGTGGACGACATCGCCGGCCTCATGCAGAGCTTCGCATCGGCCTTCGGCACGTCGCCCTTGGCCACGCTTCTCGCCGTCAACCTCGCCCTTCTCGCGATAGGGCTCGTGCTCGACATCGGCGCGGCGATCCTGCTCTTCGGCCCACTCTTCCTGCCGCTCGCGGTCGCAGCCGGCATCGACCCGATCCATTTCGGCGTGATCCTCGTGGTCAACCTGATGATCGGCGGCCTCACCCCGCCCGTGGGCATGCTCGTCTTCGTCGTCAGCGGTGTCACCCGCATTCCCGCGACCCGCCTCTTCGCCGAGATCCTGCCCTTCCTCGCAGCGCTTCTCACGGCGCTCGGCGTCATCTGCCTCTACGCCCTCATCGTCTGACCGGAGCTCGACCTTCCATGATCCATCTCGATCGCCGCACCTTCCTCTGGGGCACGGCCGCCGCGACGACCGCCCTCGTCGCCCCGCCCGTGATCGGCCGCGCCCGCGCGGCGACACGCCTGACGGTCGCCTCGCTGTTTGGCGACGACAAGCCGGAAACCAAGATCTGGCTGCGCATCCGCGACATCGTCGAGGAGCGCCTTCCCGGCGAGTTCAGCTTCAACATCGTGCGCTCGGGCGCGCTCGGCGCGGAAAAGGAGGTGGCGGAAGGCATCCGCCTGGGCTCCATCCAGGCCAGCCTGTCCACCGTCTCGGCCCTGTCGGGCTGGGTGCCCGAGGTGCAGCTCCTCGACCTGCCCTTCCTGTTTCGGGACGCCGCGCATGTGCGGTCCGTGGTGAATGGCGAGATCGGGGGCGATCTCGCGACGAAGCTCGCCGCACAGAATTTCGCGGTCGGCGGCTTCATCAACTACGGCGCGCGCCATCTGCTGGCCAAGGAAGAGATCACCCGTCCCGAGCAGCTTTCCGGCAAGCGCATCCGCGTCATCCAGAGCCCCCTCCACACCGAGCTTTGGAGCGCGTTTGGCGCCTCGCCGGTCGGCATTCCCATTACCGAAACCTACAACGCGCTTTCCTCCGGCGTGGCCGATGCCATGGACCTCACGAAATCGGCCTATGCCGGCTTCAAGCTCTACGAGGTGGTGCCCTACCTGACCGAGACCGCCCACATCTGGGCATCCGGCGTCGTCTACTATGCGGGAAGCTTCTGGAACGGCCTCACGCAAGAGCAGCGCACCGTCTTCCTCGAAGCGTCCCGCGAGGGCGCGGCCTATTTCGACGGGCTCATCGTCGAGGACGAAACGGCCTCGATCAAGACCGCCAAGGCGAATGGCGGGCACGTCGTCCAGCCCGCCCAACGCGAGGCCTGGGAGGCCGGCGCGCGTCGCGTGTGGTCGTCCTTTGCCGGCATCGTCGGAGGCCAGGAGCGCATCGACGCCGTGCGAGCGGTTTCCTAGGAGCGTTTCCGGCAGAAGTGCGCAGCGGTTTCGCGTCCGGAAACGCTGCGGGAATAGAAAGGAAGAGTGTCGACGGCCGGCATGCGGCTTCGGATCAACGCCTTGATATCCCGGAGACATCGTCACGCCCAGCTGGCCGTGAGGATGTCTCCAAGGAAAGCAGCGAGCAGCAGCATGCGCGACTGCGACGACCCTGCCGAGTGGCTCTTCGCACCGGGCTTCAGCCGATAGCAGACATCGGCTGCAATGCTTGGCCGAGGGAAGAAGCAAGAAGCCTGTGCCCGGTGGAGAGCGCTACTCCTCGAGCCAGACGCGTTCGAGGTTGATCTCGTTCGACTGGTGCATGCCGTGGTTCTTCACGGCGGCGACCGAGTGGTTGAAGAACTTGCGCCAGAAGGGCTGGATGATGACGCCCTCGTCCTGCAGGATGCGCTCCACGTCGGCCATGACAGTGCGCCGCTTTTCGACATCGGCGATGGCGAGCGCTTCGCCGAGCTTCTTGTCGAACTCGGCATTGGAGAAGCCGCTCTCATTCCAGGCCTCGCCCGATCGGTAGGCGAGCGCCAGCACCTGCACGCCGAGCGGGCGCATGTTCCAGATCGTCATGGAATAGGGATACTTCGTCCAGTCGTTCCAGAAGGTCGAGCCCGGCAGCACCGTGCGCTTGACCTTGATGCCGGCCTCGCGAAGCTGGGCGGCGATGGCGTCGCCCGTGTTCTTCTGCCATTCCTCGTCCACGGTGATCAGGTCGTGCTCGAAGTCGGCCTGGCCTGCATCGTTCATCAGCTGCTTCGCCTTGGATGCGTCGCGCGCCTGCTTGGGCAGCTCGTAATATTCCGGGTGGATCGGGCAGACATGGTGGTTCTCGGCCGGCGTTCCGAGCCCGCCATAGCCGAGCTGCAGGATGGTCGCGTTGTCGACCGCCATCTGCAGCGCGTTGCGCACACGCTTGTCGTCATAGGGCTTGTTGCGCGCATTGGTGCGCGCCACGATGGTGCCGGCCGTGACCACCTCGGACTTCACGAGGCCCATGTCGTCGAGAATCTTCACCGTGTCGGCGGTGGTCTCGTAGTTGGTGTGGATTTCGCCGGCTTCGAAGGCGTTCACCATGGTCGTCGGGTCGTTGCCGTAGTCGATGAACTCCACACCGTCGAGATGGGCCTCGCCGCCCCACCACGCGCCGTTCTCGCGCCGCTTCACGACGACGCGATCCCCCGCCGAATAGGAGACGAGCTCGAAGGCTCCGGTGCCGATGGGGTTGGCGACGAGATCGCCGCCCGTCTTGTCGAAGTCGCGGTGGACGAGGAGCGCGGGATAGTCCGTGAAGCCCGGCACGATCGTGACGTCGGAATGAGGCAGGGTCAGCTTCACCGTGTGGTCGTCGACTTTCGTGACAGCGCCTTCCCGCGCCTTGCCCGTCGCCTCGTCCACCAGGCTCGCCATGCGGCCTGCCATGGAGTTGCCGGGGGAGTCCTTTTCGCACCAGCGATTGATGTTGAAGATCACGTCGTCGGCCGTGAAGTCGTCGCCGTTGTTCCATTTCACGCTCTTGCGGACGTGGAGCACGTATTCGGTCGCGTCGTCGTTCACGTCCCAGCTTTCCAGGAGCATCGGCTGGAAGGTGAAATCACGCTCGTATTTCACCAACGGCTCGAGGAAGGTGCGGCAGATGTTGGCGCCCTCGGCCCAGGACAGGGTGCGCGGGTCCATCACGTCCTTGCAGAGCATTGCGACCTTCAGCGTGCCGCCCTTGCGCGGCTCCTGGGCGAGTGCTGGCGTCGGCGCGGCGAGGCCGAGCATGCCGTAGGCAACAGTGCCGGATGCGCCCATCGCGCTGGCGAGCGCCAGGAATTCGCGCCGGTCGAGCCTGCCTTCCCTGGCTGCATCGGCCATTGCGAGCACCGTGCGCGACACCGGCTTTCCGTCGCGGTTCCGGTGGGTGGTGGCTTCGTTCGGACCCGTTCCCATCGTCTCACTCCTCCGTTTTCTGTTTCAAACCGATGCCGGCCTAGCGACGGAAAGCGGGCCAACGGGACCCTCGATCCCGTGCTCCACCCTTCCCGGTGGGCGGAGGAAACATCGCCCCGCTTCGGAGCGGCACTGTTTCCTCCGGCAAGCCTCGCATCGCGATCCCCGTCCTTGCGGAGCCTTAACCAGACACAAATGTCCAGAGCGCGCAAGTCCTCCCCGGAGGGGCCGACAAGTGGTGGGCGGAAGCGGGACGACGCGCGCGACACCGAGACTAGACATAAGTGTCCACTGCTCTTAGGCTGAGCCCAGTGAGCGGAGCGAGGTCAGCGGTGAAGACGAACTACAGGGCCGTGGTGATCGGTGGCGGCGTGGTGGGAGCCTCCGTGCTCTACCACCTCGCGCGGTTCGGCTGGAGCGATGTCGCCCTCGTCGAACGCAGCGTGCTGACAGCAGGCTCGAGCTGGCACGCGGCAGGCGGTTTCCACGCCCTCAACGCCGACCCCAACATCGCAGCCCTCCAGGCCTACACCATAGACCTGCTGTCGGAGGTGGAGCGGGAGTCGGGCCAGAACATCGGCATGCACATGCCCGGCGGCATATCCATCGCCTCCGCGCCCGAGCGGTGGGAGTGGCTGCAGTCGGCCTACCGCGTGTTCCAGACCATGGGCATCGACGACGTGCACCTGGTGGGTGTCGACGAGATCAAGAAGCGCTGCCCCGTCATCAGCACCGAGAACGTGCTGGGCGGGCTCTTCGCCGAGCGCGAGGGCCACATCGACCCATCCGGCACGGTTCACGCCTATGCCCGCGCCGCCCGCCTGCGCGGAGCCGACATCATCGAGAACAACCGGGTTGTGGAACTCCGGCAGCGCCCGGACCTGAGCTGGGACGTGGTGACCGAGAAAGGCACGATCACCGCCGAGCACGTGGTGAACGCGGCGGGCCTGTGGGCCAAGCAGGTCGGCAGGATGGCGGGCATCGAGCTTCCGGTGACGCCGATGGAACACCACTACCTCGTCACCGAAGCCATTCCGGCGGTCGCCGAGCTCGACTTCGAGCTGCCCCTGATCGTGGATCTCGAAGGCTTCACCTACATGCGCCAGGAGCAGAAGGGCATGCTGCTCGGCATCTACGAGCGCAACTACAAGCACTGGAACATGGACGGCGCGCCGTGGAACTACGGCATCGAGCTGATCCAGGAAGACCCCGAGCGCATCGGCGAAGAGCTCGCCCTGGGCTTCAGCCGCTATCCCTGCCTCGAAACGGCGGGCATCAAGCGATGGGTCAACGGCGCCTTCACCTTCTCGCCGGACGGCAATCCCCTGGTCGGCCCGGTTCGCGGGGTGCCTAACTACTGGGTCGCGTGCGGCGTCATGGCGGGCTTCCTGCAAGGCGGCGGCGTCGGCAAGTCGCTGGCCGAATGGATGATCCACGGCGAGCCGGAGGCCGATGTGTTCGGCATGGACATCGCGCGCTACGGCGCTTTCGCCTCGAACCGCGAATATATCCGCCAGACCACCGGTCAGTTCTATTCGCGCCGCTTCGTGATGTCTTACCCCAACGAGCAGCTGCCCGCCGGCCGGCCCGTGAAGACGGCCGGAGCGCACGGGGCGATGACGGCCGCCGGTGCGCGGTGGGGCGCCTCGTGGGGCATGGAGGTGCCGCTCTACTTCGCCGAAGAGGGGTTCGCGGAAACGCCGACCCTGAAGCGGTCCAACGCGTTCGACATCGTGGGCCGCGAGTGCCGCGGCGTGCGCGAAGGGGTGGGCCTGCTCGATATCTCCGCCTTCTCCCGCTACGCGGTGTCGGGCGAGGCAGCACGAGGGTGGCTTGACCGCATGCTCGCCTGCGCGCTGCCGGGGCCCGGCCGGGTGAAGCTCGCGCCCATGCTTGGCGAGAACGGCAAGCTCAAGGGCGATCTGACCGTGTTCAACTGGGGCGACGGCACTTGGTGGATCATGGGTTCCTACTATCTGCGCGAATGGCACATGCGCTGGTTCGAGTCCCATCTCGAGCAGGGCGTCGAGGTGCGCGACATCTCGGACCAGACCGTGGGTTTCTCCCTGGCCGGCCCGAACGCCCGCAAGGTGCTCGAACGCGTCACGCACGAGGACGTGTCCAACGCCGCCCTGCCCTTTCTGGGGTGCCGGCGCATGCCAATCGGCCTCGCCGACGCGTGGGTCGGGCGATTGTCTGTGGTGGGCGAACTCGGCTACGAGATCCACTGCACGGCGGCCGAGCATGCCCCCTTGCGCCAGGCGCTGCTCGCGGCCGGCGAAGGCCTGGGCATGGTGGAATACGGCTTCAACGCCGTGAACGCCCTGCGGCTCGAAAAGGGCTTCGGCATCTGGTCGCGCGAATTCACGCAGGACTACACGCCCGGCGAGACCGGGATGGACCGGTGGATCGCGTTCGGCAAGGGCGAGTTCGTCGGGCGAGCGGCGGCAATCAAGGAGCGCGAGCAGGGCGCGCCGCGCAAGCTCGTGATCCTCGAGATCGATGCGGACGATGCCGATGCGAGCGGCTACGAGCCGGTATGGCACGCAGATCGCCTGGTCGGCTTCGTCACTTCGGGCGGCTATGGGCACACCGTCGGAAAGAGCCTGGCCATGGCGCTGATCGAGCGGGACCTGGCCGAGGAGGGCGTGGAACTCCGGTCCCATATCGTGGGCGTCGAACGCCTTGCGCGTGTTCTGGAAAAGGCCCCCTTCGACCCCAGTGGCGAAAGGATGCGGGGGTGAGGATGGAGCGTTCGGGATGACGCGCCGCTATTCGGCCCTGTCGCTCGTCAAGGAAGGGCTTTCCGGCCAGAAGGGTTGGGAGCCGGCCTGGCGCTCGCCCGCGCCCAAGGGCCGCTACGATGTGCTGGTGATCGGCGGCGGCGGCCATGGGCTCGCGACCGCCTTCTACCTCGCGAAGAATCACGGCGTCACGAATGTCGCGGTGATCGAGAAGGGATGGATCGGCGGGGGAAACACCGGGCGCAACACGACCGTTGTCCGCTCCAACTATTTCTATCCCGAAAGCGTGGCGCTCTACGGGTTGGCGCACCGGCTCTACGAAGGCCTTTCGCACGAGCTGAACTACAACGTGATGCTGTCCAAGCGCGGCATGCTCACCGTCTGCCACAGCAAGGCCGAGATGGAGATCGCCGCAAGAACCGTCAACGCCATGCAGATCAACGGAACGGACGCCGAGCTTTACGCGCCCGAAGACGTCCGCCGCGTGGCGCCCGTCTTCAACTTCGCGCCGGACGCCCGCTTTCCCGTGTTCGGCGGCGTGTGGCAGGGCCGCGCCGGAACCGCGCGCCACGACGCCGTGGCCTGGGGCTATGCCCGCGCGGCCAGCGCGCACGGCATAGACATCATCCAGGGATGCGAGGTCACCGGCTTCATCGTCGAGGGCGGCCGCTGCCGCGGGGTGGAAACCACGCGCGGCCCGATCCGTGCGGAGCGCACGGGCATGGCGGTCGCGGGCCATTCGTCGGAGCTTGCGAAGATGGCGGGCTTCCGGCTGCCGATAAATTCATACGCGCTCCAGGCATGCGTTTCCGAGCCGGTGAAGCCGATCCTCGACACGGTCGTGCTTTCGCTGGGCACGGGCACCTATGCCAGCCAGTCCGACAAGGGCGAGATGGTGGTGGGAGGCGGCCTCGACCGGATCCCGTCCTATGCGCAGCGCGGCAACCTGCCGGTTCTGGAAACGGTGGTCTCGGGGCTGCTCGAGATGTTTCCGGCGTTTCGCCAGCTCAAGCTCCTGCGGCAGTGGGCGGGGATCGTCGACGTGGTTCCCGATTCCTCGCCGATCATCGGCCCCTCACCGCTGCCGGACCTGTTTCTCAACTGCGGCTGGGGCACCGGGGGGTTCAAGGCGATCCCCGCAGGCGGCACCTTGCTCGCGCATCTTCTGGCAACCGGCGGGCACCACGACATCAGCCGCCCCTTCGATCTCGACCGCTTCGCAAGGGGCCGCCTGATCGATGAGGCGGCCGGTTCGGGCATCGCACACTGAGCAAAGAACAAGGGCTCCCGCGGGGGCACCGACCTGGGCACCAACCATGCAGCTTTTCGAATGCCCGTTCTGCGGCACGAGGGACGAGACGGAGTTCCACTATGGCGGCGAGGCAGGAAACATCCGCCCCGACGGCTTGAGCACTCCGTCTGCCGATTGGTCCGAATATCTCCACTTCCGCGCCAACCCCAAGGGCCCCTCGCGCGAGATCTGGGTGCATGCGGGCTGCGGCGAGTTCTTCGTGATGGAGCGTGACACGGCCACCCACGAGGTCGCGGGCTCCATGGCGCTCGACGGCGGTTCCACGGCCCTCGGAGGAGACGGGGAGGCCCCCGCCTCGATCGGCGTGGAAGCCGGACGATGACCGCTGCCCGGCTGCCAAGCGGCGGAAGCGCCATCGACCGCTCGCGCGCGCTTGCCTTCTCCTTCGACGGGCGCCGGGTTGCGGGCTTCGAGGGAGACACGATCGCGTCCGCGCTCATGGCCGCGGACATCGCGGTGGTCGGCCGCTCGTTCAAGTATCACCGCCCGCGCGGCATCTGGGGGGCGGGCGTCGAGGAACCGAACGCGCTGGTCGACATCCGTTTCGGGAACAAGGCGACGCCCAATGCCCGCGCGACCACCGAGCCGGCGCGGGAAGCATTGGAAGCGCGCAGCGTCAATGCGAGCCCGACCGCATCCGCCGACCGCGGCGCGATCATCGACCGCTTCTCCCGCTTCATTCCCGCGGCCTTCTACTACAAGACCTTCATGTGGCCGGACTGGCACCTGTTCGAGCCGCGCATCCGCGCGATGGCGGGCTTGGGCCGCGTCGATCCCGAGGCCGTGGACCGCGCGATGGCCGACCAGCGCCATCACCGCTGCGATCTGCTCGTGGTGGGCGCGGGCCCCGCTGGCCTGGCCGCGGCCAGGGCGGGGCTGGACGCCGGCCTTTCGGTCACGCTCGTGGACGAGCGGCCGAAGCTTGGTGGCTCCCTGCTTCATCGCGCAGGCGAGGTGGAAGGCATGCCGGGCGAGGCATGGGCGGCCTCGACCGCTGCAGCGCTCGAAGCGGGCGGCGCGACCCTGCTTGTTTCGACCACCGCCTTCGGCCTCTACGACCACGGGCTGGTCGGGCTCAACCAGCGCCATCCCGACAACAGGCCGGACACGCTGTGGCGGGTGCGGCCACGCCGAACTGTGCTGGCGACCGGCGCCATCGAGCGCCCGCTGCCTTTCGGTCACAACGACCTGCCGGGCATCATGTCGGCCGACGCCATGCTGCGCTTCCTGCGGCTCCACGCGGTGCGCGCGGGCGAGAACATCGTGGTGGCCACCAACAACGACAGCGCCTACGAGGTCGCTGCGGCACTCGCCCAGGCGGGTGCGAACGTTTCGCTGGTCGACAACCGCAGGGACGGCCGCCCGGCCCCACCCGCCGGCGTGCGGGTGCTGCCCGGCCGCACCGTGGCCTGTGCGGGAGGCAAGGGCCGCGTCGGCCATGCCATCCTCGACGACGGATCCCGGATCGAGGCCGACGCGGTCGCGGTGTCGGGAGGCTGGTCCCCCACCTTGCACCTCTTCTGCCAAGCGAGGGGAAAGCTGGAATGGTCCGAGGAGCGGCTGGCGTTTCTGCCGGGCCCGATGCCTGCGGGTCTTGCGGTGGCCGGCGCGGCCGCGGGAACCGTCCGGCTTTCGGACGCGCTTGCAGCCGGCGCGCAGAGCGCGAGCGGAACCCGCCCGAGCCGCGTTCCGCAAAGCACGGGCCCGGAGGCGACCGCCGGCATCGCAGCACTCTGGCCCGCGCCGGGGCGAAAGGAGCGGGTCTGGATCGACCTCCAGAACGACGTCACCGCCAAGGACATCGAACTCGCGGCGCGGGAGAACTTCCGCTCGGTCGAGCACCTCAAGCGCTACACCACGCTCGGCATGGCGACCGACCAGGGCAAGACATCCAACGTTCCCGGCCTCGCCCTGATGGCGCAGCTTTCCGGGCGCACCATCCCCGAAACCGGCACGACCACCTTCCGGCCGCCTTTCACCCCCGTCCCGTTCTCGAGCCTTGCGGGAAGCCGGTCGGGCGAACTGATGGCCCCGGTGCGGCGCCTGCCTCTCGAAACGGTTCACCGGGCCGAGGGCGCGGTGTTCGGGGAATATGGCGGCTGGCTGCGCCCCGCTTTTCACGCCAGGGGCGAGGCCGAAACGGCGATCGCGCTGGAGGCGCGCCTTGCGCGCGAGGGCGTCGCCCTGTTCGACGGCTCGCCGCTCGGCAAGATCGAGGTGATGGGGCCGCGCGCGGCGGAATTCCTCGACTTCATCTTCTACAACACGGTGTCGACGCTGAAGCCGGGCCGCTGCCGCTACGGCTTCATGCTGTCTGAGAACGGCGTGGTCTTCGACGACGGCGTCCTGATGCGCCTGAGCGAGCACCGCTTCGTGGTGTCGTGCTCGACCTCCCATGTCGGCGCGGTCCATGCGCGCCTGGAGGAGTGGCGGCAGGATCGCTTCGGGCGGGACAGCGTGTTCATCCACGACGCGACGCCGGATCTGGCAACCGTCGCCGTGTCCGGTCCCGCCGCGCGGGAGCTTTGCGGGGAACTGGACCTCGGGCTCGACCTCGACGATGGCGCACTCCCCCACATGGCGGTGGCGGAGGGGTCCTTCGAGGGCGCTTCCTTGCGCGTCGCCCGCGTCAGCTTCACGGGCGACCGCTCCTACGAGATCTCGGTCGGCACTGAGAAGGCTCCCCTCCTCTGGAAGACCCTGCGCGAGCGCGGAGGGAGGCTCGGGGCGGTCGCCATCGGGATCGAGGCGCTGATGATCCTGCGAGCCGAGAAGGGCTACATCGTGATCGGAAAGGACACCGACGGCACCACCATGCCGCACGATCTCGGCCTTTCCGCTCCGCGCGACAAGCGCAGCGGGGAGTTCGTCGGCCGCCGTTCGCTCTTCACCGAGGTGGCATCGCGCGAGAGGCGGCCCCAGCTCGTGGGTCTCGCGGTCGCGGAAGGCGAGCCACCGCTCGGGACGGGCGCCCACGCCATCGAGACGGCGGGCGGGAGCGTCCGAAGTGCTGGCTTCTTAACTTCGAGCTATCTCAGCCCCACGCTCGGCCGCCCTATCGCGCTCGGGCTGATCGAAGGCGGGGCGAGCCGCCACGGCGAAACCGTGGAGATCAGCCACCTCGGCAAGCGGAGGCGAGCCACCCTGACCGCGCCATGCGCCTTCGATCCCGCCGGAGACCGCCTCCATGCGTGACCTCGCGCAGAAGTGGACGCCCGTGCCGCACTGGGCCGGCGCACGGATCGAGACGGACGGATTGAGCGTGACCACCGTGAGCGTGGGCGAGCAGACCCTGGTGAGCGGCGATCTCGAAGCTTGGTCGCACATGTCGGGGCTCGCAGCGCCGGGCGTCGGGGCCTTCGGTCTGGCGCAAGGCCAAGCCTACACCGTGCGGCTCGCGCGCGACCGCCTTCTCGCGGTCTCGGCCGCTCCCCTCCCCCATGCCAGAGGGTGGCACTCGTCAGGCTTCGGGGTGACGGGAATGAACGGGGGCCTGCACGTGTTCGAAGTTTCCGGCCCCGACGCCCTGCGGCTCATCGAGCGCGGCACCTCGCTCGCTCCGGGCGACAGGAGCCGCTCGGCTTCGGTTCCCTTTGCGGGGGCGAGCGTCATCCTTTATCGCCACGGCGAGGCGCTGCGCCTGCATGTGGAGCGCCCGCTCGCTCCCTTTCTCTGGCGATGGATGGAAGTCACCACAGCCGCCATGCCCGGCGCCCGGCAGTAGGGCCCAGCATCGGCCGGGTTCTCACGAAACCGGTTCGGCGCCGCCTTCGGCCGTGCGTTGGGCGATGAAGGCGTCGAGCGCGTCTTCCATGCCGCCGGTGTCGGGGGCCACGAACTCTTCGAGCTTGCGCTTCCACACTTCGGTCGCACGCTCGGTGGCGGTCTTCGACCCCGCCTCCGTCCAGCTTCCGAAATTCGACCAGTCCGCGACGAGCGGCTCGTAGAACGCCGTGCGGTAGCGAGACATGGTGTGGGCGGCGGCGAAGAAATGCCCGCCCGGCATCACTTCGGCGATCGCCTCGAAGCCTATCGCATCGTCGTCGCCCTCGGTGGGTCGGCAGAGCTCCGCCACCATCTGCAGGGTCTCGATGTCGGTGACCAGTTTCTCGAAGGACACGCTCAAGCCGCCTTCGAGCCAGCCGGCCGAATGGATGCACACCGTGACGCCAGCCAGGATCGCGCCCCAAAGCGCGAACTGCGTCTCGTGCGCGGCCTGTGCGTCGGGGGTGTTCGCGGCGCTGCCGCCGCCCGAGCGCCAGGGCAGGCCGAGATGCCGCGCGAGTTGCCCCGCCCCCAGCGTCGCCTTGAAGTGCTCGGGCGTGCCGAAGGCCGGTGCGCCCGACTTCATGTCCACATTGGACGAGAAGCTGCCATAGATCACGGGCGCGCCGGGCCGGCTCAGCTGCGCGAGCGTGATGCCGGCCATCGCTTCGGCGTGCTGGAGCGTCAGCGCGCCCGCGACCGTGATCGGCGCCATCGCACCCGCAAGGCAGAACGGGGTGACGATCGAGACCTGGCCCGCGCGCGCGAAATCGATGATGCCCTGCGCCATGGGGATGTCGAGCTGGCGCGGCGAGTTGGTGTTGATGACGGTGTAGCAGCGGGGCGCGGAGCGGAACTCGTCGTGCGAAAGGCCGCGCGCGATGCGGATCATCTCGAAGCCGTCTTCGACCTGCTGCGTGCCCCGCGCGAACACAAAGGGAAACTTGTCCGAAAGCGTGAGCTGCGCACGCGAAACGGCAAAGTGGCGGAAGCGGTTGTCGACATCCTGCGGCTCGACGAAGGGCGCCAGCGCGTGGACCACGTCGAAGCTCTGCGCCAGGCGCACGAGGTCCTGGTAGTCGGCGATCGTTCCGGGCCTGCGGCCGCGGTCGCGATCCGTCACATTGGGCGCGCCGCAACCGGGAATGAACGCGACCGAGCCCAGCCCGAGCGAAAGGTCGCGGTCGCTTCGGCCTGCCCGCGCCTCGATCCGCCGCGGCGCCTTCGCAAGCGCATCGATCACGATGTCGCGCCCGATCCGCACCATCTCCGTGTCGGGATCGACGATGGCCCCGGCCTCGGCCAGGATCCGGCGCGCTTCGGGCAGCAGAACCTTGATGCCCAGCTCCTCCAGCACGCGCAACGCCGCATCGTGGATCGCCGCCACCCGATCCTCGGTGAACACGGGCTGGGGCAGGAAGGGGTTGCGGAGTGAGCGGTAGTTCACTTCGCGGCGGCGCGGCGCCTCCGCTTCCCCGCCCCGGCCGCGACGCCGCTCGCGCCTGTCGGGCGTGGCCGCCGCGGTGCTCGAGGATGTGGTGTCCATCGCCTCCCCCTTTTTCATGCCTTCGACGGGCGGGCGAGACGGCTCGCACCCGGTGTTCGTCGGGAGGTGAGGCTATCTGCACTGGACATATCTGTCCAGATGGAGACCAGGGGCCGAGTTTTCTTGCGGACCCCTTCGCGGCGTGCCATCGCACGCCCATGACGCCATCGCCGGACGCCCGCCCTGCCGGGGGCAACACGAAAGTGACACGCGAGGACTGGTTCGATCTCGCATACCAGACCCTTCTCTCGGAGGGGGTGGAAAGCGTGCGCGTGCTCACTCTCGCACAAAAGCTCGGCGTGTCGCGCTCGAGCTTCTACTGGTATTTCGAAAGCCGCGAGGACCTGCTCGACCGCTTTCTCGAACATTGGACGCAGCGCAACACCAAGGCCATCGTCGAGCGCGCGGAGCGACCTGCCGAGACGATCATCCGCGGCATCCTGCACATCTTCGAATGCTGGGTGGAGGAGGCGCTGTTTGATCACCGCCTGGAATTTGCGGTCCGCGAATGGGCGCGCCGATCGCCCGATGTGCGGCGCGCCATCGACGAGGCCGACGAGACGCGGCTGCAGGCGATCAGCGCCCTCTACAGGCGCCACGGCTTCGATCAGGAGGAGGCTTTCGTCAGGGCGCGCGTGCTCTACTACATGCAGATCGGCTATTACGCGCTCGACGTGCAGGAGCCCCTCGAACAGCGCCTCGGCCACCTCGCAGCCTATCTGCGCAGCTTTTCCGGCCAGGAGCCCGCCGCGGGCGAGATCGAGCAGTTTCTCCGCTTCGCAGCCCGCTCCCGCGCCCAGAGCGCGGCGCGCCTCCCGCCCAAGCCCGACAGTCCCGCCTCTCGCTGACGAAGGCCAGCCTCGCGCGCCCGGTGCTTCAGTGTCCAGCATGCCGGACGGAGGCGAGCGTGAGATGCATGACCTCTTCGCGGCTCAGCACCCCTTCGGCGACGAGCAGATCCGCAAGGGGCTGGCCCGATTCGACGCTTCTGCGAACGAGTTCGCTGGTGGCCTTGTAGCCGATAGCGGGCGACACGATGGGCGCGAGCGCGGTCGACCGGTGAAGGTGTGCTTCGCAGGCCTGCGCGTCGACGGACAGGCCCTCGATGCAGCGCTCGGCAAACAGCGTGAAGCCCGCTTCGACCAGGCGCAGGCTTTCGAGCAGCTTGGCCGCGATCAGGCCCACATAGCTGTTGCATTCGAGATGCCCGTGATTGGCGGCCATGCCGATCGCGACATCGTTGCCCGCAACCGCAAAGGCCACCTGCTGAAGGGCGATCGGCATGACCGGGTTGACCTTGCCCGGCATCATCGAGGAGCCCGCCTGCCATTCGGGCAGCCTGACTTCCCCGATGCCGCCGCAAGGCCCCGAAGACAGGATCATCAGGTCGTTGGCGATCTTGCCCGTGCTGAGCGTTGCCGTCCGCAGACTGGCGGACAGGCTCACGAAGATGTCCATGTTCTGCGTGCTGTCGACGAGGTCGGATGCCGACACGAGTGGAATGCCGGTGATGGCCGCAAGCTCGGCCACGGCACGCTCGCGATACCCGGCCGCAGCCCCGGCGCCCGTTCCTATCGCGGTGCCGCCGAGATTAACTGCCACCAGGCTGCGCTGCGCCTCCTGCACGCCACAGGAAAGCCGGCGAACGAGCGTGGAGCAAGCTGCGAAGCGCTGGCCGGCAGTCATCGGCATGGCGTCCTGCAGGCAGGTCCGCGCGAGCTGGAGCGTTTCCGCCTCGCGCTTTGCGAGAACGTCGAAGCGCTCCGCCAGCGTCCGCAGCGCCTGGCATATCCTGCCCGCCTTGCGGAATGCCGTGACCTTCAGCGCGGTCGAGATGACGTCGGACGCGGACTGGCCCCGGTTGAGGTGGTCCACCGGGTGGATCACGTCGTAGCAGCCTGCGGGCTTGCCCAGCATGCCCAAGGCGAGATTGGCCAGGACCTCGTTGACGTTCATGTTCGTCGAGGTGCCGCCCGAGCCTTCCAGCATGTCGACCATGAGCGCGTCACGGCACTCAAGGCGGGCAAGCGCATCGCACGCCGCAGCGATCGCAGCGAAGTTTTCCTCCGTCAGAAGCCCGAGCGCGTGATTGGCCCTCGCGGCGGCGAGCTTGGTCTGCGCCAGCGCAACGACATAGTCGGGCTCATCGCCAAGCCGCCGGCCCGAAAAGGGAAAGTTCTCCACCCCCCGCAACGTGTTGATCCCATGGAGCGCATCCACCGGCAGCTTCCGGCTGCCGAGAATATCTGTTTCCGTCCGCGTGGCAGGATTCATGAAAACGCTTTCCGTCGATCTCGTGCTCGGGGCGCAGCGCTCGAGAAGCGCTCGGCACACATCCGCCTCGCGCAAGGTTGCACGGCAGAGCTGTCGCGAGGAAGCGAGCTTAGCGCCAAGGACTGTTGGAAAAACCGCAAGGTCCCGTACTACAGAACGCGTGACAGGAACTCGCGCGTGCGGGGTGACTGGGGGTCGGCGATCATCTCGCGCGGATTGCCGCGTTCCACGACCACGCCGCCGTCCATGAAGATCAGCTCGTCGCCGATCTCGCGCGCGAAGCCGATCTCGTGGGTGACGACCACCATGGTCATGCCGCTTTCCGCGAGATCGCGCATCACGGCGAGCACCTCGCCCACGAGTTCAGGGTCGAGCGCCGAGGTGGGCTCGTCGAAGAGCAGCACCTTGGGTTTCATGGCGAGCGCGCGAGCGATGGCCACGCGCTGCTGCTGGCCGCCCGAGAGTTCGCGTGGGAATCGGTCCACCTTGTCGAGGAGGCCGACGCGGCGGAGCAGCTCGGCCGCCTCCTCGCGCGCCTGGGCGAGCGGCACCTTGCGCACCTGCACGGGCGCTTCCACCAGGTTCTCCATCACCGTCATGTGGCCGAACAGGTTGAAGGACTGAAACAGCATGCCGATCTCGGCGCGGCGCTGGCAGAGCAGGTCGTCCTTGACCTCGAAGAGCTGGTCGCCGCGCAGGTCGTAGCCGACGAACTGTCCGTCCACGAGAAGCAGGCCGCCCGACAGCTTCTCCAGGTGATTGATGCAACGCAGGAAGGTGCTCTTGCCCGAGCCGGACGGGCCGATGATGCAGCAGACGGAGCCGCGCGGCACGTCGCAGTCGACGCCTTTCAGCACGTCGAGATGGCCGAAGGATTTGCGCACGCCGCGTGCGAACACCATGGAATCGGCAGGCACCCCGAAGCGGGTGCGGTTGTCCGTGCCGCTCATCGTGCGCGCGCCCTGCCGAAAGCGTTGCGCAGCGTTCGGAGCGACAACTTCTCGCCTTCGCTGCGGCCAAAATGGCTTTCCAAGAAATGCTGGCCGACCGACATCACGGACACGCAGGCGAGATACCAGAAAGCCACCACGATGAGCAGCGGAATGGTCTCGAAGGTGCGGGCATAGATGCTCTGTGCGGAATAGAAGAGGTCGTCCACCGCGATGAAGGTGACGAGCGAGGTCATCTTGAGGAGGTTGATCGCCTCGTTGCCGGTGGGCGGCAGCACGAAGCGCATGGCCTGGGGCAAGACGATGCGCTTGAGGATGGTGCGATAGGGCATGCCGAGCGCGCGTGCGGCTTCCGCCTGACCGCGCGGCACGGACTTGATCCCGGCCCGGATGATCTCGGCCATGTAGCCCGCCTCGCAGAGCGACAGCGCCACCACCGCCGAGAGGAAGGGGGTCATGAGGTCGTTGGTGCGGATGGAGAAGAGCGTGCCCAGACCCGGCAGGGTGAGCGAGACCTCGCGCACCAGAAGCGACAGGTTGAACCAGAAGATCAGCTGGATCAGCGCGGGCACGCCGCGGAAGAACCAGACATAGACACCTGCGAACGAACGCAGCACCACGCTGGGCGAGACCCGCATGATGGCGATCACAGTGCCGAGCACGATCGAGACCGCCATGATCAGAACGGTGAGGATCAGCGTGTTGGCGAGCCCCCGCATGATCGAGGGGTGGAACAGGTATCCGCCCACCGTTCCCCAGGCGAAGGCCGGATTGGAGGCGAAGGCGTAGACAAGGAAAGCGGCGAGCACGAGCGCGAGCGCCGCACCGACCCAGATGCCGATGCGACGCTGCGGAACCACGGTCAGCCGCGCGACGTCGGCCATGGCCGGCTGGGAAGGGACGGCCATGCTCATCGCGGGCACCTCGAATGGCTGGGGCGCCCCGATGGGGCGCCATGGCTGGAAGCCGTCACTCGGAGCGCAGGTCTTCCATGCGGCCCACGAAATAGGGCTCCTTGATGGCGTATGCGCCCATGCCGTACTTGTCGAGCACGCGCTGGTAGGTGCCGTTCTCGAACAGCTGGGAAAGCGCGCCCACCATCATGTCGGCGGTGCCTTGGTCCGCCTTGGCGATCGCCATGCCGAGGGGTGCGACGTCGTAGAGCGTGGGCAGAACCACGAGCTGCCCCTTGGACGTCACCTCGAAATAGCTGGACGCGGTCGCATCGTCCATGCGGGCGTCCACGCGATCCGACAGCACGGCCTGCACGATGTCGGTCGAGGAGTTGAAGACCGACTTGGTGATCGCCGCCTGGCCCTTTTCCGCGCACTCGGCGGAAAGCTTGTCCACCAGGAAGTCGGAGGCGCTGCCGGCCGACACGCCGATCCGCTTCCCGCAAAGCGGCGTATCGCCGGCAAACGATGCCTTCTTGTCGGGCGACGTGGAAGCCGCGACGCCCGCCTTCAGAAACATCACGAAATCCACTTGGCCGAGCCGCTCGGGCGTGGCGGAGAAGGTCTCCCACGCGATCCGGAAGCGGCCCGCGGCAAGGCCCGGGATCATCGACGGGAAAGGGGTGCGCTGGACGTCGAGCTCGGCGCCGACGAGCTTCGCCACTTCGCCGGCCAGCTCGATGATGATGCCTGTCTGCTTGCCCTGATCGTCCAGGTATTCGAAGGGCGCGTAATCGAGCGTGTTGGCGATCGAGAGCTTGCCGGTCTCGGCGACCTCGGGCGACTTGGCGACATCGGCGGCACTCGCCGTCCCGCTCCATGCCATGCCGAACAATGCGAGGCCGGCAGCGGCCCCGCGCAGAATCGTGTTCATGTTGTTCCCCTTTTCTTGTCGTGGTGTCCCCGGGCCGTGCGCGTTGTTACGCGTTCGCGGCCTCGGCTGCCTGCTTCTTGCGGTAGTGGTAGTTCTTGTCGATCCGCTCCATCAGGTAATCCCCGTAGAGCACCGGCTCGAACTTGGGTGCGCTGCCTTCCGGCACGCAGGCCGGCAGCGCTTCGATCGTCTCATCCATGGACGGGTCGAAGAAGAAGGGCTGCGAATAGCGCTCGCGCCCCGAGCGGTTGATCACGCGGTGCGGCGTGGACACGAACTGGTCGTTCGACCAGCGGGCGAGGATGTCGCCCACATTCATCACGAAGGAGTCGGGCACGGGCGGAGCCGGCACCCACTCGCCTGCCTTGTTCTTCACCTCGAGCCCGCCGACATCGTCCTGGGCGAGCAGCGTGATGAAGCCGTAATCGGTGTGCGGCGCCGAGCCGAACAGCCCTTCCTCCTGCTTCTGCGTGGGATAGTGCAGCAAGCGCAGGAACGTGGTGGGCTCGTCGAAATAACGGTCCAGGCTGTCGGCCGGCATGTTGAGCGAGATGGCGATGGCGCGCGCCATCTTGCGCGCCAAGGTGCCCATCGCCTCCACATAAGCGTCGATGGTCTCGCGGAAGCCGGGCAACGACGCCTCGTCGGGCCACTGGTTGGGGCCTTGAAGCGGCTTCTCCTCCTTCACGCGGGGGTCGTCTTCGGCCACCTCGTGCATGAAGAAGACGGATTCGCTCTGGTTGGGCTTGCTGACGGTGGCGACCGAGGAGGTCACGATGGTGGAACCGGCGAACGGCAGATAGCCGCGGAAGTTCTTGTCGATCTTGAGCTTGAGCTTTTCTTCTTCCGGCAGCGCGAAGAAGCGTTTGGAGGCTTCGCGCACGGCTTCCACCTCGCTGCGCGGGATCGGATGGCCCACCACGTAGAGGAAGCCGATATTCTCCAGGTGGTCGCGAAGGGTGGCCGCCGTGTCGCGGATGGCGCCCTCGTCCGTGCCGTAGAGGGCGGACACGTCGAGGATCGGAATCTGCGAGAAGTCGCCGCGGCGGTCTTCGCTGGTCGATTGCGCGCTCATGGTGTCAGCCTGCCTTGAACATAAGATACAGTACTGTATTCCTGGCATGGGGTTTCAGCCGCCGCAACCGGTTTTCGCGGGCGGCTAGCGAGGGAAAGAGAATGGCGCCGCGCAAAATCATCATCGACACCGATCCCGGCCAGGACGACGCGTTCGCGATCCTGTTCGCGCTGGGCTCGCCGGAGCTGGAAGTGGTGGGCGTCACCACCGTCGGTGGCAACGTGCCCCTGGCCCTGACGTCCAAGAACGCGCTCAAGGTGGTGGAACTCGCAGGCCGCCCGGACGTGCCCGTCTATGCCGGCTGCCCCGCGCCCACCGTGCGCAAGCTGATGACCGCCGAATACGTGCACGGCGATACCGGGCTCGACGGCGCGGACCTGCCCGAGCCCGTGACCCCGCTTCAGGCCGAGCACGGCGTCAATTTCATGGTGCGCGCCATCATGGACGCGCCCGAAGGCGACATCACCGTCTGCACGCTCGGCCCGATGACCAACCTGGCGGTCGCCATGACGCTCGAGCCGCGCATCATTCCCCGCATCCGCGAGGTGGTTCTGATGGGGGGCGGCTTCTTCCAGGGCGGGAACGCGACACCTGCCGCCGAGTTCAACATCTTCGTCGACCCCCATGCGGCCCACAAGGTGTTCGCGTCGGGCGCGCCCGTCACCATGGCCGGCATCGACTGCACCTATTCCGCACTCATGACGCCCGAATGGCTCGACGCGCTCCGCGCCACGGGCAGCCGGGCGGCGATCGAAGCGGCCAACATGGCCGATTTCTTCCGCCAGTACGGCGACCACAAGTTTCCCACGCCGGCGCGCCCCATCCACGACGCCTGCGTGACGGGATACCTACTCAAGCCGGAAATCTACGAGCAGCGCCAGTGCAACGTCGTGGTGGACATTTCCTCGCCCGAGACGATCGGCATGACGGTGGTGGACTGGTGGCACGTCACCGGACGCGAGCGGAACTGCAACGTGCTCCGCCGGATCGAACCCCAGCCCTTCTTCGACCTGATGCTGGAGCGCATCTCCTGCTTGCCCTGACCGGCGGGATGGGCTCCTCTCCCGCCGGCAGGCGAGGAAGCGGACAAGGCGTGGCGAAGGCGGAAAAAGGCGTGAAGCGGCAGACGCTGAGCCGGGAGGCTTGGATCGCTGCTGCCCGCAAGGTGCTGGAGAAGCGTGGCGTCAGTGAAGTGAAGATCGATCGCCTGGCGCGCGGGCTCAAGGTCACGCGCGGCTCGTTCTACTTCCACTTCACAAGCCTCGACGACCTGCGCGGCGGCCTGCTCGACGAATGGCGCCGCAACAATTGCGCGCCCTTCGAGGCCCTGCAACCGTTGGGCGAGGCTTCCCGCGTGGACGGGCTCGCCTTCTTCGACAGCATCGTCCACGTGTGGATGGACGAGGATCCCTTCAGCCCGCTGCTGGACCTGGCCATCCGCGACTGGTCTCGCACCTCCCGCAAGCTCGCGGCCGAAGTCCGCGCAGCCGACGATCTGAGGATAGCGCTTCTCGTCCGCGCCTTCCGCGCCATCGGCTACGACGAGCCCGAGAGCATCGTCCGCGCGCGCGTCACCTACTTCCATCAAATCGGCCAATACGCGCTCTCCTTCCAGGAAGACCCCGCCGTACGCCGTTCACGTCAGCCCCTGTTCGGTCGCGTTCTCCTGGGACCGCTCGGCTCCGATTGAACGCGGAGGCCTCGTCGACGAAGTCGCTTGCGTTCGTTTCTTGGACCTCACCCTCGAAGGCAGCCTCGTCTCCGCTGGCGAAACCGTCCTTTCTTGATGCTCGGCATCAAGAAGCGATCCGTGTCGGTTGGAGCCCGAAGATGTTGACCCACGGTCCGCCCTTCTTGCGCAGCACCATGATGCCATCGGCCACCACCAGAACTGTGTCGATCGCCTCACTGCCTGAAGTTACGACCGCCCCTAGCCTCCTCGACTGGAAGCGACATCGAGTTTTCTCGCCTACCGTCGGCGTGAACCGGCGATGTGCTGGGCGTGCGCTGAGCGCCAGGAAACAGGTTGCGACGGCTGGGCTATCGGCGGATGATCCCTCAGACTGGAGGATCGATGCCGAAGAAGAAGCCCACGAGCGCCCTCGACAAAGAGCGCGCCAAGACCGAGGCGCTCCTGCGAAAGGTCGGCTACACCGCCTTGAAGGAGGCTGGGGTGAAGTCCAAACGGCCGGACCTTCCGAACCTCAAGACCGAGAAGCGCGGGTTCTAGGCTTCCCCTCGCTGTTCACGCGGGCGGCTGAGCTTGCCTGTTGACCCGGCGTGTCATCCCCGGAATCAAGAACAGGTCGATCACCCCCCAGATCATCAGGCCGTAGACCATGAAGATCATGGGCCAGATGCCGAAAGCCATCAACAGGCAGGACACGAACAGAAGCCCAAACTGCCACCCTGCACTTCGGGTCCGCCCCAGGTAGAGACGGTGCATTCCCAGAAGACCGCACAAGCCCAGGATGTGGAAGAGATAGGCTGACAACAGCGAGCGCTTCATGCGGCCTGTTTCGTTCTTGCTCTTTCTCGTTGCCATCGCTCGACCGCCAGCCTGTGCGGCCTCCCATGCTCAAAGCATCCGTCGGTCATTTGGATTGTTGGGACATTCGACGATTAAGCGGAGGCATTCCTCCCACATCGTCATCTCCTCGACTGTAACGCGCAACGTGCGCCCCTCCTAGAGTCCCTTCGGTAAACCGCAATCGCGCTTGGCACGCATCCGTCGTGCGCAAGGCTGTCTGGTAGAGCTGCTGTTCGGCAAGAGGTGCCATGCCGCAGCAAAAGCGGAACTAGGTGGAGAAACGTCTATCTGGGTGTTGCAGGATGGAGCCATAGGCCCTGACATCATCCCACGTACATTCGTGCGCAATGTCTCACAAAGCTGCAAACCCTCAAGTTCGCCGAGCCCGTGTTTTCCTTGGCTTAGGGGAATGATAGCTGAGACCCAATCTAGTCAGACCCACGGTGAAAACGAGGAAGGGGTGACCAGTGGTAGAGGGAAGGGAACCAAGATCTAAGCTCCTCTACTAGAACCGCCTTGCGCCTACCCAACATCCCCGGTCACTCCGCCAAGTAGCCACCATCCACCGGCAGCAGTGCTCCGGTGACCCAGTCCGACGCCGCGCTGGCGAGAAAGGCCGCAGGGCCCACCATCGCATCGGGGGTGGTGAAGCGGCCCATCGGCATTCGAGCAAGCAGTGCATCGGCAGCGGAGTCGTCGAGCACGCCGTTGGCCATGTTGGTGGCGAAGCCACCCGGTGCGATGGCGTTGACGGTAATTCCATGCGGCGCAAGCTCCAGCGCCATCTGTCGTGTGAGGTTGACCACCGCACCCTTGGAGGACGCGTAGGCTGTGAAGGGTGCCACGCGGGTGCCGCGCACGCCCCAGGTCGAGGCGGTAAGCACGATCTTTCCATGTCCCTGAATGCGCATCTGGCGTGCGGCCTCGCGCGCGGTGAGGAACGTGCCGTCGAGATTGATCGCGTGCACGCGCCGCCATTCGTCGAGGCCGAGCGCCCCAAGCTCCACGGGCCGCCCCGCGATGCCGGCATTGGCAAAGATCACGTCGATCCGGCCGGCAGTCGCAGCGACAGCGGCCATCGCCTCCACCACAGCTTCTTCTTCGGCAATATCTACGATTCGGGTCTCAAGGCTTCCACTCCCTGAAAGCGAACGGCTTTCGGCAAGCCCTGCCTCGTCTTGGTCGAGGGCGAAGACATGCGCCCCGAGACCGAGCAGACCAAGCGCCACACCCCGTCCGATGCCGCTGCCGGCGCCCGTAACCACGATCACCTTGCCATCGAGCGCGAAGGGATTCATCGCGCGCTCCGTCACTGTGCGGCAGCCTGACTCGCCAAGCGGTCGAAAGTGACCTGAACGGCGGCAAGCGCGTCAGGGTACATGGCAGTGCGGGTGGTGTCGGTGATCGTGCCGATGTTCTCGGCCACCGCGTCCGCCGTGATCCCTGCCGCATCAGCGATGTCGATGCCGAGCGTCTCGATGGTGCGCGCGATCGAGAAATGCCCGCCGCCAGCGATCAGGATCTCGCCGTTGAGGGAGCACTCTCGGGAAGCGAGGTAGGTCACGCCCGCAGACACGAATTCTGGCGCAAGTTCTTGGGCGAGTTCTTGGGGAAAGAGGTCGACCACCATGCGCGTGAAGGCAAACGGCGAAATGCAGTTGACGCGGATGCCGCTTGCGAGCGCGTCAAGTTTGATGCCGTGCATGAGGCCGAAGATGCCGGCTTTGGCGGCCCCATAGGCTACCGCGTCGACCTGGCCGTAGAAGCCCACCTGGGAGGTGGTGAAGACCATGCGACCGTAGTTGCGCGCGGCCATGTGGGGCCAGACCGCGCGGGAAAGGTTGAAGGTGCCGCCGAGATGAATGTCGAGGAGCGAGTCGTAGTCGGCGCGCGCGGTTTCGGCGAAGTGGAGAAAGCGCTGGTTTCCGGCATTGGCGACGAGGATGTCGATCCGGCCGTAGGCTTCCATCACACGCGCGACAAGGGCTTCCACGGCTTCCGCGTCCGACACATCACTGCCGTCGGCCATGGCGCGGCCGCCCATCGCCTCGATCTCGGCCACCACGGACTGCGCGACGCTTGCATCGCTGCCCGCGCCTGCCACCGTCTCGGAGCCGACATCGTTGACGACCACGATCGCACCGCGGCGGGCGAGGTCGAGCGCGTGCGAACGGCCCATGCCGCGGCCTGCACCCGACACGATCGCCACCTGCTCATCGAATCTCAGCATCGCGTTCTTCCTTTTCTCAAATGGTTCTTAGGCGGAGCAGCCGGTCGAGCTCTCTGCCGCCGGTGATGCCCTGAGGGCGGAACAGGATGATGGCGAGCATCACGGCAGCGAGAACGACATCGCCCAGACCGGCGGGTGCTGCGACCGCAAGGCCCCCCGGCAAGGTGAAGCCCACTTCGGAGAGCCGCAGGAGTTCGGTCAGAAGCGAGATGGCAGCAGTGCCGACCACCGCGCCCGTGAGCGAGCGCATGCCGCCCACGACCAGCATGGCGATGAACAGGAAGGTGGGGTCGAGATAGAAGAGCTCGACGCGGAGCGTGCCGAGGAAATGGCCGTAGAGAGCGCCGGCAACGCCTGAGATCACGGCGCCCAGAACGAAGGCTATCAGCCGCTGCCTGACAATGCGCACCCCGCTCGCACGCGCGGCCACCTCGTCTTCGCGCGAGGCGCGCAGCGCGATGGCAAAGCGCGTCTCGCCATAGGCATAGGCGACCAGGATGGCGGCCATCGCCCACAGGCCCGCGGTCCAAAGGCCGACATAGGTACGCAGACCCATGAGGGACTGCTGGCCGCCCGTCACGGAGTTCCAGTTGCCGAGAACGATGTAGCAGATGATGAGGAGCGAAAGCGTCGCGATACCTGCGCCGATGCCCGAAAGCCGCATGAGGGGCCAGCCGGCCACGAGACCGATCACGCCTGCGACTGCGCCGGCCGCCAACGCGCCGGAAAAAGTCGGCAACTGAATGGCCGCAAGCCAAAGTGGCAAGTCGGGCAGGAAGGTGTTTTTCATGCTGGGCGGCAAAGTGAGCAGCGCCGAAGTGTAGGCGCCGATCGCCATGAAGCCGACATTGCTGAAATTCAGCACGCCGGAATTGCCCATGAAGACGAAGAGGCCGACAACCGCCACGAGGTTGATCAGCGCCAGGATCACGCGGCGCTGGAGCACCACGTCGCCCCATTGTGCCAGGAGCACGACGACGAGCACGAAACCGAGCAGCGCAAACAGTGTGCCGCTGCGGCGAAGGGTTTCGGTGAAGAGGCCGTGGCTTCGGACGGTGGGAATAGTGGTTACGGTCATACGCGCTCCTTGAGGCCGCGCGCGGGAAACAGGCCCTGCGGGCGCAAGAGCAGCACGAGGATCACAACCGCAAACAGGAACGCTTCACGGAAGGGCCGAAGTTCTGCCGGCAGCAGGGCCTGAAGCAGTGTGGAGAGCGCGCCGACGAGGAAGCCGCCCGCGACCGCGCCTTCGAGGCTGCCCAAGCCGCCGATCACGGTGGCGACGAAGGCGATGATCACGAGCTGGAGGCCGAAGCGCGGCTGCACGAAGCCGGTCTGCGCGGCGAACAGGATTGCGACAACCGCGGCCAAGACGCCGCTCAGCGCGAATGACAGCGCGATCACGGAATTGGCGCGCACGCCGACAAGACGCGACATGGTGAAGTTTTCGGCTGCTGCCCGGATCTGGAGGCCGAAGCTCGTCTTGCGCACGATCAGGGTCAGCAGGCCCAGAAGCCCGAAGCAAACCACGATGGTCGCGATCTTGAGCGCGCTGACCTGCACCGAGCCGATGGAAACGGGCTGGCTCAGCATGGGGAGGGGATCGAGCGTCTTGACGCGCGAGCCCACCGCAAAGACGAGCAGCTTCTGAAGCAGCATCGACACGGTGAAGGAGGCGATCAGCATGGTCGCGGGGTCGGCTTGCCGGATCGGGCGGAAGGCGATCCGTTCGGTGAGGACGGCCACGATCACTGCGACGGCCACGGCTGCAAGAAAGGCCGCAAGGATTGGCTGGCCGGAGAAGAGGAAGAGCGCGTAGGCCGCGAGCGTCACCAACTCGGCATGGGCGAAGTTGGCGAGCCGCATGACGGAGAAGATCAGGCCGATGCCCAGCGCGGTCAGCGCATAGAGACCGCCCACGCTCAGCGCATCGACGAGAATCTGGATCAGCGTTCCCATCAGCGCGCTTCCGCACCGGCAAGACCGAAATAAGCAGCCTCGAACCGCGGATCGGCTTTGAGCGCGTCGGAGGGACCGGAAAGCCGCACGCGACCCCCGTTCAGCACATAGGTGCGGTCGGCGGCACCGAGCGCGCGCTCGGCGTTCTGCTCAACCACGAGGATGGTGACGCCGCGCGAGCGAATGTCAGAGACGATGCCGTAAATCTGGTCGGTGACCTTGGGGGCGAGACCGAGCGAGGGCTCGTCCAGCATCAGGAAGGTGGGGTTGGCCAGGAGCGCGCGGGCGATCACCAGCATTTGCTGCTCGCCGCCCGACAGGCGCCCGGCCGGCTCGTTGCGACGCTCGGCGAGGATCGGGAAGATTTCGAGGAAGCTTGCGATCTCGGCCTGCACGGCTTGCGCATCCACCCGGATCGTGGCGCCAATGCGCAGGTTCTCCATAACGGACAAGCTGCCGAAGACGTGACGCCCCTCCATCACGAGGGCGATGCCGCGGCGCACCGTGCGTTCGAGCGGTTGGCCTGCAATGCTTTCGCCCCGGAAGCGGATCGTCCCGCCCGCGACGGGGACCACGCCCGCAATGGCGCCGAGTAGCGACGACTTGCCCGCCCCATTGGGCCCGACCACGGCGACGATCTCGCCGGGCTGGATTTCGAGCGACAAGCGGTCGAGCGCCGTGATGCGGCCGTAACGGACGGACAGGTCTTCGATGGCAAGAAGCGGTGCGCTCATGCGGCAGCCGAGCCGAGATAAGCAGAGCGGAAGGATTCGTCCGCCATCACCGCGTCCGGCGCACCAGTCGTCATGGTTCGGCCGCTCGCCATCACATGGAGGCGTTCGCAGGTTGCACGGATCAGCGTCATGTTGTGCTCGATCAGGAGGATGCCGCAGGAGAAGTCCGCGCGGATGCGCTTGATCAGGCCGCTCAACACCTCGGCCTCTGCCACGTTCATGCCGGCCGCCGGCTCGTCGAGCAGTAGGAAGCGGGGGTTGAGGCCAAGTGCTCGCGCGATCCCGAGACGCCGCTCGTCGCTGTAGTTGAGGCTGTCGGCAGGCGCGTTGCGCTTTTCCGCCATGCCGAGATAGTCGAGGAGCTCGGCCGCACGGCGGCGCGCAGCCAACCGCCCGATCCCAAGGCTGCTCAACGCCGCTTCGATGTTCTCGCTGACGGACAGGCCTCGGAAAAGGCGGACAGCCTGGAAGGTGCGCACCACGCCGTTGCGGGCAAACCAGGCTTCGGAGCGGCCGCGCGCGTCGAGACCCTCAACCGCCACGTTGCCGCCATGCGGGCGCTGGAACCCACTCAACACGTTGACCATGGTGGTCTTGCCGGCACCATTCGGACCAACCAAGCCGAGAATGTCACCGCTGGAGAGTTCCAGCGAGACATTCTCGATGGCTCGGATGCCAGCAAACCGCACCGTGACGTCGGATGCAGCCAGCTTCATGATCAGTCCAGATGCACCGTCTTGGGTGCCGCCTTGGTGACGAAGCTGAACTTGCCGTCCTGCGCCTGGACAATGGTCATCGGGCGCGTCGTCTGGATGTGAAGTTCGGGCGTGAAGGTGGTGGGACCGGCGACCAGCGGCTCTTCTTTGAAGGTGTCGAGGGCGGCTGCGACCTTGTCCGCGTCGAAGGAACCGGCCTTCTCGGCTGCCTTCGCCCAGGCCTGGATCATGGAGTAGCCGCGCAGCGAATAGGACGCGTCCGACCGCTGGCCGTATTCCTTTTCATAGCGGGCGAAGAAGTCCTTCACCACGGGGTCTGCGTCGTCGCCGTAGAAGGAACCGAAATTGACGGCGTAGAAGTTGGAAAGGTTGGGCACGCCACCGATCCAGTAGTCGCCGTCCATGGACTCGCCCGTGACGATCGGCATGTCGAGGCCCGCCGCGCGAAGCTGGCGGATGGCGCCCGGTCCGCCCGGTGCGTAGGAGCAGAGCATCACCACGTCGGGCTTGGCCGAGAGCGCACCGATGCGCGAGACCTGGGCAGCGATGCTTGGGTCGCCGTTCAGGAACGTGTCCTCGCCGAGAAGCGAAGCATCGCCCGCCACTTCCTTCCAGCGCTGGGCAAAGCTGCCGCAGAGCGACTTGGTATAGGCGATGGTGTTGTCGAGCAGCACATAGGCCGTCTTCCAGCCTTTTTGTTCGAACCCCCATTCGGCGAGCAGCGCCCCTTGCGCCTGCGAGGCGGTGGACAGCGAATAGGCGTAGGGGCCGATGCCGGCGGCGCCGAATTTGGGGTCGGACGCGCCCGAGAACGAAATCACGTCGCTCTGCTGAGCGACGAATGCGCCTGGCGCGCCGAAGTCAAAGTCGCTCGGAAACAGGATCGCCTTGGCGCCCTTGCCAATCACCTCCATGGCACCGTCGGCACCCAGCGGCGGCTCGGACTTGTTGTCGAACTTCTCGACCTCGATGGGGCTGCCGAGCACTCCGCCCTTCGCATTGATCTCCTTGATCGCGAGCATCGCCCCGTTGATCGTGGAAGAGTCGATCGGCTGGAACCAGCCGCTGTAGGACATGACGATGCCGAGCTTGACGGGCTCTGCTGCGGCAGCCGGGACTGCGGCGGCGGCCAAGAAGGCGGTTAGGCCAGCGGCCAAACGGGTGACGGCGTGCATGGTGATGGTTCCCCTGTGCTTGGCGCTTGAAGCGCGCATCCACTTGCGTCGGAGGCTTCTCTGTCCCCTCGAACAATTCGTTACGTCTCGAACGATATGAAGCCTATTCCTACCTCACTGAGCCTGGCAAGCTGAGTCAGCAAAAATTATTCAAGGCCTGGAATCTTCCAGTTCTGTCTGTGTGACGAAGGTTTCGAGGTCGATCACGTCTGCCACGAGCCGCATGTTTTCCAGGCATGCCGCATGCAACGAGGGACTGCCCGACGAGCAGCAGTCGCCTATCACCGTGACTCGGTAGCCCATGTCGGCCGCGCAGGCGACGGTTGTGGCGACCACCGAGTTGGTAGACACGCCCGCTATCACGAGGTGATCTGCCCCTAGGCAGCGCAGCGTTTCCTCTAGCTGCGATCCGTGGAAAGCGTTGACGCGGCCGTGCTTGACGACAAATTCGCCATTCGCAGGGCCTAGGCCGTCATGGAACTCGGTTCCCCAGCTATTCTCGACCATGGCGCCGCCTGCCACCACATTGCGGAAGATCGAGCAGTTCTGGATCACGTCCGCATGGTCGGCGCGAAAAGCGATCCGCACGGATACCACTGGGATCCTGCTCTGTCTCGCGAGCGCGAGCAGACGCTGCGCACGAGCGACGAGCGCCACCTGGTTCAGATCACCCTTGGCCACGCCCACCTTGATGCGGCCAGCGGGGTGCAGGACCTCATTCTGGTAGTGCAGTGCGACGAGCACGGTGCTCATGCGCGCGCGCCGACCGTTCGCTCGGCGAAGTAGCGGACCGCGAAGTCGATCCATTCCGGAAAGTGCCAGTCCGGGTGCTCGGCCAGCACCTGTGGCCTCAGTTCAGCCAAGAGGGTCTCGCCCTCAAAACCCTTTGCCCGCGCCTGCGCGACCTTTGCGTCGATGGCGAGAATGTAGGCGCGCACGTCGCGCAGGATGCGGGCATCGCCCACTTCGCCGTGGCCCGGCACCACGATCGCCGGATCGAGCGCCAGGCAGCCATCGAGCGCCCGCACCCAGCCTTCCGCGTCGATGTCGGCGTCGTCGGGGGGGAACCAGGGAAAGATCGGAAACGTCGCTTCTTCAGCGAGGTCGCCCGAAAACAGGATGCGGTCTTCTTCGAGGAACACAACCTGATCACCGTTTGTGTGAGCGCGGCCCCATGTGTGGAGAACGGCCGTCTTGCCGCCGAGGTCGATGCGATGAGAGGCCCCCGAATAGGTCTCGTCAGCATCCACCAGCTGCGTATCTTCAAGCGCCTCCGCCACCGCGGGACCCATGCCCCTGAACATCGCGAGGTAGCCTTCACCCTTCTTCGAGAGGTCATCGGCTTGGGCGCGGTTGTAGAGGATGTGCGCGGCGCCCTTGAAGGGCTCGGCTCCGTAGCCGTGCTCGGGGTGGAAATGCGTCAGCGTCGCGATGATCGGCAGGCCGGGAGCAAGCTCGCGCGCCAGATTTAGCACACGCGCGCCGTTTGCCCGCCCCATGCCGGTGTCGATCACCAGCACGGTGCGCTCCCCCACGATGATGCCGATGTTGGGCACGAGCGGCACGCGGCGATCGGCGATCACCCAGACGCCAGGGGCAATTGCGCGGAGCGCGGATGGGTCGACAACAGGGGGCGGAGATGTTTCGGCCAAGACAAGGCTCCTGCTGAGATGCACCGAACTTTCCGGGCGAAGCGGGAAAAGAGAAGCGCATAAACGTTCGTTCGTTTATTAATATATCCACGACGTGCGCTGGCAAGCCTGATCACCACCACCGCGTCCGTTTCGGCTTGCCCTCTCCCGGCCGCCCGATGCTATGGCAGGAACAGTGCGAGAAGGCCCTTCGATGAATGAACTGAGCTCGTCCATCCAGCACCCGTCCGTTTTGCCGATGACACAAAGCTTCGGGCACCGCCTGCGGCAGGTGAATCGGTTGATCCAACGCAACCTGGGCAACCGCATCGCTCCGCTCGGGCTGAGCCTGGGTCAGTGGTACGTGCTGCGTACGCTGTGGAATCAGGACGGACTCACACAGACCGAGCTCGCGCAACAATCGGGCATCGCGGGTCCGGCCATGGTACTGGCGGTTCGCAGCCTGCTCGCGACGGGTCTCGTAACGCGGCGGCGGCCGGCTCACGACAAGCGCAAATACCTGATCACGCTGACAGAGCGCGGACGCGATCTAGAGGAGGCCGCACTCCGGGCGGCCATGGACGCAAACAGCCAGGCGCTCGCCGGTGCGTCGCCCGAGGCGCTTCGTGCATGCATGCTGGTGCTTGAGACCGCTTTCAACAATCTCCAGGAGAGCGGCACCGGACCCGAACCGGAACTCGACGCGATGATCGAGCAGTGACGCCCCCGTGGGCGGGGGGCGAGGAACGGAATAGGAGAACACCCTGATGCGCTTCGTGGCCATCTTCGAGGATGGGGTGGACCCCGCAGATCACCCCGCTGCGCTCAACCAAGCGCATTTCCGCTACCTCGCCGACCATGCCGACCGGATCGTGCTGTGCGGAGGCTTGCGCCCTGACCAAGGTCAGCCCTTCTTGGGTGCACTGTGGATCATCGAGGCGCCCGACCGGGAAGCGGCGACAGCATTGGTAAAGGCTGATCCATACTCGCTCGCGGGACTGTGGACGCACGTCCGGGTGATGGCATGGGGCAAGGCCCCGCATCTCGGCGCGGTAACGCTCTGATCCTGCGCCAACGGATCGCCCTCGGGCAGGTGACCCACTGCATTGCCGATACCGAACCCGGTTCGGTATCAGAGCGTAACAGGACAATCAGGATGGCCCAGGTCAAGAAACCGGCCGTGCGCGAGGCGATCCTGCGGGCGGCCGAGAAGCTCTTCACGGAAAAGGGCTACCACGAGGCAACCTTGCCGCAGATCGCACGCGAAGCGGGCGTGTCGCCCGGCACGGTCTATGTGTATTTCGGCTCCAAGATCGAGATCGTCTACACGATCTATGACCCCTGGCTGCGCGCCCATCTCGAGGATTTGTCTGGCGCTTCGGGGCGCGTCGCTGACCTGCGCGCCCGGTTGCGTCTGATCGTGTCCACCATCTGGCAGCAGCTCCCGCAACGCGACGGCGGCTTCGCCAAGGTTCTGATCCAATCGCTGTCGGCCGCCACGCCCGAAAGCGGCTACGATCCCGGTCTCCTGCACTGGTCGGAGGGGGCAGTGGCCACAATGCTGCTTGAGGCCTGTGCAGGGCGGATGGCGCGCGACAGGGCGTTCCTGCTGGCGCACATGCTATTCATGAGCTTCGACGGCTTCGCGCTCAACGCACGGATCAATCCCGCATCCGGCTGTTCCGATGCGCTCGTGGATTGCTTCGTGGAAATGATGATCGCAGGCCTGGAGGACTCAGCCAAGACAAAGCCTAAAAATGAATAACGTTCGGTCTTGATTCCCTTCAGTGCCCATCCTAGCCTCCGCGCACAACACACCTCGGAACGCGGAGGCTTGAAACCAAAGGTTTCCGCCCAGTTGTGCCTCCGTGCCGGTTCGGAAGAAAGAACCCCATGAAAGCCATCATCGCAGGCGGCGGTATCGGCGGGCTCACAACGGCGCTTTCGCTTCACCGCATGGGCATCACATGCGAAATCCACGAACAGGTACCCGAACTGCGCGAGCTGGGCGTCGGCATCACCTTGATGCCGCATGCGGTCGCCGAGCTTGCGGAACTCGGCCTCCTCCCCGACCTCGACGCGGTCGCCATCCGCTCCGAGCACCTCCACTACGTCACCAAACTCGGCCAAACCGTGTGGAGCGAGCCGCGCGGGTTGGCTGCCGGTCAGCCAGTGCCGCAGTTCTTCATCCATCGCGGCCACCTGCAATCGCTGCTCCATCGCGCGGTGGAACGCGCACTCCCGCTCGGCACCATTCGCCTCGGCCACCGCCTGTCCGGCTTCACGCAAGACGCAGGTGGTGTTTCCGCTAGCTTTGTCGACCCGAGTGGCCGCCCTTGCAGCGAAACCCACGGCGACATCCTGATCGGCGCGGACGGTATCCACTCGGTTACCCGCCAAGCGGTCGCGCCCGGCGAGGGACCGGCACTCTGGAGCGGCCTCATGCTCTGGCGTGGCGCCGCCGATTGGCCCGCCTTCCTGGGCGGCGCTTCGCTGCTGATCTCGGGCGGCGTGGACGCTAAATTCGTTTCCTATCCCATCGCGCCCGGCGAGACGCCCGAAACGCGGCTTACCAATTGGGCCGCGATCTTCCGCCTCGCTCCCTTCGGCAGTTCTCCGCCTTCGCGCGAGCACTGGTCGCGCGAAGGGCGCCGCGCCGACCTCATGCCGCGGCTCAACGTGTTCCAAGGCGCAATGGTCGACTACCGTGCTCTCGTCGATGCGACGCCCGTCTTCTGGGAGTTCCCGATGTGCGACCGCAATCCGATCGACCATTGGAGCCATGGCCGCGTGACCCTGCTGGGCGACGCCGCCCATCCCATGTACCCTATGGGCGCGAACGGTGCGTCGCAGGCCATTCTCGACGCGCGTTGCCTGGCAGACTGCCTTCAAGCTCATGCCGACCCGGAGGAGGCCCTTCGATCCTATGAGCGCGAGCGCTTGCCTGTTACCTCCGAGATCGTCCGACGCAACCGCACCGGCGGGCCCGAAGGCGTGATCGACGCCGTGGAGGAGCGCGCGCCGCAAGGCTTCGAGCAAGTCGACCAAGTGCTTCCCTATGAGACGCGCAGAGCCATCGTGCGCGGCTACGGACAGCTTGCCGCCACGGGCTCGTCGGCCTCCACAGCACCAGCCGCATGACGTGAACTAATCGAGCCCCAGGAGACAATCATGTTCGCAACCGCACAGCAGGGCTCCCAAGCCGAGCGCGATCCGCGCAGCGCCGGCCCCTGGGATCAGGATGTGACCCTAATCCACCCGGCGACCACCGACCTTGCCCGCCAGGGCATGCCGCAGTTCTTCGGCATCTCCGAGCACTCGGCGGGCTCCCGTGGCATCTCCATGAACATGACCGCGTTTCCACCGGGCGTGGCGGCGCGGGCACATTTCCACCGGGATTTCGAAACCGCCATCTATGGCGTCAGCGGCAGAATCATCCTGCTCTACGGAAAGGAACTGGAGCAGGAGATGTTGATCGAGCCAGGCAGCTTTTGCTTCATTCCGGCCTGGATCCCGCACAAGCCCTTCAACCTCTCCACCACCGAACCCGCCACTGCGCTCTCCGCCCGCAACGACGCGCACGAGCAGGAAAACGTAGTTCTAACGCCCGAACTCGAAGGTGAAGCCATCGAAAAGCTGATTGCCGAACGTCGAGCAACACATGTTGGCTGATCGCACTTTTGTGGTCGCGTCGTGAAAGGGTTGCTTATCCTAGGTGGGTGTATCGCCCCAGGGAGAGGTGTAACGGCTGACGCCTCTCCCTGGGACGAAGTATGGGCAGGCTCTTCACGACAGCGCTACAACCACAGAGACGATCCGTCGAGCACATCAGCGGAGTGAAGAGAGCGTAAGAGCGCTGACGCGGCGCTACGGGATTAGCCCGACCACGGTGCAAAAGTGGAAGAAGCGGGAGACGGTTGGGGATCAGCCGATGAGCCCGGCCGAGCCGCACTAGGCAGCGTTGACAAAGTTGTTGTCGTTTAAGGTGGGGTCATGATTCAAGGCTGCTTTTTGCGAGGCGGCCATGGTTCGCGGTTTGATGTCGGACGAAGAGTGGGCGTTCTTCGAGCCTTTCGTGGTGCGCTCGTCTGGACGTTCGGGCCGCCCACCTTCTGACCATCGACGCACGCTGGACGGCGTGTTTTGGATTGCTCGAACTGGGGTGCCGTGGCGCGACCTGCACGAGCACTTCGGCAAGTGGCTTTCTGTTTATCGGCAGTTCCGGCGCTTGACGCTTTTTGGCGTGTGGGATGCGATGATGGAGGCGCTGAACACGGCAGATGCGGTGCCGAGCAGCGTGGCCATGGTCGACAGCACCATTGTTCGCGCCCACCAGCACTCGGCCGGCATCAAAAAGGGGCTTCTGGCGAGAGTGTCGGGCGCTCAAGAGGTGGCCGCACGACAAAGGTCCACATGGCAACCAACGGCCTTGGTCTGCCTCTCGCCATCGAACTGACCGGCGGCGAGGCGTCCGACTACAAGGGCTTCGACCTCATCTTCGACGGTGAGCGCCCCTTGCCGAAGGTGCTGATCGCAGATCGCGGCTACGACGCCGACCGCATCCGCGAAGATGTTAAAGCTGCAGGCGGCTCAACCGTTATCCCAGGTCGGCAAAACAGAACCCAGACCATCCCTGTCGACCGCTTTGCTTATCGCCTGCGCAACCGCATCGAGCGCACCTTCGGACGCATGAAGAACTCACGCCGAATGGCAACGCGATACGACCAGACCGCCGCAACCTATCTCGGCTTCGTCCAGGTCACAGCCATCCGCCTCTGGGTTGGGCACTTTGTCAACGACGCATAGGCTACTGTCGTTTACTCGCACCCCCAAGCCGCGCTTCGCTAAAATTGATCCAAAAATAAAGGAGGTCGGCAGCAGGTCGGCCTGTAGTCAGTGGATGGACGGGGGTCTTACACTCTTTCTTAACCCGCCTTGGTGTTGCGGCTACGCGTTCTGAGCTTTCCAGCTTAAGCGCCTATCGGGAATGTCGGATTTGGTCAGCCGGCATAAAGACCACGTTTCTTCCATCAATACGTGTTGTGCCGCCCAGTACGTGCGCATGTCAACCGAACATCAGAGGTAGTCGACTGGAAAATCATGTTGATGTAATCGCAACTCACGCATCAGCGGCCAGTTGCGGAATCGTTCGAACAACCGCAGGGAACGGTGACGACGAGGCGAGTGCCGCCGCCAAGGATGGACCGCAGCGTTGAATACAAGGCAGCTTGAGCATTTCCTTGCGGTTGCCGAGCGTGGGAGCCTGACTTCCGCAGCAGAGAGCCTCGGCGTATCTCAGCCCACTCTGACCAAGACCGTGCATGCTCTGGAGCAGGAACTCGGCGTTCTCCTGTTCGAGCGATTGCCGCGCGGTGTCGAATTGACGCCTTATGGCCAAAGTCTCCTGCGTCATGCCGAGGCGATACGGGTCCGGTTCCAGGACGCCAAGCGTGAGATCGAAGGCTTGCGCAGCGGCCGCTTTGGGACCGTGCTGATCGGTGCGGGCCCGGCATGGCTCCGGCGTCACCTGCCACATGCGGTGGCGAACGCAACGGCCAAGAATCCGGCGATCAAGGTGAATGTCGAAGGCGGTTTTGACGACGCGCTGATGCGACGCCTGCGCCGGGGCGAACTCGACATGGTGATCGCTGAATTGCCGCCCGCACAGTCAGCCCTTGACCTCAACCTCCGACCCCTCACATCCGACCGGCTCTGCATCTGCTGCAGGGCGGGGCATCCTCTCGCGGGGCGCAAAGCGCTGGCGCTCGCGGATCTCAACGGGCTTTCCTGGGCCATGCCGCCGGAAGCGACGCGCGCCTTCCAGCGCCTTCAGGCGCTCTTCGTATCTCTCGACCTACCCGTGCCGGATGTTGCGGTGCATACGGAGTCCATGGCGTTCCTCCTCCAGATGGTGCGCTTCTCAGACGCGGTCACTTTCACCGTTTCCACCACGCTCAGGACCCCGGAGGCCAAGGGCCTTGTGATGTTGCATGTCCCGGAGCTTGCCGCCGTCCGAAGTGCAGGGGTCGTCACACGCCAAGGGTTTCGCCTCGCGCCTGCAGCAGAGGCAATCGTCGAGGAACTAGCAGTCATCTGCGCAAGCGAACCTACAAACTAATCCTACAGCGTCATTCAATTTTGGAATGGCAAAGGTTGTCCATTTTATTTGTGGGAATGCATGTTCTGTGTCCATCCTCCGCCTGACGGTGGAGGCCGTCGTTCGGGAGGAAACAATGCAGGCAGGATTCCGTATCAGCCGGCGCACGGCGCTGGCGGGGCTTGGGGCCATTGCCACCGCAGGCTCGATCAGGCCGCTCTGGGCGCAGAGCGTGGCGCCCATCACAATCGTGGTGAACCAGTCGCCCTGGTTCGATAGCTTTCGCAAGACGGTGGAGCTCTATGAGAGCGAAACGGGCAACCAGGTGGAGCTCGACGTCAACCCGTTCGCGGGCTCGCTGGAGAAGCAGCGCAACTCGGTGCGGGCGGCGCAGGGCCAGTACGATATCCTAATCATGAACTCGGGCTGGTTCACCGAGATGTATGCTGGTGGCTTCGTGACGCCCCTCACCGACATCGAGCCTGCCTTCAAGCTCGACCCCGAGGTCTACACGCTGGGCAACACCGTCTACTGGAACGCCGACAAGCGCACGGTTACCGCCGACGGCAAGCTGATGGCCGTGCCTGTGTCACCCATCGTGCCGCTGCTCTACTATCGCGGCGACCTCTACCAGGAGGCCGGGCTACAAGCCCCCAAGACCTTCGCCGAGCTCGAAGCCAACGCGCTGAAGCTCAACAACCCACCCGAGCGCTACGGCATCGTCCAGCGTGGGGCGCGGGGGCCGCACACGGTAGCCTACGACTTCTATCCTTACCTCTACGGGCACGGCGGCGGCATCTTCAAGGATCAGTCGGCGGGCGACTATGGGGTGACGCTGAACAGTCCGGAAGGGCGAGCGGCATTGGAATACTACGTCCGCCTTGCCAAGGAAGCCGGCCACCCCAAGACGGCGGCGAGTGACCAGGCCGAGGTGCTCCAGGCCATGGTCACGGGCCGCACGGCACATATCATGGCAGTGGTGGCCGCATGGGGGCAGATGGACGACCCCAACAAGTCGGCCGTGGTGGACAAGGTGGAGTTCGCGCCCACGCCCTCGCTGCCCGGCCTGCCCACCGCACCGGGCCTGGGCCACTGGCTCGCCAGCATCTCCCACAACGTGCCCGACGAGCGCAAGCGCGCAGCCCTTGAGTTCCTGCGCTGGTTCCAGACCAAGGAGGCGCAGCTAGCCACGGCGGAAGCCGGCGGTCTGCCGACGCACGCGGCTGTCTACCGCGAGCCCATCGCCGAGGAGCGCCGCTTCCGCTGGATGAAGCCCTTGGCGGAGTCTCTGCCTCATGCGGTCAACATCTACCAGTTCCCCGAGGCGAGCGAGGTAATCGCAGTGCTTGAGCTCGGCCTCAATCGGGCCGTGGCTGGCGAGATCACGCCCGTCGATGCGCTGAACGGCATGTCGGATGAAATCCACGCCGTGATGGAGAAGCACAAGTACAGAACCGGCGAGCTTCCGCCGCTCAAGGGCTGACGCGCACCCCACGATGAGTACGGCTGAGCTTTCCGCCAGGGCCGCCGGCCCGGCCCCGCGCCAGGCGGCGTTCAATGACGACCGGCTCTGGCGCTGGACGACGTTTTCGCCGGCACTCGCGCTGATGCTGCTGCTCAGCGTGCTTCCGCTCGTGAACCTGTTTGCGACAAGCTTCCAGGACGTCACCTGGGCGGGCGGGCAGGCGGTGCGCGAAAGCGTGGGGCTCGCCCATTACAGGGCGCTGCCCACTGACCCTCTGTTTCGCGCGGGGCTCTGGAACACGCTGATCTTCGCGATCGTGGCGGTCGCCGGCCAGATGGTGCTCGGCCTCTTCCTGGCGGTGCTGTGTTCCAAGATCACGCGCGGCAAGGTCTTCTACCGCGCGGTCTTCATCCTGCCAATCCTGATCCCCGGCATCGTCATCGGCGCCATCTGGAAGCTGATGCTGAACTTCGACTTCGGCCTTGTGAACGGCGGCTTGAGCCTGCTTGGCATTCCACCGCACGATTGGCTGGGCGCGAGCGAGACCGCACTCTTGTCCGTGATCCTGGTCGACATCTGGCACTGGACGCCGTTCTGCTTCCTGCTCTGCCTGGCCGGTATCGAAGGGCTGCCGCAGGACGTGTCGGAAGCGTCCCGCATCGATGGGGCGTCGGCCTGGCAGGAGTTCCGCTTCATCACCTTCCCGCTGCTCATCCCCACGCTGATCGTCACCTTCGCCTTCCGGCTCGTGCTCGCCTTCAAGGTGTTCGACGAGGTGTTCCTGCTCACCGGCGGCGGCCCCGGCACCGCGACGGAGGTCGTGTCCTTCACGCTCTACCAGCGCTTCTTCACCGAAGACCGGGTGGGCTATGGCTCGGCCATGTCGGTGGCCGTGATCTTCTTCGTGTCGCTGCTTCTCGTGATCGCCATGGCCTCGCAGCGCCGTTCGGCAGCTGCGGCATGAACGGCCGCCTGCGCACCCTCGGCATCCACGCCGTCTTGGCCATGTCCGCACTCCTCGTCGTGGTACCTGTCGTATGGACGGTGGCCGCTGGCTTCCGCACGCAGATCTCGCTGCTGATGGGCGAGACCCTCTTCACGCCGGTGCTGTTCAATTTCGCGGAAGTGCTGTTCTCCAAGACCTCCGACTTCCTGCTCAACTACCGCAACTCGATCCTGGTGGGCGTGGTCAGCACGGTGCTCTGCCTTGTGATCGGCACGCTCGCCGCCTGGTCGCTCCGCCGCATGCGCTGGCCGCGCTGGGTGCCCAACATCTTCCTCGCCTGGATGCTGATCTTCCACATGATCCCGCCAGTCGCGCTGGCGAGTGCCTGGTACACGATGGCGCGCACGGTGGGGCTCGACAACACGTTCACCGGCCTGATCCTCGCACACACCGCGCTCAACCTGCCCATGGCCATCTGGCTGATGAGCGTGTTCG
>QFNI01000111.1 GCA_003240775.1 Mesorhizobium amorphae | reverse complement strand
GAGGGGGCGTCCCCGTGAGCCGTGACCACGTCTGCATCATCGACGGGGACAACATGCTGCGCCGCGCGCTCGGCGTCGTCGAGACGCGCGGCGGCTCCCCGTCAGACGCCGGGGCGCTGCTCCTGCGCATGCTGCGCGGCCTGCTCCTGCGCATGGAGAGCGGTCGCGTCCCGCCGACCCGCGCCGTGACCCTGTTCGACCCGCCGCGCGCGGGCACCTGGCGAAGGGCGGCGTTCCCCGGCTACAAGCCGCACGAGGACCGCGGCGCCGAGCTCGCCGACGTGAAGGAGGGGCTGGGGGAGATCCTGACCGGCGTCGGAATGACCTGCGGCTCCTGCCTCACGCACGAGGCGGATGACATGATCGCTGCCCTCGCGTCCCGAGCCCTCGCGACCGGCATGGTCGTGTCGGTCGTCTCCCCGGACAAGGACCTTCTCCAGCTGGTGCGGCCGGGCCTGCTGGTCTTCAACCCCTCGTCCGAGACCTGGCTCAACGCCGCCGCCGTCGAGGCGAAGATGGGCGTTCCGCCGCATCTCGTGGCCGACCTCCTCGCCCTCGCCGGGGACCGGAGCGACGGGATCCCCGGCGCGCCCGGGATCGGCCCGAAGATCGCGGCCGCGCTCCTGAACGGGTTCGGAGACCTCGAGCAGGTCCTCCTTCGGGCCGAAGAGATTCCTCGTCCGGCCGCGCGCCGCGCCGTCATCGAGAACGTCGACATGATCCGGCTCTCCCGCCGGCTGACCGGGCTGGACGCCGACGGCTGCCCGCTGCCGTTCGGCCCGGAAACGCTTCGCCTCCCTGACGTTCGGGCGCTGGGGGAGGTCCTGGACAGCGGCGACATGCCCTCGCCCTGACCCGGGCGCGACCGTCGCAAAACCTCGAGACCTGCGCGCCCCCCCCTTCCCCGCGGCCGCGTTTCATTATTGCGGTATTCTTCGGATGACGGCATGATGTCGCTCATGCGCAGTCAAGGAGGACGCCTTGAAGATCACCATCACGCACGGGATCAGCCTCCCGGAAACGGCCGGGGAGCTCGAGGATCATCAGATCCAGGAGCGGGCGGCGGCCGACATCGCCTCGCTGTCCGGCTCCGAATCCCTGATGGACGGCCTTGCCGAGCTTCTTGATGACGAGTCGATCGACGGGCTCCTTGCCGCCGCGGAACGGGTTCGGCGCTCACGCGATCAGGATCCGCGGCCGTGACCGCGTCAGGGGGCGCCGGGACCCGTCCCGTCCCCTCCTTCAAATCTTCGATAAACGAGATTTGACCGGATGATGGATGCTTGGGTAAGCCGCTGAAGTGGCCAGGATCGGGCCGGCTGGAAGCAGGCTTCATCTCATGACCCTCGTTCTCAATCGCACGTCGGATCTGACCCCGCAGGTCAGCTCCGGGATGTTCGGCGGCAACGCCCTCTTTCATCGCGATGACGTCGACGATCCGCAGTTCACCGGGAACGTCACGAATTTCGGCCTGACGGCGATCCGCTGGCCGGGCGGCAGCGTCGCAGAGAACTGGTTCGACCCCGCCAACCCGGACGTCCCCCTGGCCGAGCCTCGCCGCGCGGTTCCCGCCATCGACCGCGACGACGTGTTCACCTTCTCGGAGGCGATGAGCTGGTCCGCCTCGTCAGGGCGCCCGCTGAGCGTCGTCCTGCCGTCGATCGACGTCCTGCGCGCGGACGGCACGGTCAACCGGGCGGAGCTGGACAAGATCACCTCGTTCGTCAAGGACGCCCTGTCGCCCGGCGGCCGCTTCGCGGACGGGAAGATCGAGGCGTTCGAGCTGGGCAACGAATACTGGTCCGACATGTCCTCCAGGGAATACGGCCGGACGGCGAACCTGATGATCAAGGCGGTCGAGGACGGAATCGCCGCCTCCGGCTCCCCTTATGACCCGAAGATCCTCGTGCAGATCGGCGAGACCTGGGGGCCGGACTACGATGAGGGCGGGGAGAACTACGGGAAGGTGCTTGACTTCAAGGCGGGGCGAATCACCTGGAGCGACATGCTCCGCGAAGCGAACGCCGACCTTATTTCCGAGCTCGACCCCTCGTCGCGGGCGTCGATCGACGGGCTGGTGCAGCATTTCTACACCAAGGCCTACAAGGAGACGGACGGGGTCTGGACGCAGAACGACCTCGACAACTCGCACAACGTCGTCAACGTGGCCCGGGGCGTCTGGGCGAACGCGGGCATGGATCTCGGCATGCACATGACCGAGTGGAACATCCAGAACGCCTCCCTTTCCGAAGACGTGTCCGCCTTCGCCCTCGGCGGCATGCTGGTCGAGAGCTTCGAATCGATGATGCGCGCCGGGACCGAGTCCGCTTACGTCTGGCCGGTCAACCAGGACACGTTCAACGATCTGGGAGGAGGGCCCGGAGCCGGTCCCGGGCACATGACGGCTTCCGGCGCGGCCTTCAAGCTCCTGTCCGAGAACGTGACCGGCCTGAGCGTGGGCCGCCTCGACATGGCGGACGACAAGGTTCTGGAGACCAGCCTCTTCGTCGGCGAGAAGAAGACGGTCCTCTTCATTTCGCGCGACGACGGGAACGCGTGGACGAACGACCTGGACCTGCGCGGCATCGCGCCCGCCGACCCGGGCGACGGCTCCTATCTCGTGGTCACCGAGAAGAAGGTCATGCGTGACCCGACGCAGGACCCTTACGTGGACCGGCTGAACGGCGACGGGACCGTCAAGGACATTGCCCGCAACGGGTCCGGCGCCAGGATCGTGCTCGACGAGCAGGGTCGGGCCTCGCACATGCCCTCCTGGGACGTCTCACTCGCGCCTTACGAGGTCTCGATGATCGTCATGGAGTGGGTTCCGGCGAACCGGATCTCCTCCGCCGCCGTGAACGTCCTCGGCACCGCCGACAACGACGTCATCACCGGGACGCTGTCCTCGATCGCGCCCGACGGCGCTGACGCGCCTGGCCAGAGGATCATCTCCCTTGACGGGAACGACACCGTCTTCGGGGGCTCCGGTGACGACACCTTCAGCGGCGGGAACGGGGACGACAGCCTCGTCGGCTCGCTGGGGGACGACTCCCTGATCGGCGAGGCCGGGCATGATTCGCTGAACGGCGGTGACGGGAACGACGTCCTGACTCAACGGCGGGAACGGGAACGACCTGAAGCTCGGCGGCGCCGGCGACGACCGGATGGTCTCGGGCGCCGGGAACGACACGATGAACGGCAATGACGGCCGTGACGTCCTCTACGGGGGCGAGGGGGCCGATCTTCTTTACGGGGAGGCCGGAAACGACTGGATGTCCGGCGAGAGCGGCGCCGACGACATGCGCGGCGGGTCCGACAACGACACCTTGCTGGGCGGGGCCGGCAACGACGTCGTCTCGGGCGAGGACGGCCACGACGCCCTGCAGGGCGGCGCCGGCGCCGACAAGGTGTTCGGCGGCGCCGGGAACGACGTCCTTTACGGATACGGCATGTCGTCGACCGGCGCGGCCGCTGACGACAACGCCGCCGACCTCCTCGTCGGCGGCGGCGGCAACGACACGCTTTACGGCGGCGGCGGCAACGACCGGCTCGCGTTCGGGACGAAGGCCGCGTCCTCCTACGGCGGCAACGGCGTCGACGTGGCATACGGCGGCGCCGGCGCCGACGTGTTCCAGTTCGGCGGCTCCTCCGGATACACCGACATCCGGGACTTCCAGGACGGCGTCGACCGCGTCCAGTTCATGCAGGCCGGCGTCGACGGGATCGACGACCTGACCCTCATCCAGATCACTGGCGCCGACGGGGACAAGGAGGTTCGCGTGGAATACGCGGACGATTACGGCAGCGGCGTGATCCGGCTCGCCTCGGCGACCGGCGACCTCCTGCTGTCGCAGATCACCGATCGCGACTTCGTCTTCTGACCGGCGGCGGATAGCGGGAAGCGGGACGGCGCCCTCGGGGCGCCGTCCATTCCCCGCGCTCGTCCCCGTCTCGACACGGCGTCCCCGTTCAGGCATGATGACCTCATCATGAAAGGTCAGCCGATGAACGACGTCCAGCTTCTGATCTCGGACCTGCTCCTCTCCCCGCACGACCGGCGGCTCGTCCCCGGTCCGCGCGGCCCGTCGCCGCTCCTCTCGGCGGTGATGCGGGAGCTGGGGGAGAACGGCCTGCCCGGCGTCCCGGCGAGGCCGGCGCCCCGCGTCTCGCCGCTCGCGTTCGGTCTCGCGGAGGCGGAGCGGGAGCGGGAGCGTTCCGGCTTCAACTGCGGACCGGGCGCGCTCGCGGCCGCCGCCGGCGTCACCCCGGAGCGCGCCGTCGCGGCGATCCCGGGGTTTGCGCGCCGCGGCCACACGACCGAGACGATGATGGCGCTCGGCCTCGCGGGGCTCGGGCTGAGGTTCCGCTGGGTCTGGACCCTCGACGGCGCCGCCGCCCGCCCCGCGGGCCCGGCCCTGGTCCGGGTCGTTTACGGTGACGGGAGCGTCCTCGACCGGCTGCGGCGCAGCCACTGGGTCATGCGCCGGCCGGCCGAGAGCGGCGGGGAGGAGGTCTTCGACGTCAACGCGATCCGGTTCGGGGGCTGGATGAGCGACGAGGAGTGGCGGACTAGCCTCGCGCCCTGGCTCGGCGACACCGTTTTCGGCGGCCTCCGGGTCACCTCGGAATCCGAACTCTTCGCGCTCGCCTCCCCGGCGGCCGGATCATGAGCGCCCCCGCCTACCCGCGCGCCGACCGTTCCGAGTGGTATGGGCAGGCGAACTACGCCGAGGCCGGCGGGGTCATGGTGATGATGCCGCCTGAGCGGTTCCTGGCCTCCGTCAGGCCCCTGGTCATGGACGATCTCAGCCGCGAGAACGTCGACGACCTGACGGCGCACATCCTCTCCGGAGGCGTCCTCGACCCGCTGGTCATCTTCGACGACGGGAAGGAGGACGGCAGGCACCGGGCGAACGCCGCGATCGGGCTGGGGATCGCCGAGGTCCCGGTGCTGCTCTTCGGCGCCCAGATCGGGCGGTTCGCCGAACTCGAGCGGGTCCCGGAGGAGCGGGGAGAAGTCGACGACGAGCCGGGCCCCTGAGGGCGCGCCTCAGGCGGCGGCGAACGCCCACTCGTCATCCATGCCTGGGTTCTCGTCGAGCCAGCACCACTCGACGATCTCCCGCTCGGCCCCGAAGCCGCGGCCGGAGAACCCGGCCCGAACCTCGGCGAGCCGGCTCCGGAACGCGGCGGGGTCGCGTCCGTGATCGCGCAGCGTCACCATCATGGTGATCGTCTCCCCCTCGCGCCGGAAGGCGTTGCGCGACATGCGGACCCCGCCGATCTCCGCGGCGGCGGCGCGCAGCCGGGGCTCGTCACCGCGGGCGATCCGGAAGGCCAGGTGGGACTCGAAATAGCCGACGTCGGCGGGCTCCGGGCCGAGGCTGGTCTCGATCTTCAGCCGCGCCGCCGGGAGTCCGGCCTCCCGCATCACGTCGAGGATCCTGCGCGCCTCGGTCATGGCGGCGCGGCGATCGCCGCGGACCCGCTGCGAGGTCATGACGTGCGTCGCCTCGCCCGCCCGCAGGCTCGACTGGAAGGCGATGACGACGGGCTTGATCGCGTTCGCCTCGCAGACCGAGACGAACCTTCCGACGTCGCCGGTGCCGACGGTGACGTGGATCTCGTGAAACTCCGGGATCGTCCGGTCAGCCGGCGTCTCGAAGGGGCATCCGTCGCAGAGCGCGCAGGTCTCAGGCATGTCGGACCTCGGTCCGGAGGGGTTCCGGCTCGCCGCCATCGTATCACGATCACCCGACGACGGGAAGGCCGCCGCGCCGGAGGGTGGCCCTTTACTCGGAAACATGAACCGTATAACATGTTTCCGAAGGAAAGATCCGGTCGGAAAAGGGGACGGACGTGAAAGATCTCACCATCAGTCGTGACGGCGCGCTCGTCGCTTTCGCCGACGTCGTTCACGCGCTGGTCGCCCCTCTCCTGGGGGTGACGCGGGAAGAGGTCCGTCAGGACCTTGCGCGAAGGTCTTTCGACACCGCGGGCGACGTGTTCGTCGTGATCGTCGTCGACGTTTTCATCGGCACCCTGGCGCTCGCGTGCTGGTCCCTCACCTTCGTGATGCTCGGAACGCTGGCGCTCGGATTCTTGCGTGGACCTTCCGTTCCGAGCGTGCCCGCGGATGGCCTTCTCGCCTCGATCCTTCTCGGCGCGATCATCTGCGCGGTCATCCGGACCGTCTCGGCCCGTCTCGGCCGCGTCCGCGTGACCTGATCCGACCCGCTGCGGGGTCTTGCTATCTTCCCGCGGCTTCCGCATGGTGACGCCTGACATCAGAAAAGGGGGAGGCTCGTCATGATGATCGGCCGCGCCGGAAGGTTCACGGTTCGCGAATCGCTGGCGAACATCATGCGAAACGATCTCCTCAGGCTGGAGCGGATCGCCGCGCTTCCGTCCACGCACGGGCTCCAGGCGGATCTGCTGGAAAGCGCCATCGTCGAGCTTCGGGGAACGATGACCACGGCCGCGGTGATGGCCGCCTCGGAGCCGGCCGCGGACCCGGCGCGGATGCGCGCGGACCTGGCCCGTCTCGGCCCGGCGAAGGCGCTCGAGGCGGTCGAGAGATACGTCGAGCGCAACCTGGCGACCATGTTCCTTCCGTCCGATCTGCCGGAAGGCCTGACGCACGCGGACGCGGCCCGCCGCCTCGTCGAGGCGGGGGCCCGGATGAGCGGCGTCACGAGCGCCGGTGACATCGAGGACGTCACGCGCGGCTGCCTCAGCCTGTCGGAGCAGGCCCGGATCGTTCTCAGGGAGGCGTTCGGGTTGCCGGGCGAGAACTGGGCCGGGAACGATGACCGGGTCGCGGTGATCGACGCCTGTCAGGACATGGCCCTCGCCCTGCGCGGGGAGATCGAGGCCCGCAAGGAGCGGGACGCCGCGCCGCCCGGGGACGCCCCGGGGCCCTGAGCGGAAGCCGCCGCGGGCCGCGCCGGGATCAGCCCGTGATGATCCGCGTCATCGTCCAGGCGGCGACCGCGCCGATCCGGAGGACCGAGGATCCCGTGAGGACCGGGGTGACGCCGTCCTCCCGGCAGATCATCACCTGCACGATCCGGTCCGCGGCGGCGGCGTCGTCGGCGGCTTCCGCGTCGTCGACCATGATCAGCCGGCTCGCCGACTCGGCGAGGTCGGCGAGCGCGCGGCGGGTGTCCCCATCCGGCTCGTAGACGCCGTTGATCAGCGCGCCGCGGATCGCCACCCGGCCCGGGTATCTCCTCAGGCAGGTGGTGATCACCGCCCCGTCCGGCCGGCGCAGGGCGAAGTCCGCCC
>QFNI01000064.1 GCA_003240775.1 Mesorhizobium amorphae | reverse complement strand
GCGCGCGGGGAGCGGGCCGTCCGGCGGGGGGCGGGGGGCGGGGCAAGCTCGGCCGCCAGGCGCGGCGGAGGCGGAGGGGGCGGGAAATAGGCGATGCGCGGATCGGCCTCGGGCGCCGTGGGCTCGATCGTCATCACGTCGAGATAGGGCGTGGTGGTCGTGGCGAACTGGTAGATCGGCACATAGGAGCCGTCGCTCGTGCGCGTGCAGCCGCCCGCTGCCGGCAAAACCAGCAGCGCGCACAATCCAACGAGGTTCCGCCGCACGAACATGCCGTTAAGATAGCTTAACGCCACCGCCGCACAAGCGCAGCCGTGCAACAGTCAACAGCTGCCGTCACGCCGTTTCGCGCAGCGCTTCGGCCGCCTGGAGATCGACCGAGACGAGCTGGCTCACGCCTTGCTCGGCCATGGTCACGCCGAACAAGCGGTCCATGCGCGCCATGGTGATCGGATTGTGGGTGATCACGATGAAGCGCGTGTCGGTCATTGCGGCCATCTGGTCGAGCAGGTTGCAGAAACGCTCGACATTGTGGTCGTCGAGCGGTGCGTCCACCTCGTCGAGCACGCAGACGGGCGCGGGGTTCGTCAAAAACACGGCGAAGATCAGGGACATCGCCGTCAGGGCCTGCTCGCCGCCTGACAGAAGCGTCATGGTCTGCGGCTTCTTGCCGGGCGGGCGGGCCACGATGTCGAGGCCGGCTTCCAGGGGGTCGTCGGATTCCACGAGCACGAGTTCGGCCGTGCCCCCGCCGAACAGGTGGGTGAAGAGGCGCTGGAAATGCGCCTGCACCGCGGTGAACGCCTGCAGCAGGCGCTCGCGGCCTTCCCGATTGAGCGCGGAGATGCCCCCGCGCAGCTTGCCCACGGCTTCCACCACATCGGCGCGCTCGGCCAGGATCGTATCGAAGCGGGAGCCAAGTTCGCGCGCTTCTTCCTCTGCGCGCAGGTTCACCGCGCCCAGCCGATCGATCTCGCTTTTCAGCCGTTCGATGCGGCGCTCAGTGTCCACGCCGTCGGGCAGCGCCTCACCAGCCGCGAGCCCGCCCAGCCGCTCGGCTTCGTGGGGGGCGACGTCGAGGCTCGCGCGGATGCGCGCCTCCGTGTCGCTCCGCCGCGCATCGGCCGCGTTCAGGCGCTCTTCCGCGCGAACGCGTTCCTCGCGCGCCTGGGAGAGCGCCTGGGCAGCATCGGAGGCCGCGCGGTCGAGCACGCCCTGCCGATCTTCGGCCGCCGATAGCGCATCGGATGCGGCACTGCGCGCGGCACCGGCGGCTGCGATCTCGGATCGGAGCGCCCGGCGCCGGGCTTCCAGCGCGTCGGGTGCCGTCGCGAGCCGCGCCGCCTCTCCTTCGGCTTCTTCGCGCCGGCCGCGCAGCGTGGCGAGCTGGCGCTCCGCGCCCGCAACGCGCGTCTTCCACGCCTCGCGCTCGCCGCCGATGGCGCCCAGCCTGCGGCGGCGCGCCTCGTCCTCGCGCTTGAGACGGTCGAGGCCCGCCACGGTTTCGGCCTGGGCCGCGCGGTCACGCGCAAACGCCTCGCGTGCCGCATCGAGCCGCGCCTGGAGCGCTGCGGGGTCGGGGGTCTCGGCAAGCGCGGTTGCCACGCTGGCTTCCTCGGCTGAGGCTTCCGCGTGAGCCGCATCCCAGCGCTTCTGTGCTTCGACCAAGCCGGCAAGCTTGGCGGCCGCTGTTCCCGCCACGCGCTCGGCCTCGTTGTGCCGCGTTCCGAGCGACGACACCTCGCCCGATGCTCCGCGCACGGCCTGGCGCGCTTGCGCCTCGCTGCCTATCGCCGCTTGGAGTGCGGTTTCGGCCCTCTGGCGCTCGGCGTTGCGCGCGTCGAGCGCGGCTTGCGCCGCTGCTGCTTCCCGCTCGGCATCCACCAGGCGATTGCGGTGTTCGAGCATGCTGGCGGCAGCGCTCGGCGCGTCGGCGCGGGCGCAAAAACCGTCCCAACGCCAGAGATCGCCGGCCCGGCTCACCAGCCGCTGGCCGGGTTGCAGCAGCGCCTGCAAGTCCGCCCCGTTTTCCGTCACCCCCACCTGGGCGAGCCGCCGCCGCAGCGCGGGTGGTCCCTCCACGTGATCGCCCAGGCTTTCCACCCCCTCGGGCAGGGCGGCGTCGCCCGCTCCATCGCCCGGCGCCTCCCAGCGAAGCGGCGCTTCCTTTTGGAGCGAGGCGTCGAGATCGCTGCCCAAGGCTGCGGCAAGCGCCGCCTCATAGCCGCGCCCGACGCGGATGGCGTCGATCACGGGCGCGAAGCGCTTTCCGCCCCCGCCTTCCATCAGCTTGCGCAAGGTGCGGATCTCGCCGTCGAGCCGGGCCGAGGCCGCGCGCGCCTCGCCGAGCGGTGCAGCCGTTGCCGCGACCGCCTGCCGCGCGGCGTCGAGCGCTTGCGCCCGCAAGGCCAATTCTTCCTCGGCAGCGCGAAGATGCGCTTCTGCTTGGCCTAAAGCGCTGCGCAGCGCGCCGAGATCGGGCAGGCCGGCTTGGGCTTTTTCGAGGGAAGCCAGCTCCGCCTGGGCCCGTGCCCGCTCCGCGGCAAGCCGCGCCGTGCGCTCGGCTGCCCCACGCAGCGCGCGTTCGGCCGCCTGCCGGTTGGCAGCGGCTTCGGCATGTTCGCCGGCAAGCGTCAGCGCCTGGACCTCGCTCGCGCGAAGCCGTTCGCGGGCTTCGCCGTCCGCAAGGGCTGCGGCCTCGCGCATGGTGGTTGCGGCATCGGCCTCCTCGCGAAGGGCTGCCTCCTCCTTGTCGAGGCGCGCCAGCACCTCGCCGTTGTCGCGCGCGATGGTCGCCTCGCGCAGCGTGTCGGCCTCGATCTGGCGCAAGGTCCGTTCGATCTCGCGGGCGCGCGCGGTGATGCGGTCGAGTTCCTCGTCGATCGCGCGGCGCTCGCCTTCGAGACGGCCGAGCGCCTTGGCGGCATCCGCCTGGGCCGTGCGGAGATCGGGCAGGCCGTGCATGTTCACGCCCTGGTCTCGCACGGCCGCCATCTGTTTCTGCATGCGCTCGGCCACCGCAAGCGTGGCTTTGTCGAGCGCGGTCTGGGCGGCGGCTTGCGCGATCTTCGCCTCGGTCCAGCGGATGTGCAGCAGGGTCGCTTCAGCCGCGCGCAGGTCGGCCGACAGCGCGCGGAAGCGGATCGCCTGGCGCGCCTGGCGCTTCAGGCTCTCGATGCGGGTCTGCAGTTCGCCGGACACGTCGTCGAGACGTTCGAGATTGGCCTCGGCCGCCTTCAGCCGAAGCTCGGCCTCGTGCCGGCGCGAATGCAGGCCCGAAATGCCCGCGGCCTCTTCGAGCAGCGCGCGGCGGGCCTGGGGCTTGGCCTGGATCAGCTCGCCCACCCGCCCCTGCCCCACCATGGAAGGCGAGCGCGCGCCGGTCGACTGGTCGGCGAACAGAAGCTGCACGTCGCGGGCACGCGCTTCGCGCCCATTGATGCGGTAGTTGGAGCCCGAGGCGCGCTCGATGCGGCGCGACACCTGAAGCTCGTCGGCATTGTTGAAGGCGGCGGGCGCGGTGCGGTCGCCATTGTCGAGATACAGCGTGACTTCCGCCGTGTTGCGGGCGGGCCGCGAAGCGTTGCCCGAGAAGATCACGTCGTCCATGCCGGACGCGCGCATGTTCTTGTAGGAGCTTTCGCCCATCACCCAGCGGATCGCCTCCACCAGGTTGGACTTGCCGCAACCATTGGGGCCGACGACTGCCGTCAGCCCTTCTTCGATCACGAAGTCGGCGGGCTCCACGAAGGACTTGAAGCCCAGGATGCGCAGGCGCGTGAACTTCACGGCGCCCGCCCTCCGTTCGAGAGGTCAGGCAGCCAGCAAGCTGTCGATGACGGCCGACATCTGCTCAACCGAAAGCGCTCCCTTGTACATCGTGCCGTTGATGAAGAAGGTCGGGGTGGAATCCACGCCGAACTCACCGGCACCGCGATCCTTGACGCCCCTGATTTGGTCGAGCAGCGCCTGGTCGGTCAAGCAAGCCTCGAAACTCTGCTGTGAGAAACCCGCGAGCCGCGAGATCTGGAGCAGCGCATCCCGCGCGTCCTGAGCGCCCGCCCAGGTCTGCTGCTGCTTGAAGAGCACGTCCACCATCGGGAAGTAGCGCTCGTTCGAGCAGCGCGCGAGCATGAAGCCGGCTTCCGCGCGCGGGTCGAAGGCGAATTCGCGCAGGATCAGCCGCGCCTTGCCGGTGTCGATGTAGTTGGCCTTGATGGTGGGCAGCGTCGTCTCGTGGAAATGCGCGCAGTGCGGGCAGGTCATGGAGGCGTATTCGACGATGGTCACGGGCGCGTTCGCTTCGCCCAGCACCTTGTCGGGCAGCGCGCCGGGCTCGAGCAGCTTGGCCATGTCCACCGTGCCCGAGGATTCCGGCAGGTTGACGGCTGCCGGCGCGGCAGGCGCGGCGGTGCCGGTCTGAGCGGTCTGGCCCTCAGCTTCGGAACAGGCCGAAAGCCACACGGCGGCCGGCGCGAGCGCCAGCGTGGACAGAACCGAACGGCGGGAAAAAGTCATCGAATCACTTCCGGGAAACTGTGGCGGACGGGCTTTCCTGCACCAAACAGCGCAACTTGGCATGAAATATGACGGTTGACGCTGTGTTCGGCGAAGCCGCTCCGGGTTTCCCTTCCCTTTGAGGGTGGGGTATGGGTGCCGCTACGCAAACATCGGATCACTGGCTGGAGGAACGGCGGCGGAGTGGAACCGTCACCCCCACCCCTAACCCCTCCCCTCAAGGGGGAGGGGAAGTGCGGAGAGGGTTGCGCCTCACTTGCGGCGGGCGCGCAGCACGGAGGCGCCGAGGCGCTCGAGCGCCTCGCGCAGGCCCTCGTTCTCCACCGGCGCCACGGTGGACGCCACCTGTTCGGCCTCGCTCGCCGTCAGCGCGCGCGGCTCGGGGCGCGGCGGGCGGGAAACCGGGATCAGCGGCTTCTGCACGAGCTTCACGCGTGCGATCGCCTCGTAGCCCAGAAAGCGGTTGACGCGCGCGACGATCTCGCCCGCCTCGTGCTGAAGCTCGAGCGCCGCCATTCCCTCGCAGGCGATCACCAGCACGGCCGGCTCGCGGTCGCCACCCTCGCGAACCCGGCGCGACCATTGCACCTTCTCTGGCCGCGAGCGGCTTCCCACATGCGCGCCCACGATTGCTTCCCACGATTGCAGGAGCGCCACCGAAAGCCCCGCCCGCTTGCGCAGCACGGGGTCGAGCACTGCCGCCGAAAGGTCCGAAAGCGGAACCGCGCGCGACGGCGTGTTGCCGAATCCGTTTCCCGCTGCCATGTGTTTCCGTGCCCTTTTTGTTCGCAGTCTGAACGAGGACGCCACCCCGATCAATGCCCGCATTCGACGGCCCCATCCTCGCGGAAGCCATGCTCCGCTGGTACGACGCCCATGCCCGCGCCATGCCCTGGCGCGTGCCGCCCGCCGAGCGCCTGGCCGGCGTATGGCCCGACCCATACCGCGTCTGGCTTTCCGAAGTGATGCTGCAGCAGACCACGGTGGAAGCCGTGAAGCCGTTCTTTCGCCGCTTCACCGAGATCTGGCCCAGCGTGCAGGCGCTGGCGGCGGCCGACCCCGACGACGTGATGCGGGCCTGGGCGGGCTTGGGCTATTATTCGCGGGCCCGCAACCTCGTCGCCTGCGCGCGCGCGGTGGCGGAACTCGGCGGCTTCCCCGAAACCGAAGCCGGGCTGCGCCGCCTGCCGGGCATCGGCGCCTATAGTGCGGCCTCGATCGCGGCCATCGCGTTCGATGAGCCCGCAGCCGTGGTGGACGCGAATGTGGACCGCGTGATGGCGCGGCTGCTCGCACTTCCCCTGCCACCCCTCAAGGCGAAGGCCGAGATCAAGGCTGCGGTGGAAGCCATCGTGCCCGTGAGCCGACCCGGCGATTTCGCGCAGGGCACGATGGATCTGGGTGCGCTCGTCTGCACGCCGCGGCGGCCCGCCTGCATCCTGTGCCCCTGGCGCGACCCCTGCCGGGCGCGCGCTCTCGGGCGGCAGGACGAGTTTCCCGTGAAGGTGCCCAAGCCGCAAAAGCCCGACCGCGTGGGCGCGGCCTTCATCGCCGTGCGCCGCGATGGCGCGATCCTGCTTCGCAAGCGCCCGCCGACCGGCCTGCTCGGCGGCATGGCGGAAGTGCCGTCGAGCGGATGGAACGCACGCGAGGACGGCGACACGAGCGTGCGCGCCGCGCCCTTTCACGCGGTCTGGAAGCAGGTGGGCACGGCGGAGCACGGCTTCACCCATTTCGCGCTCAAGCTCGCGGTGTTCCGCACCGATGGCGTCGAAACCGCCAAGGCCCCGCCCGGCCACTGGTGGTCGAAGCCCGGCGAGTGGGAAGGCGAGGCGCTGCCCACCGTGATGCGCAAGGTCGTGCGATGCGCTATCCCCACGGCCTTCGCGCCCAAGGGGAAACCATGACCGCCATCCGCCACATCGTTTTCGACATCGGCAAGGTGCTGATCCACTACGATCCCGACCTTCCCTTTTCCCGGCTGATCCCCGATGCGACGGAGCGCGCCTGGTTCTTCCAGAACCTCTGCACGCATGACTGGAACATCGAGCAGGACCGCGGCCGCACCTGGGCCGAGGCCGAGGACCTGCTCGTCAGGGATCATCCGACCCACGAGGAAAACATCCGCGCCTTCCGCAAGCACTGGCACGAGATGCTGCCGCACGCCTATGACGACAGCGTTTCCGTGATGACGAAGCTGATCGACGCCGGCCACGACGTGACCATGCTGACCAACTGGGCCGAGGATACGTTCAAGGAAGCCCGCGAGCGTTTCGCGTTTCTGGCACTGCCGCGTGGCGTCACCGTTTCGGGCGAGGTCAAGCTCATCAAGCCCGACCCGGAAATCTACCGGCTGCACGCCGAGAGCTTCGGTCTCGAGCCTGCGTCGACGCTCTTCATCGACGACAGTCCCGCCAATGTGCGGGGTGCGGAGGATGCGGGGTGGCAGGCGGTGCTGTTCGAGGGTGCGGGGAAGCTGGAAAGTGATTTGCGGGAGCGGGGGATAGCGTTCTGAGGAACTGGCGCCAAGGCCGGCGTCCCCTCCCCCTTGAGCGGGGTGAGAGGCGAGGGCCGGCAGGCGGGCAAGAAACTATAGCGATGGCTTCGTGAGCATCGAACGCGAGGAGCCATGCGAAGAGTCCAGGGGATAGAGGGTGCAAACCTCTCCGTTCCCCTCCCCCTTGAGGGGAGGGGTTAGGGGTGGGGGTGAACTGAATGACCGTTTGAGCGGTGGAGGCGTCACCCCCACCCTCTATCCCTCCCCTCAAGGGGGAGGGAGGCGGAGAGGCTTGCGCCCCTTATCCCAACCCTTCGCATGGCTCAGGGCGTTCAGGGCTTCCAAAGCCATCTCCATGGCTTTGGACCGGCCTACGGCCGTTGCCCTTCACCCCGTTCGCATGGCTCAAGGCGTTCGAGGCTCAAGAAGCCATCCCTATGGCTTCTTGCCGGCCTTCGGCCGTCGCCTCTCACCCACCCGCCCTCTGCATGCTCAGCCTTGCGATCTTGCGCAACTCGTCGATCTGCGTCAGGCCGCCGTTGCGCTCGTAGTGCCAGAACGTCCAGCCGTTGCAGGCTTCCAGCCCCTGCAAGTCCGCACCCACGCGGTGGATGGAGCCCGCCGTGTTGCCGACCGCGATCGTCCCGTCCGCCCGGACACGCGCGGAGAACCTGCGGCGCGCATCGAAAAGCATCGTGCCCGGCGCCATCAGCCCGGCATCCAGGAGGGCGGCAAAGGCCACGCGCGGCTCCTGGCGCTTGCCGCCGATGGGGGTGGCGTCCTCAGGATCGAGCGGGCGCACGGCGGCGATCCGGGCACGGGCCGCGTCGATGTAATCCTGCTCGCGCTCGACGCCCACGAAGTGCCGGTTCAGCCGCTTGGCCACGGCCCCCGTGGTGCCCGAGCCGAAGAAGGGGTCGAGCACCACGTCGCCGGGCTTGGTGGAAGACAGGATCACGCGAGCGAGCAGCGCCTCGGGCTTTTGCGTCGGATGCAGCTTGCCGCCATCCGCGTTCTTCAGGCGCTCGTGCCCCGTGCAGATCGGAAACAGCCAGTCCGAGCGCATCTGCGTGTCGTCGTTGGCGGCCTTCATCGCCTCGTAGTTGAAGGTGTAGCCCTTGGCCTCGCGGTCGCGGCTCACCCAGATCATGGTCTCGTGCGCGTTCTGGAAGCGGCGGCCGCGAAAGTTGGGCATCGGGTTCGTCTTGCGCCACACCACGTCGTTCAGGATCCAGAAGCCGAGATCCTGGAGCTTGGCGCCGACGCGGAAGATGTTGTGGTAGGAGCCGATCACCCACATCGTTCCGCTAGGCTTGAGCACGCGGCGCACCGCCATCAGCCAGGCGCGGGTGAAGGCGTCATAGGCCTCGAAGCTCTCGAACTGGTCCCAGTCGTTGTCCACCGCGTCGACCTTGCTCTGATCGGGCCGGTGCAGGTCGCCGCCGAGCTGGAGGTTGTAGGGCGCTGGGGAGCGTCGGAAGCGTCGAGCGGGCGGACCTTGGGCAGCATCGGGAACCTGACGAATACGCGTGACTTCACTCCCTGTTATGGTTACCCGCCAAGGTTAAAAATTTAATCAACAGCGCCATTCTCAAACGCGATCTTCCGGAGCCTCCATGACCCGACTCGTGATCCTCGCACTGGAAGGCGTGCTCGTGGACACCGTTCGCATCGTCGCCGAAGCGCGCGCCGAGGTGCTCGCGAAGGCCGGCATCGAAACGAGCGCGGACGAGCTGATTGAGGATTTCGGCGGCCAAGGCTTCACCGACATCCTGAAGGCCATCGAGGCGCGCGACGCCCTGCCCCTCCAGGCCTCGCTGATCGGGGAGGCGGAGGCCCTGGTGGACAAGCGGCTCAAGCGCGAAACCCGCGCGGTGGAAGGCGTACGCGAAGCCCTGGCTGGCCTCGAACTCCCGTTCGCCGCCGTGTCCGACGAGCCTGCGTCCCGCGTCGAGGCGATGCTCGCGGCCTCAGCACTTGCCCCTCTCTTCAAGGGCCGCACCTTCTCATCCGCCGAAGCCGGCCTCCCCCCTCGCCCCGCGCCCGACATACTCGAGCGCGCGCGCGGCGACGTGCCGGCAAGCCAGTGCTTCGTGGTGGACGCGTTTCCTGTCGGCATCCGCGCGGCGGGTGCCGCAGGCATGCGCGCGCTGGGCTTCACCGGCGGCGAAGGCGCTTATCCCGGTCTTGCCGACCGGCTGACGGAGGCGGGCGCGGAAACCGTGATCAGCCGCCTCACAGCGCTTCCCCGCACGCTCGCCGCCTTGGGGGAATGGTCCGAAGAAGGCTGACGGGAACTCAGTCCGCCGAGGCCGTCTTCGGCGGGCCCTCGTCGAAGCCCGCAAAGATGCGCACGCCGCGGCCGGTGGGCGCGGGGAAAACCACGTTGGGGTCGGTGAACAGGAACTGGGTCGCCTGCGTGGTGGACGAAAGCTGCACCGAATACTGGTGAAGCTGCGAATACAGCACCTCGTCGCCGCTGGTCACCGCGATGCGGATCGGCAGGTTCACCGCGCCGCCGCTCGAAGCAGGCCCGGGTACGACGCGACCGGCGAGCGCCACCTTCACCGTCATCTGGCCGTCCGCGGTGGAACACGCGCGGGTCGCGTCCGAGAACGTCGTCTGGCTGACGAGGCGGGCGTTGTCGCCTTCGGCGCCGCGCTCATAGGTGCGGAAGAAGGTCGTGCCCTCGCGCAGCACCACCGGCGGGCAGAACGCGCGCAACTCGGTCTGCGACACGCGCGGGCGCTCGGCCGCACCCTCCAGGGCGGCCGCGCCCGACCCTCCCTGACACCCCGACAAAACAGCACAAGCGAGCGCCATCATGCCCAAAGCCGCCTTGCCGGCGGGCACATCGAACGGAACTTGCATCAACAGGCACTTCCCCCAGAACAAGCGGCTGCTCTATAGCAACCCGGCGGCGGAAATGCGACCCGCCCATGCAAGCCAAGCCGGGAGACCGAACCATGCGCTATCTGAGCACGCGCGGCGAAGCGCCGGCCCTCGGGTTTTCCGACGTTCTGCTGGCCGGCCTCGCGCGCGACGGCGGCCTCTACGTGCCAGAGACCTGGCCGGAATTCTCGGCCAACGAGATCCGCGCCATGCGCGGCCTGTCCTATCCCGATCTCGCCGTGCGCGTGCTCACGCCGTTTCTCGGCGACGAGATCGAAGCCGCCGATTTCGAGCGCATCGTGCACGAGGCCTACGGCACCTTCCGCCACCAGGCCGTCTGCCCGCTCGTGCAGATCGGCACGGACCGCTTCCTGCTCGAACTCTTTCACGGCCCGACGCTCGCCTTCAAGGACGTGGCGATGCAGCTGCTCGCGCGGCTGATGGACCATGTGCTGGCCGAACGCGACGCGCGCGCCACCATCGTGGGCGCCACCTCGGGCGACACTGGGGGTGCTGCGATCGAAGCCTTCGGCGGCCGCTCGCGCGCCGACATGTTCATTCTGTTCCCGCATGGCCGGGTGTCCGCGGTGCAGCAGCGCCAGATGACGACCTCGCGCGAGAAGAACGTGCACGCGCTCGCCATCGACGGCAATTTCGACGACTGCCAGAGCCTCGTGAAGGCGCTCTTCAACAATCTCCCCTTCCGCGATCGCGTGGGCCTGTCGGGCGTCAATTCCATCAACTGGGCGCGCATCATGGCCCAGATCGTCTATTATTTCTCGTCGGCCATCTCCCTGGGCGCGCCGGAACGGCCGGTCTCCTTCACCGTGCCCACCGGCAATTTCGGCGACATCTTCGCGGGCTATGCCGCCAAGCGGATGGGGCTGCCGATCGAGCGGCTCGTGGTCGCCACCAACGAGAACGACATCCTGTCCCGCGCGCTCGACACCGGCGCCTACGAGATGCGCGGAGTGATCCCCACCTCCTCGCCTTCCATGGACATCCAAATCTCGTCCAATTTCGAGCGACTGCTGTTTGAGGCGGGAAGCCGCGATCCGGGAGCCGTGCGCAACGCCATGGCGGGCCTCGCCCAGAGCGGCACCTTCACGATCTTCGAGGACACGCTGGCCAACATCCGCGCCGAGTTCGACGCGGGGCGCGCGGGCGAGGCGGAGGTTGCCTCCACCATCGCCAACACGCTGCGCCACTCCTCCTACCTCCTCGACCCGCACACCGCGACGGGTGTATACGTCGCCGAACATCACGCTTCGCGCGGCGTGCCGATGGTGGTTCTCGCCACCGCGCACCCCGCCAAGTTCCCCGATGCGGTGGAGGATGCATCCGGCATGCGGCCCCCGCTTCCGGCCTTTCTGGCGGACCTGCTTGACCGTCCGGAAAGGTTTGCCAGGCTTCCATCGGATGCCAAAATGGTGGAAGATCACATTTCCGCCCGCATTTCTTCTCCGCGGGCGTGAGGGAGAGAGTTGCCTATATGAGTGTTGAGGTGAGCCGTCTGTCCAACGGCCTGACGGTTGCGACCGAAACTCTTCCCTCGATCGACACGGTCGCGCTCGGCGTCTGGGTCAAGTCGGGTGCCCGCGACGAGCGGCCGGAAGAGCATGGAATGGCCCATCTGCTCGAGCACATGGCCTTCAAGGGCACGAAGCGCCGCTCGGCCTACGACATCGCCTGCGAGATCGAGAACGTGGGCGGCGAGATCAACGCCGCCACCTCCGTCGAGACCACATCCTTCTATGCGCGCGTCTTGTCCGAGGACGTGCCGCTCGCGGTCGACCTCCTGGCCGACATCCTGACCGAAAGCCGCTTCGATCCCGAAGAGCTCGAACGCGAGCAGAACGTGATCCTTCAGGAGATCGGCGCGGCCCACGACACGCCCGACGACATCGTCTTCGACCGCTTCACAGAGACGGCCTTTCTCAACCAGACCATCGGGCGCTCGATCCTCGGCACGCCCGACACCGTGCGCTCGTTCTCCTCGGGGGACATCCACGCCTTCATGGAGCGCCAGTACGGCGCGGAGAAGATGGTGGTGGTGGCAGCTGGCGGCGTCGACCACGACAAGTTCGTGCGCGAGGTCGAATCGAGGCTCGGCTCCTTCCGCGCCGAGGCATCCAACGTGCCGCCCCAGGCGGCCAGCTACACGGGCGGCGACTTCCGCGAGAGCCGCGACCTGATGGACGCCCAGGTGGTGCTCGGCTTCGAGGGCCGCGCCTACCATGTGCGCGACTTCTACGCGTCCCAGGTGCTGTCCATGGTGCTGGGCGGGGGCATGTCGTCGCGTCTGTTCCAGGAAGTGCGCGAGAAGCGCGGCCTGTGCTACTCGATCTACGCCTTCCACTGGGGCTTCTCGGACACCGGCCTGTTCGGCGTCCACGCCGCGACCGGCCAAGCGGACCTGGGCGAGCTGATCCCCGTGATCCTCGAGGAACTGCAAAAGGCCGGCCAGGGGATCGACGTGTCCGAGCTCGACCGCGCCCGCGCGCAGTATCGCGCCGGCCTCATCATGTCGGGCGAGAGTGCCGCTTCCCGCGCCTCCCAGATCGCGCGCCAGCTCCTGCTCTTCGGCCGCCCGATCACGCGCGAGGAGCTGAACGACCGCTTGGCCGCCCTCACCGTCGACCGCCTCACCGATCTGTCCGGCCGCATGTTCTCGACCCGCCCCACCGTGACCGCGGTCGGGCCCGTGGACACGCTGGTGGGCTTTGACGAGATCGCCGGAATGCTCGCGCCGCCTGCGCCCGCACTCCGGCGCCGCGCCGGTTGACGGCGGCGGCGAGGGCCAAACCCTTCTCCATGTTCGAGCTGCCTTTTCTCCGCGGAAAGGAGCCCGTGCTGCGGGGCGCGCGCGTGACGCTGCGCCTGCCGCGGCGCGGCGACTGGCACGAATGGGCGGACCTTCGCCGCGAAAGCCGCCTTTTCCTTGAACCCTGGGAGCCGCGCTGGGCACCCGACGAGCTGGAGCTTTCGAGCTGGCGCCAGCGCCTCGCGCGCTATCGCGAGGATTTCCGCCACGGCACCTCGCTCGCCTTTCTGATCTTCGACGCGAAGGGCGGCCACCTCATCGGCGGCATCACGCTCGGCAACATCCGCCACGGCGTCTCGCAGTCCGGCCATATCGGCTATTGGGTGGGCGAGCGCCATGCGGGCAAGGGCTACATGGTGGATGCCGTGCGCCTTCTCTGCGCGCACGCCTTTGACACCATGCGCCTGCACCGGCTGGAAGCCGCCTGCATCCCCACCAACAACCGCTCGGTGCGCGTGCTTGAAAAAGCCGGATTCCAGCGCGAAGGCATCGCCCGGTCCTTTCTTCGCATCAACGGCGCGTGGCACGACCACCTTCTCTTCGCGCTGATAGCCGGCGACCCGACGACACGGAGCTGATCAGGATGCGGTTTTTCCAAGCCGTTCTGGCGCTCGCCCTTCTGGCCTGCGCGATGTTCGCATCTCTGGTTCCGGCCTTCGCGCTGGAGCCCATCCGCATCAGCCGCGACGACCGCGCGCTCGACCTGTCGGGCGCGGTCGAGATCTCCCGCAACAAGGGCGCGAGCTTCCAGGTCTCCACCGCGCCCGGCCCCGACGGCGTCGTACGCCGCATCGAGGTGGAAGCAAAGGATGCGCGCGCGAGCGGCGACTGGGCGGTGTTCGCACTCGCCAACACCACCGACACCCAGCTCGACCGGCTGATCGTCGCCCCCCATTTCCGGCTCGTCGGTTCCGGCTTCTTCTGGCCCGATCTCGGCTCCACCCGCATCGCGGCCATCACGCCGTCGGAAGGCTTCGCGCTCGACCGCCAAGCGAGCACGGATGCCGACGTGTTCCGCGTGACCATCGACCCCGGCACCGTGGTCACCTTCGTGGCCGAACTCGCCTCCTCGCGCCTGCCGCAGGTCTATCTGTGGGAGCCCGAGGCCTACAAGGATTCGGTCAATTCCTACACGCTGTTCCGCGGCATCGTGATCGGCATCGCGGGGCTGCTCGCGCTCTTCCTGACCATCCTCTTCGTGGTCAAGGGAACCTCGATGTTTCCCGCGACCGCGGCACTCTCCTGGGCGGTTCTCGCCTACATCTCCGTCGATTTCGGCTTCCTCAACCGGGTGATCGAGGTCTCGCCCGGCAACGAGCAGATCTGGCGGGCGGGAACGGAGGTGGCGCTGGCGGCGACCCTTGTCGTCTTCCTGTTCACCTATCTCAACCTCAACCGCTGGCACGGCCATTTCTCGCTGGGCGCGGTGGTCTGGGTGCTGGGCCTGGGCGCCATCGCGGGCGTGGCCATCGTCGATCCGCCGGTGGCGGCCGGCATCGCGCGCTTCTCGTTCGTGGCAACGGCCGTGATCGGCATCGGGCTCATCATCTATCTCGGCATCCAGAACTATGACCGCGCGGTGATGCTGATCCCGTCCTGGACCATGATCCTCGTCTGGCTCGCCGGCGGCTGGCTCGCGGTCACGGGCGTGCTCGCCAACGACATCGTGCAGCCGGCCATCGGCGGCGGCCTCATCCTGATCACGCTGCTGATCGGCTTCACGGTGATGCAGCACGCCTTCGCGGGCGGCGCGCTCCACCAGGGCCTGTTCAGCGACATGGAGCGCCAAGCTCTCGCGGTGGTCGGCTCCGGCGACATCGTGTGGGACTGGGATGTGATGCGCGACAAGGTGGTGACGCGCCCCGACATCTCCCAGGCGCTCGGCCTGCAGCCCGGCAGCCTCGGCGGCCCCGCGCGCAACTGGCTGCCGATCCTCCACGCCGACGACCGCGACACTTTCCGCACCACGCTCGACGCCGTGCTCGAGCACCGCCGCGGACAGATCACGCAGAGCTTCCGCTTGCGGGGTGCGGACGGCCACTACCACTGGTTCGGCCTGCGCGCCCGGCCCGTGGTGGGCTCGGACGGCGAGGTGATGCGGTGCGTCGGCACGATGGTGGACGTGACCGAGAACAAGAAGGCCGAGGAGCGCCTGCTCCACGACGCCGTGCACGACAACCTGACGGGCCTGCCCAACCGCGAGCTCTTCATGAGCCGGCTGGACGCCATCGTCTCGCTCGCGCGCTCCGAGCACAAGATCCGCCCGTCCGTCTTCGTGATCGACATCGATCGCTTCAAGCAGGTGAATTCGGGGCTGGGCATCTCGGCCGGCGACACGATCCTTCTGACCGTCGCGCGCCGCCTCCACCGGCTTCTCAAGCCGTCGGATGCGCTGTCGCGCCTGTCGGGCGACACGTTCGCGCTGATGCTCGTCTCCGAGCAGGAGCCCGCGCGCATCGCGGCCGTGGCCGACGCCATCAAGGGCGCCATCCGCGCGCCCATCAACTTCGCCAAGCGCGAGATCGTGCTGACCGCTTCCGTCGGCCTCGTCTCCTGGACGGCGGGCGACATGTCGGCGGAAGACATGGTGAAGGACGCCGAGCTCGCCATGCACCAGGCCAAGCGCTTCGGCGGTGACCGTATCGAGCCCTTCCGCCCTGCCTTCCGCACCGTGGGCACCGACCGGCTCCAAATCGAGTCGGACCTGCGCCGCGCCGTGGAGCGCCGCGAGCTGAAGCTCGCCTACCAGCCCATCGTGCGCCTCGAAGACCGCACGGTCGCGGGCTTCGAAGCCTTGATCCGCTGGGACCATCCGCGCCGCGGCCTGATCCCGCCGTCCGACTTCGTGCCGGTGGCCGAGAATTGCGGGCTGATCGTGCAGCTCGGCCAGTTCGCCATGCAGCAGGCGGCAAGCGACCTTTCAATCTGGCAGGACCAGGTGGGCGACCAGCCGCTGTTTGTGTCCGTGAACCTGTCGAGCCGCCAGCTGATCCGCCGCGATCTCGTGTCCGACGTGGCGGCCGTGGTGGAGGCGGCAGGCATCGAGCCCCGCCTGTTCCGGCTGGAACTCACCGAGTCCCTCGTGATGGACAATCCCGAGCAGGCTGCCCACGTGCTCGACAAGCTCAAGGAGCTGGGCATCGGCCTGTCGCTCGACGATTTCGGCACAGGCTATTCCTCGCTCGCCTATCTCACGCGCTTTCCCTTCGACACCATCAAGATCGACCGCTCCTTCGTGGACGATGCGAGCCCCAAGCGCACCGTGCTCATCAAGTCGATGGTCGGCATGGCGCACGACCTGGGATTGTCGGTGGTGGCCGAAGGCGTGGCCGACGAGAGCGACGCTTTGCAACTGCGCCAGATGGGCTGCGAATATGTGCAGAGCTACCTGTTCGGCCGGCCTATCCCGGCGGATGCCGTGCAGAAGCTCCTGCGCGAGCAGTTCCGCGTGGCGTCGGCGTCCTAGGCGTGTCCGGCCGCCGCGCTCAGGTGGGCGATGTCCACGCCGATCGAGGACAGGAGCCCCGTATAGGTCTCCTCCAGGTCTCCGCCGAACAGGAAGCCGGGGTCGGCAGGCGCCGTCAGCCAACCGTTGGCCGCGATCTCGCTTTCGAGCTGGCCCGCACCCCAGCCGGAATAGCCGAGCGCCATCAGCGCGTGCTCGGGGCCGCGCCCCGTGGATATGGCGCGCAGCATGTCGATGGTGGCGGTCAGGCACACATTGTCGGAAACCGGCAGCGAGGAGTCGACCTTGTAGTCGCCCGTGTGCAGCACGAAGCCGCGCGAGCGGTCGACCGGCCCGCCATTGCGCACCACGATGTCGCGCGCACGCGGCGGCAGACGGATGGCGGCATCCTCGTCCAGGATGCCCAACTGCACCAGAAGATCGGGAAACAGCATGGATTGCGGCTGGTTGATGATCAGCCCCATCGCGCCCTCTTCGGAATGGGCGCAGACATAGATCACCGCGCGCTCGAAACGCTCGTCCTGCATGCCCGGCATCGCGATCAGGAACTGGTTGTCCAGAAAGCCCCGTTCGGCACTCTTCTTGCGGCGCAGAATGTCCATTCCCGGCACGGTAGACCGATTTCCCAGCGGTTGAAAAGCAGGTTCGTAAAGCGACATGCGAGATCAACTGGCGTTGCGCCCGCCCGTGTCCAGAAGGGGCGCCGGGGAAAATCCGCACTCGCCGCATTTTTGCTGGCGCTCGTTCCGGTCACTCCATCTTTCGCGGCCTCCACGCCCTGGTCGCCGGCCGAGGGCGGCGCCGTGCGCCTGGTCACCGCAGCCGTCGAGCCGGGTGCCACAACGATCCGCGGCATCCTGGAGATCGACCTCCAGCCCGGCTGGAAGACCTATTGGCGCGATCCCGGCGAAGCGGGCGTGCCGCCCTCGCTCGACATCCGCCCGAGCGGCGGCATCGCCCAGGCCCGGATCGACTTTCCCGCGCCCGAGCGCCACGAGGACGCGTCGGGTTCCTGGGCGGGCTACAGCAGATCCGTGTCCCTGCCCGTCACCTTCACGCTGGCAGAGCCCGGCACGTCCGGCATGATCGAGGCCGATGTGTTTCTAGGGCTTTGCCGCCAGATCTGCGTGCCCGTGCAGGCGCGGCTGGCGCTCGACCCCCACGCGCCCGAAGAAGCCGAGGACCGCGCTTCCGTCGCCATGGCCTTCCGCCACCTGCCTGCGGTCGAAAGCGAGGCGTTCCGCGCGAAGGCTGTCGGCTGGCAGCCGGGCGTCGTGGAGGTAGCGCTCGATCTGCCCGAAGGGGCCGTGCCGCAGGACCTCTTCCTGTCGGGCGCCGAACACGCGCTGTCCTTCGGCAAGCCGGAGATCACGCAAGCGGGCCCCGAATGGACCGCACGCGTGCCGACGGACGCCAAGGCCCCGCCCCGCGACATCCCCTATACGCTCGTTTCCAGCGAGGGTGCGGTGTCCGGCACGCTTTCGGTGCCCTGACGCCGTTGCCCGGCCAGCTGCGCCGGACTATCTCTCTTGCCGTTCCCAGCCCGATCCGGAGCCTTCCATGACCATCGCCCCCGGCGAACGCATTCCCGAAGCCGTTTTGCGCAACAAGACCGAGGACGGCGTGCAGACGCTTTCCACCCAAGACCTCTTCGCCGGCAAGACGGTGGTGCTGTTCGGCGTGCCCGGCGCCTTCACCGGCACCTGCACGAACCAGCACGTGCCCGGTTACATCGAGAACCGCGATGCGCTTCTCAAGCGCGGCGTGGACACGATCGCGGTGGTCTCGGTGAATGACGCCCATGTGATGGCCGCCTGGGAGACCTTCACCAACGGCGCGGGCAAGATTCTCTACCTGTCGGACGGCAACGGCGATTTCGTGCGCGCGATCGGCCTCGACATGGATTTGAGCGCAGGCGGCATGGGCGTGCGCTCCAAGCGCTTCTCGATGCTGGTGCGCGACGGGGTGGTGGAAACGCTCAACGTGGAGGAATCGCCCGGCAAGGCCGAAGCCACGGGTGCGGCGCGGATGCTGGAGCAGCTGGGGGCGTAGGAGTTACGCACTTCCAAGGAGCCCCCAAGGCCACAAGCGCAACCCTCGCATTTCCCCCTCCCCCTTGAGGGGAGGGGTATGGGGTGGGGGTGGCGGTCCCACAGCTTCACCCTTCCCACAGAATCCCCAACCTCGTGCGGCGGCGAGGATACCCCCACCCCTTACCCCTCCCCTCAAGGGGGAGGGGGGCGGCGCCGCCGGTGCCAGGCTTCGGCGATCACCGCCGCTTGAACGGCGCCATACCCTCCCGCGCGAGCTCGTCCGCGCGCTCGTTTTCCGGGTGTCCGGCATGGCCTTTCAGCCAGTGCCACGTCACCTTGTGGCGCTTGCGCGCCTCGTCCAGTGCCTGCCACAGCTCGGCGTTCTTCACCGGCTTCTTCGCCGCCGTCTTCCAGCCGTTCTTTTTCCAGCCCTCGATCCAGCCGGATATCCCGTCGCGCACATAGTTGCTGTCGGTCCACAGGTCGACCGCGCAGGGCTCCTTGAGCGCCCCGAGTGCCGAGATGGCCGCCATCAGTTCCATGCGGTTGTTGGTGGTGTCGGGCTCGCCGCCCTTCAGCTCGCGCTCCGTTTCGCCGTAACGCAGGATGGCACCCCAGCCGCCGGGGCCCGGATTGCCCGAGCAGGCCCCGTCGGTCCAGATCGTAATCGTCTTCACGAAAGCCCGTACTCCGCTGGGGAGGCGACCTGGCGGTGGAAGCGCAGGCGGCGCAGATATTCGATGGGGTCGCGCTTGCGCACCAGGGGGCCGTCGGGAACCGTCAGCCAGTCGTAGAGGCGTGTCAGGAAGAAGCGCAGGGCCGAGCCGTGCGCAAGGACCGGAAGGGCCGCCCGCTCGTCCTCCCCGAGCGGACGAACCGCGTTGTAGCCCGCCAGAAGCGCCGCGCCCTTGGTGATGTTGAACGAGAAGTCCTTCTCGAAGCACCAGGCGTTCAGGCAGGTGGCGAGATCGTAGGCGAAGGTGTCGTTGCAGGCGAAGTAGAAGTCGATCAGCCCCGACAGTTCCTCGCCCAGGAAGAACACGTTGTCGGGAAAGAGATCGGCATGGATCACGCCGCGCGGCAGATCGCTCGGCCACAAGCGGGCGAGCCGCGCGAAGTCCTCTTCCACCTCGCGGCCGAGCCCGGGCGCCACCTCGTCGGCACGCTCGCGCGAGCCTTCCCAAAGCAGGCGCCAGCCTTCCGGCCCGAGCGCGTTGGGCCGGGACAGCGGGAAATCGCGGCCAGCCAGATGCAGCTCGGCCAGCGCGCGGCCCACCTCGCGGCAATGGGCGACCTGCGGACGGCGCATCCAGATGCCTTCCAGAAAGGTCACGAGCGCGGCCGAGCGGCCGGCAAGCGTGCCGATCATCGCGCCATCGCGCGTGCGAACCGGCTGCGGGCAGGCGAGCCCGCGGGCCGCCAAGTGCTCCATCAGGCTGAGGAAGAAAGGCAGGTCGGCCACCTCCACGCGCTTCTCGTAAAGCGTGAGGATGAAGGCGCCGCCTTCCGTGTGAAGCAGGAAGTTGGTGTTCTCGGTGCCCTCGGCGATGCCCTTGTAGGACAGGAGCCCGCCGACATCATAGGCTTCCAGGAAGGCCGAAAGCTCGCCTTCGCCCACATCGGTGTAAACGGCCATCAGGCTGCCCCGTTGACGAAGGCCATGTCGGCTGCCGTCAGTTCCACGTCGCGCAAGCTCCGCATCACGGGAAACTCCTCGGTCTCGATGCGGATGACCGCAAGGTCGAGCGTGACGGCGAAACGCGCGCGGAACGCGTCCACGATCTCGTCCACGATGATCTCGGGCGCGGATGCTCCGGCCGACAGCCCCACCGTTTCGATGTCGGCAAGCTCGTCCCAGGGGATCTCGTGCGCGCGCTGCACGAGAAGCGAGCGCTTGGCGCCGGCACGGCTCGCCACTTCGACGAGCCGCTTGGAATTGGACGAGTTGGGCGCGCCGACGATCAGGAAGAGGTCCGTGCCGGGCGCGGTTTCCTTCACCGCGTCCTGGCGATTGGTGGTGGCGTAGCAGATGCTCTCGCTCGACGGCGCGTGGATCAGCGGAAAGCGCGCTTGAAGGGCTGCGATGATGCCAGACGTGTCGTCCACCGACAGCGTGGTCTGGGTCACGAAGCCGAGTGTCTCGCCATCGCCGGCGGGCAGGCGCGCCACGTCTTCCTCGCTCTCCACCAGGATCACGGCACCTTCGGGCAGCTGGCCCATGGTGCCGATCACCTCGGGGTGCCCGGCATGCCCGATCAGGATCACCTCGCGACCGAGCCGCTGGTGGCGCATGGCCTGCTTGTGCACCTTGGAGACGAGCGGGCAGGTCGCGTCGAGATACAGCATGTTGCGCGCTTCCGCGGCCAGGGGCACCGACTTCGGCACGCCGTGGGCGGAGAAGATCACCGGCCGCTCGCGGTCGTGGTCGGGGATGTCGTCGAGCTCGCGCACGAAGACCGCGCCCTTTTGCCTGAGCCCCTCCACCACGAACTTGTTGTGCACGATCTCGTGGCGCACATAGACGGGCGCGCCGTGTTTCTTGAGCGCCAGCACCACGATCTGGATCGCGCGGTCGACGCCCGCGCAGAAGCCGCGCGGCTCGCAGAGGCGAAGGGTCAGCGGAGGAGGAAGAGCGGCCATGGGGCGGACATGGCGTCCGGCCCCCTGCCCTGTCAAGGCGCGGGGCTGCGGCGCCGGCCGTTCCACAGCCAATAGCCGACGACGCCCACCAGCGCGAAGGCGAGCCCATACCAGGTTACGGCATATTGCAGGTGGTTGTTGGGCAGGTCGATGATGGTGACGCCCCCCACCGGCCAGCCGCCCGGCGCGCGTCCGGGCCCAGCATCCACGAAGAAGGGCACGAGCCCATCGCCGGTGGCCAGCCCCACGCTCGAGGCCATCGTGTCGCGGTCCTTCCAATAGAAGATGTTGGCCGCGGGATCGTTGTCGGGCACCACCACCGAGGGCTTGGCCGCGAGCGGATTGCGCGCGAGCCCGGTGATGGTGACGGGGCCAGTCACCTGGCCTTCCCCGCGCTTTGCAGCATCCTTCAACTCGAACGGCACGAAGCCGCGATTGACCAAAAGCGCGCGCCCGTCCGCAAGCCGCAGGGGCGTGTAGACGTTGTAGCCCGATTGCCCCGCATAGGTCGCGAAGAAGTGCCGCTCGCCTGCGTGCTCGAAGGTTCCAGAAACGGTGATCGGCCAGTATTCGACGTCGCCCGTCTCGCGGAAGCGCGCCTCCACCGTCGCGAGGTCTCCGGGGGCGGCTGCCGTGCGCTCGGCTATCTCGGCCAACAGCCCTTCCTTCCAGGCGAGGCGCTCGACCTGCCAGGTGCCGAGCACCAGCAGGATGGCGAGCACGATGCCGGAAGCGAGAAGCAGCGGCCAGACGCGGCGCGTCCGCGCCGGCCCGCCGGGCAAGGCGGCGGTCATGGCCCGCGGTCCAACCGGCCTTCCTGGGCCTGGTTGCGGTATTGCAGGGTGACCAGAACGCCTTTCACCACGCGCAACGAAAGCAGGCAGAGGAAGGTCGCGAGCGGGATCCAGAGCACGAAGTGCAGCCAGAGCGCTGGGCTGTAGTTGACCTCGGCCCAAAGCGCGAGACCCACTACCACGAAGCCTACCACGAGGGTGGCGAAGACCGCCGGCCCATCGCCCGCATCGGCAAAGCCGTAATCGAGGTCACAGGCCTCGCAGCCATCGGCGAGGGCGAGGAAGCCCTTGAACAGCTTCCCCTCCCCGCAGCGCGGGCACCGGCCGCGCAGGCCGGCCGAAATCGGCTCGACCTCGCGCGCGCTTGTGCCGCCCTTCACGGGAGTGGTCCCGTCAATGGCCTTCGGCGATCGGCGCGCCGACGGAAGCCCAGACATAGATGGTGGCGAACAGGAACAGCCACACCACGTCCACGAAGTGCCAGTACCAAGCAGCCGCCTCGAAGCCGAAATGCTGCTTGGGATTGAGGCCCGAGCGCATGGCGCGGATCAGGCAGACAAGCAGGAAGATCGTGCCCACGAAGACGTGGAAGCCGTGGAAGCCGGTCGCCATGTAGAAGGTCGCGCCGTAGATCGAGTCCCGGAACGCGAACGGCGCGTGCATGTACTCGTAGGCCTGCACGAAGGAGAACAGGATGCCGAGGCCCACCGTGAGCACGAGGCCGGCCACCACGCCCTTCTGGTCGTCATGGAGCAGCGCATGGTGCGCCCAGGTGACGGTGGTGCCCGACAGCAGCAGGATCACGGTGTTGTAGAGCGGCAGGTGGAAGGGATCGAGCACCTCCACGCCCTTGGGAGGCCAGGTGCCGCCGGTGAACTCGGCGCGCAGCACCTGCTGCATCTCGCCAGGAAACAGGCTGGCATCGAAGAAGGCCCAGAACCAGGCGGCGAAGAACATCACCTCGGAGGCGATGAACATGATCATGCCGTAGCGCAGGTGCAGCGACACGACCGGCGTGTGGTGGCCTTCCTTGGCTTCCTTGATGGTGTCGTGCCACCAGCCATACATCACGTAGAGGATGATCAGCGTGCCGATGCCGAAGATGAACCAGCGGGTGTCGGCGAGGTTGATGCCGAAGAAGGGGAAGGTGCCGCTCTTCAGGTACTGCATCCAGGCGACGGCGCCGATGCCCATGACCAGCGCGCCCACCGAGGCGAGAAAGGGCCAGGGGCTCGGATTGACGAGATGGTAGTCGTGATGCTTGGCGTGGCTGTCTGCCATCTCAACCTCCGAGAGTGCCCGTTGGCGCCGGTGCCTGGGCGGAAGCGGCCGGCTTTTGCGGTGTAGGGAAGAACGTATAGGAAAGCGTGATCGTGTGCAGGTTCTTGAGTTCCGGCACGTTCACGATGTCGGGGTCCACGTAGAACACCACGGGCATGTCGAGCGTCTCGCCCGGCTGAAGCTCGGTGTCGGTGAAGCAGAAGCATTCGAGCTTCGAGAAATAGGCGCCCGCCATCTCGGGCGTGACATTGAAGGAAGCCGTGCCGCGCGTGGGCTTGGAGAAGCTGTTGGTCGCCTTGTAGTGCGCCTGCGCGGTTTCGCCGATGCGGATCGTCATGGAGCGGTCGACGGGCCCGAAATCCCACGGCACGCCGTTGGTGTTGGCGTCGAAGCGGATGGTGATCTTCTGGTCGAGGATCACGTCGGAGGCCTGCTCAACCCGCTTGGTGGTGCCGCCATAGCCTGTCACCTGGCAGAACAGCTCGTAGAGTGGCACCGCCGCATAGGCCGCGCCCACCATCGCGCCGAAGAAGGCGACGCAGGACACGGCGATCAGCCGGTTGGCCTTCGCCTTGGAGGGGTTCTCTGTGGTGGGCTGGGTGGTCATGGTCAGATCGGCCTGTTGAAGAGGGCCGCGCCGAACTTCAGCACGCTGCCCGCGTAAACAAGGATCACGAAGGCGGCGAGCGCCAAGGCGATGGCGATCGAGCGCGCACGCTGCGCCCTCTTCTGGCGCTCCGTCAGCGTGATGCGATCCTCACCCGCCATCTCAGCCTGCCAGCCGTGTCGCTGCGATATCAGCGAGATAGAGCGCGAAGATCGCAAACAGGTAGACGAGCGAATAACCGAACAGCGCCTTGGCCGGGCGCATCGCGCGGTCGGCGTCGTCCATGCGCAGCACCTTCCACGCATACCACACGAAGCCGAGCCCGAGCGCTGCCGAGGCGATGCCATAGGCCACGCCCGTGTAGCCCAGCGCCCAAGGCAGCACGCCCACGGGGGCGATCAGCAGCGAATAGGCGAAGATCTGCCGACGCGTGGAAGCCAAGCCCTTGACGTTGGGCATCATCGGCACCTTGGCGCGGCCGTACTCGTCGGCCTTGAAGAGCGCCAGCGCCCAGAAATGCGGCGGGGTCCACAGGAAGATGATGAGAAAGAGGACCACGCTTTCCAGGCTGATGGCGTTGCTGGCGGCGGCCCAGCCGATCATCGGAGGAAAGGCGCCAGCGGCCCCACCGATCACGATGTTCTGCGGCGTCCAGCGCTTGAGCCACATCGTGTAGATCACGGCATAGAAGAAGATGGTGAAGGCGAGCAGCGCGCCGGCCAGCCAGTTGACGAGCAGGCCCAGCGTGAACACCGAGAACGAGGCCATCACGATGCCGAAGGCCAGCGCTTCGCCGGGCGCGATGCGGCCCGAAGGCAGCGGGCGGCCTTTCGTGCGCGTCATCACCTGGTCGATGTCGGCGTCGTACCACATGTTGAGCGCACCGGATGCGCCGGCGCCCACCGCGATCGCCAGAACCGAGATGAACACGAGAAGCGGGTTATGATGGCCGGGCGCGGCCATGAAGCCCACAAAGGCCGTGAACACCACGAGCGACATCACGCGCGGCTTCATCAGCTGGAAGAAGTCGCCCGGCCCCGCCTCGGAAAGGCGCGGCAAGCTGTTCTCCATCTCTGCGTCGACGAGTGCCATGGGCTGCCTTGGGGTTCCGCCTGATCGGCAAGGCCGCCTCGTGGGCGGCCTCGCGCTATGGGTGCCTGAGGTGAGTGCCGGGGATCACTTGATCCGCGGCAGCTGCTCCCACTGGTGGAAGGGCGGCGGCGAGGAAAGCTGCCACTCGAGCGTGGTGGCTCCTTCGCCCCACGGATTGGCGCCCGCGATCCGCTTGCGGCGGAAGGCCTCGAACACGCCGAACAGGAACACCAGCACCGAGATGGCAGAGAGGTAGGATCCGTAGGACGAGACCATGTTCCAGCCGTGATAGGCGTCGGGATAGTCGATGTAGCGGCGCGGCATTCCGGCGAGGCCCAGGAAGTGCTGGGGGAAGAACACCAGGTTCACGCCGATGAACATCAGCCAGAAGTGGGTCCGCGCGATGAAGGGCGAGTACATGTAGCCGGTCATCTTGGGGAACCAGTAGTACCAGCCCGCAAAGATCGCGAACACGGCGCCGAGGCTCAGCACGTAGTGGAAGTGGGCCACCACGTAATAGGTGTCGTGGAAAGCGCGGTCGAGGCCGGCATTGGCCAGCTGCACGCCAGTGACGCCACCCACGGTGAACAGGAAGATGAACCCGATCGCCCAAAGCATCGGCGTGCGCATGGAGATCGAGCCGCCCCACATGGTGGCGATCCAAGAGAAGATCTTCACGCCTGTCGGCACCGCGATCACCATCGTGGCGAACACGAAGTAGCGCTGCGTGTCGAGCGAAAGACCGGTCGTGTACATGTGGTGCGCCCACACCACGAAGCCGACCACGCCGATGGCCACCATGGCATAGGCCATGCCGAGATAGCCGAAGACGGGCTTGCGCGAGAAGGTGGACACGATGTGGGAGATGATGCCGAAGCCCGGCAGGATCAGGATGTAGACTTCCGGGTGACCGAAGAACCAGAACAGGTGCTGGAACAGGATCGGGTCGCCGCCGCCCTCGGGCACGAAGAAGGTGGTGCCGAAGTTGCGGTCGGTCAGCAGCATGGTGATACCGCCGGCCAGAACGGGCAGCGAGAGCAGCAGCAGGAAGGCGGTGATCAGCACCGACCAGGCAAACAGCGGCATCTTGTGCAGCGTCATGCCGGGCGCGCGCATATTGAAGATCGTGGTGATGAAGTTGATGGCGCCCAGGATCGAGGAGGCGCCAGCGATGTGCAGCGCGATGATCGCGAGATCCATCGCCGGTCCGGGCTGGCCGGACGTCGAAAGCGGCGGATAGATCGTCCAGCCGCCGCCCACGCCGTGCGCGCCGGGAGCGGACGGCATGAACATCGACAGCAGCAGCAGGATGAAGGCCGGAGGCAGCAGCCAGAACGAGATGTTGTTCATGCGCGGGAACGCCATGTCCGGCGCACCGATCATGATCGGCACCATCCAGTTGGCGAAGCCGCCGATGAGCGCGGGCATCACCATGAAGAAGATCATGATCAGGCCGTGCGCGGTGGTGAAGGCGTTGTACATCGACTTGCCGGCGTCGATGGCCGCATCGCCGTCCACGCCGTAGACCATGCCGGCCAGGCCGTGGAAGATCTGGATGCCGGGGTCTTGCAGTTCCCAGCGCATCATCACCGACAAGAAGCCGCCCAGGATGCCCGCCATGATGGCGAAGATCAGGTAGAGCGTGCCGATGTCCTTGTGGTTCGTCGACAGGAACCAGCGGGTGAAGAAGCTCATCTTGGGATGAGCGTGGTCGTCGTGGTGGATTGCAGCGTCTGCCATGGAAACGGCTCCGTCCCTTCCTTCTTGCCGCTTACTCGGCCGCGGCCACGGTGCTGGCGCTCGCGATCGAGGCCATCAACGCGCGGTTCGCGCCGGGCACGTCGCTTGCGGCAGCGGCGAGCCAGGTATCGTATTGAGCCTGCGACACCACGCGGATGCCGATCGGCATGTAGGCGTGGTCCTTGCCGCAGAGTTCGGAGCACTGTCCGTAATAAAGACCTTCGCGCTCGGCCGCGAACCACAGCTCGTTGATGCGGCCGGGCACGGCGTCGGCCTTGATGCCGAAGGCGGGCATGGCGAAGGCGTGGATCACGTCGGATGCGGTGACGAGCACGCGCACCGTGGTGTTCACCGGCACCACCATCTCATTGTCCACGGCGAGCAGGCGGGGGTAGTCGGCCAGGCTTTCCTTGCCGAGCGCCGCCCGCTCCTCGTCGCGCAGGAGCGGCATGGAGTTGAAGGTGACGGGGTTCTCGATCTGGTACTCGTAGTCCCAGTTCCACTGGTTGCCGGTGGCCTTGATGGTCATCGTCGGCTCGGTGGGCGGCGTGTACTGCGCCGTCAGGAGCTGGAACGAGGGAACCGCGATGAAGAGCAGGATCACGACGGGCGCCACCGTCCACACGACTTCGATCGCCGTGTTGTGGCTGGTGCGCGAGGGGATCGGGTTCGCACTCGCGCGATAGCGCCAGATGCACCAGGCCAGCAGCACGAGCACCAGGAAGGTGACGGGGATGATGAACCAGAGCGTGTATTTCTCGAACCAGTCGATCTGGGCCATGATCGGCGTCGCCGCAGGCTGGAACGTAGTCTGCCAGGGCTCGGGCTGGGCGGCAAGCGCCGGCAAGCCCATGGTGGCGACGAGTGTCGTCGCAGCGGTCAATCGGGTTGAAAGGAAACGCATCGCGCTTGCAATCTCCGGAATCGGCTCGGCAATGCCGGCATAAAAAACGCCGGGCGCGGTCCCATCACGGTCCTCCGCCCCTTGGTCCGGTTCAAACCACACTCCATTCCAGAGGGCAAGAACGCCCGGCGTGTCCCGATGCCGCATTTTCGCCTCTGTCGGCCGGAAGGCATTTTCCTTTGCGCCGGTCGTCGGGCACGCGGCGCGCTTGCGCGCAGAGGCTTGGCCGCGATGCCGCCGAAACGTCACAAGGTCGCAATTCAGGCGGAATTCGCCTGGAATAAACGCGTCCGCGGCGCCTCGTTCTTCTGGCCAAGGCCGCCGTCCCGTCCTTAAGGTGTCGGTCGGGGGAGCGTGGCGATTCGCTCGGCCCTCCCCCCGAACGGCCCGTTTCTTCGGAGTGACCATGCGTTTCGGCAGCATCCCGCTCAAGCTCGCCCTTGCTGTCGGACTTTTCGCAGCCACCCCGGCGCTCGCCCAGCAGCCCGGCCAGGTGCGCTCCACGCACGGCGCGTGGTCGATCATCTGCGACACGCCCGCCGGCGCCACAGCCGAGCAATGCGCCATGATGCAGAACGTGGTGGCCGAGGACCGCCCCGAGATCGGCCTGTCCGTGGTCGTCCTGCGCACCGCCGACAACAAGGCCGAGATCCTGCGCGTGCTCGCGCCCCTGGGCGTCCTTCTTCCCAACGGCCTGGGCCTCAATGTCGACGGCAAGGACATCGGCCGCGCCTATTTCGTGCGCTGCTTCGCCGATGGCTGCTATGCCGAGGTGATCCTGGAGAAGCCGCTGGTGGACACGCTTTCCACCGGCCAGTCCGCCACCTTCATCGTGTTCCAGACGCCCGAGGAAGGGGTCGGCATCCCCGTCGCGCTGAACGGCTTCGCCGAGGGCTTCGCGGCGCTGCCGCGCTGAGGCGCTGCTTTGCCCCGCTGCCGCAAGATGGGTGTCTTTGACCTCAGCCTGATGATGGGCGGCTGAGGATTTCTGAGCCGTCAGCGGTGCGGCTCGGTCACGGCATGGATTCTCGGGTCGAGCCCGAGAATGACGAATGGATAGGGGAGCAGGCTGATCGGCAGCGGTGGCGAGTTCCACTCACCATCTCCACCACCACTTCGTCATTCTCGGGCTCGACCCGAGAATCCATGC
>QFNI01000063.1 GCA_003240775.1 Mesorhizobium amorphae | reverse complement strand
AAAGACCCTGCCAAGCTGCGAACCTGGATTGTGAACGCCCGCCGCGAGAACGAAAAGGACATTGCGGATGCTGCCTTTCGGCGGCTCGCAGACATTCTGCCGTCCGAGAAGCCGGGAACCGTCGAATTCGATTTTTGGCGGACCCTTCACGCCTTCGAATTGCTGCTTACCGAGGAAAACGGCAGGACCACCCGCCTCAGCAGGACGCGGCAGAAAGTCGGTCGCGTCGGCGTGACGCAAACCCTCACAGACTGGTCCAGCGACACGAAGGAAACGCGGGGATTTGCGATGCTGCTTGAGCGTGGGATGCCGGAATTGACAGGCGAGGCCATCGTGCTGCGGCACCCTTCAGATTTCTCGGATACTGTGCGGGCGTCGGCACGGCAGCGCTTGGTGGAGGCCGGTGTCGACGTCGATCAGCTACCGAACGCGTAGGTCGCCTCGACCTTCATCGGTTTATCCATCCGGCAATTTCAAGCGCGTCTCACATAGCGCTTGAAGGACACGACATCGACACACTGGGTCAATCGTCGTTTCCAGCAGCGATCCCGTCGCGAAGGTTTGTGCGCACGACATAAAACCGGGCCGAGAAGTCTTCGCAGAATTTATGCTGCACGGTCATGGCGTCGTCGCGGTCCTCGCACACGAGGCGGCCCGTGGCACGCAGGTGCGCCATGGCCCCGCTCAAGTCCCGTCCACGAATACCGAGTGCTTGTTGCAGCACGGGGCGAAGCACGAGTTTAACCCGCCAGAGTTCTCCCCTTGGCACTCCGTCGCCGTTGTATTGCGCCTTCAAGCCGTCAACGCCCTCAATTTCCGCTCGGGTCCATTCAGACCTATATTGAAGAAACACACGCGTGGGATCGCCAAGCCATGCGAGCACGCGTGCCGCGTTTTGCGCGTTGCGCTTCGCCCGGTCGTTGGAATTCTCCAGCGCGTCCGTGGCGCAACGGGAAACAGCTTCTAGCAGGCGCGCCTCGGACCACGGCAGAAGGCCAAAGGTGATCGCAAGCCGCCCAGCGGCAAACACCACCGCGAAATGGTCGAGCACGCGCAACTCGGGGTTGGTGCGCTCTGCGGTATCGAACTTGTTCAGGAACAAGCCCCGCTCGGCTGCCAATTGCGCCCGCGCGAACTTTGGGTCTGCCGCCAGCCGCTTAACAAATTCAGGCAGCACGTGGCCGTGGTGCGCGGCGGTTCCGGTCGCCATTTTCTGCACTGCGACTTTCGTGAATTCCCGCCGCTTGTTCTCCGGCGTGCCCTTCGGACAAGAGTCAATGATGCCCATCGGGTCGTTTGGGTCTCGCGCCACCGGCACGTCCACCAAACGCACCGCCGCACCCGTTTTTTGTGCGCGCTGGTGCTTGGCCTCCGCCGTGGACAAAAGAACTGTGCGCCAGGACGCGTCGCTTGTGCCGTTGGCCGCCGACCAAGCTTTCGCTCTCACGCGCGGCTTGCCGCTGCCCAGCGCATAGGCCACGGCCTCTGTCAATTCCCGCTGCGGCTCGCCCGACACCGACTCCATGGAGTCGACGGCAAGCGGCAGGTCGCAATATTGTTGCGCCAGTTCTTGCAACCCGTTCGCCGTGCCGTTCCACGTCCCCGCGAATTCCCCGGCAAGCACTGAGGCTGCGGCCCGTAACGCGGTGGATTTTCCTGTCGAGGACGGACCCCACAGATTGAAACCAAAACCGCCTGCCTCCACGCCGGAAAGGGCGAGCGTGGGGGCGGCGAGCGCGGCTGAAATCATCAGTATAGTGCGTGAGGAAAAAAGCGCCGCCTTTCCCACGCTCGCTTTCCAGCCCGCGAGCGTGCCGCGCTGCGCGTTGATCATCGCGCACGCTGCTGGTGGCCGCGCGACCGCGCGCCCGCTCGGCAATTCGGTGTCATCGAGCGCGAAAGCGGTGAAGCCGATACTCCACCCCCCACCCATCCGCACCGGCGTCAGCGCTGCCCGCCCGGCTTTCGATTTTGTGTAGGCGACAATCTGCTCATCGAGCACTGCCGCATCGGCGCGCGTGAGGGTAGCACCGCCAAAACCAGAATTCCGCAAAAGCCGTTGGAGGGCACGCGCGTCCGCCACGTCGCCGAGGTCGACCGCCACCCGCGCGGGCTCCCCCGTGGCGGTGGCAAAAAGCAATTCAATCTGCCGCGTGCCGTTCGGCAGCACGAAGACGCGACCAAGGTCGAGCCCGCGAAATGAGGGGGTTGGTTTTGCCATTTTGATTTCCTGAATTTGGGATCGCGCGTCCAGGGCGTGGATCAGCTTCTCAGGAAAATTAAGAGGGTCCCACTCCTAGCCGCTTTTGCGGGTCGAGCAACTCCACGGCGGGGCGAAATAGGCACGTTGTAAAGTAAAAGTGGAAGCTAATTTCCACTACGCCCTTGCTGGTTTGCCACGAGGAGCAGGACTGGAATTCGGGGAACTACACAATATCGGCTCAAGACGAGGGCCGGTAAATCCCGAAGAATTGCTTTGTTGATCTGCAATTCAATATTTCCGTATATCTGCTTTATCCGGTAGTCCGGCATTGGGTCTATCAAACCCATATAACAGGACCGCATTTGTGAGCAAGTCAGCTACAACTGCTAAGCCGAACACAACGCTCAAGCAAATTCTGGCACCCCGAACCGGCACCGGCATATTCGACCAATTCAAACCCGCGCCGTTCATTGGAAAGGTCATCCAGGGGGAATCGGAGAGCCTTCGGGAAGCACGCCGCCTGAAGTTTCCCATCGCGGTAATGGGTGACCCCCAAGACCCGCGCGCTTCATCCAAAACAAAAACCCAAGTGCGCCCGCTTGATCCAGTGAACCGCGCATTCGCATCTTGGATCACCAGCTACCAAAGGCGCGGCTGGCGATGCTACCTGCTGACCTTTTTGTTCGAGCAATTATCCGGCGGACTGTGCAGTCGGAATGCCCAAATGTGCAGGCGAATCGAGCGGTTCTACTCGACAGTGCTCAATTTCACGATGCGCTCGACAAACAGGCGGTGCAACGTGGAACGGCGTCCGGTTTTGATTGCTGTATCGGAAGGCCGATGGACGCGCGCTGCGGGCAAGTTTTCCATCGATGACGTCCGACCCAACGATGGCGACCACTTTCATGGCGTGTATGCCGTGCCACCCTGGTCGCGCAAGAGGACGGTCCCATTCGACCTCTTTGCGGAGCGTGAGAGGGCCAGCTTGATCTACCCTGGCGACATCCTGCGAACCGTCCACGTTGTGCCAATGGACGAGAAGTCGGAGGCCGTTTGGGGCTACATCACGAAGTCGACACGCTGGGACCGGGACGCGCAGGACGGAGTGCTGCTCTTGCCGAAAACGCGCGACGAATGCGCGTCGGTCAGGAAGAAACCGAAGACTAACACCGAGCGAAAAGGGCGGCAACGTAATCCCAAAGGCCGCTCCACAACGTGCATATGCAAAACAAAAACAAAATCCATGTTGCCATCGCTCCCAGCATTACAGTCATCAAATTTCCTGATGCCGTCTCCGCTGTTATCCGTGGCGCAACTTGTAGCGTTTTCATCTGCGCTGCAGCGCGCGAACTATGAATTTCCTGGCAATGTAAAGTAGTGATGAAGGGTATGGGACCCGCGGCGTCGCCAGTAAAATAACGTGCCGCCGCCACCTTCCGATTTGTCCCACTCTGGGACAAACTCGAACGCAATTCGGAGACGAACAAGCATGGGCACGCCACAAGCCAATATTATTTCTTTACCCCCCTCGGAGGATGACACGGCACGCCTGCCCAGCATCCCTGCCGATGTGACCTTCAACGAGTTGGACAAAGGCGGCATTTTGGAGCCCATTCCGCATATCGACCAGATAAAAAGGGTGCCGCTCACTCCTGTCACTGACTTGTCGACTATCGGGGTCAAAAGGGGCAGAGTTAGAAAAGGAGGAGAAGGAAAGGTTCAAGAGGGTGAAGGGAAGCTCGTCCCCGTCACGGTGAGCGCAGGCAGAAATGATGCGGCAGACGCGGACGATCACGCATTGGATCATGCTCTCGAATTGTGCTTGGCCGCGGTGCGCAATTTCGACAGGGGATCGGTCGACAACAACGGCCAACTTGCGCGCGCGTTAGTCCGAGTAATGCAGTTGCATGAGCAGTCGCGGGCTCGCCCTGAGGCGTTCGAACGGCTTCTGGCTACGAGGGGCATCCGTCGCACGAAAGCGACAACCAACCCTTTCACACCGGTCGTCAAACTCGCATTCAACAAAAGCGAGAATCCCAGCACGACCGTAAGCCGGTATGCGGCGGCGTTGCGCTATGCGGCAGGGTGTGAAGTCACTTCGAAGAATCTCGAAGCGTTTCTCCGGAAGAAAGGTGTCAACGATTGTGCAAAGTTTGATCGTTTGGATAACCCCAGGCAGCCGTCCTTGAAGGAAGAGGAGCAATTCAAGGTTCGCCTTGATGCCAGCCGACAGGCTAACGTCGTGGTAAAACATCCCGCCTTGCGAAAAAATCTGGAAGCCGAAGTGGTGGCGCTTCTCGGCGAACGCCTTGCGGATGGGAGTTATCGAATTTTAGGTTATCGGGACGAAGGTATTTCAGGGATCAAGCGCTACAAGCCGATAGATTGAGGCCGTGCCCTAGCGCCCGAGGTTTTCCCCCACCGTTTTGTAGCAGGCGTCAACCGCGCCAATTACCGAGCCACCAAGCCGCTTCAACGCCCGGCCCGTCCACTCGAACCATTCGATGCGGCATGTGCTTTCGTCATACCCCGCCCACTGCGCGGCCAGCAGGCGGCTGTTCTTCTCGAATAGGAGGTCGAGATACATAGTGTCCTCGCCGCCGAAGGGGGCGGGAAGGACCTCACCCGTGCGGTTGCTGCTGACGAAAACAAACGAGCAGCCGGTGCCGCAGCCGATCTGCACGAGGCTGAACTCGCCCGCGAAATTTGGGCCCTCTTTGAGCGAGTTCGTGATCCGCGTGCGGTAGTCGCGGTATTTCTCGTCCCGCCCCTTGAAGCTGGGCAGCGCAGTTTTGCCTTTGAAGGCCGGTGCCGGATACGCCGCGAATTCCAACTGCTGCTGGGCTGGTGCGGGCGGTGCGGAAACGGAAATGGCCGCAACGGTCGCGCAGGCGGGCACGTCGATTACGCCTGCCGTCTGCTCCGGCATGGGGCACGCGTCGCTCCACGCCACGTCGTAGCGGGTATTCGCATTCTCATCCGCCTTGCACCACACGGGCTCGTCCTCGGTGAACGTGTTGCAGAACGCGCGGCTCCCCAAAGCCCCCACAACGGTGCCCCCGACAGCAGCGTCTTTCTCGTCCGCCACGCCCGGCGTTCTGCCTTCGATGCGCGTGATCTTTTTGCTCTCGTCGTAGTGCAGTTCGACCTCTGCCCCGTCGTTGACGATCTTGAAGAACTCGATTTCGTCCTCGCCCTGCTCGTAGGCCGCTGACACCTGCGAGTCCGGAAAACGTCGCCCGAGTTCCGTCAGCGAAAGGGTCTCACCCAGCTTCACGGTTTGGCTGGGATAGGCGACGCGGCTGACGCCCCCGTTCTCCAGCCGAAACGCCAGCACATTTTGGGCCGGGGCCTCGTCTTCGCTCAGTGCTGGTGGGACGGGTGGTGAAGCCGCCGCCATTGGTGTTTCGGTCGCCGAGGCAGGCAAGGGTTTGCACGGCCCCACCGCCTTCCAGTCCTTAGTCGCCACGACCTTGCCGCGCCCGCTCGTTTCAGCGTCGCGGTCGAGAAACTCCTTCTCGTTCTGCTCCAGACTCTTGTCCATCGCCAGAACCGCGCGGTCGCCCGCGTTCGGTCCGAACCGGAATTCGACCGACGTCGAGGCCAACAGCGCCGCGATGTTCTCCTCGCTGCCGGGCAGGTCCACGAAAATCTCGTTGCGGTTCAGCTCGGCGTGGAAGCGGAAGGTGCTGCTGTCGTTGCGGGCGTAGAGCGTTGTTTCCGGAAGCCAGTCGGTCGCCTTGAACCCGTTGAAGACGTAGGTGTCGGGGAAATGAAGAACCAAATGCGGCGGCTGCTCCCGGCATTTTAGGAGCAAGAGGTTCGGCATGTCGGCAGGCTCGTGTTTCGCGTCCATCGCAATAGCGTAAAGGCGGAAGATGCCGTCACCCACATCCTGCTCGAACTGGTGCCACTGGCCCGAACTGATAAAAAGCAAATCGTTGGGGTTAAGAGGAGCAGGCTCGGCGTAGGCCGCAGGGGCCGACGTCAGGAACGTCGCCAGCATCGCCGCCATACGCTTGGTTGCCCCAGCCATCCACATCGTCCCCGACCGCGCAAGCTACGTGAATGCGGCAAGCTTACCGAAGCGCGTGGATACTTTTCAACTGGCAGGAAGTGCGATCAACCTGCTTTCGAACTACAAGAACAGGTTGCAGTTAAGACAGAAGTCCAGGAAGCGGCGGTTGATCCGGGTGGCTGCCGCTTTCGGGGCGCTTCCCCTTTGGCGGAGGTTCCCTGCTGTCGACAATAGCGCGGGCGCGGACATATCCATCCGCAAAAATTTCGAGCATTTCCGCCCGACGAGCGTCGCTGACCCGCTGGACAGCCGCTACGAACCCGTGAGCTGATTTCGGGTAGATATGCAAAGGCAGGTGGCGCGCATGGTGCGGTTACGCACCATGCTTGAGAATAGAAAAGGGGAATTGGGCTGCTTGTAAAGTCAAAGTGTGGGCGCGGGCCCACTATCTTTTACAAGGAGTTCAAAATGGAATTCACAAGGACGCACATCACGTGGCGCCATATTGACCGCGATGAAAAGGCTGGGGCCCACGATATTAAAAGAGTTTTCTCCAACCTAGCGGCAGTCGAACGCTTCGCTTGGTCATCCTTGAGTTTCATTCTGCCGCTGGACCTTCCATTTGATGCCCTCGCGAACTTCGATTTTGGGGCCTTAAAAACGGAGGTCGCCAAACACATACGCGACACCGCACTCGGCGACACCCCGTTGGTCTTTGCGCTTGAGCCGATGCTGTCCTCCCCGCCAAAAGAAGCGGGCCGTTTGGACGAACGGGCAGTATGGGGCGTGAAGGTGCGGGCAGTAATGCGCGTCCCCAGGAGCGACGCAGCAATGCGCCGTGCGATCAAGAAGGGGCTGTGGTCTTGGATCGAGTTTGGTCGCTCGATTCGGTGCTGCGTTTTGCCCAATCCGAGGAGCGTTGCGCCGTGGATGGGTTCAGCGTTTCTATGGTCGCGTCATGGCGGGCAGACGCTTGCATCGCAGTCAGGGGTTGTAGGCTTGCAAAGCGAAGTCATGCGCGTGCGGCGGCAACGGACGCCCGCCGATTTTCTTTATGACGACGACCTCGCTCGTATCAAAAGAGATTACCAAGCCCCCGCCTTCCGGGTCGCCCCGAGCGCGCTCAAATCCTTGGTTGTGGGCCCGGTCAGAAGCGACCAGCCCCTGCCATGGAAGTGCCAGTCGTCCGCTTCCCGCATCATCCCCGCGATGTTGGAGAACCTCACGGCGCTCGAGCAAGAAGCGTGGCGGGTTTGCGAATTCGATGTGCCCAGGGCGCTACTTGGCATGGACCCCTTTGCTTGGGATGTGCGCGGCACGAAGAGCGCCATACTCTGGGAACTGGAGCGTGCGGGCGTCGCCGAACAGGTGGTCGCTTTCGCGCTCGTGCCCTTTTACGTCGACGCCCGCCATGATGGACCCCGCGCGCTGGAATGGGGTGTTCGGGTGCGGGCCGTGGTGCGCTTGGCTCCCGGCGACGAAAAAAGCTTCGCTGGTTTCGCCAACTGGGTCGAGGCGTGGACGACGCCAACACAGTGCGGCGTGTTGATCACGCTCCGTGAAGCTGATGAATTCCACACATGGTTTGAAGAAAGCTTCAGTTGGCCCGTGCCGACACCATTGGTGCAGAATAACCCAGACGCCCTCAGCCCTCGGGTCACCCAATTGCGAGTGCTCCAGAAGCGATGGACAAAGGACGACTTCACATTCGTTGCTGGTGCCCAGCCCGGGCAGTTTGTTTCGGCCCTCGAGGCCGGGCTGCAGTCGCAACAGGCAGTAGCCAAACTTCACTTATCTCCTGCGTCGCCGACAAGGCATTAAAGCAGCGCACCGCCAAAGAGTTGGGATGCCGCAACCGCGACGTCCTCAACGGCCCTTCCATCCCGCCCAGGATGCCGCCCCGACTTGTGCTGGATGGAGTTCTCCGCCCACGCTGGACCGCTCGCTACCTCTGCGCGGGCGGCCTGCCGCGGATGGAGAACTGGGCAGCGTATGCCCGACCGCACGCTTCCGTGGCCTGCCCCCTGAAAAGTTCTTTAATCGCATTCGTCAAGCTGGCTGACTGGTGTCTGCGCGCACGCCGGGTTCATGGTTCTCTCCGTGGTCGGACTTGGTGGACCGCCGCATGTTGGCGTCAGATGGTCGGATCGATCGAAGTGGTCCTCGCGGTTGCCGATGGCACCGCATTTTCAGGGACGGCCTGATCCGCGCCAAACGTCCCGGCGGGGATGCATCCGTTGAGGTCAGTCGAGCGGCACGGCGGTGGTTATCCTGCCGCCGCCTCCTGGCTCCAACGGAATGGGGTGCTGGTCTTCCACATGGCATGCAGGATCACGGCCATCTTCCGGGCCACGGCGATCCTCGCCTTCTTGAAGCCGGACGCCTTTGCCAGCTTCAGGCCCCAGGCCTTGAGCGTGGAGACTGGCAACCTTTAATCCCACTGAGCGTCGGCGCCCGCTAAACTCCCATCTGTGGTCTCGCGCCTTCAGCCTAATCGTGTTGAGCGGTAGGTCGGGAATTTGCCCACCACGCAGGCCTTCGACAGGCGGTGTGGAACGCGGCACGGCGCTCAGGCCTGTCATTCAAAAAAAGCCCTGCGGGCCGCCGAGCAGGACAGGCCAGACGTGGCAGCCCGACGCACGCTGTGGAGAGCGGCACAGCCCTTCGTTGATCCGGAACGCCTCGTCTTCATCGATGAGACAGGAGTGAACACCAAGATGGCGCGCCTCTACGGCTGGTCGCCAGTCGGCGAGCGCTGCCATGATGCCGTGCCCTTCGGTCACTGGAAGACCGTGACCTTCATCGCTGGCCTGCGCCTTTCAGGGCTCACGGCACCTTGGGTGCTCGACGGGCCCATGGATGGCGAGGCCTTCCGCGTCTATGTCGATCAGGTGCTCGCCCCAACGCTCCGACGCGGCGACATCGTCGTGCTCGACAACCTTCCCGCCCACAAGGTCGCTGGCATCCGCGAGGCAATCAGGGCCCGCCGTGCCCAGCTCTTTTACCTGCCGCCGTACAGCCCCGACATGAACCCCAACGAGATGGCCTTCTCCAAACTCAAGGCGCTGTTGCGCCAGGAACCAGCGCGCACCATCAATGCCCTCACCACCCGCATCGGCCAGCTCCTTAGCCGTTTCGCCCCCGCCGAATGCGCCAACTTCTTCCACGCAGCAGGATATCAACGCTCAGTCTGAAAATGCTCTAGTGACTAGCGCGCCCCCACCCGAGCCGCCACCTGGAGTGTTCGTGTCCCCGCCCGCTGCAGGTCGGCGCCGTGCCTTCGGCGATGCCGACGAGGGGCGCATCATCGCCGAGACCGCACGTCCCGGTGCCGGCGTGTCGGCGGTGGCATGCCGCTACGGCATCGCAGCACGCGTCATGTTCCGCTGTTCACTCCGACAACGGGCCGGTGTCGTCGCCACGGCGGCGCGCGATTGGATCACGGTTGTCGGCACCAAGTGCGCCCTCATCGAGCCGGGCAGCCCATGGGATAGAGGAGGATAAGCCAACACTCCGGGGACTGTTGGCCCGACGATGGGCTATTGCGAGAGCTTCAACTCGAAGCTGCGCGACGAACTGCTCAACGGCGAGGTCTTCTACCGCTTGGCCGAAGCCAAGGTGATCATCGAAAGCTGGCGCCAGCACTACAACACCGTGCGGCCCCACTCCTCGCTCGGCTACAAGCCGCCGGCACCGGCCGCCATACAATGGCCGGCTGCGCTACCCGGACCAGCTTCGCCGGCCACCGCAGCCGTGGCAGCAAGACCAGTCATGCACTAAGATTTATCCCGGACCATCAACTGGAAGATGGCCAGCCTCGTCGATCAATCCATTCGAGGGAGAAGGCTCGATCGGGTCAATCGCTGACAGGTCCTAATTTGCGAGGCGCAACAGGTCCTCAAACACTGTTTTAGCCTTCCCAGGATGCTTGACCGCCGCCGCAGCCTCCTTGTTCGATGCACTTCCGACCTCAATCAGCGCGACCATACCCATTCCGTAATGCGGAGTGCATTTGACCCCATAGAGGCCCGGCTTCTCCACAGTCAGCCGAAATTCTTTGTTGAAGCCGCTCTTGAAGGGCTCGACGCCATCAGGAAGCATTCCTTTGATGGATTCGACATTGTGCCCTTTGTCGGTAGGAACGAAGTGGATCACGTCTCCTGGCTTCGCCTCGACGAAATCCGGCTCAAAGACCATCGCTCCCTTGGCGCCTGAATTCAGCATCTTGACCTCGATCTCCGTCGCAAGCGTCGGAGAAGACATTACTAGAATAGTCAATCCGACCAGACTGAAACGCATGGATGTCCCTTTATGGCATGAGGCATCAGTCGGCGGACAATTGCTGTCCGCCGGCCGAAAGTGATTTGGACGAAGCGCCTAGATTTCGCCCTGGCCCATCTGCTTGGCGATGTGATCGGCTTGCCGCAACGCAAGCGCCACGATGGTCAGGGTCGGATTCTCGGCCGCTCCGGTGGTGAACTGCGAGCCGTCTGAAACAAACAGGTTCGGAATGTCGTGGGCGCGGCCGAAGCGGTTGACGACGCCATCTTCGGGCCGCTCGCTCATGCGGTTCGTGCCGAGGTTGTGGGTCGAAGGGTAGGGTGGTGTGTGCACCGTCCGGCGCGCCCCGACCGCCTCGTAGATCGCCGAGCCCTGCTTGTAGGCGTGGTTGCGCATGGCGATGTCGTTCTCGTGGTCGTCGAAATGCACGGCCGCGACCGGCATGCCGAAGGAATCCTTGTCTTCGGCCAGCGTGATGCGGTTGTCTGCGCTCGGCATGTCTTCGCCCACAATCCACATGCCGGCGAGGTTGCGGTAGTTGTCCATCGCGTCGGCGAAGTCTCGGCCCCATTTCTGCGGATCGAGGAAGGCCGCCATAAAGGGCAGGCCGAGCGACAGCGTTTCGAGTTCGTAGCCACCCACGAAGCCGCGGCTCGGATCGTGCTTGGCCTCATCGCGCACGATGCCGGCCATGGTTGTGCCCCTGTACATGTGGACGGGCTTGTCGAACACGCCATAGACCGAACCCGTGGTGTGGCGCATGTAGTTGCGACCGACCTGGCCCGAGGAGTTCGCGAGGCCGTCAGGGAACTTCGCCGAATGCGAGTTCAAAAGCAGGCGCGGGCTCTCGATGGAGTTTCCGGCGACCGCAATGGCGCGCGCCTTCTGCCGCTGCTCGACGCCCTGGGCGTCCACATAAACGACGCCCGTCACCTTGCCGCCCGCATCATGCTCGATGCGCAGCACCATGCATTCCGGACGCACCTCGAGCTTGCCTGTGGCCTCGCCCTTCGGAATTTCAGAAACCAGCGTCGACCATTTCGCACCCGACTTGCAGCCCTGAAAGCAGAAGCCGATCTGCAAGCACGAGCCGCGGTCGTCGCGCGGTTCGGAATTGATGGCCATGTTGCCAGTGTGAACTTCTTTGTAACCAATCTTCTTGGCACCGGCTTCAAGCACCTTGAAGTTGTTGTTGCCGGGCAGACCTGGGATTCCATTCGTGCGCGTGACGCCCATACGGTGCTCGGCCTGCGCGTACCAGGGTTCCATTTCGGCCAGGTCGACCGGCCAGTCGAGGAGGCTCGCCCCCTTCACCTCGCCGTAATGGGTGCGCGTCTTGAACTCGTGCTCCTGAAAGCGGAGCGAGGCGCCCGCCCAGTGCACGGTGGAGCCGCCGACCGACTTGACGATCCAGGCAGGCAGGTTCGGAAAGTCCTTGGCGACTTGCCACGAGCCCGATGTTGTCCGTTTGTCGCCCCAAGCGAGCTGGGCGAACGAGTCCCACTCGTCGTTGATAAAATCCCACGTCTCATGGCGCTTTCCAGCTTCCAGGATCACCGTGTCGATGCCCTTGAGCGCCAGTTGGGTGCCCAGCGTGCCGCCGCCAGCGCCCGAGCCGATGATGACAAAGACCGTGTCGTCGTTCAGATCGTAAGGTGCACTCATGTCTCGTCTCCTCCTCGCCACGGCACTGCGTTCTTCCGCGTCGCGACACGGAAGTGCGTTCGGCGCCCGGCCTTTGAAACCTGATGTTGCTGCGGGTCGTAGGCTGGGGTTCAGCTCAGCCAGGAAATGTCGTTGAAGCCGCGGTGCAGATAGCCGCCCTCTTCAAAGGACGAACCCTCGTAGCCGAAGATCGGCCAGAGTTCTTTCTGGTTGTAGAGGCCCACGATCAGGTTGCCGCGAACCTTCTGGAAGAACGCCGTGCTCTCGATATCCTTCAGGAGCGCGACGCGGTCGGCTTCGTTCTCGATCTTGGCATAGGGCTTGCCGAAGCGGTCCGCCGCCGCTTGGTTCAGCGTGCCCATGCCACCCTCCAGAAGATCACGCTCCGCCGGGACGGCGCGGGCTGCTTCGTCGATGATCTGAACGGCTGCCGCGTAGAAGCGGTCCTCGATCTGGTCGTGCGGGTAGCAGTCGCGAGACATCTGCACGAGAGAGGCGAATGTTTCGGGCTCGGTCGCCTGGGGCATCTGCGCCCAGGCATTGCCGGCGATCAGCCCGCTCGGCAGAATGGTCATGGCAAGCAAGGACGTGCCCGCCGCCTTCAGAAAGCCACGGCGTGAAGCGACCGCGCCGTCGCGGGCATTGATGTCAGTCATGGTCCAAGTCCTCCCAAACTTGGCGGCAATCGGGACGTTCAGGAGTGCCCGCGCCGCAAAAAACTACCGGAAGCGCCAGGAGCGCTCCAAAACCTCGATTTTGTAGCCGTCCGGATCCTCGATGAAGAAGAAGCGGGCGCGCCCATCGCTCCCGTGGGCGAGCTCTTTGATATCCTTGGGGGCGAGCCCCGCTCCGATCATCCGCGCATGCGCCGCTTCGAGGTCATCGACGGAAACCGCTAGGTGCCCGTACCCGTCACCCAGGTCGTAGGCGCGGTCGCGGCCTTTGTTGACCGTCAGCTCCAGTTCGAAGCCAGATTCACTGTTGGAAAGATAAAGCAGCGTGAAGCTCTCGAAATCGAGCCTTTCGGCAACCGCGAGGTCGAAGGCCTTCGAGTAAAATTCCACTGAGCGCGTCTCGTCGAGCACTCGGACCATGGAATGGATAAGCTTGGGCAATACTTGCAACTCCAACGTGGCTGCCTTGCGAGGTGGCTACCGTCAGAAAGCCATCCTACGGAAATGAATGCGATGGTGGTAGTAATTCACTACGACAAGGCCTTTCCACGCGATTTTCTTTCGGTGGCGGGAACTTCTCTGGGAATGGCAGAGGGTTGAGCGTCCACACGAGAGGCCTGCTGCTCGCTTCCGGACTCGTCGCAACGCCATTTCAGGCGTTTCGAGGTTTTTCCGATGCCCGGGTTCAGGCAGTTGCAAGGATCGAGCGCGCGGTAGTGCGCTTCCAGAACTTCGCCCGCCCTGTACAGGTGGCCGACATTGTGCTCGGCGGGATAGCGCGCGTCTCGCTTGTCGAGCAGGGCGAGCATCCGGCTTTTCGTGCCATGCCAATCGGCGCCTGGGCGCAGAAGATAGTCCTGGTGGAACACGTGGCAGAAGAAATGGCCGTAGTAGAGCTTGTGTTCGATGTCTCGGGCGATGTCTGCCGGCAGATGCTCGGTCCAGTCTTTCTCGTTGCGCGCAAGCGCGATGTCGAGCGCCACCACGCCGCCGCTTCGCCGGCCGTGGACTGCCTCATATCGAACGGCCGCACCTGCCGTGGCGAAGCGATGCAGAAACGCGGCCGAGCCTTCTTCGGGCGTGCAGGCGAAGAAGTCGCCCGCACGGCTCGGATAACGCTGCGCCAGAAAGGCGCTGAACGCGTCCGCGCCGGCCCCGGCCGCTTTCACCATCAGGTGATGCTCGAAGCGGTCGCGAAAAGCGAGGATGCGGGGCGGAAGATGTGACGGAAAGAGCCTTGATGCCGCCTGCATCACGTGGTCGGAGAGGTTTTGGGGAAGGAATGGCAGCTTCTCGAAAAAGGCATCCAGGCGGCTTTTCCACGCGAACAGGGCAGGCAGTCGCTGTGTTCCGAGCTTGCGCACAAGAATGAAAGTATCCTTGCCGTAGTGCTCGGAGATGTTGAACGCCTCGCGGTGAATATATTCCGCCGCGACAGGCAACGGCATCGAACTCTGCAAGGCGTCGCGCCGCAGACGCGTCAGCTCTTCCGGATCGTTGGTGCCGATGTAGAAGACCTTGAGGTTCTTGTCGGCTTCGAATGTGTCGAGCCGCACCGCAAGCACCGCGACCCGGCCGGCCGAGCCGGACGCCTCGAACAGGCGCCGTTCATCGGCATTGAAGCGGGCCGGCGTTGCGGCATCGATTTCGCGCACAAAGGCGGCATAGGACGGGTCCGATGCGACGCGTCCCGTGTTCCACGCCACATCGCCTTCGGGGATTTCGCTCCCGTCGAGACGCGACAGAATCTCAAAGGGGGAGGCGCCGAGCGCGATGTCGAGATGGTTGACGAGTTCGAGCTTTCCTTGCGCATCCACCCGGGCAAAGAGCGACTGCTCCGTGTAGGCGGGCCCGCGACGGATCAGCGAGCCTCCTGAATTGTTGCAGACCCCGCCGATCACCGAGGCACCGAGGCACGACGAGCCGATCACCGAATGCGGCTCACGACCGAGCGGCTTGAGCTTCTTTTCAAGGGCGTCGAGCGTGGTTCCCGGAAGGGCCAGCACCTGACGGCCGCCGCCCAGCAGATGGAGCGTCCGGATGCGCATGGCATTGATCACCACCACAGGTCGATCGTAATCTTCGCCGAATGGCGTCGAGCCGCCGGTGAGCCCGGTGTTGGCGGCTTGCATCACGACGACCGCACCCGCCTCGACGCAGCATTCAAGAGTGCGCCAAAGCTCCACAAGACTGCCGGGCAGCACGACCGCGAGCGCCGCACCGCCGCCGAAGCGATAGCCCCGCGTGTGGCGGCGCATCTGCGAAGGCCTGAGCAGAAGGAAGCGCCTGCCGACGATGGTCCGGAGCGTCAGCGTCAGCAGCTCGGTGCTGCCTACCGCTTCCGTCTTCGCCAGCCCGACACCGGAGACGGGGCGGACCGTCAAAGCAGGTACTTCTGGCCTTTGCGTTGCCCGGCGGGCGAGGCAGTCCGAGCTGCCTCACGCTGCTTGCGGGCCTCCGCCTCAAGCGCCAGGATCTCCTCTGGCAGGCGGGCCTTGGAAGGGTCCTTGGACAGAAACCCCTGCAGCTGGAGGTCGAGATAGCGCAGGCAGCAGACGCGCAGGAATGAGGTGAAGTTGCCTAAGTCGTGTCCCTCGTCGATCGATTCGTTATAGAGCTGATGCAGCAGCTGGGGGATGTTGAGTTCGTCCTTGTCCGCAATCTCGCCGAGAACCGTCCAGAACATCTTTTCCAGCCGGACGCTGGTTACCATTCCGTCCATCCGGACGGAACGGGTCTGACTCTCCCAGAGGTCGGGGCTTGCTCCGATGAACAGTCTGCACACGTGCTTTCTTCCTTTCGTCGGCTTTCACGCCCAACCGAAAGGATCATGGTCCGGATCAGTCGGTGCCGGGTATTATCCTGGTGCTACGGCTCCCGAAAAGGGAAAGGACCGGGGTTTCAGATGTGCTTGTAAACGGTGGTTCGCGAGAGCCCAAGCCGCTGTGCTGTGAGCGAGACGTTGCCGCCCGTGGCTTTGTGCATGGCGCGGATCGATGTGCAGCGGGGTTCGTTGAGAGCGTGGCCGCGGCAGCAAGTGCAGCTTGCTGCGGATGAATTCCCGGGCGCTGGCAAGGCCTCCTCATCGAGATGGGCTTCGCGGCGAAGAGCCGAGCGCTGGAGCACCGCGCGGAGCTCGCGCATGTTGCCGGGCCAGGATCGCTGGGCGAGCTTGGCGATTGCCGCATCCGTCACTGCCGCATCGGGCGCGATCGCTGCCATCATGTGGCGCACGATGCGAGCGAAATCGCTGCGCTGCCTGAGCGGAGGAAGGTGGATGGTGAAGGCGTTCAGCCGGTAGAGCAGGTCCGACCGGAACTGGCGCGCGGCGACCATCTCGCCGAGGTCGCGGTTGGTGGCCGAAACGATCTGCACGTCGAGCTTGATGCTCTTGCCGCCGCCGACTGGGCGCACCTCCATTGTATCGAGGAAGCGCAGGAGCGCGGTTTGCGCAGCCAGCGGAATGTCCGCCACCTCGTCCAGGAACAGCGTGCCTTTGTCGGCAAGCTTGGCCAAGCCCGGGGCGCCCTCGCTGCGCGCGCTGGTGAATGCCCCACGTTCGTGGCCAAAGAGTTCGGCGACGAAGAGAGATTCGGGCAGGGCGCCGCAATTCACAGCCACGAACTCGCCCTTGCGCTTGGACGCCGTGTGCACGTGGCGCGCCATCAGATCCTTGCCGGTGCCAGTCTCGCCCATGATGTGTACGGGCATGGCGAGCATGGCCGCATCCGCCACTTCGCGGAGCGCGTCCTGAAGCAGGGGATCGTCGCACACGAAAGCGGGAGCGTCCGCGCGCTGCACGAGCTTGGGTGCGGGCCGCGTCGGCACCGCCACCTCGACCACGCCCTGCCTGCCGATCTGGCGGCACACCATGAACACGCCGCTTCCCGCGCGGTCGCGGATGCGGATGATGCCGCCGCTCATGAGCCCATCCATCGCGGCACCGAAGCCTGCCTCAAACAGGCCGTCGAAATGGCTGCCGGTTCCGGCATCGAGCCCGGCAAGGAGTGCTGTGCCCGGACGGTTGAGCGAATGCACCTCGCCGTCGCGTCCCACCGCGATCAGGCCTGCCGACAGCGTGTCGAGATATTCGACGCGCGGGTGGAAGGCGAAGATGAAGCTTTCGGCGCGCTCTTGGAAGATCAGCCCGTTCTCGAGCTGGGATGCGGCCATCCGTACCAAGGCATGCGTGTGGCTCTGGCGCGCCTCGTTGGTGCATGAGGCGTCGAGCAGGCCGAGCACCTCGCCGCGGCTGTCGAGGATAGGGGCCGCCATGCAGCTCAGGTGGCCGTGACAGGCGAAGAAGTGCTCGCGCCCGTAAATGGCGACAGGGGCCTTGGCGAGAACGGCCAAGCCCAGCGCGTTCGTGCCGCGCTCGGTCTCGCGCCACACGCTGCCGGGGATGATCGAGCGGCCCGCCTCGCTGTCGGCGAACTGCTGGTCGCTGATCGTGTCGAGCACCAAGCCTTCCGCATCCCCCAGCGCGATGGTGAAGTTAGAGCCAGCGATCTGCGAGTAGAGGAGCTGCATCTCGGCCAGAGCAAGGCGGCGGAGCGCAGCCGTCGCCTCGCGCCTGCGGCCGACTTCCGTGAAGGGCACGACCTCGCCTCTGGGCCGCGCGCGGGGGTCGAGCCCCCAGTCGCGGCAGCGCTGCCAGCTGGTGGACACCGTGCCCGGCAGCGCACCTGCCGGAAAACGCGCACCCGCTTCGAGCGCTGCCCGCGCCCGGTCGATTCCTGACAGATGCTGCATGGCTCCTCCTTCCAGCAACATGGAGGTCATTATGGATGCCGGCGCGCCCCGCGCAATGGCCAGAAACTGAACACTGCACTGTTCACCTGTGTGCAGCCGCCGAACGGCGACTGCACACTGCGCGATGCATCAAGCCATTGATTTGAATGGTTTCTCGAGACTGGCATGGCGCTTGCGATGCCTTGTCCGGATGCGGCGCTCGACTGCCGCCGAGGAGGATCCATGAAAGCTCAGGTGCTCAAGAAATACGATGACGATCTCCAGGCCCAGAGCTGGGTCGAGATGGAGGAGGTCGCCGACCCCACGATTTCCAAGGCCAACGACGTGATCGTTCGCATCGGCGGTGCCGGCGTCTGCCGCACCGACCTGCACATCATCGAGGGCGTCTGGCGCCCGCACATGGACCCGAACGGCAACGGCCTCCTGCCCTTCATCATGGGCCACGAGAACGCCGGCTGGGTGGAAGCGGTCGGCAAGGAGGTGGAGAACGTCAAGGTGGGCGATCCCGTGATCGTGCATCCCAAGATCTCGGGCGGCACGTGCCTGGCCTGCCGCCGCGGCATGGACATGCACGCGCCGGGCAAGTTCCCCGGCCTCGACTGCGATGGCGGCTATGCCGAATACCTATGCACGTCCGAGCGCAACATCGTGAAGCTGCCGCGCACGCTGGCGCCCAAGGAAGTGGCGCCCTATTCGGATGCGGGGCTGACCGCATACCGCGCGGTGAAGAAGGCGACGCGCCATCTTCTGCCGGGCGAGAACTGCGTGGTGATCGGCGCGGGCGGCCTCGGCCATATCGGCATCCAGTGCCTGAAAGCCATGTGCGCGGCCGATGTGATCGTGGTCGACAAGTCCGACGCCTCGCTGGAGCTCGCGGGCAAGATGGGCGCGGACAAGCTCGTCAAGGCCGACGGCAACGAAGTGGAGGCCGTGCTACAGCTGACGGAGGGCGCGGGCGCGGAGGCCGTGATCGACTTCGTGGGCGAGAAGGGCACCACGAAGAAGGGGTTGGCCATGACGCGGGCCGCCGGCTCCTACTACGTCGTAGGCTACGGCGAGGACATCGTGGTGCCCACCGTCGACATGGTGATCACGGAAAAGAACATCATCGGCAACCTCGTCGGCACCTGGGCCGAGCTCGTCGAGCTGATGGCGCTGGCCGATCGCGGCCTCGTGAACCTCGCCACCAAAGAATACCGCCTGGCCGACGCCAACCAGGCGCTGCACGACCTCAACGCCGGCAAGATCCACGGCCGCGCCGTTTTGATCCCCTGACATTTCAGCGGGGAGGCGCGTGCCTCCCCAACCGCACATCCACGCTCACTCTGGGAGGAAAAGAGCCATGAAGCGAACTGCGCAACTCGTCACATCCGTCTGCGCCCTGGCGTTGGCCGGGCCGGCATTCGCCGCCGACATCGACTACACGAAATACGGCGACTACGCCCAGTACGGAAAAGCTGCCGATGCGCCCGGCGCCTGCTCATACGAGGCGATCGACGCAAAGGACTACTCCGGCAAGACGCTGCGCGTGATCACCCACGCCGTGCCCGTGATCGGCGAACCGACCGACCTGCACGCCAAGCAGTTCCAGGACCTGACCGGCGCCACCGTGGACGTGGTCCACATCCCCTTCGGCGACCTCTACCAGCGCTTGATGATCCCCTTCCAGACGGGGCAGGCCGCCTATGACGTGATGTTCTACCCCTCGCTCTGGATCGGCGACGTCCACAACTTCCTCGCCCCCGTTCCCGCCGCCTACCAGGAGGTGAGCGGCATGAAGGACGTGACCCAGAACTACAAGGATGTGGCAACCTGGGGCTCGGAGATGCTGCAATACCCGGTCGACGGCGACCGGCACTACATGAAGTACCGCTCCGACATCTTCTCCAACCCCGACATGCAGGCCCGATTCAAGGAGAAGACCGGCAAAGACCTGAAGGTGCCCGCCACCTGGGCTGACTACAACGAGGTTGCGAAGTTCTTCTCGGGCTGGGACTGGGCCGGCGACGGACAGGACCATTTCGGCTCGGCCGAAGTGACCAAGCGCGACGACCTTATGTTCTCGGCCTTCATCAGCCGCGCTGCGGCCTTTGCCAAGAACCCCAACGTCAAGGGCGGCTTCTTCTTCGACCTCGCTACCATGGAGCCACAGATCAACAATCCGGGCTTCGTGAAGGCGCTCGAGATGTTCGTGGACGCCCAAGCGGCGTTTCCGCCGGGTGGTGCCAATTTCGGCCTGGGCGACGAGATCTTCTCATTCGGCGGCGGCCAGACGCTCATGAGCTATTCCTGGGACGACGCCTTCATCCAGGCGCAGGAGGCCCAGAGCCCGATCCGCAACAAGGTGGCGGCCGCGCCCCTGCCCGGCTCCACCGAGGTTTGGAACCGCACCACCAAGGCCTGGGACAAGT
>QFNI01000110.1 GCA_003240775.1 Mesorhizobium amorphae | reverse complement strand
CCGTCCTCCCTCCAGGATTCGGGCAGGACCCGGACCCCGACGAACCCCTCGGCGGCGAGCTCGTATACGCGCTCGACGGTGTCTTCTCCCAGCTCGGCCAGGGCGGCGGGGATGACCGCCTCAACCTCCCGCCGAAGCGACATCATGCCGCGAACCACGCCTTCGGGTCGGCCGGACATCATCGCCTTCACGGAGCCGACCAGCAGGGCGCCGGCCGCGAAGGGTGCGAGGCCGGCCGGGATCCGAAGATCGGCCGCCCCGGCGCCGTTGCTCGCCCTGATCTCGGCGCGAATCTCGCCCGAGAGCGGGTCGTCCTCGCCGAGGCGGCCGATAAGCCTCTCGAGAAGGTCGCTGGTCACGTTCGGCATCACGACCTCCTCCGGGACGTCTTCCCCGGAACCTTACCACGAGCCGGGGACGTCCGTCCAGACGCGGCGGGGTCATCGCTCGGGGCGCGCGGCGCGACGATCGAGCGCGGCCGGACCCGCACGTTCCGCCGCGGTGACGGGCAGGATCACCCGCGCGTCGCGGCGATCATGCCCCATGAGTAAAACCTTGTGAGGAAGGGCTTTTCCGGATATCATGGCGAAACCTTTCCGAAGAGGCGAACATGTCCGAAATCGACCTGTCCCTGGGCCGCGCGCACGCCGCCCTGAAGGCGTTCCGCATCCCCGTCACGACCGAGGCGGAGGCGCAGCGCGGCGTCGAGGCGGCGCTGGCCCGTGGCGGGATCGGGTTCGAGCCGCAGGTCATTCTCGGCCCGGGCGAACGTCCCGACGCGCTGACCGATGACGGGGTGGCGATCGAGATCAAGGTGAAGGGGACGCGTCCGGCGATCATGCGCCAGCTCACGCGCTACGCCGCGCATGACCGGGTGCGCGCGCTGCTGCTCGTGTCGGCCGTGCCGTGGCCCTGGGCGGCGGGGGAGATCGGCGGCAAGCAGTTCCGCCTGCTGCGCCTGTCCGAGGGCTGGCTTTGAGCCTCGGCCGTCTTGACTACGACGCCGCCGCGTCGCGATGGGTGGTGTCCGACCTGCCCGGACACGTCTCGATGCGGTTCAAGTCGGTGTTCCAGGGGATCCCGACCGGGTCCGTCCCGCCGTTCCGGGTGACCGACCGCGCCGACACGGCGGCGGACCTGGCCTGGTTCCTGGAGAGATACCCGCTGGACGCGTCCCCGGAGGCGGCCGCGCGGCTCGCGGCCGGGGTGACGCGCTACCGCGACGCGCGGGACCGGCTCGAGCTGCTTCGGACGCCCGGACGCCCGGCGCCGGAGATCTCCGGGTTCCGGGAGGGGACCTCGGCGCGGCCGCACCAGGCGAAGGCGGCCGAGATCTTCGGGGAGACCGGGTCCCTCCTGCTTCTCGACGAGGTCGGCCTGGGGAAGAGCGTTTCCGCCCTGGCGGCGCTCATGAACCCGGACCGTCTCCCGGCGGCGATCATCGTCCAGCCGCACATCTCGACGCAATGGGTCCGGCGATACGTGAACCGGTTCACGCATCTCCGCGCCGTCGAGATCACGAACCGGAACGCGCGGGAGGTAGAGGAGGCGGACGTCTACGTGTTCCGCTACTCGAACATCGCCGCCTGGGTCGACGCCGCGGCGGACCTCGGCATCCGCACGGTCATCTTCGACGAGGTGCAGGAGCTTCGGCACGGGGACGCCACGGAGAAGGGGCGCGCCGGGAAGGCGTTCGCCCGGTCGGCCGAGGCGGTGATGGCGCTCTCCGCGACGCCGATCTACAATTACGGGTCGGAAATCTTCAACATCGTGGAGATCGTCAGGCCGGGGTTCCTCGGCTCCTGGGCGGAGTTCATGGTGAACTGGTGCGTGATGCACGGGAACCACTGGATCGTCCGGGACCCGAGCGCGCTGGGCGCCTATCTCCAGTCGGAGGGGGTCACGCTGCGCCGGACCGAGGACGACCCGGACGTGGCCCTCGTCATCCCGCCGCTCGAGCGGCAGGTCCTCGAGGTGGAATGGGCGCCGGACGACGTGCGCGACCAGCGCGACCTGCAGAAACGGCTCGCGCTGCGGGTCGTGGAGGGGGATTTCCATTCCAGCGGCCGCGCCGCGCGCGAGCTGGACATGCTGATGCGGCAGGAGACCGGGATCGCCAAGGCGCGCTCCGTCGCCGCTCACGTCCGCAACCTCGTCGAGGGCGGCGAGAAGGTTCTGCTCGGCGGGTGGCACCGGGAGGTCTACCGGATCTGGAACCGGGAGATGGCCGACCTCGCCCCGGTCATGTATACCGGCACGGAGACGGTCCGGCAGAAGGAGGCGGCGATCTCGTCGATCGAGCGCGGCGACACCCCGGTGATGATCATGTCGAACAGGTCCGGCGCCGGCGTCGACGGGCTTCAGCACCTCATGAGCCAGGCGGTGATCGGCGAGCTGGACTGGGCGCCGCCCGTCCACACGCAGTTCGTCGGCCGGCTGCGCCGGGACGGGCAGGAGGGGACGGTCACGGCGCACTACCCGTGGGTGAACGGCGGCTCCGACCCGGTCATCCTCGCGACGCTCGGTCTGAAGTCCTCGCAGAGCCGCGGCATCGTCGACCCCTACGGCGGCGGGATCGAGTCCGCCCCGCCGGATTCCCGCCGCGCCCGCCAGCTGGCGCTGCGGGTGCTCGGACTCGACTCCCAGGCCGAGGACGAGGCCGCCGGCGGGGCGTCCGGGACGATCCGTCCGTCCGCGGCGCTCCCCGCCGAGGCCGAGGCCCCCGCGGGGATCCCCGATAACGCGCCGATCGAATGGATCTGACGGGGCGCCCGCGATCAGGGCGCTGGCCGTCTTCCCGTCCTCAGGACAGATCCAGCTCGCAGTCGTCCGTGGCGTAGAGGTCGACCTCACCCATCGCCGTCGCCGCCTCGCTCAGGCGCTCCGCCGCCTCCCCCTCGGCCCCCTCGAAGCCGCGGTCCCAGAAGCCGACGCCGTGCCCGTTCCGGGTGAACCAGAGGTCGCGGCCGGCGGACATCTCGTCGTAGTCGACCTTCGAGCTGCCGGAGAGCGTCGCGATGTCCTCCGCGTGCGCCGCCGCGAAGGCGTCGCAGTCCTCGACGATCCTGCGGAGCGCCTCCTCGCTCAGGTCGGAAAACCCGGCCTCGGAGATGTCGAACTCCTTGTCGCTTTCCGGCTCCGGGGCGGTGAAGAACATCGCCTCGACGTAGCCGCGCGTCAGCGGCGGCAGCTCCCGGAACTCCGGCATGTGGGCGCCGGTCATCTCGAACTGGGGCATTTACCTCTCCTCAAGCTCAGCCCGTCAGGGGGCGGGGGTTTCGTCATGTTCGGGGGCCGGCGCCGGATCGGGCGCCGAAGACGCCTTCAGTTCATGGCGCCACCAGCCGCCCGTGAAGCAGTAACACGCGTCCACGCCCCAGCGTCTCGATTCGTCCGGCTCGAAGGCGGCGGCGAGGGTGACGGACTTCCGGGGGGTGAACTTCCCCATGTTGCCGCAACCGTTCGAGTGGTCGTAGAAAAGCAGATTCGACGCGTCATCCGGACCGATCGTGATCGCCGCAGGCGCGCTGCGCGACTCCAGGAACGGCAGCAGGTCCAGCTTGCCGCAGGCGACCAGGCGCTCACAACCGTCGCCGCCGTAGACGACCTCGAGCGCGCGCATCAGCCGGACCGCGTCCGGCTCCGGATCGTTCGGGTCATCCGCGGGGATGACCGGGTCGAACGTCTCGACGAGGCGGCCGAACAGCTCCTCGTCGCGCTCCGACAGGCCCCACGGCCGGCTCCGGTCCTCGAACCCGGGGACGTGAAACTCCTCGCCGTCCTCCCCGCGCAGGATCGCGGTGACGTTCCCTTTCCAGCCCCGGACGGCGTCCCTGATCCAGGGGGCGGCGTCGTATTCGCGCTCCTCGCGGAGCAGGCCGAGAGCGGCGTCACGCGACTCGTGATCGGCGTCGTAACCAAGCTCCCGGAGCGCCTCCTCCTCCCAGCTCTCCCAGAAATCGGGATACCCGACGGTCTGGAAGATCGCCTCACTCACCGCCTCATCGAACTCATCGAACTCGCCGCGCATGATCATGCCGGCCATCTCGTCGGAGATGATGTCGTCATGAGAGGAGGTGTGGATCTCGTTCGGGTTGGCCCCGATCCAGGCGCGGATGCGCGCCTCTTCCGCTTCGCTGAGGTCTTTGACGGTCATGGCGCCTCTTCCGCTTCGCTGAGGTCTTTGACGGTCATGGCGATGCTCCCTTTTCCGGACATGCTTACCACCTGGCGGAGACAGGCGAAAGGGCGGACGGGCGTTTGCGCCGCCCTCCAATTCGTGGTATGATGGGCGTGAAAAGGAAGGACATCGCGGGATGACGGTTTACGTTGACGACATGAGGGCCCCTTACCGGGGGATGATCATGTGCCACATGATGGCGGACACGACGGAGGAGCTGCTGGCGATGGCGGACAGGATCGGCGTGAGCCGCCGCTGGATCCAGCACGCCGGAACCCCCCATGAACATCTCGACATCAGCAGATCCTGCGGGCGCGCAGCGCCCTGGCCCGGACCGCGGAGGCCTCGTCTTGAGGGCGCGGTCCAGGGCGGACGCGTCCCGCACGTCCGACGGGCGGACCATTGACGAGTGGCGCGTAAACGTGCCGGGCGGCGGGGCGGAGAAGGTCACGATCCGGATGATCTCCGGCCCGGACGGGTTCCGGTTCACCGCCCGCGGGTCGGGGATCATGTCGGGCCTCGCCCTCGAGGCGAGCGACCTGAACGCGCTGAAGGCGCTGGTCGACAAGGACCTGACGGCGCGCGCCCGCCTGGTGGCGGCCGAGGAGTGGGTCGAGGGGGAGATGATCGAGGTGAAGGCGGTCAGCCGCGCCCTGCCGGCGCGCGGGTCGCTGCAGCCGTCCACGGAGGTCTCGATCGACATGAGATCTTCACGGGTCCTGATGAACGCCGGCGTGCCGGCGGGGAACGACGGGACGCTGGTGATCGACCGCGGCAAAGGGCCGGTCCGGGTCCGGACCGGCGCCGCGAGCGACGCCCGGGACGAGGACCTGCGGCTCAGCGACCGCAAGAGCGTCGCCTTCGTCCCGGAACGCGACCTCGACGCGCTGCGCGCCTTCCAGGCGGCCGTGGCGCGCCTCGGCGAGCTGCTCGAGGCGCGCATGGCCCCGATCGAGCTTCGCGACCGCGGCATGCCGGACCCGTCCGAGCTCGCCG
>QFNI01000148.1 GCA_003240775.1 Mesorhizobium amorphae | reverse complement strand
GGCGTAGCTCAGAAGGTCAGAGCGGCCGATTTGTAATCGGCGGGTCGTCCGTTCGATCCGGACCGTCGGCACCATCACGTCTGGCGACGCCGACCGTTTTGTGCCATGATCATCCGGAACCAGGAGGACCCATGATCGAGAACAACGCCCCGGAAGAGCTGTCCGAAGAGGACGAGCACGTCACGGTCACCTGCTCGGTCTGCGGCCGGGCCTGGTCCGGCAGCGACGTCATCAGCAGGACCCAGGCGTATGGATGCGCCGCCGAAGCGCGCGACGGGGACGTCCTGACCGGCTTCTACGGCAGCGCGTCGATCGACACGGAGAGCTGGCGCCTGGTCGGCGACGTCCGACTCGCCGACGGCGACCTCGTCTGCGACGACTGCGTCCGCGGCTGGCAGGCGGACGGGTCGCTCGTCCCGCACGGCCCGAGCGAGGAGCGGATCGCCTGGGCGCGCGACGCCAGGGAGGACGCGGACCTGATGCTGAGGACGTTCTTCGCCGAAGATAAGGACGTCTCTTCGCCGAAGATAAGGACGTCGCGCGGTCATGATGTCGGGGCGTGGCGCAGCCTGGTAGCGCGTCGGATCTGGGCTCCGAAGGCCGCCGGTTCGAACCCGGCCGCCCCGACCATCCGCCCGCGCCGCGCGCGGCCCCGAACGGATCATCCGCGGCCCGAACCGGGTCGCGCCATTGCCGGCGTAGCTCAGCGGTAGAGCAGCCGCCTCGTAAGCGGCAGGTCGTCCGTTCGATCCGGACCTCCGGCACCATTTCTCAACGCAACCGGGCCCGGCCCGGTCACGCGCCGGTAGCTCAGCCAGGTAGAGCGGCGGTCTCTTAAACCGATGGTCGCGGGTTCGAATCCCGCCCGGCCGGACGGTAAGGCGGCGGATTGCTAATCCGTAGGGCCCGCAAGGGCCCACGGGGTTCGACTCCCCGGCGCTCCGCCAACATGTCATGTCGGCGCGGATCTGCGCGCCGCGGCCCAGGCCACCCCTCCGCCGGGGCCGGCGATGAGGCGCGTGACGCCCCTCCTTGTTGATCCCGTCTGACCTTTCCGTCATGATAAGCCCGAATCATGATAAGCCCGGGAGCGGAGGTCATCTCATGGAATATCGCCTGTCGGATCGATCCGTCGAGCTCGTCGACGAGCGGTCCCCACTCCCCGGCGGGAGTGTCGTCTTCAGCCTCGGCCCGCATGATGTCCTCGCGGTCCTTTGGGACGACGCGAACGGCATCCTCCTGAAACACGGGCCCGCCGAGTTCGTTCGCGCCGACCGCGAGCGGATCAGGAAGGGCATGGAGGCGACCGGCCTCATGGGCGACGAGATCGCCGGCCTTCGCATGGTCGAGATCCCGGTCGCCAACCTCACCCCCGAGATCCTGGGCGAGATCTCCGCCTGCATCAACACGTCCATGCGGGTGTCCGGCCTGGACGCGAGACTCGCGGCCATGGCCGTCTCGCCGTCCCCGGAAATCGCCGCCGACGACGAATCCCCCTTCCCCTGAGCGCCGCGCGCGTCGCGTCGCCGCCCCCCCCTCATGTCCGCAACGATCAGGGCCGGCCTCGCGCCGGCCCCTCGCCTTTCCCGGCCTTCCCGGCCCGCGTTGCTCCCGTCGTCTCCCGGCGGGATGATGACGCGTAGCCGGGTCCCGGGGACGGAACGATTCGGCCCGGCGACCGGGCCCGGAACGAGCACGGAAGGAGGTGACGAGATGGACGCTTACCCGGCCCTGGCGCTTAACGCCGACATGCGCCCGCTGTCGGTCGCGCCCCTGTCCGTCTGGACGTTCCGGCGCGTCCTCGCCCGGGAGATGCTCGGCAAG
>QFNI01000062.1 GCA_003240775.1 Mesorhizobium amorphae | reverse complement strand
GGGACGTCCTTCAGCTCCCCGTCCGTCATCGCCATCGCCTCCTCCTCGGAGGCGCCGATCGAGACGTAATAGCCTCGCAGCATCGCCTTGCCGGGCTTGAACGGGTGCCCCGTCACGCCGCCCATGGCGACCAGCGCCTCGGCGACGACCGTCTTGCCGGCCTTCCGGCCGCCGGTCAGGCCGACGATCGGGAAAAGGTCGGCCGCCTCCGACGGCTCGCGGCACGCGCCGTCCTCGACGACGTCGGTGATGATCGTCCGGGGCCGCGGCAGGTCAGCCGGGAGACGGTGCGCGACCGCGTTCATGGCCCTGTTGAAGCAGGACGCCGAATATCTCACGCCGTCCGGGGACATCGGCAGGAACGGCGCCGGCATGATTCCGGGTCGCAGGGCCATGGAAAGCGCGTCCGATGCGGAGGCGCCGCACCAAGCGTGATAGCGGCGTGCCGCCTCCGGGCCGAAGATCAGGCTCATGCGCTTTTCTCCGCGGGCTGACGCGACGGCATGGCGGCCGCGATGACGAGGGCGAGGACGGCGATCAGGCAGATGAACGACCGCGCCGTCCCGGCCTTCGCGGATGAGAGGTAAACAACCATGAACCAGATCACCGGGTAGAGTCCGGGCAGAAGCCCGGCGTCCCGGAAACGGCGCATGCCCACGGAGATCGTCGGGGGGATGAGGGCGAGGGGCGCGGCGAAGAGCGCGACCGCGACCCAGGGGACGACGCCGGCGGGGGACCCCGCGAGAACGGGCAGGACGTTCCCGAGGCAGAGGATGCTGACGATCGTCCTGAAAACCTCGAAGGTCCAGAACTCAGCGCGGGAGGCGCGCCCGGAAATGTCGACGTAACGATCGACAAGGCAGGTCCGGACGGCAGACGCGGCGGTCCGCACAAGCCCCGTAACGGCGGAGATCAGCCCCTTGACGAACGGTGTCCCGTCATTCATGTTCATCTTCTTCCTGAAGGAAACGCCTTTCAAGAGATAACCTATACCGTAAAGGGGAAAGATGTCCAGGGAGATCATCATGGGCGCGCTCGCCGACGCCGGCCGCGCCGCCTGCGCCCCGGCCGCGGCGATCCTGTCGTCGCGCATGGGCTGGCGCGGCGCCTGGACCCGTTCCGAGGGTTTCGGCGGCGCCCGCCGCTCACCCGAGCAGCGCAACGCGCTCGCCTCCGCCCTGCTCGGCGCGTGGGACCTGCACGGCGAGGCCGGGTTCGCGGGGGTCGTCGAAGGGGTGAGCGTCACCATGAGAATGACATCCGCCGCGATCCCGGCCGGCGACGCGGCGAGGCGGGTCGTCGAGATCATCCCGGAGGATGAGGATCTTCAGGCGACCCTGCGCGAGCTGGCGGACGCGGCCGGTGACCTGATCGTCCCGCCCTCCGAACGGCCGGGCCCCCGGGCCGACGCGGCTGACGTGCTTGTCGGTATCCTGAACGAGCACGCTCTCATCGGCCGCCGCGTCCGGTTCAGCATCCCGTCAGGCGATGACGCCCTCTCGATCGTGCTCGAAAGCGACGTCCCGCCCGGCTGATCCCGCTCAGCAGACGAGATCGCTAAGAAGACCGAGCGCCAGGAGCGTGCCGATGAGGGCGAGCCCGGCCGCCTCGAGAGCGGTGACGACCCGCGGCGAGACGCGGATCCCGGCCATGCGGGACAGGCTGGCCACGAGATGACCCCCGTCGAGGCCCGGGACCGGAAGCAGGTTCATCAGCCCGATCATCAGTGAGATCATGGCCGACCAGCGCAGCATGTCGGACGCGCCCATCTCGGAAGCGGAGGCGGTGCCGCGATATATGGTCAGCGGCCCGCCCATCCCGCAGGTCTCTCCGGTGACCAGGCGGCGCAGCGAGGACGCCGTCGCGGTCACCCCGACGCCCGCCCAGCGAAGCGCGGCCGCCCCCGCCTCCGCCGGGCCGACCGGAACGGTCGCCGGGACGAACGGCGCCCCGCCCTGGGTCACCCCGATCATGCCTCTCCGGCCGCCTTCGGGCGACGGGACGCGCCGGACCTTCACGTCGAAGCGGAGGGGGGACCCGTCGCGCAGGACGTCGAGCGAGACGGCGCCCGAGACCTTGGAGGAGACCGCCCCGGAAACCTCGGCGGCCGTCAGGACGGGGCGGCCGTCGATCGCGACGATCAGGTCGCCGGGGCGGACGCCGGCGCTCCACGCGTGCATGGACGGCATGACCCCCGTGACGACGGGCGCCTCCGATGAGGGCGCCTCGGCGACGGTCTCGGAGCCGTTTCTCCTGACCGTCCATGCGGCGCGGCCGGGACTGACGGGGGCCTCCCCCAGAACCACGTCGCCGGCGCGAAGATCGCTCGTCCACGCCGCCAGCGGCCGCTCGACCACGGGCGGGTCGGAGGGCTTCCCGTCATGCATGAGAAGCGCGGCGAGAAGGAGGATCGCGAGAACGAGGTTGACGACGGGGCCGGCCGCGATGATCAGCGCCTTGCGCCACGGCGGCGCGTCGGCGAGCGTGAACTCGCCGGGCGGGGCGTCGTCGGAGAACATGACATACCCGCCGAGCGGGATGAGGCTCAGACGCCACTCGACGCCGCGGGGGCCGCGGCGGCGCGCGATCACCGGGCCGATCCCCAGCGAGAACGCCTTGACCGCCACCCGGAGCCGCCGGGCGGTCAGGAAGTGACCCATCTCATGAAGCCCCACGACGACCGTGAAGAGCGCCAGAAGGGAGAGGACGCTCACGAGTCGCCGGAGTCCCGGGCGGCGCCGGCCGGCTCGCCGGCCATCCCCTCCGCCGTCCGCATGAGATCGGAAACCCGGAAACCGAGGGCCACGGCCACGGCCTCTATGGTCGCGAATCGGGGGTTGGGGTCATGGCCCCGGAGCAGACCCCAGATCGAGGAGACGGACACGTCGGAACGCTCCGCGAGGGCCCCGTAGGTCAGCCCCTCCTCTGAGCGTCGCCCGTTGAGGACGCGCCCGACGCTGCCGGCCAGGACGGAACGCACGGGTTTCGTCCTGCCTGACGATTTCTTCTTGCCTTTCGTCACCGCTCGCCTCCGGTTGGTGATTCGTTTTTCCGAAACATAACGGCCGGACCCGGCGAATCAACCTTTGCGCGGGAACATCCGACAGAAACGAAACTGCGTCTTGCCTCTTTCTTCCGTCTCGCTGATAACGTCAGGGAAGCCGCCGGACACTCGGCACCCTTCGCGACAAGCAGCATAGAGGTTCTGCGAGATGAGCACCATGAAGAGAAGCGCGCGCCCGACCGAGGACATCCTTGCGTCCGTCCGCGACACCCATGTCCGCCGCCAGGAGAAGCCTTCCGGCAACGTCATCATCCGCCGCACCGGCTACGAGGAGACCGAAAAGGGCGGCATCCTGTCCGGCGTGATCGAATCCGGCCGCGGCGCGGGCTCCGACATCAAGCTCGAGGTCGGCCGGTTCGCCAGCCAGTTCAAGGGCAAGAAGGGCCTGTTCGTCGCTGATGAAGGCGCCCTCTACACGGCATACGGCCTGCGCGAGGGGCAGGGCAAGGACGCCGGCATCTACACCTCGCGCAACCTCGGCCTGTTCGCGGCCGAGCCGACCCGCGAGGGTTCCGAGGTCATCACCGACGTCAGCATCTCCGCCATCCCGCTGGCCGAGCGCGGCCTGATCATCTTCCGCATCATGGACCTGAAGGACGCCCGCGAGGTTCCGGTCGAGGTCGAGGCGTTCAAGGATGCCATCCGCGAGATTTCGGCCGGCAAGGACGGCGTGTCGATCGTCATCGACAGCGGCATCCCGGACGTCGCCCTGCTGAGCAAGTCCGAAAGCCGCCCGCACGTCAACCGTCAGCCGGTGTCCGACGAGGACTTCGCCAAGGCGCTGACCGACGCCTTCCTGCCGGCGGTCGAGAAGCTGGCCGGGGCGGAGGACGCCCGCCCGGTCATGCGGATCACCCCGTTCCGCACCGCGATCGCCTTCGGCACCAGCGCCAAGGTCGAGCTGGACGCGATGAACGACGAGAAGCGCAAGGGGATGGGCAAGCAGCTGAACGTGCCGGCCTTCCAGGTCCCGGGCGCCGGCCGCCGTCTCGACTCGGCCCTGGCGATCCAGAACGGCGACCTGGCCGTCGATCAGCACGTCCGCGACGCGTTCATGCGCAAGATGGGCGAGGCGCTCGGCAAGGCTGACGCCGACATGGTCGTGAAGAGCGGCTTCGCGTCGCTTTCGGACGCCACCATCGACGCGGCCCTCGAGAAGCTGGACCTCTACATGCCCGGCATGGAAGCTGGCAACCGTCCCGGCTGGGCCCGCGGCGCCCTGCATATCGACGACGTCGAGATCGGCGGGAACAAGGCTCGGATGGTGCTGAAATGCGTCCCGATGACCCGCCCCGCTCCGATCCCGGGCGTGGACATCGCCGGCGCGGAGAACTCCTCCTTCGTCACCGCCGCCCGTGACCTGATCGTTGAAATCGCCTCCCTGGACCCGACCGTCGCCAAGAGCGCCGACGCCGGCAAGGCGGCGCCGACCCAGGCGGAAAGCGATGCCGCCAAGGCCGCCCTCGCCGAGGCGATCGGGGACCTGGACGCCGACATGGACGACAACATCGACGTCGGCGGCATCGGCGACCTGGATGACGGTCCCGAAGGGATCTGATCCCTCCCGGAAGGGCTGATTTCACCGAAGGGGCCGCTTATCGGCCCCTTCCTTTTTTCGGTCGCGCCAGCCATGATGAGCCGAGCTTCACGGAGATGACGAGATGACCAGCAAGGTGCCGAGCGACAAGGTGAACTGGATGCGCTTCCCGGACGGGCGCGCCAAGCTTTTCCGGTTCGTCATGCGTGACGGCAAGATCGGCCTCATCCTTCGGTCCGACGCCCCGGAGGGGGTGGCGGTTCTCGATTCGTCGAAGCGGTTCGGATTCAAGCCGGTCAGCGGCCGCGCCAACATGCGGATCCTGCTCCCGGACGCCAGCGGCGCCTTCCCGGTGCGGATGTCGGAGCTTTGCGCCGGGATCGGCGCGGAGCGCATCATGGTGCCGCGCGAGGTGATGGTCCGCAAGGCGACGATCATCGAGAAGGCTCCCGCCCCGCCGCCCGGCCCGGACCCGCGCGGGGCGGTGATGATCGGCCGCAACCGGAGCGGAGACGAGGTCGTCCAGGCGGTCAACGGCCGGTTCATCACGGGCAATCTCCGGGTGATCCAGGAGACGGCGGAGAACACCGGCCCTGACTTCCTGCGCGTCCTCTCCCCCGCGCATATCGACGATCTCGCGCACGCGCTTGTCCGCTCGGCCGAGCGCGGCACGGTGCATCGCGCCGATCTCGAGCGCATGGCCGGATACGCCGCGGACACGTTCGACGGATCCCCGGGGCCTTTCCGCGACCGCGAAATCGAGGAGGCGCTCACGGAGGCGTTCGCCCGCGAGATCATCGCCCGCTCGGTCTCCGACGACGCGTCGCGCGCCGCCTGGCGGCAGGCGTCCCGGACGGCCAACATGGCGCGTCCGGCGCTGACCAGGCCGACCGACGAGGAGCCGCTGCTGGCGCCTTCCCTGCATCTCTCCATGCTTCTGCGCCGCATCACCCGCGGCTACGGCGTCCCCAAGGTCACCGGCTCGGAGGATCTGTCCTGGGCGTTCACCGAAGGTCGCGCCGGAACCCATTGCGTCGTCGCCGATATCGGCGCCGTTCACCCGTCCGAGGCCGGCGCTTACGCGCGCAACCTCGTGACCGGGCTCGCGGACGACGGGGTCGCGGTCATGATCGTTCCGGGCGGTTCCGAATCGGACGCGGCGGCCGAGATCCGCGCCGCGCTCGGGGTTTTCCGTTCCGTCGAGGGCACCCTCGAGATGACCTCCGAGGTCGCCGACGGCGCGCCCGGCACGCGGCGCTGGACCATGATGGTCTTCGGCGACGTTCGCCCTGAGGTCATCGACAGCCTGCCGCCCGCCGCCTTCCGGGTGATGAAGGCGCAGGAGAGCGACGATCTGCTCTCCTTCGAGGGCGACGTCCTGCGGGCTCGTCGCCGGATCGGGGAGCATCACCGCGGAATCGAGACCGACGTCACCTCGGATCGGGAGAACAATTCGCACCAGCGCCCGTATACGGCGATGTCGCGGGTGGCGGCCCCGTTCACCATGATCCCCATGTCGCTCGAGGGCGCCGTGGCCAAGGCGCAGGAGCGCGTCATGCGCTACGCGGAGCCGATGGGCGGCGTGGACGGCATGGTCTCCTCGGCGCTCGGGATGGGGATCGCCGACATGTCCGAGACGCTCAGCGCCGAGCAGGTCGACGGGATCGCCCAGTGGATCGACGCGCGGCGACGCAATCGCGCCGTCCTCGACGCGGACGAGACCGGGGTCGGCAAGGGGCGCATGAGCGCCGCGATCGCCCGCATCATGCTGCGCGAGGACCCGGACGTCCGGGTCGTGATGTTCACCGAGAACCCGGTGATGAACGCGCCTGACGTGATGCGCGACCTCGACGCGCTGGGCATCGTCGACGAGGCGATCCTCTGCACCACCGGGACGCGCTACAACCGCACAACGCTCGATTCCGAGGGGCGCCAGGTCACCCGGCAATATCGCAACATGACGCTCGAGGAGCGGCGCGCCATGATCGATTCCGGGGTCTGGCCGGACGCGAACCGCAGGGTCATGATCATGACCCACGGGCTCCTGCGCGAGGGTCCTGAAGGCGCGCTTCCCAAGTGGCTGATCGAGCAGGCCAAGACGGGCAAGCTGCGGATCATCAACGACGAGGCGCACAACGCCGCCAACCTGCGCAGCCGCGCCGGCGTCGTTTTCTCGCAGATCAAGGCGCATCTCCGGCACGAGGACGTCATCGACTTCACGGCCACCCCGATGGGCAAGCCGGAGCATGTCCGCGCCTACCCGCAGCTGCTCCCCGCCAGCATGTCCGAGGCGGAGCGCGAAAAGGTTCTGAACGCGGTCATTTCCGGCGGGGAGCCGGCCAGGGAGGCGTTCACGACGATGATCACGGAGGACGGCTGCTTCCTGCGCCGCGGCCACGACGTGACCAACGTGACCTACGGGGTCATCACCCCGAGCGACGAGGTGATCAAGCGGCATTTCGCGGTGATGCGGAACTTCGCCGGCGTCATGGAGATGGCCCTGTCCGTCGGGATGATCGTCAAGGACATGGTCGCCGCGGCGCGAAACGCCGCGAACGAGGACATGCTCGGCGAAGGCGTTCCCGACGAGGCGGCGCGGGCCCGGTCCAGGGCCATGAACCAGTATGGCGGCGGGATCGGCGGCCCCCTCGACAGGCTTATCCGCATGATGCTGTCGTCGATGAAGTTCAACGAGCAGGTGGTCGACGCGGTGGAGGATATCATCGCCCGCAACCACAAGCCGCTGGTCTCCTTCGACGGGACCATGGAGACGCTGTTTTCCGAGATCCTCAAGGAGGGCGGGTTCGAGATCGGGGACGAGATCGATCTGAGCCTTTCCGACCAGGTGCGGCGCGTGACGGAACGCGTCTTCTTCGCAAGGATCGATGGGGAACTCGTCGACATGCGCGAGCGGGACGAGAGGCTGCGGACGCTCTCGGATTCGATCGAATCCGCCCTCGGCCGGCTGCCGGACTGGAGCGCATCACCGCTCGACCACGTCCGCTCCGTCCTGGAGGATCGCGGCTACCGGACCGGCGAGATTTCCGGCCGATCCGTCGCCTACCGCGGCGGCGTCATCGAGCGCCGCGGCAAGGAGGAGCGTGACAAGCGCGAGATCATGCGCCAGTTCAACGACGGCGAGATCGACATCCTGTTTTACAACCGCAGCGGCGCGACCGGGGTCAGCATGCACGCCGGTCCGCTCTGCAAGGACCAGCGGATGCGGGAGACGGTCAACTGCGACGTGTTCCAGAGCCCGGTCAAGTTCGTTCAGGGCGCCGGGCGGACCAACCGCTACCTGCAGGTCGAGAACCCGGTCATCCACATGCTGATGACCGGCCTGGTCCCGGAGATGCGCATCCTGCAGATGCTGAACGCGCATCTTCGCCAGATGGGCGCGTCCGTCGACGGCAACCGCTCCCATCCGATGCTGATCGAAACGGTTCCCGACCTGCTCAACCGCGTGGGCAGCGACGCGATGCGCGCGATCCTGGAAGCGAACCCCGACCTCATCCGGCGCATGGTGCTGGAGGAGCACTTCTCCATGGAGGCCGACGATGAAACCGGGGAGATGATGTTCGATTCTCTCGGCGAGCAGGGGACTGATCACATCGCCAACAAGGTGATGACGCGCCTGATCATCCTCGACCCGGACGAGCAGGACCGCTTCATCCGCCACGTCATGGAGGAGTTCTCCTCCATGGTCGAGGAGCTGGACAGGAAAAACCGCAACCCCCTTGTTCCCAAGATGTTCGCGGGGGAGGTGGAGATCCTGCGCACGTCCCTGTTCTCCGGCACCGAAAGCGATGATCCGGACGTGTCCGCCTTCTCGGCGCCGCTTTACGTCTCGACCGGGATCCAGCGGATCACCGGCAAGGCGTGGGACGCGGACATGGTCGGGTCCGCGATCAGCAAGTGCGCGTCCGAGGTGGGGGCTGACGGTTTCCGCCCCTACGCCGAAACGCTTCGTCGCGGCCTGGCGGACAGCCTGCGCGCCTTCCTTTCGGCCAACGTGTCGATCGAGGACGCGATGCGCGAGCCCGCCCTCGGCGGCGCGCTGTTCGAGAGCCGCAAGGGTCGCCGCGAGGCGATGATCCGCCTGATGTCCGATCTCGCGCCCGGCTCGGTGATCGACCTGCCCGAGCACCTCGTCGGCGGCTCCTTCATTCTCGACAACACGAAGCAGGCCGTGGTGGTCGGCATGCGCGTCCCGCCCAGCCCTTCCGATTACGGCCTGGCTTCCGCCTGGGCCGTGGATCTCATCGCTCCCGGGTCGGTCTCTACCGTCCGGGTCCGCCTGTCCGCCCTGGTCGATAACGCCGAAAGGGTCAGCGTCGCCGCGCCCGGCGCTGGCGATTCGATCATGGAGAAGTTCCCCGAGCCCGGCCGGGACGAGACGATCATCGAGAATCCGGTGCAGATCCTGCACGGCAACCTCATCTCGGGGCTCATCGAATCGGAAAAGAACAACCTCGGGATGGTGTCCCTTTACCGGCTGTCTGACGGCTCGATCAACCGGGGCATCGTCGTGGATGACAGCCAGATCGACCTCGAGCGCCTGCCGGTCGAGGTCTCCGACCCGCTGCCGCTGGTCGCCTTCGCGCGGATGCTGAAGGAGGGCGAGATCACGAAGCCGCTGGAGCGGGCCGCGGAATACTGGAAGGCGTTCGGCACGGACGCCATGAAGGACGAGATGGCCCGGAACCCCGGCAGGATCCCGGACAAGGTGTTCCTGTCGGCGAGCTGGCGCAACAAGGACGACGAGAAGGTCGCGCCCACGGTGCAGATCATCGTCCGCAGCGAATCGGCGAGCATCACGGTCCCGCCGCTTCGCGCGGGGACCTGGGACTTCTACCGCGTTCGCCCCGGGCTTCACGAGGCCGTCTACGATGGTGAGCCGATGCCGAGGCGCAAGTCCGACGCGGGCCGCGCCATCAGGCAGCGCAACATCCAGGTCGACACGACCTCCGAGGAGGGGCTGACCCTGCTCGCGCACCTGACCGGCCTGATCGTCAGGCCGGTCGAGAACGACGACCTGCGGCTCAACATGCCGTTCTACATGCGCGACATGATCAACGAGGTCATGATGGACCCGGCGCGCTGGGAGGCCCTGCCGCATGACGGGGAGGCGCCTGTCATCGCGCCCCGGACCGACGATGAGGAACCGGTCGCCGAAGCGGCGCCGATCATGGAAGACGAGGAGATCACATGGCTGTCCTGAGGAAGGGTTATCGCGTCCTTTCGATTTCCGGGTCGGAAGGGGTCTACAAGACGTCGCTCGCCTCCGACGCCGGCGACGTCGTCGACGCGGATGTCTCCATGACGATCTCCCGCTCCGGGCCGGGCATCATGGACGGGATGGTCATCTTCTCGGCCAAGGGGACGGCGCTGATGACGAGGTCCGGCAAATGTCCGGTCTCGGCGTCTTTTCATCTGCCGTCCTGCACGTTCATGGACCCCTCGCTCGCGCGCAGGCCGTGGGACTGGTCGATCATCAACGAGGAGGCCGCCGAAGCGGTGGCGGCAAGCTGCCTGGCGAGGCTCCTGAAAGCGCCGCTGGCGGCTGATGATCCGGCGAAATGGCGCGGGTCCGCTCCGACATCTTCCGGTTCGAGGCTCAGCCTCCTGCACGACCTTGCCGGAGGGAAGGCCGTCGATCTCCGCTCCGAGCCGTTTCCGGAAAACGCCATCGTCCTGGCGGGCGTTCGCGAGCGGGACGTCATGTTCATGGAACGAGCCGTCGGCAGGAACTTCGAAAACGGCTCCGGGGTCCGGCTCATCAGGGCGGACAAAATGCCCATGCCGCCCGACCTCCGGGTGGAGGATTCGCGAATCACCGCGGAGAACCTGCTCGCGGCCGGCGGGGAGCGGGCCGCCCTGATCACGCCCGAGATCGGCGCCGCGCTCCGCGCGATGTCGCGCAGCTTCCGGGTGCGTCCGACTGACGTGGACTACTATTCCGGAGCCGACCTTTCCGGGCGTGAGGGCGCGGAAACGATCCTTTCGGACCGTCTGCAGGCGTGCGAGCTCTACTCGGTGATCGCGACCCGGATCTCCCGTTCGCAAGCGGCGCGCGAGGCGATCGACAAACGCCAGCCTCTCGGCCCGGTCCTCTCCGAGGAGATGGGGCTCTCCAAGGCGGCCCTGAAGCGCGTCTCGAAGATCCGCTCTGACGAGCGCGGGGAGCCGGCGTTCCGGAGCCGGGCGGAGGCGTCGGGCGCGGACGCGCTCGGCCGCATGACGTCAAGGGCCTGGTTCATCGACGCCCGCGCCGACGAGGGCCGGATCATGCCGATCGTCGCCGCGATGCAGCCCGACTGGATCCCGGACGACGAGGCGGGGTGGAAGGCGATGGTCGACGTGCTCTCCGCGGCCGTGATCCCGCTCGCGGACGAGCTGAGGCGTGACCCGATGGAGCTTTGCGCCTCGGCCAAGGGGAGATGGACGGAATGGCGCGAATCGCTCGCCCGCGCCGCCGGCGCGGAGCCGGATATCGTCGACCGCGCCGCGCTGGCGAGGTTCATGATGGACGCCCTGGACGCGGTGAGCCACCTTTCGAGGTCCGTCGTCATCCCCGTGGCGCTGAAGGCGGCGTCCCGCGGTCAGGGCCCGTCCTTCGGCCCGGAGGAGACGCTTTTCCGGCGAGGATTCGAGTCCGCGATGGAGATGGTCACGGGGCGGGCGAAGAACCCGCTCGGCGCCCTGCTCGAGTTCTCTCGCCGCTACCTGACGCGGTCCGCGGCGCTGGGGAGCATCGACAGCGACCCGGTGGCGACGGCGAACGTCGAGCGCCGTCGCGCCCTTGGCGTCGAGATGCTCGGGATTGACCAGTTCCCGGTCATCCTGCCGCAGCCTTACACGACGTCGGAAGGCTACGTCATCAGCCAGATCCGGAACATGGCCGCGTTGCAGCGCGAGGGCGACACGAAGAAGCATTGCGTGGGCCTTTACCACCTCTCCCCCGCGATCAGGGCCGAAAGCCACTACTTCTCGGTGTCCGCCCCGGGCGGCTCGATCACCAACTCGAGCACCATCCAGATGGCAGGGATCCGCAAAGGCGACATCAGCGTCACCATCAGCGAGCATTCCGGCTACCGGAACGCCGGGGGGACCCCCGAGCAGAAGGCCGCGGGCATCGAGATGGCCATGGCGTGCTTCCCGCCGGAGCGGGTCCGGGAACTCGGGGAGAAGCTCGACATCTGGAGGGCGGAGCTGCGAGACGCGGCGGCGGAGGCGCAGGCGAACGAGGTGCAGCGCGGAGGCCACGGGCCAAACTGGCGCGCGAAGATGCGTGTCGAACAGGCCGCCTCCGCGCCCGAGGATCGGTGGAAAAACACGCTTGGCGTGGGCGACGCGCTGTCGGCAGATCGCCTGGCGAAAGCCTGGGCCGAGTGGCGCGGCGTCGTCGGCGGCGGCTTCGACGCCGATTCGCCCGAGGTCGTCTACAGGACCGAGGCGGCCCTCGACCTGGTGAGGATGATGAACCCCGACGTCGCCCGCGAGATGCGAGAAGCGGCGGAGGCCGCCGCTGCCGCGCGGTCAGCGGCCAAGCGCGAGGAGGCGACGCCGTGACGAGAACGGGGGTTGAGGAGATAATCTCGAAGCTGACCCTGCCCGGCACCCGTGACGGCGCGCCCGTCCGGGTCCATCTGCCGACCGGGCCCGTCGTCGCCGTTTCGGACGACGGGGCGTCGATGCGTTACGGGCCCGGAAGGGTCATGGTGGTCAGCGCGACGGCGTGCGAGGTCCTGCCCGCATGGGGCGCGGGGATACGCGTCACGGACCCGGCGGGTGACGTGGACCCGTCCTCCGCTGACGCCGCTCGCGGCGCGGACAACGCGTCAGATCCGCGGCTGCGCGCCGGCCTCGACGCGCTGATCCGGTCCGCCCCGGCCGCCGCGCTCGCCGGCGAGCCGGTCCCGGACGAGGTGCTGGCCGCCGCCTGGAGCCGGGCCATGGGCCTGCCGCTGCTCGTCGATCACGTCTCCGGAGCGGCGAACGTGCTGCGCGCCGACCACGCCGAGCGCCGGATCACCGCGCTGTCCCCGGAGCACCCGTTCTCGCGGGCGAGCGACAACGGCTGGCGGAAAGGGGTCACCGTCCGGGCCGACGAGGCGATGAGCGGCGCGGTGACGAGGCACATCCTGATCTCGGGGGTTCTGGACGACATCATGGTCGGCCCCCCCGCGTCGCTGACCTGTTTCCACGTCATGGCCGCCGCGGGCGACCCGGTCCCGGGGCTTCGGCGACGAACCGGGCCGTGGACGGAGGCGGCGATCGCCGGGGCGCGGCGCGTTTTCGGCGCTGAAACGTCAGACCCGCTGACGTTCTCCGTCATGAGCGACGGGACGACGGACGCGATCCTGATGACCGACACGCGAGGGTCCGTCGTCTGCGCCTGGGACGCGCGCTGGCGAGCGCCGGTCATCGCCTCCGGGGACGGGCTTCTTCTGGCGAGGGACCCGGACGAGATCCCCTCGGCCGAGGACGTCGCCGCGCGCGAGGACGCGTTCCGGCGGCTGCTCGGGGACCGTTACGATTACGGGGTGCGCCCCTGAAGCGCGGCGAACGCCTCCTCCACCTCGGCCAGCGCCTCGGCGCTGCCGCCGGAGTCGGGGTGGGCCCTGATGATGGCGCGGGACCTGAGCTTGCGCAGATCCTCCGGGGACGGGTCGCCCCGCGCGCCGAGGACGGCCAACGCCCAGCGGCGCCTCCAGTCCGCGTCGTCGGCGCGGCCGGGAGGGCGGCCCCGCGCGCGCTGGTCGGCGCGCTCGCCGATCTCGCGCATGGCGCGCTGCGTCTCCGCGAGCTGAATCTGCGTCAGGGCGAGATGCTGCGCGAAAAGCGCGGTGTTCGCCCTTTCCGCCGCCAGCATCCGGGCCCAGGCCCTGGATTCCGACATGCGCGCCCGGATCAGGACCCCGATCATCACGATGAGCAGGATCTCGAAGATCGCGCTCATCCGGCAGGGTTTTCTGTCCGGGCGACGATCAGGGGCGCGGCCGGCTCCAGGACGAGGTCGCCGGGTGACCTGAAGCTCGCGGCGCCGGAGCGCCTGACATAACCGGCCGGTTCCGGATCGCCAGAGCGCCACGGCACCACGCCGAACCGGCGCGTGAGCATGACCGCCGCCGCCAGGCCGCCGATCGCGATGACCGTCCCGGAGGAACGGAACCCGGCGAGGACCAGGAGGGCGCCCGCGAGAAACACGGCCACACCCACCAGGGACGGGTTGATGAAACGCGGCCGGTCCGGCGAGGTCCAGCCCTCGGCCGCCTCCTGCGAGAACGTGATCGGCCCGCGCAGCTCCGCCGCGGAAACGGCGGAGACCTCGATGACCGACCCGGAATCGCCGCTCGCGTTCAGGACGAGGAGGCGCCCCCCGGCGGGGATCGTCGCGACGTCCCCGTCCGCCACGACGAGCCAGGACCGGTCCGCATAGTTCGCCTTCCCGGGCCAGGCGATGTCAGGCCTGCGAACCAGGCCGAGGTCTCCGGTGATCGTGCCCATGAGGCTCCCCGCATAAAAATGTCGTCGTCCCCGAAACGGGTCTACCAGATTTCCGAAACAAGGTGTATCCTCTATCAGGAAAATCTTTCACGAAAAGGAAAATCGTCATGCATATCGATCCCGTGACCCTGATCCGCTCGGTTGGCGCACGCGCCGCCTTCCTGACCCGCGAAGGCGAGCCGAAGAACGGTTACGCCGCCTTCGTCGCCGACGGCGCGGAGGATGTCGCTCCCGGAGACAAGAGCGTCGCGGCCGGATCCGCCCTGGTGAGCTGGATGGACGAGGGCAAACGGATGGGCACCGTCATCCCGCTGAACGCCGCCTCCGTCACCGTGACCCTGCGTGACGAGGCCAACGATGAGGATGTCAGCTTCCGGGTCGGCGGCGCCGACCTGGGTGAGGTCATCGCGCAGCAGAACCGTGTCTACGGGCTGATCGACTCCTCCATGCGCGCGCGCCGCGCCGCGGCAGAAGCGGCCGACGCGGCCGCCCAGCCCGTCGCGGAGCAGGACCCCGCTGACGAGCCGGAGGAGGTGCGGATCGCCCGCATCGCGGCGGCCGTCGTCAAGGCCGCGAACGCGCCCGCTGAGCGGGAGCGCGCGGGTCGCAAGCCGCTGTCGCTGTCGGATTCCGACCTGAAGATCGCCATCATGGCCGCTTATGCCGGTGACGATGCGCTGGTCGCGGCGATCAAGGACCCGGGCCTGATGGCCACCGTGGATCTGGCCGAGATGTCCATGGTCTACATGCACATCGCCCGCGTGAACGAGAACGCCTTCGGCTCGATCTCCCCCGAGGAGATGCTGATGGCCGAGCGCGCCCGCGAGATCCGGCAACGCATCCACGAGATCGATCCCGATAACGTCGACGCCATGCCCGGGACCGAGGAGCCCCGCGATTCCCGGCCTGACGATCATGACGCCCTCGAGGCGGCTGACCGTGTCCGGGAGGTCATCTCCGGCCTGAACGTCGTCCCGGAAATGACCGAGCGGCGCATGCGCAGCAACGCCGGCCTCTCCGGGGACATGACCCTGTTCCTGAAGGTCATGTCCCGCGTCACCACCGCGGGTCTCGGCTCCGGCCTGGAGGCGTTGCCGGTCTCGGCGGCGACGGTGCGGTCTCTCGGTTACGCGCTCGGCACCGAGGGGATCTCCGACGAGTGGACCGGCGCGGTCGACCGTGCCGTTCGGATCACGCTCGAACCGATCATCAGGTCCGGCTACGACTTCAAGGCGAAGTTCTTCGAGAAGGACGACGTTACGCTGATGATCGTCAGCGACCAGGCCGACGCTGTCGTTTACGCCTTCCCGAGCGAGACCCGGGTCCTGAACCCGGTCGAGACGATCCGCGCGCCGATCACGCGCGAAGAGGTCGTCGACGCCGAGGGCCTGGATCTTCTGCGCGAGAAGCTGAACGAGATGACCCGCGACAACGCGGCCGAGATCGACTTCGTCTGATCATCCGGCGGCGCGCCTGAGGCGCGCCGCCCCCCCTTCCCGGAGCGGACCCCGTGACCCCGCAATTCCCCGGCCGCTCGGCCCTTCACGCCTATTACGCCTACCTCGGCGCGACGCCGGAGGAGATCCGCGTCATGCTGGACGAGCCGGACCTCCCCTCGCGGGCGCTTCCCGGCGGCGTCCCGCCCCGGGTTCTCGAATCGGCCCTGGCGCGTTTCGCCGCCGACCGTCTCGGCCCGGGATGGGGCGCGATTCGGGAGGTCCCGCATCGCCCGTTCGACGGCGAGACCCCCGGCGACGCGGCCGCTCTCCATGACGTGCCGATCATCGCCCTGACCGGCAGGCGCCGGACGGGCAAGTCGTCCCTCTCCGACCGGCTCTGCCGCCTGACGGGATACGTCCACGCCCACCCCTTCAACGCCGGCAAGGCGCTGATCCGGGCCTGGCTCGAATCGGTCGGGGCGGACGCCGAGACCGCGGAACGGATGACGAACGGGGACCTGAAGGACGCGCCGACCCCGCTTCTCCCGCCCGCGCCGGACGGGTCCCCGAGATCTCCGCGTTTCGTCATGGAGGAGCTCGGCGCCTTCATGCCCAACGACCCGGACCTCGGTCACGAGTGGACGCTCGGGGCGGAGATCGCCCGCCGCGCCCGGGACGGCGCGGCCGGGGTCGTGCTCTCGTCAGCGGCCCACGAGGCCGTGACCATCGCCGGGCTCCCGGGGTCGGTGATCATCCGGGTCACGTCAGACGAGGAGATGAGGTTCGCCCGGGCGGGCGGGGTCAACCTGACCGACCTGGCCTGCGACGACGTCAGGGCGGACCTGGAGTTTCACAACGACATGGACGGCCCGGCGGTCCTTGACCGCTGGGAAGCGTTCCTGATCACCAACGGGATCGTCGATTCGCCGTGCGACACGCCTGAGCCCTGAGGGGCGGAAGGTTCGGCCCGGCGAGGGCTGCCGCGCCCGGAGGCGCGGCGTCGCATCAGGCCGCGTCGTAATCGTCGAGGTCGTCCTCGGGGGCGTCGCCGCGCATCAGCCGGATACGCGCCCGGATCCCCTCCTCCTCCGCCGTCTTGACGGTGTTCGCGGCGAACTCCCTGATCGCGGCGAGGGCGACGGCCCCCTCCCCGTTCGTTTTCCGCGTCATCGCGTAGGTGGTCCTGGTCTCCTCCGCGGCGATCAGCTGCCCGCCCGCCTCGGCGACCGCGGACGCCAGCGATTCGGCGTCAAGCTCCCTGCGGCCGGCGAAGGCCTCACGCAACGCGGCGGCCGCCTCCTCGGGCGCGCCCGCCTCCAGGGCCGCCAGGGCGGCGTGCAGGGCGTCGGAGAGCGTCTCGACGTTGTGCTTGCCCAGCGTCATGTGGTCCTCGGGGTCGACGCCGGCGGCGCGCGCGGAGGCGACCAGCTCGTCCTCGTTCCACGACCGCTTGATGGTCAGGGCGGCGTGCTCGAAATCCGCCTTGCCGACCGCGCCGGGCGCCGCGTCCGCGATCACCCCCTCGAGGTCCTTGCGCAGCTGATCCGCCTCCGCGTCGGCCGCCTTGGCGACCGACTTCAGGAGCGTCACCCGGAAGGCCAGCTCCGCGGTCTCGGAGACCGGGACCGGGATCTGCGGCACGGCGACCGGATCGGGGACGGCGCCGGTCATGACGTGCTCGAAGATGATCCGGGAGCACGCCTGGTGGATCTCCGAGGCCAGCGCCTTGTCGTAGGGGACCGTGAACATCCGCTCGCCCGACGGGCGGATGGCGCCGACGACGCCCCGCGCGTAATCGAACGGGGCCAGCTCAAGCTCGTGGATCGCCACCCCGGCGAGGGACGCCACGACGCCGTAAAGGTGAAGCTGGGACTTGTAGCCGAACGGGATCTCCCCGGTCAGCGCCGCCTCGGCGACCATCTCCTTGAAAACGTCCTGGGACGGGGCCTTGTAGTCGGAGATGCGCCGGCGGCGACCCCCCTCGGCGCGCACGAACACGATGTCGTCCGGGTTCCCGATCAGGAACGGCGCCCGCGGGGATCGGAATCCGCGCATCGCCGCCATCGCCTCGTGATCCGTCCCGATGACGTCGCCCCGCGTCTCGTGGTAAAGCTCCCGCAGCTTCCGCTCGATCCGGTGCCCGCGCCGCATCGGCTCCGTGCCGACCCGGGGCGCGTAGAACATCAGCTTCTCCTTGACGACGCTGACCCCGTCGCTGAAATCGCCGCGCTCACCGCGGAAGTGCTTGACCACGTCGCCGCATTCAGAGCCGCCGATGCCGGAGAGCCGGCGGATGTGCCAGAGGACGCCGCTCATCACCCGCAGCCGCGATTCGGCCGGAAGCTCGTCGCCGTTCTCGAGCGGCGGCACGTGCTCCTGGCGCGCGGCGATCGTCTCGACGCGAAGCGTCGTGGCCGCCCACTTCGCCATGCGGGGGACCGGGATCACCGGCGCCTGCGGAAGCTTCTCCGCGAGGGCGATCACCCGGTCGATGAGCTCGGAATCCTCGATCTCGGACCAGGCCCCGGACGAAATCTCCGCCTCCGCCTCGGTGACGGCGGCGTCGAACGCCTCGCAGGCCCGGGCGTAGCGGGCGACCCGATCCTTGGCTTCCTGTTGCGTCATGACGATCTCTCCTGTTGATATGCTTTCTGAATAAGGCTAAACGGTGAAAAAAGGAAGCTTCCAGATTGCCGACAAACGAGGCCGCGATCAGCGATTTCGCGCCCGCCGTCCTCGGCGGGCACAACCCGTTCGGGAGCGTCGACCCCGACCTCTCAGCGACCTGGCGCGACCTGTCATCCCTGGCTTCCCGGTCCCTGCTCGCCGTTCCGCCCGAAAGGATGTCCGCCCGGATAGGGGAGATGACCGGGACGCACAGGCGGCGCTGGAGGACCCTGCGCGCGATCGCCTCCCTGCCCGGGACGCTGCGCGTCCAGGGGGCCCGGGAGGTCATGACGCCGGGAACCGTCCCGAGCCTGACGCTCATACTGAACGCCGCCGCGGACATGACCGGGGTCAGCGTCGCGCGCCTGACGTCAGGCGGGCGTGAGAGCGACACGGCCAAGGCGCGGGGGCTCGCCGCCTGGACGGCGCGGGAGGCGTTCGGGCACCCCGTCGCCAGGATCGCGTCGGCGCTGTCCCTGTCGGTCAGCGGGACGGCGCTGGCCTCGGACCGGGCCCAGGCCCTGATCTCGCGCTACCCCGCGGCGGCGCGGACGGTCATGGCGATCGCCGACGCGGCCGAAAGGAAGGCTCTGGAAAATTACGAGGAACGTGATATTCTTTTCCTCAAAGGAGAAACATGATGAGCAGACAGACCTTCCTCGGCGACAAGCCCTTCATCATGGGGGGGCACCTGGAAAGGAACGCGGGTGAACTGAGAGGGCCGCTCATCGCCCTGAACGACCCGTTCGAATCGCCTCAGGAGGCGGCCGACATGCTCATGTCCCAGGCCGGCCGCGATTCGAAGATCTACGCCGTCCGGATCACGCCGGTCCGGAACGGATACGCGGCGGAGAACGTCTCCGATGACGTCGTCGCGCTCATGGAGGCCGCCGGCGCGGAATGGTTCGAGGAGGACGATCCCGAGACGCCGACCGCCTGGAAGCCGTGGAGCGGCGGGGTCAGCTTCATCGTCGATCGCTGGAGCGACGGGACCCTCGGCACGGGATCGGACGGATACGCGGACTCGCGCGACGCGGACATCATCGCGCGGACCGCCCGCTCCGCGCGCATCAGCGCGAGCGGCAGGCCCCGCGTGGAGGAGCGGGTCCTGCTGCACGTCCCGGCCGACTTCTCGGCCGTCACCGCGCGGCCCGCCGGAGACACGCTCCGGCTGACCGAGGCCGAGATCCGGGCGGTGAGCGGCGCGGCCCCGAACGCGACGATCAGCGGCCTCTCCGAGGACGTGGCGCGCGCCTGGCGCCTGCACCCGCGACGGCTGCAGAACCTGGCCGCGGCCGAACTCGACCATCCGAACCCTGAGTAGGTTTTTGTCTTGCCTGCATTGAGTTTTTCTTTATATTAAGGGAAATCTTCATGAGGGTGCAGGAATGACCGAATCATACCAGGCGAACTTCCGGTCGAAGATCGGGGAGATCATGCAGGAGGCCGTCAGCGCCTTCCTGAATCACTGGGACCCGGCGCGGAGCATCGCCGCCCCGTCCGCCCTGGTCCTCAGCAAGGACCCGGCGCACGAGAAGAGGCGCATGGGGGACCTGGCCTCCCAGACCGCCGAGATCCAGAACGGTTACGCGATGACGCTGGTCGAGCTGACCGCCGCTATCGGCCGTCTGCGGACCGAGACCGACACGCAGGCGTTTCACCGGATCGCGGTCGCGGTTCTGCTGGATCACAAGGAGAAGATTCCCGGCTGGCAGGATCTCGTCATGCGCGCGGATCTCGCTTACGTTCCGGACGACGTCGCGCGCAGGATCATGTCCTACAAGGCGAGCGCCTGATCCCGGATCCGGGACCGGGACGAGCGGGCGGGGCTTTTGGCTGTTGACATCAAATGTCACATAAGTTATCTTTCGTTCCAGAAACGTGAGATGACCCATGACAAACGACCTGATCCGTCTGGCTGAAGCCGCCTCTCTTCTCGGCGTCTCTCGCGTCACGCTGGACCGCTGGCATCACTCCGGCAAATTTCCCGCCGACGTGATGACGCCGGGCGGGGAGCGGCGCTGGTCGCGTTCCCGGATCATGGGCACGCGTCTCGGCGCGGCCGCCGAGACGGCGCCGCCGCCG
>QFNI01000109.1 GCA_003240775.1 Mesorhizobium amorphae | reverse complement strand
AACTGATCGCGGCCTGAGACGCCACAGCGCCCTTTCGGACGGGGGGAAACCGCGTCAGCGCGAATCCCACTGCCAGCCGCGGTTGCGCCAGATGCGTTCGCCGATGGTGCAATCCGCCCCCTCCCCGCTGGCCTGGGCAAGCACGACCGGCAGCTCGGTCTGGGCGAGTTCGAGCACCAGCTTGCGGCGCACGGCCTCGGGGAACTGCGCCCATTCATTGACGGGCACGACGAAGGCGCCGGGGCCGCCGATCACGCACTCGGTGTAGTACCGGTCGAGCTCCTTCACGTCGAAGGGCGACAGAAAGCCCCCGGTGGTCATCAGCGGCAGGCCGTTGATGGTGACGCCTTGGGCCACCAGCCTGTCGCGCGCTTCCGTCACCAGCGCGCCTTGGTTGTTGGGCCCATCGCCCGAGACGTCCACCACGCGCTTGACCCCGGCAAAGCCGCTTTCGGCAAAGAGATCGCCGGCGAATTCGAGCGCCGCAGAGATCGAGGTGCGCCGCGCACTGTTGGGAACGGAAGCGGTCAGCCTGTCGGCCACGGCTGCGGCATCCTCGGGTGTCGCGATCACCGTCCAGGGCACCACCACATGGTGGGTGCCGGTGCCCGCCCACTCGAAATAGCTGATGGCGATCCGGCCGTGATAGCCGCCAGCGATGGCGCGCAGCACCTGCGGGTCCTTGAGCGCGGCGGCATAGCCTTCGCGCTGGATGGCCAGTTCGGCGGGCGACATGGAAAGCGACACGTCGACCGCGAGCACAAGTTCCACGTCGACGGGCTCTGCGGCTTGGGCCGGCAGGGCGGAGGAAAGAGCTGCCGTTGCACCGAGGGCGGCCAGAAGCTTTCGCATGACGGGCAGAGTGACGCCGAAAGCCCCGCCTGCAAAGCAAGCGGGGCTTCACACTTCCGTCATGGGGTCAGCCGCGAAGGCCCTCAGGCGCGAAGAGCGGCGTTCTCGGCGTCGTAGGGGCTCTCGGGAATGATGCGCGCCTTGTGCTTCCTGCCGAGGATCGTGATGTCAAACTCGGTGCCCTCGGCCGCGTGGTCCGGCTTGACCATGGCGAGCGCGATGCTCTTGCCAACGCGGAAGCCGTAGGAGCCGTGGGTGGCGCGGCCGACCAGCTTGCCGTCCAGGTGGATCGCTTCCGAGCCGCGCACGTCGGCGTCCGTCACGCCGTCCACCTCCATGGTGACGAAGGTCCAGTTCGGACCCTTCTCGCGCGCGGTGACGAGCGCGTCCGAGCCGATGAAACGGCCTTTGTTGGGATGGACGAAGCGGTCGAGCCCGCTTTCCCAGGCGGAGTATTCGATGGAAAGCTCGCGCGGGATCAGGCGGTAGCTCTTCTCCACCGCCATCGCCGTCATCGCCCGGATGCCGAAGGGCTTGATGCCAAATTCGGCGCCTGCGGCCATCAGCTGGTCGAAGATGTAGTTCTGCTGCTCGATCGGGTGGTGCAGCTCCCAGCCGAGTTCGCCCACGAAGTTGACGCGGAGCGCGTGCGCGGTCGCGGCACCGACCGAGATCTGCTTGCCCGAAAGCCAGGGGAAGTCGGCATTCTCCAGGCTCGTGCGGGTGAGCTTGGAAAGCACCTTGCGGCTGTTGGGTCCGGCGAGCACCAAGACGCCCCACTGGGTGGTGATCGGCGTGAAGCGCACCGAGCCGTCCGCGGGCAGGAGCTTGCGCAGGTAATCGTGGTCGTGCGCCTCATAGGCACCTGCTGAGACTAGATAGAAGCTCTGCGGGCCTGTCTTGTAGACGGTGAACTCGGCACGCACGCCGCCATGCACGGTGAGAAGATGGGCGAGCGCGATGCGGCCGACCTTCTTGGGGATGCGGTTGGCGAGGATGGAGTCGAGCCAGGCTTCCGCGCCAGGACCCGAGACGGTCGCCTTGGCGAAGGCCGACATGTCCTGGATGCCGACATTCTCGCGGACATTCTTCACCTCATTGCCGACATGCTCGAAATAGTTCGAGCGGCGGAACGACCATCTTTCCACGATGCGCCCGTCTTCGAGCGCGGGTGCATGGTTCTCGTTGGTGAGCACGTCCACGCCGACGCCGATCTCGTGGGCCGGCACGGAGTGGCCCTCGGGCGCGAACCAGTTGGGGCGCTCCCAGCCATAGACCGAGCCGAACACAGCACCCAGCTTCTTCATGCGCTCGTAGCAGGGCGTGGTCTTCAGCGGGCGGGTCGCGATCCGCTCCTCGTCGGGATAGTGCATCGTGAAGACGTTGGCATAGGCTTCCTCGTTCTTGGCGATGAGGTAGCCTTCGGTGGCGTAAGGCCCGTAGCGACGGGGATCGACGCCCATCATGTCGATCGTCGGCTCGCCGTCGACGATCCATTCGGCCAGCTGCCAGCCCGCGCCGCCGGCGGCCGTGATGCCGAAGGAATGACCCTCGTTCAACCAGAAGTTCTTGAGGCCGGGTGCGGGACCGATGATCGGGTTGCCGTCGGGCGTGTAGGCGATGGCGCCGTTGTAGATCTTCTTGATGCCGACCTCGCCGAAAGCCGGAACGCGCGCGATGGCCGTTTCCACATGCGGCATCAGGCGTTCCAAATCTTCCTGGAAGAGCTCGTACTCGCTGTCCTCGGAGGGACCGTCCACATAGCAGACGGGCGCGCCCTTCTCGTAGGGCCCGAGCAGCAGGCCACCATTCTCCTCGCGCATGTACCAAGCAGAATCGCTTTCGCGCAGCACGCCCATCTCGGGCAGGCCCTGGCGGCGGCGCTCGACGATGGCCGGGTGCGGCTCGGTGACGATGTATTGGTGCTCGACGGGGATCACGGGCATTTCGAGCCCGACCATCTTGCCGGTCTGGCGCGCGAAGTTGCCGGTGCAGGAAACCACGTGCTCGGCCAGGATGTCGCCGTCGGACGTCTTCACCAGCCAGCGCCCGTCGGGCTGGGCCTCGATGGCGGTGACTGTGGTGTTGCGATGGATGGTGGCACCGCGGTCGCGCGCGCCCTTGGCGAGCGCCTGGGTCAGGTCGGCGGGCTGGATGTAGCCGTCGTCCAGGTGCTGGATGGCGCCGAGCAGGCCGTCGGTCTCGCAGAGCGGCCAGATCTCCTTGACCTCATCGGGCGTGAGCAGCTTCACGTTCACGCCGATCGTCTCGGCGACGCCCGCATAATACATGTACTCGTCCCAGCGGTCCTTGGAGCGGGCGAGACGGATGTTGGTGACCTTGGAGAAGCCGGGGTTCATGCCCGTCTCGGCTTCCAGCTCACCGTAGAGACGCACGGAGTATTTGTGGATCTGGCCGACCGAGTAGCTCATGTTGAAGAGCGGAAGCAGGCCCGCCGCGTGCCAGGTGGAGCCCGAGGTCAGTTCCTTGCGCTCGATGAGGACGGAGTCCGACCAGCCCTTCTTGGCGAGATGGTAGAGGGTTGCGACACCCACCACGCCGCCGCCGATCACAACCGCACGCGCTTCGCTCTTCATGCCGTAATGGCTCCCCGTTCGGACGACGCTCTTCGTGGCGCCGTCACGTCCCGCTTTTGGTGCGTCGGACAATAGGCCCTCGGGCAAGACGGCATTCGGCCTGTTTGCGACATGGGCACGGTGGCGCGCGACCTGCGCGCCTGCAGCGCCTCAGAACGGCTGGAAGAGACGGTCGCAGTGAGGCTTCCGAACGGGCTCGGAGGACCTCACTTCACGCGCGCAGCACCGCCCGAGATTTCGAGCGTCTCGCCGCCGGTGAGCGCTGCGCGGTCGCCGTTGGGCAGGGTCACGAAGCAGCCGTCCGAGCAGAAGTCGAGCGTTTCGCCCGCGCCGACCGTGATCTCGCTCTGGGCGCCGTTCTCGGTGACGGTCAGCGTGAAGGGCTCGCCGTCGAGATTGACCGCGCTCGCCGCAAAGCTCTGGCCGAGCGCCCAGAGACCAAAAGCCGAAGAAAGGATCACCGCCTTCATGACGTTCCGGCGCACCGCGCCGCTCCCGTGTTGAGGCGCCGTCAAACCCTTTTGCCGGGCACCTCACGGGACACGCTATAGGGACTGCCCGCTGAACGCCATCTGAATGCCCGGTTTTCCCCGCATTCAGCGAGATGCCACCGCCGGGCGGGCTGGCGCTTCCTCGGGCTTCTCCTCAGCGAACTCTTCCTTGTGCTCGACCACAGCGCGCGGGGTCGAGGCCATCTCGATGCCTTCCCGGTCGAAGGCGTCGATGATAGCCAAGCGCAGATCGTTCTGCGCGGTGTTCTGCGCGAGCACGTCGGCCAGGAACACGCGCAGTTCCATCTCTAGCGCCGCCGC
>QFNI01000061.1 GCA_003240775.1 Mesorhizobium amorphae | reverse complement strand
GCCCGCGCCGCCGCCTCCGCCAGCCGACGCTGCTTGAGCATCTCGTCGAGCACCTTGCGATCCTCGGACATGGCGTCGTCCCTCCGCCCGCGCGGCCCGCGCCGGGTAGCCCCGTAGTCGTCTTGGCCGCCGGCGGGGAAATCGGCATATTCGGGGACCCGCGGGTCCGGGAAGAACGGCGGCGGCGCGTCGTCCCCGGGGGCGGCGATGGCTCGCCGGCCTGCGCGCGCAAGCGGGTCATGGCGGGGCGCGTCATCGGCGTATTCGCCGAGATCGTCAACGTCCGGCTCGTCAATCCCGTAGATCGAGACGTCCCCCGGCTGCTCCTCCGCGGATCCGGCGCGCAGACCCGCGACGGCGGCGGACCAGCACCTGAGAGTCGCGGCGCGCCCCGGCGCCGCGGTCATCGCCCTCGCCGCCTCCGCGACGACGTTGAGGGAATCTCGCGGCGGCTCCGAGGCGTCGATCAGGTCGCCGTTGCGGAACCCGTCCATGGCGGAAATGATCGACGAGGTGTATTCGGAGATGAACCGGTGCTCCTGGGTCTGGTCCAGCCCCGGGATGTTCGTCATCGGCGACGAGATCCGCACGAACTTGTTGACCGTGAACCGGTCGTTCTTGCGCTGAATGCCGCCCACGTAGAAGGTGTTCGCCAGGATGACCTCGCCCTCGAACAGGTAGAAGAACTCCCCCGGCCGAAGCGCCTGCAGCTCCTTCAGGGAGACCCGGTCGATCTCCTTCAGCGAGATCTCGTCCTTCACGATCGGCGTGTCTGTGAAGGTGCCGCGACGGATCTGGTAACCGCTGTAAACGGAAACCTCCATCTTGCCGATAACCTTCTGGATGAACTCGAGGGTCCGGCCGCCGTCGACGCACTTGCCGGCGGCGAAGACGGACGCGTTGGCGGCCGTGATCTCCGAGATCTCCTTCGAGACCGCCTGCATGGCGGCCATGTCCTGACCGGCCAGAATGATCATGAACCCGAGCGAGCGCGCCTGCGCCATCATGACGTCGATGCCGTCGACCATGTAGTAGCCGACCTCGTCGAGAACGACGATGTAGGGGGAGATGGACCTGGTCGGGGACGCCTCCACGTCGGACCGGTCGCCGTCGAGCTTCGCCCCGGACGCGTTGCCCATCATGATCTTCACGAGGCTGACCACGACCTTGCCGCAGTTCTGCATCTCGGACTTGGCCTTCTGAAGGGCGGGCAGCAGGACGATCAGGATGCGCCGGTTCAGCATCACGTCGGCCATGTCGACCTCGCCGAACGGCGTCATGAAGATGTGCCGGTAGCTGTCGGCGAAGGTCGACAGCGGCTTGGTGAGCTGCATGTAGAGATAATTGAACTGCTCGTTGCACTTGTCGATCTGCGCCTTGCCCTGAAGCGCCAGCTCCTCGTTGAAGCTCGGCAGGGAGTCGAAGAACGACAGGATCGCGTCCTCGGACGCGGCGGAGAACTCGCCGCGCTTGGCGCGCAGGAAGATCTCGATCATACCGGTGCGGGTCCGCATCTCCTCCCAGGCGCGTTCCGGCACGTCCTCGAGCCGGGTGATCTTCTTCCCGCCGAGGAGGTTGGTGTCGAAGCCGCGCCCGAGCGCCATGTATCGGCGCAGGATGCTGACGTCGAGCGGAAGCTCCCCCCGGTCCCGCATCTCGACCATGCACTTCATGTTCGCGGTCACCATCGCGGTGGCGCGGTCCTTCCACATGTCGTTTCCCTTGCCGCCCTCCCCCATGATCGACACGAGGATGTTCATCAGCTGCTCGCTGTCCCCCTTGGTCAGCGGGTTCGCCGTGTTGGACTGGAAGGCGGGGCCGCCGGCCGGCGCCTCCGGGTCGCCGCCGCCGTCGGTGAAGTTCAGCACCCGGACGTCGTCCTCGCGCCCGAACCGTTTCGCCAGCTCCCACGCGCGGGTGTAGAACTCGGCCGTCCCCTTGCCGTCGATGAACATGAACCCGGAGGACCACATGATGGCCTGGCTGACCAGGCCGAGGAGAAGCTCCGTGTTGTGGGTGACCACGTGATCCTCGATCACGAACAGGCCGTCGTCGCGGCAGGTCCGGATGCAGGACATCTCCGCCGACGTCCCGGTCGCCTCGACGGACAGGATCCGCGGCCCGAGCCCGTTGAAGGGCTCGGCGCCGGGGAACATCCCGTCGATCCCCGGGAAGGTCATCACCACGTCCTTGCCGCGCGCCCGCCCCTCGCGAACGGAGGAACGCAGCGGGGCGCCGAGCGCGGAACGCGCACGTTCGCGGAGGCGTGACATCCTTCCGGAAGTGATCCAGGTGGCGGCGCGGCCGCCGACCGAACGCGCGACCGCCTTCAGCTCGGACGCCTCCCTGGGCGCCAGGCCGCAGACCCGCAGGCCGCCGGGGTCCTTCCGGACCGCGCCGCGCGCGACCAGCCGCCTCAGCACGTCGAGGCGCTGCTCATGCGACCCGACCGTGGAGGGGGACACGCCCCCTCCTCCCAGCCACGCGTCGAGGTTGGCGACGTGGTCGCCGAGCGGATCCTGGTCGAGCCGCTCGATCAGCGGGGTGCGGATCCTGATCCCGTCGCCACGAACGCCGATCAGGATGGCGAGGTCGCGGGCGGTCATCGGGCGGAAGGACCGCAGCCGCTCCGTGAGCGCCTTCCCGTTCTCGTCGCGAACGACCGCTCCGTCCTCACCCTTCACGAAGCCGACCTCCTCGATCTCGACCTCCCAGAGGTGGTCGGGGGAGCAGGGGAGGCGGCGCCCGTCCTCGAACACGATCTCGAGCTTCTCCACCTCGCCCTGCGGGTGGACGGAGACGACCTCGGTCGTCCCGCCCTTCGGGTGCATGATCCGGTCCCCCGGGAGCAGGTCGCCGAGCCGCATATACCCCTTCGGGGTCAGGACGAGCGTGTCGTGCGTGAGCGCCTTGCCGGAACCGGTGGTCCCGAGGATGAAGCCGTGACGGCGGGCGTCGTCGTTGGTGATCCAGAGCTCCTCCCTCGAGCTGCGGGATATCCCGAGGCAAAGGATGGCATCGGCTTCCAGGAATTTCGATTCTTCAGCGGGGTGACGCATGTTGTAGTCGATCCCGCCCCAGGACTTGGCCATCCGGAAGGGCAGGTGAAACTTCGAGTTCGAGGCGGCCCATCCCATGTAAAGGAGGGACGCCGGGAAGGCGGCGATCCACGCGGTCGGGAAAAGCACCATGGTGGAGACGCCGCCGAGCAGGACCGTCTTGACGACGCCGGGCGACTTCATTCTGGAGATCAGCCGCTCTGACGGGGTGCGCAGGGACCTGTTGACGCGAAGCCTGCTCACCGCGTCGTCGGACGCCGGCATGTTTGATTCGCGATTTTTCAGCTGAGCCATCTCAGACGCTCCGATACCAGGCCATCCGGCCGGGGCCGAATTCGAACACGACGCTCAGGACCGCCCCGGCCAGGAGCAGGGAGAAGACGCACAGAATGATCCACATGATCCTGCGGTTCCGCGCCGCCTGGGCGAAAAGCGGAGGAGGATCGGCGAGCGGCGATCTTTTCAGCATGGGCAAGACGACATCCTCACCGGGTCCCGGGAGGATTACGACGCCGCGAGGGAGGCGGTCAAGGGGCGGCGCGTCCCCGGGACGCATTCCACGCGAGGCCTTGACCATGTCGCCGCTGACGGTATTAACGGAGGCGACGACCTGCGCGGGGATTCCCAGATGAAGACGAACCTGTTGGCGAAGATCATGCTCGCCCTCGCCATCCTGACCCCGACCCTCGCGTCGGCGGCCCCCGGCGACGCCCCCGCGGCCCCGGCAGCGATGAACAGCGACCCGCAGGGGATCATCGACCTGTTCCTGAGGTCGGGCGGCGACGCCTACACGAACCTTTACCTGCACCAGATATTCGGGCCGCTCTTCGTGAACCCGCTGACCGGCGGCGGGACCGGGGACGCGTCGATCCTCGCGAGCATCATCGGCTACTTCAACATGGTCATCGTCGTCGTGGCCGCGGTCCTGTTCTTCGTGAACGCCACGTCCGGCATCGTGCAGTCCGCGCATGAGGGGGAGTTCCTCGGCAAACGCTGGTCCTCCCTCTGGGCACCGTTCCGGCTGTTCTTCGCGGCCGTCCTGCTCACCCCGATCTACGGGGTCGGCGGATACAACATGGGCGAGCTGGGAATCGGGTTCCTGACCCGCGGCGCCACCGCCGTGGCCTCGAACGTGTGGTCCTTCGGCGCGCAGCGGGTCATCGGCGGCGTGACCCCGATCACCGCCCCGCCCTCCGCCGTCGACGGGAGCACGGCGCGCAACATGTATATGAACGCCGCCTGCACCGCATACACCAACTGGCGCGAGGACACGGTGGCGGATATCACCTCCGAGAATCGGGATTCCGTCGCTCGCAACCAGGTCGTCTGGGAGCACCGTCAATACAACCGCACCATCAGCAGGCAGCACAGCTGGGGCAATTTCCGCCAGGGCAGCGTCCTGGACCGGATGTTCGGCGCCGAGGACGATCACATCCCGGTCTCGCCGCGTCTCGTCTACATGTCCTTCATGAAGGACGAGGACGGCAACCTGACCCGTGAGGGGGTGTGCGGCAGCGTCGCCGCGCCTCCCCTTCCGGACTTCCTGACGATGAAGATCACCTCCATGGACCAGGTCCGCAACGTGCAGGACGTGATCTCCCTGTTCTCCCGGAACACCTACGAGCCGATGGCCCGGCTTCAGGATGACCTGAACGCCATCGCCGCGTGGAACGTCCGCGCCGGCGGATCCGCCGGCGAAAGCGTGGTCGAGCGCGTCCTGTCCCGCGACGAGACCTACGTGCCGCGCAACACGCAGCTGATCGCCGAGTCGCTCGCCCAGGCCAACGCCTCCATCGCGGCCGGCAACCAGGCCATTCTCCGGAAGGCGGTCGGCTCGACGAGCGACAGCCGCGCCTACGCGCGTGACCGGCTGGTTCAGCGGATCACCGGGGACTGCGTCTCCGGCGAGAGCGGCGCCGACGGAAACGCCGGTTCGGTGTGCTACGGCGAGGGCTGGATCGGTGCCGGGTCCTGGTATATGACCATCACCCGCATGAACGGAGAGATCGCCTCCCTGTTCAGCGCCAAGGCGTCCGCGAACCTGGGAGCGGACGTCATCAGCCTCTCGCCGGAAGCGGGATCGACGCGGGAATATCTCGACCAGCAGACCTCGATCTCCGGCATCGTCCCGGGCAGCACCGAAGAGCGCGCCGCGGTCTACCGCCGTTACGAGCGCGGATTCGCCGAGGCGACCACCGGGCTCGCGGCGATGAACTTCGACCTGGCCCCGGCGATCGGGGCCGATCTCCGGGAGGGGATCACGTCCGATTCGTCCGAGTCCCGTTTCGGCACGTTCCTGTCCAACAGCGTCATCATGATGGTCAAGTATCTCGATCCGGCGCGAACCGCCGACCCGATGGTCGGCGTCGTGGATCTCGGGAACCTGATGATGGACGTCGGCGGCGGCCTGACGTTCGGCGCCGGCGCCGCGGCGGGCGCCGCCTCGGTCATCGCCCCCGCCTTCTCTGACACCGCCGGGAAGGCGTTCTCCTACGTGGCCTCCGCCTCCGCCATCATCATCACCGCCGGCGCGGCGCTCGCCATCATCCTGCCGATGACCCCGTTCTTCTTCTGGGTCATGGCGGTGACGGGGTATTTCCTGCTGGTGGTCGAGGCGGTCATCGCCGTCAACCTCTGGGCCATCTCGCACATGCGGCTCGACGGGGAGGGCATCTCCGGCCCCGCCGGGGAGCGCGGCTGGCTGATGCTGCTCACCCTTCTCATGACGCCGATCCTGATGGTCTTCGGCTTCCTCGTGAGCATGATGATCTTCCGGATCACGACCGACATCCTGTCCACGGGCATCACCCAGGCCATGATCGGCGTCCTGTCCGGGGGGCTCATGGTCAAGGCGGCCTCCCTGGTGATCGTCCCCGTCATGCTTGTGGCGATGTATATCTTCGTCATCGAGCGCAGCTTCTCCCTCGTGTCGGACTTCCCCGGCCGGGTGATGCGCTGGATGGGGTCTGACGCCAGCCTGCAGACCGGCGACGTCGGTTCCGCGAAGGCCGCCATGGTCGCCGGTTCGGCCGCGGTCTACAAGGGGGTGACCCCGGTCGTCGGCAACGTGGGCAGGGGGGTCGGCTCCGCAGCCGGAAGCTTGGGCAACGGGATGACCTCCGGATACCGCCGGGTTGTCGGTCGCGACCTGAACGCGATCAGCGGCGGTTGATGACAATTCCCGGCCCCCCCCGGGGGGCCGGGAAACGCCTCGCTTGACTTTTGCCGATTCTCGTTCTATATTAAAGAAAATCCGGCACGTGAAGAGGTGAGAACATGGCCTACGCTACGCACTCCGAAGCCGCCCCCGCGCGAATACGGGACGGCATAACCGACGTCCTCGCCCGGCTGGCGGGGGTGGCCTGCATCGTCGCGATGCTGGTCTCATACGTCTTCGTGTTCGACCACCTGATGAACGGGGCTGATCACAGCGTGCTGTCGTTCCTGGTCCTGTCCGTGGCCCCGGTCGCGCTCATGTATCTGGCCCTGCTCCGGGACGAGCCGGACACGTTCGCAAAGATCGGCTACTTCACCGGGATGATCAACATCTGCGTCCCCTTCGGGATCGCGGTCGGCGGCGTCATCATGGGCGTGTTCCTGTGGCTCCTGGTGCCGGCTGTTCCGTTCGAGCATACGTTCCTTTACGGGGTTGTCAGCTATCTGTGGCCGTCGCTCATCGGCGGGGCCCTGGGCTTGTCCTTCCGCGTCCTCTGACCGGGCCGCGCAGCGTCTGAAAAAAGGGCCGCCCTGAGGGGCGGCCTTTTCGCGTCTCAGGGCTCCGCCGCGTTGCGCGGCGCGCCGCGGGTCATCATCGACGGGGACCAGCTGGACATCTCCTCGTGGCCGCGCGCGACGCAGGCCTTGCGGATCACGCGGCCGAAATGGTCGTCCGGGTCGTTGCCGAGCACGTCCGGCCACGCGATCGCGTCGATCCCGATCAGCAGCGGGTTGCCGTTGGCGGGCGGGTTGGTCAGCGCCTCGAGGGCCGGCATCCGTTGCGACGTGGCCCGCATCCCCGCCTCGCGCAGCAGGCTCGCGAGCAGGGCCCGGAGCTCCGCCAGGGTGAGGGTGCGCAGGGAGTGCCCCGTCGTCTCGATCTCGTGCAGGACCGGGGTCATGGTCGCGGGGCTGAGCCGTCGGGCGATCTCCGGGCCGAGATGGACGGTGAGACGGATCAGGTGATCCTCCGGCCCGATCACGCCCCGGGACACGGAATCGAGGCTGACGCCGGCGCGGACCACCTCGCTGGTCGCCCGCCGGCAGAGGCGCAGCAGCTCGGACGCCATCGCCTCGTCGGGCAAGGCGTGAAACGCCGTCACGCTCTCCACCAGCTTGTGGGCGTTTGCGACATATTCGGGTATCTGCGCGCTCATGAACCGCTCCTCGCCTCGGCATAATGGCGTCCCTTACGGAAAGAGGGAACACCGATTCGCGAGGGGCGGTATCGTTTATCGGCCGATCCGGGAGAAGGCGCCCCGCACGATCCGCTCCGCCTCCTCGCCCGTGGCCGTCCTGCTCCCGCCCGCGCCGCGGCGGGCGTCGGCGGCGAGGTCGGCGAGGGTCGTCAGCCCCGCGGCCCGAAGGGTCGCCTCGGCGCCCGCGCGGATGGCCAGGTCGGCCGCCGGGACCAGCCCGTCATCCTCCCAGGTGAAGGTGACCGATTCGGTGCGCGCCGGGATGTCCGGGGCGCGCCCCTGCGCGGTGGCGGCGAGGATCTCGTCGCGCCCGACGACGACGGTGCGGCGCAGGATCTCCGCGCCGCCCTCGCCGGCGCCGGGCCCCGAGAAGCCGAGGCTGATCCGCGTCTCCGGCCCCACGACCCCCTTCGCGGTGAGCGTGCCGGTGGCGGTCACGCCGGCCAGTCCGGGATGAGGGATGACCCGCTGCATCGGCAGGGACGCCCCCGTGAAGGTCGCTTCGTATTCGGCGTCGGACAGGGCGATGACGTTGTTGATGTCGACCGGGAGCCTGGCGTCAAGCGTCTCGCCGAGCCGGATGTCGTTCTCGCTCCCCTCGTATGCGGAGGGCGCGGCGACGCGGACGCCGTGATTGCGCACAAGGTGGGCCAGCCCGAGCAGGGATCCGGGGGCCGACCTCACGGCGATCTCCGCCTTCGCGGCGGAGATGACGGCGCCGCCTCCGCCGCTCAGCGCCCATGACGCGCCCTCCGCCTGGACCCCGATCGAACCGCCCGCCGTCGCGGCCACGTCGGCCCCGATCGGGACCGAGACCCTCCCGGCCAGGGACCGCGCGAAGATCTCGTGCCCGGGCGTGACGAAGGAGCCGCCTTCCGGGGCGGAGAAGCTGGCCGACAGGGCGCAGTCGGGCGAGGGGGCGGTCTCGACCTCAAGGGACCTGAAGGAGATCCGGCTCCGCGTGCTTCGCCGGGTGACCGCGCCCCGGCGGTCGATCACGGTCTCGACGGAAGATTGCAGGCCCGGCGGCTCGTCGGTCCAGAGGAACGCGCGCGCGCCCCGCATCGATAGCTTGCCGCTCACCGACCACGGGGAGCATCCGGCGGGCCCGAACAGGCCGGAGACCTCGTCGGCCCGGAACGCCAGTCCGCCCCGGGACAGGTCGACCCCCTGGACGTTCAGGGAGATCGTCACGTCGCGCGCGCGGAAGCCTCCGTTCCCGCAGGTCAGCTCCGCGGCGATGGCGGTGTATCCCGGCCCGTCCACCCGCACGGACGACGCCTCGCCGCGTTGCCCGGGGACCTCCGACGCGGACGTCCCGAACGGGAGATGCGCGGCGCACGCGGTTCCGGACGCGGCCGCGTCCGGAACCGCCGCCGCGGCCAGCTGCGCGGCCAGCAGCGCCGCGATCATCGGGCCGGCCCGATCAGCGGCTGCGGCTTCTCGCCGTAGCCCCACGCGGGCGCGTTCACCATCCGGGTCACCTCCTGGACCTGGTCGCGCGTCGTCTCCTCATCGGGAACGAACGCGGCGTAACGCCGCCTGTCGACCGCCGGGACGAAGCAGAGCCGTCCGCCCGTCGGGTCAAGCACGAACTCATAGAAAACCTCCGGGTAGAGGGCGCGCCGGTCGCTCTCCATCGCGAAACCGCAACCCCGCATCATACGCCAGCCCTGCCGGGAAGCCGGGGCGGATCCGCGCAGCACCACCGCCAGCACGGAGCCGGATTCCGGATCCTCGAGCCGGCGGGCGCAGATGTCCAGCATGCGCGACGGTCCGTCCTGCGGCCGCAGGCCGACCTCCCGGATCGTCCGCGTCTCGAACCGGAAGGAGAAGTCGTGCGCCCCCGACATGGACGGCGAGAACCCGAAAAGCAGGACGTCGGACGGGAGGTCGGTCCCCGGAGGGAGCTCGACCATCATCGCCATCGGCATCACGTGGACGAAATGCCGACGCGTCATGATCCGGGCCAGCCGGCCGGCACGCATGTCCCCGGTGCGAAGAACCTCCTGCGTCTTGGGGTTCCGGACCCCGCGCCACGCGTCATGGGCGAGGACCGCCTGTCCGAAGGCGCTCATTCCGACGCCTCCGGGGCGGGGATCGTTTCCGCCGCGTCCGCTTCGGTCGGGGCCGGCGAGTTGTCCGGCGTCCCGGCACGAGGCAGCTCCTCGGGAGCGGGCGCCGTTTCCGGCGCCGGAGCGGCCGCGGAATCAGCGGTCTGAGCCGGCTCCGGAGCGGCCTGGCCCGAGTCCGACTCGAACCAGGCGATCGCCGCGTCCACGTCCGCGTCGCTCAGCGATCCGGAACGGGTAACCGGACCTTCCGGACCGTCGAAGATGAAGAACGGCACGCCCGGGACGCCGGCCGCGCGCAGGAGCCCGACGTCCCGCTCCACGGCCTCACGCGTCTCGCGGGGCAGACCCTCCCAGGAGGCCGCCTCGATCATCGCCCCGCCCGCGCCGCGCATCGCCTTCTCGTGGGAAAGCATCGCCTCTCCGGGATTCTCGGCGGAAAGGATGCCGGCGACCAGGCCGCGCGACCGCTCCGAGATGACCGGCACGATCACGGCGTCGATCGCGATCTCGCCGCGCTCGATGCGCGGCGCGAGCGCCGTCATGGCCGTCGCGCAATACGGGCAGGCCGGATCGAGCACCGCCATGATCCGGGGGGCGGTCTCCGAACCGATCAGGGTCCGGGACGCGCCCTCGATCAGCGCGTCGATCGCCGCCGCGTTCCCGCCCGCCTCCGGCGCGGGGGCGGCGGCTGAGGGGGCGGCGGCGCCGGTCGCGCCGTCGGCCGGGCCGGGCCCGGAGACGTCGCCGGAGGCGAGGCCGTCCGCCACGTTCCGGGCCCGCGCCTGATCGATGCGAGTTTTCGCCTCGGCGCGCCACTCGCCCAGGATCCGCTGATACTCCTCCTGGGTCGAGGCGCCCGCGATCCGCTCCTGGAACTCTCGCAGCAGCTCGTCGCGAAGCGCCGCTTCCGGGTCCGCCGCCCCGGCCGGCTCGAAATCCGCCTCGGGGCCGGTCCCCGCGTCGGGGGCTTCCGCGTCCGGCGAGGCCGGTTCAGGCGCGACGATCTCCGGCGACGCGCCGGTCTCCGCGTTCTGCGCCACGGCGGCGCGCGCCATCCCGATAAGCTCCGGGAGCGGGAGCTGATCCTCGCGGCCCGTCATGACGGAGCTGATCTCCGCCCCGTTCGGCGCGTAGAGGTAGCCGGCGATCACGCCGCCGCCGGGCATCTCGGCCACCACGAAATCGGTGCCGGGCACGAACCAGATGTCGGCGTCGCCGTTCCGGCCCATCCAGCTGACCGGCTCGCCCGCGAGCAGGGCCGGAGGGGCGGCGTCCGCCACAGCCATCGCCGGGAGCGCGGCAGACATCATCAGGGCCGGGATGATCTTCTTCATGGGAGGTCCTCCGAAATTTCGGGCAAGGCAGACATTTTCAGGTCGATCTTATGAGACAATGAACGGCTGAGGTCAACAAGGTCGCCGCCGCACATCCGCAGGATCGCCTCCACCTCGACGAAGGTCAGGTCGCGACGGGACGCGTCGCGGGGGGACCCGGTCACGGAGAGCCAGGCGCTTTCCAGCCCCTCCCCGCACGCCTCGGCGAGCGCCTCCGCCAGGGCGGAGCGGACCATCGCGGTCATGCCGCGGCCGGACGGCCGGCCGCGGGCGCGGATCGCGACCTCCGATCCGGGGCCGCGGGCCAGGTCCATGGCCAGGTCCAGCGCGGTCCGGCTCAACCCGAAAGCCTCGCGTCCTCGATCATCATCTGCACCCGGGTCTGGCCGTTGTATTCGTTGACCTCCAGGTTGCCGAGCAGCTCCGCCCTCCGGCCCTGCGCGCCCAGAAGCCCCTCGGCCAGGGGCGTGCCGGCTGCGTTCCAGATCAGCCCGCTCATCCGGCGGCCGCCGTCGAGCAGCGTGACGCGGACGTGCTTCCCCTTCAGGATGTCGACCTTCTCGATGACGCCGGGCACCATGATCGCGGGGCGCTCGTTGCCGCGGCCCAGAGGCTCCATCGCGCCGAAGGACGCGACCATGTCGGCGGTCGCCTCGGCGATCCGGACCTCGGCGTCAACCAGCGATGACACGCCGTCCCGGCCGTAATCCGAGGCGGCGATCCGCTCGTTCATGAACGCCTCGAAGGCGGCGCGCTTGTCCGGGCTGATCGTCAGGCCGCCGGCCATCGCGTGACCGCCGCCCTTCACCAGAAGCCCGGCCGCCGTCGCGTCGATCAGCGCCGCGCCGATGTCGAACCCGTCCACCGAACGCGCGGAACCCTTGAGCAGGCCGCCATGCGCCGGCGCGACGACGATCGCGGGGGACAGCAGCGCGTCCTTCACGCGGGCGGCGACGATCCCGACGATCCCCTCATGGGCGTCGACCTCCGCGAAAGCCAGCCGGCGCTCCCCCGGCGCGCGTCCGGGGAAGGCGCTCATCGCGCTTTCCCGCGCCGCCCCGTCCATCGCCTTGCGACGGTCGTTGATCTCGTGCAGCTCGGCCGCGAGCCGCTTCGCCTCATCCGCGTCGTCGGTCAGCAGGAGGAGGGAGCCGAGGCGCGAATCGGCGATGCGGCCGCCCGCGTTGATCCTCGGCCCGAGGACGAATCCGCAGGTCTTCGCGTCGATCCCGGGGCCGGCCCCGGCCGCCTCCAGGAGCGCGCGGACGCCGGGGATCGGCGCGCGCGACATGGCCCTCAGGCCCGTCGAGACGATCGCCCGGTTCACGTCACGCAACGGGACCACGTCGCAGACGGTGGCCAGGGCGGCGATCCCGCAGAACGTCATCAGGTCGGGGGCCGTGACCTTGCCGCGCTCCGACATGACCCGGGCCGTCCCGGCGCAGGCCAGCAGGGTCAGCCCCGCGGCGCACATGTGACCAAGGCCAGAATCGTCGTCCGGACGGTTCGGGTTGACCAGCGCCTCGCAGACCGGAAGCTCCCTGCCGGCCGCGTGGTGGTCGATGACCAGCACCCGCACCCCGGCCTCGCGCGCCTGCGCGAGCGCGTCCACGGCGGACGTCCCCGCGTCCAGCGAGATCACCAGGTCGCGGTCGGCGCCGAACGCGACCAGGCCCGGGCCGTTCGGCCCGTAGCCCTCGGCGACCCGGTCCGGAACGCGCAGGGTGACGTCGGTCAGTCCGGCGCCGCGCAGGAACCGGATCATGATCGCCGCCGAGCAGGCGCCGTCAACGTCGTAGTCGGTCCAGACACCGACCCGGGCCCGGTCGCCGATCGCGTCAGCGATCATCTCGCACGCCTTCCGCATGTCGATCATCGAGAACGGGTCCGGCATGGAATCCCGCATCATCGGGGAAAGGTAGGCCCCGGCGCCGCGCGCCGTCACGCCCCGCGACGCCATCACCCGAGCCGTCACCGCGGGGAGCTTGCGCTCCTCCGCCATGGCGCGCGCCTCGGCCTCGTCGAACGGCGCCCGGCGCCACGTCATGTTCCTGAAGGACAGCATCAAAACCTCGCTTTCCCTTACTTTATTACGCAAAACCTCTTCATGCAACGCCTTTCCCCGCCGAGTCTTTCATCTTTACGAGCCGCCCCGAGGGCGCTATCCATGAATCGGAACCGGACCTGCGAATCACGGGAGGCGGACTTGATCCACAGGCGAAGCTTTCTGGTGTGCGCGGCGGCGGCCGCCGCCGCCCCCTCCCTGGCCCTGGCCGGGGCGGCGCGGGAGGGCAGCAACCTGGACGCCATCGTCGGAAACGTCCCGCCCCGGCTCGACATGATCTGCCAGCGCAGCGGGGACGTTCTCGACGTCCGCTTCTTCGCGGACGGACGCTACGATCGCGCCGCGCTCGAGAGGATCAACGTGTTCATGCGCGACTGGCGCGAGAACGAAACGAAGCAGATGTCGGTCCGGACCTTGTGGGCCCTGGCCGCCTTGCGGGCCGCGAGCATCAAGTCCGGATACGGGGGGCGGCTGGTCTACCTGTCCGGTTACCGGACCGAGAGGACCAACGCGAAGCTCCGGGAGCAGGGCGCCGCGCGCAACTCGAAGCACATCGACGCGGAGGCGGTCGATTTCACCATGTCCGACGCGCCGCTGAAGAAGCTGCGCGACTTTTCCCGGTGGCTGGGCGTCGGCGGGGTCGGGTATTACCCGCGGCAGAGCTTCATCCACGTCGATAGCGGCCCCGAGCGGGCATGGGGGCCAGCATGAGCCTGCGTTCAGGTCTTTCCTCGTATTTCGGCCGCCGGCTCCTGCTCGGCCACGTTCGCAGCGGCATGACCGAGATCTCGGACGCCTACAATCACATTCGCGACACGGCGAGAAGCGATCGGTTGAGCAAGGCGAAGGTGAAGGCGGCGTGGGAGGGGCATTCCGAGGCGGAGGGGCGCCGCCTCTTCGAGGCGGACCTGGCCCGTTCAGGCATGTCGGAGGCGGGGCTGGCCGGTTTCGTGCGTGAGCGCCAGAGGACCGTATCCCTGATGCTCGCCCTTTGCGGCCTGTCGGTCCTGGCGCCGTTGGCGTTCTGGGCGATCACCGGATGGGCGTCCCCGCTCCTGATGGGGGTCGTCGGCCTGTTCTTCGCGGGGGGGATCGCCGTCATTCACGCCCACGCCGGGTTCCAGGCGCGTGAGCGCCGGATCGTCGGGATGCGGGAGTGGCTCCGTATCGCCATCACCGGATGATCACCATCCGGGGCCGACGTCACGTTCCCGCGCGCTGAGCGATTCGTGCAGGTCGTCGAACGCGGGCGGGTCGTCGATCGCCCTGGCGAGCTCCGCCTCCAGGGATGAGGGCACCGTCTCGCCTTCCCGAGGCGACAGGGATCCCATCTCGATCATGCGACGCTCCGCCGACCACGCGCCGCGCATGCCGAAGCTGTCGCCCTCGCATCCGGACGCCCAGACGTCGCCGACGATCCGGCCCCATCGGTCGAGGCCGTGGGGGATGACGAGGACGGACCGGCCGGTGAGGATCCACTTGAGGTCCGCCGCGGCGCGGGCGCCGGGCCCGTTCTCGTCGGCCAGCCCGACCGACCGGAGCACGATCGTTTCCGGGCCCGTGAACTTCTCCCGCGTCTCCCCCGCGTCGGCTGACCGGAACCTGACCCGGAACGCCGCCTGCCGCCCCTGGCGGGGCGCCGGACGCGGCAGCAGGGCGGCGACGGTGTCGCCGTCCACGACCCGAAGGTCGCGGGCCCTGATAACGAACGGGGTCCCGGTGACCTCCGGCGCGTCAGGCCGAAAGTGCGGGAGCCTGATCGTCATCTTCGGGGCCTGCCAGGTCGGGCGCGTTCCGGAACGTCGCCTCGATCGCCTGCTCGGCGGTCACGATGCGGCCGGGGTGATCCTTGAACCAGGTCAGTTCCGCCCCGCGCGGCACGATGTCTTTCTCGGGGGAGAGGGCGCGCGCCAGGTCGAGGACGAAGTGCTGCCCGGAATCGTGCAGGGAATCCTGGATCGCGGTGACGAGATGGCTGTCGGCCTCGACGGCCATGACCACGCCGCCCTTGTCGGATTCGTGAAACACGACGTTCTCGCCGCTGCTCACGGCGGTCGCGACCATGTCCTCCCCGAATATGCGCAGGGCCTCGGCGTTGATGATCGCCACGCATTCGATCCCCTCGGGGCCGATGGCGGCGTCATGGTGAATCGTGGGCTGCATCTCGTGCTCCTGTTCGGCTTCGCGTGGAGGATCGCCGCCGCTCCCGAAAGAATCAAGATCGGGACGCGAATCTTTCCGGTCGGCGGGCTTTCCGGCCTGGCCGCTTGACCGCGATCGCGCCGCGTCATAAAGCTTTCCGGAGGGGGCCCGATTCCTGAATGCAGACCGCAAGCTACCTGATCATCCTCGTCGCCCTGATGTCATTCATGGTCTTTGAGGAGAACGCGGACACCGCGCTTCGATCCGCGGCCCTGCCGGCGGGCGAGGCGGACGTTGTGATTTACGAGCATCGGCGGGCCGTCGGAACGGCGATTCAGTCCGAAGGCTCATCCGTTCCGGAGCTTCCCGAGCCGATCTCCTCGCGAGTTCACACCTCGGCGGAGATGATGGCGGACGGGGGGGTCGCCGTCGCGACCCGCATCGCCGCGTCGGATCTCCCTGAAGGTCCGGTCGGGGAGCGTTTCCGCTCCCGCCTGGCGGCGTGGGCGGTCTCGGACACGGAGCGCCGGACGCTTTCCGGCCAGGTTGAGGGCGGGCGCTTCATCGGGGAATCCGAGCAGATCGACGTGGGGGCGGACACCGGCCCCGAGGTCGGCTTCGGCCTCGTCACCATCATCCCGAGGACCTGACATGACATTTCTCACCACACGGATCAGGGTTCGGGAGCGCGGGCTTCTGGGCGTCAACGACCAGCTTCTGGCGATCATCCTCGCTGTCGCGTTCTCCGCCTTCATGATCCCGCTCGCGTTCCGCCAGGCCGAGATCCGCAGCGACGACACGGCCGGGGTCGATCTCCGGATCGTCGCCGAATCGGCGCGCGCCTACGTTCAGGAGACCGGCCGCAAGGCCGTGGCAGATTACGTCGCCGCCGTCGACGCCGGTTCGGAAAGCGACGATTTCGAGACGCTGACCGCGCTTTCCGACCTGGCCGCGGGCGGATACGCCCCCGCCGGCGCGGGCGGGGTGGTCGAGGGTCGTTTCGGTCAGGGGTTCTCGATGGGGATGCGCGGGGTCCTGCGCAGCCAGGCCCTCGACGACCCGTCGACCCCGGCCAACACGGTGACGGCGGGCGACGTGATCGCCTACCGCAACGCCGGCCGGGACGTGAAGACGCTGCATGACGGCGTCTATTCCGGCGCCGACAACGACGAGATCGACCTGGAGGCGATGCTGTTCAGCGTGAACGGCGATCCGGTCGATCCGCTGCGCGCGGCGCGGGTCGTCCGCGCCGCCGGCATCCCGACGGTGGCGCGCCTCGAGGGCGAGCCCGGGTCGGAGGTCATGCTCGGCGCGTTCGGGGAGATCAACATGGACCCCGGACCCTGGATCGGCCGCTTCGAGGCGGCCGGCGCCGAGATCGGCGAGGGCCATTTCGCCTCCGTCATCTCCGCGGCGGGAGGATTTTCCGGGGCCGGCAACGGCGGCGGGTCGGCGGCGAACATCAACGAGGCCTTCCTGCGGTGCCACGACCTCACGGGGGCGGAGAAGGCGCAATGCGAGAGCGCCAGCGACAACGTCGTGCGGAGCAGCATGGTGCTGGGCGAGAACGCCGCCGGGGAAAGCCCCGCGATCAGCAACCTGCGCCGCGTGACCTGCCGCCCGGCCGCGGAGGGTGACCCGGCGCATGCGATCGCGCCCGAGGGGGAGATCTATATCGACTGCGACGTCAAGGCGGGGTCTCTCGAGACCTCCGGCGACGTCGCCGCGGGCGGCGACCTGACCGTCAACGGCGAGGCGCGCGTGGACGGGTCAGCGTCCTTCGGCGGCCCGGTGGTCCTGACCTCGACCGACGGCGGCGCCGTCAACCTGAACGATGCGCTTGTCATCGGCTCCGGCTCGGTCACGGTCGGGGACCAGATCCCCTTGCCGCCGTCGATGTGCGTCCTGGACGAGGACGGCGACGGGGTCACGGAATCGGCCATGCCGCGTCTCAGCGTCTGGGCGTCGGCCCTCGGCGAGACGATGTCGCGCCCGATCACCGGCTTCCAGCCGACGGTCGACGAGAGCGACGGGACCGCGGGGATCATCACCTACGTGAGCGAGGATTACTGCAACAACAGCTTCCCCTCGGGCGAGATCACCCCGTTGCCCGCGGTCGACGACCCGGCAAGGTTCGACATGAACGGGGTGCTGGACGTTTGCCTCGACTCGACCTCGCCGTATTATCGTCAGAACGTCGTGGACGGCATGCCGGTCGGCGACGGGAAACCTGATATTTACGCGGTTGGTGACAACCAGGGGATTGTCAATTATACGTGGTCCTGCAATGCAGCGTCCTGACCGGCGAGGAGACGGCAAAATGAAGAGCGGCATCATCACCTCGGCCCTTCTGGCCTTCACCCTTTCCCTTCCGGGCGCGGCGCCGGCCGCGGAGCCGGCGGACGGGGGATCTTCCGGGGGGACGGAATCCATCAAGTCCAAGCTCGCCCCCGGCTGCAGCGACGCGTCCAAGGACAAGGTCGCCAAAGGGGTTCGGGAGAACATCGAGGAGGAGGTCGCCAAGGGCGAGGAGGCGATCAAGCCGCCCGCGCAGGTGGCGGATCTCTCCTGCCTCGACGGGCTGATGGAGCTGCCTCTCGACAAGTTCTCGGGCATCGGCAGCATCCTGGGCGATCTCCAGGGCGGGTTCGACGTGGACATCGGCGGCATGCTCGGCGACGAGTCGCTCGACCAGATGGTCTGCTCCTTCGCGCAGGAGAAATGGAACGAGCTGACCGAGCCGCTGGACGGCCTGTTCGACGAGGTCGGCAACCTCACCGACAAGATCGACGTCGGCAGCATCGCCGACGGTATCGACCTCGGCAACGGCGGCGGCCGCGCCAAGGTCAACCGGCCGACCACCAACCCGCCGCCCCCGACGGCGCCGGGCGGGACGACCGGCGGGACGATCGGCGGGACGACCCCGGTCACGCCGACGAACCCGACACCTACCCCGACCCCTTACGACCCCAACGCGCCCGATAACGTCATCAGACCCGGCGCCGGCACGTTCCCCTTCCAGAACGTGTTCAACTGATCAGGAAAGGACGAACGTCATGAAGAAGATCATCATCCTTTCCGCGCTCATCGGCTCGACCTTCCTGGTGACCCCGGCCTCCGCCCAGCGGGCCACGTCGTTCAACCAGCGCGAGCAGATCAGCATCGCCAACCGGCACACCGACCGGCTGAATAGAATCCAGCAGGAGATCCGCGACCAGAGCCGGCTTCTCGTCCAGTCCATGCGCATGCAGGCCGGCGAGAACTCCTCGCACCAGCAGATGCAGGTCGAGGCGGACAAGCGGATCGCCGACGCCCAGGAGGTCAACGCGTCGATTCGTGACCGTCAGCAGGTCCGGATCGAGGCGGAGAAGAAGTTCGAGCCGGACCCCGTCCTCTGCCTGCTTCTCGACCTGTTCGGCGGCGGCGGCGGGGAGGGCGGCGAGGGCGGACCGACCGCGTCGCCCGTTCGCGGCGCTGGCTCGGCGGCCGCGAACGACGTGAAGTCGCGCATGTCCGGCTCCGACCCGGACGTCCGTCAGGGCGGGATCCGCCAGGCCGCCACCGCGGCCACCACGGACACGCCCTTCGCAGGCCGGGCCGACGCGAGCACGGATCCGGAGATCCTGTTCGAGGAGGCGTTCATCGACTATTCGGCGCCGGGCGCCGTCTCGGCCGTGTCGCAGATGATGTTCAACCTGGCCGACACCACGCCCCCTCCCCCGGTCACGGAGGAGGAGATGAAGAGCGAGGCGGGCCTCGTCCGGGCCGCGCTCTACAAGGAGTGGGAGACGCGCCGCAACGCCGGTTTCGGGCCCTTGACCATGGTCGCGAACGCCCGTGAGGGGGTCGCCCCGGCCGCCCCGATGATCGAGATGGCCAAGCGCGCCCAGGGCTACAACCGGATGATGCCGCCCGAGGGCGGCTACATGCCGGAGCAGCAGCAGATCGAGATCCGCGGCGCGATGCATTACAGCCCGACGCCGGAGGAGATGCAGGACCGAAACAACCCGTCGGTCGCCCTGCAGAAGCTGCTCGACCTGACCTCGGTGATGAACCGGACGCTCTATCTGAGCTACGAGCTCCAGCAGCGCCAGGCCGCCGTCGATTCGGCGATCCTGTTCTCGCTCATCGACCCGACCTCGCTGAACTGAGGCCGAAAACGGCCTTTCGGGTTGCGTCGCGAACGGCTATGATGGGGCTCCTCATGGAGTTCCCTCATGGCCCATTTCGCTCTCGCCGACGACCCGGCCGATGACGTCATCTCCCGCTCCGGCATGCCGCTTCGCATGGTTATCCGGCCCGTCGCCCTCTCGGGCGAGACGGCGGCGGGCGCGATCATCCGCATGCGTCGCGCGCAGGGGCCGCACGGCTCCGTCCTGACGGCGCCGTCCCCGGACGGGTCGCACCGCGTCGCCCTGGCGATGACCCGCGACGTCGACGAGGCGGTCGACGACCCGGTCCGGGTCCTGCGCGCGCTGGTCACGATGGCGGTCGCCGCCGATTCGGCCGGCGGCGGGCTGATCATCCTCCCCGGGGACGAGGTCTACTCCCGCGTGGCCGTGACCGCCCTCCGCGACGCGCCCAACGTCACCTTCATGCTCGCCGACGGTCGGGAGCCGCCCGCGCAGCGTGAGCGGTCCCGGCCCGTCCTCGCGATCTGCGCGCCGCGCGGCGAGGCGGACCAGGACCTGGCGCAGGTCGAGACGGCGGCGCTTTCGGCGCGCGCCCGCGTGATCTCCGTCGCCGACGAGAAGCTTACCCCGCGCAGCGTGATCGTCCCGTCGCGGGTCGGGGCGACGGGCGATTCGATCATCGGGGTGCCGCGCGGCCCGGCGCTCATCGGCGCCCTGCGCGCCCTGGACGAGGCGGCCGTTCCGGAGAAGGTGTTCTCCTCCGTGGCGAACCGCGGCCCTTCGGGCGGCGGCGACAAGTGGTTCGCGACGATTCGCGCGGCGAGCTGCGCGATCGGCGGCGACGCGGCCGACGTCGCCGACGTGATCGTCCTTGACCCGTCCCTCCCGGGAGCGGACGCGATCCGCGCCCTCGGCCGCGCGGCCGGGGCCCGCGTCCTGTCGCGTGACCCGCTCCTGGCGCGGAGCGTCGGCGCGATCGTCGCCGACGCGGCGGCGTCGCGCGCGCCGGTGACCTGGCGGAAGATCCGGGCGCCGGCGGCCGAATCGGCGCCGGCGCCCTGAGTCGGCTCAGGGCGCGGCGGATTCGGGGCCGGAGTCCTCGACCACGTCGCCGGGCATCTGCGCCAAGGACGGCGGCTTCTCGAGCCGGTCATCGTCGAGGATCCCGAGCCCGCGCAGGCCGTCGAACGATCTCCCCTCGCCGCGCTTGTCCGCGACCTGGCGGGCGAGCTTCATCATCTGGTCGAACAGGTCCGGGGAGCGCGGCACGGACGGGTCGAT
>QFNI01000060.1 GCA_003240775.1 Mesorhizobium amorphae | reverse complement strand
GGCTTCATCGGCTCGCCCAAGATGAACTTCATCGATGGTGCGAGGCTTGGCGAGACTGCCTCAATGGTCGGCGTCCGCCCCGAGCACGTCGCCGTCAGCACAAGCGAAGGCGCGTGGCGCGGCACGGTGGTCCACGCCGAGCACCTGGGCGCCGACACCAATCTCTACCTGGACACCGAGCAGGCCGGCCTGATCACCGTTCGGCTTTTCGGGGAATATGCAGCGGAGCCGGGCACAGCACTTTTCGCCACCCCGGATTCCGCACGCATGTTCCGCTTCGGCGCGGATGGCATGCGGATGCGGTGAGAGGCGGCGGCCGAAGGTCGGCGAGAAGCCATGGGGTGGCTTCTTGGGGATCGAACGCGTTCTGAGCTCTGTGAAGCGCAGGGGATACGGGGTGGGGTATCCTGAATGACAGTCGGAGCGGTGGAGGTTTTACCCCCACCCCTAACCCCTCCCCTCAAGGGGGAGGGGAATCGGAGAGGCTCTCACTTAGGAAAGCAGACTGATCAGGCGTCAGCCTTGAAGGTCTGCTTCTGCTGGCCCAGGCCCTCGATCGCCAGTTCCACCACGTCGCCGGCCTTGATGTAGCGCGGCGGCTTCATGCCCATGCCCACGCCGGGCGGGGTGCCGGTCGAGATCACGTCGCCGGGGTGCAGCGTCATGAACTGCGAGAGGTAGGAGACGAGATACTTCACGCCGTAGACCATGGTCTTGGTCGAGCCGCTCTGCATGGTCTCGCCGTTGAGGGTGAGCCACATCGTGAGATCCTGCGGGTCGGCAACCTCGTCGCGCGTCACCAGCCAGGGGCCGATCGGGCCGAAGGTGTCGCAGGACTTGCCCTTGGTCCACTGGCCCGAGCGCTCGATCTGGTAGGCGCGCTCCGACACGTCGTGCGTCACGGCATAGCCCGCCACATGGTCGAGCGCCTGGTCCTCGGAAACGTATTTCGCCGGCTTGCCGATCACCACCGCAAGCTCGACCTCCCAGTCGGTCTTTTCCGAGCCGCGGGGAATGAGCACGTCGTCGTCGGGGCCGACGATGGCCGAGGTCGCCTTCATGAAGATCACGGGCTCGGGCGGTACGGCGAGGCCCGACTCGGCCGCGTGGTCGGCGTAGTTGAGGCCGATGCAGATGAACTTGCCGGTGCCGGCGACGCAGGGCCCGAAGCGGGGCGTGCCTTCCACCAGCGGAAGCGAGGCCACATCGAGCCCATCGGCCCAGCTCATGTCGACAAGGGCCGCGCCGCCGACATCACTGATCACGCCCGACAGATCGCGAATGCGCCCGTCCGCGTCGATCACCCCAGGCTTCTCCGCGCCCGACTCCCCATACCGACAAAGCTTCATTCTTCCTCTCCTCTTGCCCGCACCCCTTGGCCCGGCGTTCCGCTTCTATGCGGGGGGGCGGAGGTGAGGCAAGCGGGAAGGCCAGACCTCAGCCCACGAAAGCGCGTTCCACCACGAAGGTGCCGGGGCGGTTGAGGGAGCCTTCGTCGAAGCCGAGGGATTCGAGAAGGGCCTTGATGTCCTTCAGCATCGCGGCCGAGCCGCAGATCATGGCGCGGTCGTGTTCCGGGTCGAGCGTGGGAATGGCGAGATCGAGGAAGAGCTTGCCGTTCTCGATCAGGGTCGTGATGCGGCCGGTGCGGGGGGAATCCTCGCGGGTCGTGGTGGTGTAGAAGCGCAGGCGGTCGCCGGTCAGCTCGCCGATCAACGGGTCGTCGGCCACCTCCTGGGCGAGCGCCTCGCCATAAGCGAGCTCGGCGCGGTCGCGCACGGTGTGCGTCACCACGATCTCCTCGAACTTCTCGTAGGTGTCGGGATCGCGCACGATCGAGGCGAAGGGCGCAAACCCCGTGCCGGTCGAGAAGAGAAACAGGCGGCGGCCCGGCAGAAGCGCGTCCGTCACCAGCGTGCCCGTGGAGCGTGGGCGCATGTAGACGGTGTCGCCGGGCTTGATCTGCTGGAGGCGCGAGGTGAGCGGGCCGTCGGGCACCTTGATCGAATAGAATTCGAGCTCCTCGTCCCAGGCGGGGCTCGCGACCGAATAGGCGCGGAAGATGGGCTTGGCGCCCGGATCCTCGGCGGGCAGGCCGATCATCACGAACTCGCCCGAGCGGAAGCGGAAGCTCTGGGGCCGGGTCATGCGGAAGGAGAACAGGCGGTCGGTGTAGTGCTTCACCGACACCACGGTCTCGGCATGGACGCCGGCGGGAACGGCGGCGTCTGCAACAGGGGCAGCGGCGGCAGGCGAACTCTGCATGGAAACGGCCTCGGTCGGGAACGAAGATGGAGGGCGCAAGGGCGGCCCGAGATCGGAATTTACTTAGTGTGCAAAGGAACGTCTCCGCAAGAGAGGCGGTGGGAATGGTGTTCCAAACCCAGGCCTCTCACAGGCCGTCCATTCCCGTAAAACGCTCGCTCGCGAAAATTGTGCTCAACCGAGCTTCGCGAGCAGCCTTTGCAGGGTGGCGGCCTCGCGCGCCGACAGCGGTGCCAGCGTTTCCGCCGTGATCCGCTCGGCGAGCGGAAGCAGGCGCTCCACCTCGCGCATGCCATCGTGCGTCAGCTGCGCCATCACCTTGCGGCGGTCATCGGGGTCGGAGGCCAGCGCCACCAGCCCGCGCGCGGCCAAGCGGTCGATCACGCCCTTGATCGTCGCGGCATCCATGGCGACCGCCACGCCCAGCGCGCTTTGGGCCATCGGCCCTTCTCGGTGGAGCATGCAGAGGGCCGCGAATTGCGGCGGGGTGAGGTCGCCTACCGTGCGCGCGAAGATCGCCAGATGGCGCTGCGTGGCACGGCGCAGCAGGAAGCCCGCCTGCTCCTCGAGCCGGTAGTCGATGGCTTCCTCGATCATGCCTGCCCCCTCGCGCGGATCGCAGCGAGCACGCGGGGCGGGGTCGCGGGCAGCGTGGTGACGGCAGCACCCGTCGCGTCGCGGATGGCGTTGAGAATGGCGGGAGCGGTGGGGATCAGCACATGCTCGCCCAGGCCCTTGGCGCCGAAAGGCCCCTCCCCGTCGGGCACCTCCACCAGGATCGCCTCGATTTCCGGCACGTCGCCGATCGTGGGGATGAGGTAGTCGTGCAGATTTTCGGTGCGGCCGGGGATGTATTCCTCCATCAAAGCAAGCCCGATGCCCTGCGCGATGCCGCCCTCAATCTGCCCACGCGCGAGAAGCGGGTTGATGGCACGGCCGACATCGTGGGCGGCGGTGATCTTGACGAGCCGCACGAGGCCTAGCGCGGTGTCGACCTCGAGCTCCACCACCTGCGCGCCCCAGCCATAGACCGCATAAGGACTGCCCTGCCCCTTGGCGTCGAGGGGCGTGACGGGCGGATCGTAGGTCTCCTCGGCCACGAAGACGAGCCCCGCTGCATCTGTCGGCAGGGCACTGAGATCAATGCGCCGCTCGGCCTCGCCCTGGCGAACGGTAAGCACGCCACTTGCCAAGGACAGGTTCGCTTCCGTTCCGACATTGGCCGCGCGCAGGATTTGTTCGCGCAGCGCGCGTCCGGCAAGCTCCGCAGCCCTGCCCGACACAAAGGTCTGGCGCGAGGCCGATGTCTTGCCCGCATCGGGCGTGATCGCGGTGTCCGCCCCCAGAAGCGTGAACGAGCCGAGCGGCAGGCCGAGCGCGTCGCTGGCGATCTGGGGTATCACGGTGTTCGCCCCCTGCCCGATATCGACGGCGCCCTGGTGGAGCACCACGCTGCCCGCAGCCGACAGGCCGATGCGGATGGTGGAGGGGTTGGGCAGCGAGGTGTTGCCGCAGCCATACCAGCAGGACGCCACACCCACGCCCCGCCGGGTCACTCCGTTTCGCGCGTTGAAGGTTCGCGCTTCTTCCAAGGCGCGCGTCCAATGTGGCTCCAGCGCATCCAGGCAGGCGCCGATGCCGACGCCAGAGGGGAGGACTTGTCCCGTCACCGTGGACAGCCCGTCGCGGAGCGCGTTGCGCTGGCGGAACGCCAAGCGATCCAGGCCGCAGGCTTCCGCCAAGCGGTCGAACAGCAGCTCCTGCATGATCGTCGCCTGCGGTACGCCGAAGCCGCGGAAGGCGCCCGATACCGGCCCGTTGGTGTGCACGGCAACCGTGGCGGCGCGATAGTCGGGCATGAAATAGGGCCCGCTTGCATGGACCGGCACGCGGTTCGCGACCGTCGGCCCCCAGCTCGCATAGGCGCCGGTGTCGAAGGTGCCGTCGAACACCATGCCGGAAATCCGGCCCTCGGCGTCCGCACCCATCGAAGCGTGCATCAGCGCGGGATGGCGCTTGGTGGTGGCCATCATGGATTCGGCCCGCGTGAAAGCGAGTGCGGCCGCCCGCCCCGTCCGCATGGCGACCAGCCCCACCAGCGGCTGCACGGAGATGTCGAGCTTGGTGCCGAAGCCGCCGCCCGTGGCGGTCGGCACGATCCGCACCTTGTCGGTCGGCAAGCCCAGCACCTTGGCGGTGTCATCGCGGTCCATGAAGGGGGCCTGGGTGCAGGCCGTCACCACCAGCGTATCCTCGTCCATCACCGCCCAGCCCGCCTCGGGCTCAATTGGCGCATGTTCCACGAAGGCCGTGCGGATGGTTTCAGACACGCTGTGCGCGGCCCGCGCCAGTGCGGCTTCGGCTTCGCCCCGCTCCACGAGCCCGCGCACGAGGATGTTTTCCCTTCGCGTTGCGTGCAGCAGCCTGCCGCCGAGCGCGGTCTCGGGGTCGAGCAACGGGTCGAGCGGCTCCCAGGACACCGGAAAATCCGCAGGGTCGAACGAAGCCCAGGGCTCCACCGCCACCAGCGCCACGGCTTCTCCGCGAAAGCGCGTCTCGTTCTCCGCCAGGGCCGGCTGGTCGGCGAATGCGGGAATGGTCCCGAAGCGGTTGATGCCGGGGATGTCGCTTGCGGTGAAGATGCCGGCAATCGCCGGATGCGCCGTCCGCAGGGCGTCCGTATCCCCGATCACAAAGCGCGCGGCGTGGTGGGGAGAGCGGATCACATGCACCCGCAGGGCGTCCGTCGGAAACGAGTCGGCTCCGAAACGGTCCTCGCCCTTCGCCTTGCGTTCGCCGTCGAGCCGCAGCGTGGAGGAGCCCACCGCCTTGCCGACCTCGGGCATGGCGACCGGCAAGCCGTTGCTGAACCGCCACGCGTTCACCACGGCCTTCAGGATCGCGCGATAGCCCGTGCAGCGGCAGAGCACGCCGCCGAGCGCATCCTTCACCGCATCCTCGCTCGGCTGGGGGCAGGTTTCCAGAAAGGCCGTGGCTGTCATCAGGAGGCCCGGTGTGCAGATGCCGCACTGCACGGCCCCATGCGCCAGAAACGATGCCTGGAGCGCGGAAAGATGTCCGTTGGCCAGTCCTTCCACCGTGCGCACCGCACCACCTTCGGCTTGTGCCGCAGGTACCAGGCATGCGCAGACGGGCGCGCCGTTGAGCAGCACGGTGCAGGCCCCGCAATCGCCCGCATCGCAGCCGCTCTTGGTGCCGACCAGCCCCAATTCGTCGCGCAGAAGCGCCGACAAGCGCTGCACGGGCGAGACCGAAAGGCTCACCGCTTGGCCGTTCACCGTGAGTTCGAGCGGCTGCCTGTCCATCATGCAGCCTCTGCGGCACAGCTTCCGCCCCATGCCGAGGCGATCGTGCGGCGCACCATCTCGACGGCCGCCTCGTTGCGGTAAGAGGCGGTCGCGCGCACATCGTCGATGGGGGCGAGAGGCACGCAGTGCTCCGGCCGCACGAGGCTTGCCGCATCATGCACGGCGGCACCGCGCAGCGCGTCTTCCAGCAGCGCCAAGCGCTGTGCGACGGCCGAGCACGCGCCCACGGCAATCGAGGCCTGCGCGATCCGCCCGTCCTCGACCACGAGGCGCACAGCCACCATGGCGATCGAGATCACCAGATAGCGCCGCCCCCCGAGCTTGCGGAAGCTCGAACGCCCGGCCACCGAGCCCTTGGGCACGAGAACCGCCGTCAAAAGCTCGTCCGCCATGCGCTGCGTCTTGCGGTTGCCTTGCAGGAATTCCCCGAGCGGCAAGCGCCGCACGCCGCGCACCGAGGCAAGCTCCACTTCGGTATCGAGCACCAGAAGCGGCGGCACGCCATCGGCTGCGGGCGAAGCGTTGCAGAGATTGCCGCCCAGCGTCGCGCGGTTCTGGATCTGGATCGAGCCCACCTCGCGCGCCGCAGCCCGAAGCGCATCGAAGGCGGGCGGAAGTGCCGCCGCGCGGATAGCCGTCCAGCTCAGATTGGCGCCCAGGCGGACATGCGTGCCTGTCTCGGCAAGCTCGTCGAGTTCCGCCACGCCCTTGATGTCGAGCACGTTCTCGCGGATCGGGCGCACCCCGCGCGCGGGGTAGAAATCGGTGCCGCCGGCAAGCACCGTCCAGCGCTCCTCCGCCAGAAGGGCGAGCGCCTCGCTCAGGGTCTGGGGCCTGGCATAGTGTGCCACGTCGCTTGGTCCCATGAAAATTCCTTTGCATGCAAAGCATATGGCGCGCGAAAGGCAAGCAGAATCCCCGGCCGTTGACGCAAAGCCCGATTTCGCAGACCGTCGCGCCCGGTTTGCCCGCCCGGCCAGCCGACGAAGCAAGAAGCAGGAGACGGCAGATGCAGGCGCTGGTGGTGATCGACGTGCAGAACGATTTCTGCCCCGGCGGCGCGCTGGCCGTGGCCGACGGCGATGCCGTGGTGCCCGTCATCAACGGGCTGATGGCAGCCTTTCCCCACGTGATCCTGACGCAGGACTGGCACCCCGCGGGCCACAAGAGCTTCGCCTCCAGCCATCCCGGCAAGGCCCCATTCGAGAGCGTTGCCATGCCCTATGGCGAGCAGACGCTCTGGCCCGACCATTGCGTGCAGGGAACCGAGGGCGCGGCCTTCCACCCCACCCTTGCCTGGGACCGGGCCGAACTCGTGCTCCGCAAGGGCTTTCGGCCGGAGATCGACAGCTATTCCGCCTTTTTCGAGAACGACCGCACGACGCCCACGGGCCTCGGCGGCTATCTCCGCGAGCGCGGGATCGGTGCCGTCACCCTGGTCGGCCTGGCCACGGACTATTGCGTGGCTTTCTCCGCGCTCGATGCGCGCAAGGAGGGCTTCGAGGTCACCGTGCGCCTGGACGCCTGCCGCGGCATCGACCTCGGCGGCTCGGTGGAGCGGATGCTGGGCGCGATGCGCGAGGCGGGGGTCACCCTGGAAGGCGGGGTGGCCTGAGCGAACCGATCCCGTTCACTCCGGTGGAAACGCCTCGAACTGGGGAAGGCCGTCGCAGATCACGTGCCAAGCGGCCTTGGAGCCCACGAAGATGTGCGCGGTAGGCCGCAGCGACGGGTCGTCGACCAGGGTGCCCAACGCCACGTGCACATAGGTGCCCTCGCGAACCAGCGAATAGAGAAGCGAGCCGCATGCGCAGCAATGGGCGTTGTGGCCCGTCTCATCCCCGAATCGCATGATGGCCTCGCTGCCGCGCGTCACGCGCAGGCGGTCGGCCTCGATGCCGGCGAACGGCTTGAAGGCTGAGCCGGTCGTGCGGCGGCAGTTCGAGCAATGGCAGTTGAAGGCATAGGCGAAGGCGTCCGCCACCTCGTAGGCAATCGCGCGGCAATAGCACTCGCCCTGCAGCATTCCCGGTTCAGCGGCCATCGGCGCCTCTCAAACGAAAAAGTCCGGCGTTTCCGCCGGGCTCCTTGCATTTCATCAGCGCAGGTTCACGCCGCGCTGTTGATCCAGTGTGCAAGCGCCGTCTTGGGCTGGGCGCCCACCTTCATGTCGGCCACGTCGCCGCCCTTGAACATCATCAGTGTCGGGATCGAGCGCACGCCGTAGCGGGCGGCGAGTTCCTGGTTCTCGTCGATGTTCAACTTGGCGATCGTCACCTTGCCGGCCAGATCCTGGCTGATCTCCTCGAGCGCGGGCGCGATCATCTTGCAGGGGCCGCACCACTCCGCCCAGAAATCCACCACGACGGGCTCGGACGCGTTCAGCACGGCCTGTTCGAAATTGGCGTTGTCGACCTTGACGGTGGCCATGGAAGTTTCCTTTCGGTTGTGTGACCGGATGCAGGGAACCACAAGATGTGGTTGCCGCGTGTAGAAATCGTGCGAGATATGTGGCGTGTCGCACCGCGCTTTCAAGCGGTGTCCATGCTCATCCCAAGCTTTGCGAGAGCCTCGTCCAGCCGCTCTGGCGGAAGGGCGAATATGGAGGGGCCTTCGGTGTAGACCAGCGTCGCGCAGACCGCGCGCGTGGGGTAGAGCGGCTCGAGCAGCGCGCGGTAGAGCGCGAGCTGCGCCACATGCGCTTCGGGCACCTCGTCCAGCGTGCGCGGCGGCGGCCGGTTGGTTTTGAAGTCGACGATCAGCACTTCAGTATCGCTCACCGACAGCCGGTCGATCTTGCCGGCCACGGCGCGCGGGGTGCCGTGGATCTCGACGGTGCCGGAAACCGCCACTTCGGCGCGCGAACCCGCGATCCAGAGCGCGGCGAGCGCAGGGCTTTCGAGCACCTGCTTGACCGCCTTCAGCATCCGCATCCGCTCGGCCGGCGGCCAGTCCGCCCCGACGCGGCCGAGATAGCGTTCGGCCGCCGCCAGCCGCTCGCCCGCTTCGAGCGCGGGCAGGGTCTCGATCAGCCGGTGGAAGGCCAAGCCTCGCGCGATGGCATGGGAGCGCGCCAGCGGATTGGGGTCGAGCACGGGCGAGCGGCCGAGCAGGGCCGCCGCATCCGCTGCTTCGGGTTCCACGCTCGCAAGCGCGCCCGATGGCGCGAGCGGGCGGGGCAGCGGCGGGGGGCTCGGCAATTCGGAAAAGAATTCGAGCGGCAGCGTCGGCTTTGCTTCTGCGGCGGCGGGTACCTCGGCCGACCGGGTGGAGGCCTCCACCGCCGGCCCCGGCGGGCTGATGCGGAAGCGGTGGAGGCTCGCGCCCGAGTGGGGGCAAAGCCGCTCGGAAGTGTTGGGGTCGCCCACCAGCGCACTCGACACCAGCGCATGCCAAGTGTCGGGCTGCGGGCGCTTGCCGTGGTAGCCGCATACGATCAGCCGATCCTCGGCGCGGGTCATGCCGACATAGAGCAGGCGGCGGTATTCGTCGTCCGCGCGCTGGCGCACGCCAGCACCCAGTTCGCGCGTGAAGCTGTTGCCCACCGCCTTGCCGAAGTTCCACAGATAGCCCTTGCCGTCCCACCTAGCCTTGCCGTCCGGCGCGTCGAAGGGGATGAGGCGGGGCATGTGGCTGTTGGAGAACGAGGCGGAGCCGCCATCCACCAGAAACACCACCGGCGCTTCCAGGCCCTTGGCGGCGTGCACCGTCATGATGCGCACCTCGGCGCGCGTCTGGTCCATCTCGCGCTTGATGTCGGGAGCGGCCTCGTCGAGCCCCGCCAGAAACGCCTGCAACCCGATCTGCCCGGCCTTTTCGCTGTCCAGGCAAAACGACATGAACTCGTCCAGGATTTCGCCGGCCTCGTGCCCGAGCCGGGCGATCATGCGGCGGCGCACGCCATCTCTGCCGAGCACGCCGGCATAGAACTCGAACACCGGCTTGAAGGCCGCTTCCGTGCTCCAGGCGGCGAGGCGCGCGGCCACCGCCATCAGCGCCAGATCGCGTTTTGCGCCTTCGCGCAGCGCGGAACCCAGCGACTGCCCATCGCCCCGCGAGGCGGCAAGCGCGTAGAGCGCGTCTTCCGTCAGCCCGAACACGGGCGAGCGCAGAAGAGCGGCCAGCGACAGGTCGTCCTCGGGCTGGAGCAGGTAGCGGCCGAGCGCGAGCAGATCCTTGACCGCGATATGGGCGGGAAGCGCTATGCGATCGGCCCCCGCCACCGCGATGCCGCGCTCCTTGAGCGAGCGCGACAGCGCATGCACGAAGCGGTCGCGCTTGCGCACGAGCACCATCACGTCGCCCGCGGCCAGCGGCCGCCCCCGCCCTTCAAGCTGGTCGCCGTCGCGCAGCCACGCCTCGACCGTCTGCGCGATGGTCTCGGCCAGCCGCGCGGCGGGCGCCTTGGCGTGGTCGACGCTTTTCGTCCAGTCGTCGGGCTCTTCCACATCCTCGGGGCCGAGCGAGGGCCAAAGCTCGACATAGCCCGCATCGCTATCGCGCACGGGCTTGTGGCGGATCGGCTCGGGGTATCGCGTCAGCCCGGCCCGCGCGGTTTCGGTGCGGAACACGGCATCCACCGCGCCCAACACGTCCAACGTCGAGCGGAACGACCATTGCAGTTCCACGCGCGCGAAGCGCTTGTCGGCAGCGCCCGCCTTTTCGGAAACGATGTCGCGCGTGTCCGTGAAGCTCTGCGGCTCGGCGCCCTGGAACGAATAGATCGACTGCTTCTCGTCGCCCACTGCGAACAGCGTGCGGTTCACGCCCTCGCGCGCGCCCGAACCCGCGAAGAACTCATCGGCCAGATGGCGCACCACGGTCCACTGGTCGGGGCTCGTGTCCTGCGCCTCGTCGAGCAGGATGTGGTCGATGCCCTGGTCGAGCTTGTATTGCACCCAAGGACCCGCGTCGGGCCGCGAGAGAAGGCGCGCGGTGCGGGTGATCAGGTCGTTGAAGTCGAGATAGCCGCGCCCGCTCTTGAGCCGCTCGTAGCGGTGGAGCAGCCGGTCGGCCAATTGGAGCGCGGCGCGCGTCCCGTGCAGCATCCGCAACAGCGCCACCCGGTCGGACAAGCGGATGATGGCGTCCGCGATGCGCTCGAACTCTTCGGCGAAGCCGTCGAAATGCTCGCCCACGCCCTTGGACGCGATGGTCTTGGTCTGCTTGGCCTGCCAGACGCCGTTCTTCTCGGTCAGGAAGGTGCTGCGCAGGCAGCGCAGGCGCGCGTCGAGGTTGGGTTGTTCGCAGGCCTCGATCAGGCCTTCGGCGAATTTCCGCGCCTGCGCCTTTCCCGCCGCATCCGCACGGGCGAGGAATGTCTCGGCCATCTGCCGGTGGAAATAAGGGTCCGGCCAGAAATCTTCGCCGCCAAGCCCCTTCGCGCCGTCGAGCCCAAAGGCTTCGAACAGGCTGCCGCCTTCTTCCATCTGGTCGATGAAGCGGCGCAGGCCGTCGCGGCGCGTCATGGCCTCGCCGAGAAGGGCTTCGAGCCCCACCTCGCCCGCGCAGTCCATGGCGTGGCCGAAGGCTTCGGCCAGCGCGCCGTCGGCCGCTTCGGGCAAGGCGCCCGTGATCAGCGCGCGCCGCGCCTCGGTGAAGAGGGCGGCCTCCCGGTTGCCATCGAGCAGCGCGAAATGGGCTGCGATGTTGGCTTCCAGCGGAAACTGGTGGAGCACGGATTCGCAGAAGGCGTGGATCGTCTGGATCTTCAGCCCGCCCGGTGTTTCGAGCGCGCTCGCAAAGAGCTGCCTTGCCTTGCCGAGCGTCTTTGTGCTCGGGCGGCGGCCTTCGAGCTCGGTGATCTTCTGCGTCAGCGTCTCGTCGTCCAGCATGGCCCAGTCGGCCAGATGCGAGAAGACGCGGTTGGCCATGTTGGCGGCGGCCGCGCGCGTGTAGGTGAGGCACAAGATGCGCGAGGGCGGCGTGCCGCCGAGCAGCAGCCGCGTGACGCGCAGCGCCAGAACGTGGGTCTTACCCGAGCCCGCATTGGCCGACACCCAGACCGAGTTCTTCGGGTCGGCTGCGGTCGTCTGGCGCTCGATCGTGTCGGGCGGGATGGAAGGCCGCGCGTTCACGCTTCCGCTCCTTCCGTGTCTTCCGTGCCGGCCGACCACTCGAGCACACGCGCGAGATGGTCGTAGGCCCCGTCCGTGTCGCTTTCCCGGAAGGGCAGCGCGCGCGACAGGTAGCCGGTGGCGGGGTCGTTGTAATGGTGGAGCAGCCGTTCCAGCCGGCTCCACGCGTCTTCGGAGATTTCGGTGGCGGTCCTGTCCTGCCGGTTGTGGCTCAGGATCGATTCGGGCTCCACCGACCCGTCGGCTTTCAAACGCACGAAGAGCAGGTCCGAAGGCTCGCGCTTGCCGGTCTCCTCGAAGGCCCCGCGGCGCAGCAGCGCGCCTTCGAGCGCGATCTGGGGGGAGAGCAGCGTGTGCGCCTGCGCCTTGGAGGGGTTTGCGCCCGTCTTGTAGTCGAGCACCTCTGCCGTGCCGTCCGTCATCACGTCGATCCGGTCGGCGCGGCCACGCAGGGTCACGCCCGTGTCGCCCACGGCCACCGAGCGGGATTTGATCTCGGGATGCCGCTCGGCCACCGAGCCTGCGCGCTCGCGTTCCCATTCCACCGTCTGCGCCGCCATCCGCTCGAAGCGCGGCCACCACAAGGCGAACACGTCGGGCGGCAGCGCGCGGGCGGCGAACACCTCGCGCCCGATGGCGAGCAGGCGCTCGGCCGCATCCGCCACCCCGGGGTCGGGGCACTTCTTGGTGAAGCGGTCGAGGATCGCGTGAAACAGCGAGCCGCGGTCGGCCGCATTGGGCTCGCCCACCAGCGGGTCGAGCGGGGAAAGCTTCAGGATGTGGCGCGCATAGATCGCATAGGGGTCGCGACGCAGGGTCTCGATGTCGGTCACCGAAAAGCTGCGGGGCCGCACATCCACGGGCGGCTTGGGCTCGGGGCGTTTTTCGAAGGAGATCCGCTCGCTCTCGTCGATGTTGGCCGCCCAGGCGAGCAGGAGATCGCCGCGCGCCTTCATCTCGGCGACAGTCGCCTTGCCCGCGAAGGTCCGCAGCCGCTGAAGCCAGCGCGAGGCCACCGCCGGCGCGCCGCCCGAGCGCGCGGAGCGGGCGAGCACCACGTTGGGTGTGCCCAGCGCCATCACGAAATCATGCGCGGCCAGACCGATGCGGCGCTCGGGCGGCTCGAGCTCGATGCCGCTTTTCATGAAGCGCGACATGAAGCGGTCGGCTTGTGCCCGCGCGGGCCAGGAGCCCTCGTTCAAGCCGCCGATTACCAGGGTGTCGACGCTTTGCAAGCGCGCTTCGAGCAGACCCCAGATATGCACGCGCCGGTCGACTGCAGCGGGCGCGGGCCGCACCACGCTTTCGGCCAGCATGGCGGCCAGCGCGTCGGGCCACTCCCCGAACGGCACGGCAAAGGATGCGTCGGCCTCGACGAGACAGCGCAGGCTCGCGGCAAGCGCGCGCCCCGCATCCGCCCCGTAAAGCCCATCCACACTTCCGTCCTTGCTGCGGCCCAGGCCTTCGAGGCTTTCCACCGTCGCGCGCAGGCCCTCGTGGAACTCGATCAGTGGGCTCCCTCGCAGGGCCGCAAGGGGGGCGAGAGCCACGCGCACCGCCGCAACGAGCGCGCGCGCGTCTTCCAGGCGGGCGGGGCCGAGACGGCGCTGCCAGAAGGGCGGGTGGCTCCGGTCGGCCAGGGCCGCAAGCCGCGCCTCGAACAGTTCGTCCAATTCCAGCACGTCAGGCCGCGCCGAGCCGCCGCGAAAGGCCACGAGCTCGATCGTCTCGCCCGCGCGGCGCACATGGGCGCGCTCCAGCCCGGCCAGCAGCAGCGGATGCTTGAGAAGCGACAGGATCGCCACGGGATCGCCCGGCCGGAAGGCCGTTTCCAGCATGGCGGAAAGAAGCGTGCCCGGCGGCGTGCGAGCGAGCGGCGTGCCGCCCGAATCGTCGGCGCGGATGCCGAAGCGGCCAAGCTCGGCCGAAACGCGCCGCGCGAGATCGCGGTCGCCGGTGGCGAGGGCGGCGGTCCGGCCGGGTTCGCTCACCGCCTGGCGCAGCGCGATCGCAATCGCGAGCGCCTCGTCGCGCTCGGTCGCGGCCTCGACCAGCGACACGCCGGCAAACCCTTCGCGCATCGCGTCAGGCGGGATCATGGCGAAGCGCTCGGCCCAGAGATGGGTGGTCTCGGCCGGCCGCAGCGCTTCGCAAAGGGCACCGAAGCGCGTGACGAGGGGCGCAGGCGCCTGTGCAAGCTCCTCGACGTCGGATGCTGCCACACCCATGCGCCCGAGGATCTTGCCCAGGCTGAACTGCGGATGGCCGAGCACGGCGGGATCGGGGCGCGGGTCGGCCAGCACGCGGGCCGATTCCCCATCCAGCGCCCGGTCGAGCCCCGGCAGCACCACAGCGCCCAGAGGCAGGCGCGCGATCGCGGCCAGAAGGGCCGCGGCCGCCGGATTGGTGCCGGTGGAGCCTGCCGCGATCACCGGGCCTGTAGGCGGCAGAGCGCGCAGCCGCTCGGCCTCGGCCCGGATCAGCTGGTTGCGATAGGCGGCGGGGTTGCACTGGTTGCGCTCAGAAAGGATGTCCGGCCAGGCACCCGAGACGATGCCGAGAAAGTCGAGCGTCACCTTCCACCAGCCGCCCAGCTCGTCGCCCACGAGATCCTTGAGCCGTTCCCAGCTCGTTTCCTCGGATTCGATCTCGTCCATCAGGGCCGCGAGATCGCGGGCCAGCCAGACGGCATCACCGGAGGAAACGGGCACCTCGACCTCTTCGGCGAACATCGAGCGCACCGCGTCGGGCAGGAACTCCTTCCAGCGCTGCACCAGGGGTGCGAGCAGCAGCAGCCGCTCGGCCGACGGGATCGGCTGGGGCGCGTCGAGGAGAGTGGGGTCCGCCAGATCGATCCCCTCTCCTTCGAACTCGCCCAGCGCGCGCACGGTCGGCAGAATGGCGGATCGGCCGGGCGAGAGATTGGCAAAGGCATGGCGCAGTTCGCGCGCGGCGCGGCGGGATGGCACGTAGATCGTGGCATCCGCCAGGGCGAGCGGATCGCTCAGGCCCGGTGCGAAGCCCGGCACGAGGCGCCCGCCGACAAGCGCTTCTGCGAGCGTCGGCAGAAAGGGAACGCCGGGCGGGATCGTCCAGACGCGTGGCGCGGGTGCCGCCATCGCGTCAGCCGCCCCTGAGGCGGAGCGCTGTTTCCGCGAGCGGAATGGCGTCGGGCGTGCCGACCGTGATCCAGTGGCCCTCCATAGGGCAACCGTAGAGCTTGTCGGCGGCGATCGCACGGTCGAAATAGCGGTTCAGCGAGTGGGGCTCGGCCGCTATCCCCTCAAATATCCGTGGGTGGATGATGGCAGCACCCGCGTAGATCAGCCCCTCCGGCGCATTCTTTGCGCGCGCCAGCCGGCCTTCCCCATCCACGAGAAAGTCCGTGCCTTCGGAATGGCCGGTGGCATCGTCCAGGCGGGCGAGAAGAAGGGCGATGTCCATGCGGTCGGGGTTCCAGAGCCGCTCCAGCAGCGTGAGGCTCGGCGTCGGCCCATCGATCCAGAACGTGTCGGCATTGAGGACGAAGAAGGGGTCTTCTCCAAGAACCGGCAGCGCCTTGACGATTCCGCCGGCGGAATCGAGCAGAAGGCCGCTCTCGTCGGACACCACGATGCGCGGGCGCGGGCGTTTCGCCAGATGCTCGACGAGCTTGGGTCCTAGGTGGTGAACGTTGACGACCGCGAGCGAAACGCCGGCCGCTTCCAGCACGTCGAGCCCACGGTCGATCAGCGTGCGGCCGGCTACTTCCACCAGCGGCTTGGGCAGCGTGTCCGTGATCGGCCGCATCCGCTTGCCCAGGCCCGCTGCAAGCACCATCGCGGTCGAAACGCTCATCGGTCCTCCAGGAACCCTTCCGCCTCGTAGAGCGCGCGCAGACCCTCGAGGCTCGGATGGGCCAGCGCCCGGCGCAGGTAGGCCTGGATACGCGGCAGGTGACGGAGATAGCCGTCTTTGCCGTCGCGCAGCTTGAGGCGAACGAAGATGCCGAGGATCTTGGTGTTCCGCTGCGCCGCGCAGATGGCACAGGCCTCTCGGAACGATTCGGGGTCGAAACGAGGCAAGCCAGCCCTCGCCCTTTCGTAGGTAGTGACCACCGCCTCGCTCAGCGCTTCGGGGATCGTGACCCGTGGGTCCATGCTGATCGAGGCCACATCGTAAGCCGCAGGGCCGATGAGCGCGTCCTGGAAATCGATCAGGCCGATGCGATCGTTTCCTTCGCGCGCGGCCCGCCAGAAGGTGTTGGGCGATTGGTGATCGCGCAGCACCAGGCTCTGCTCGGAAGCTTCCAGCCGGTCGATCAGCCCGTTCCATTCCGCGCGAAACCGTTCGCGCAACGTATCCGACGCAGGCACCCCGTCGCGCCAGGGCACGAACCAGTCGAGCAGAAGCTCGGCCTCGATCATCAGCGCGCCGCGATCATAGGGCGGGATGCGGTAGGAAAAGCCCGCCTGGGTCTGAATTTCCGGCTGCCAGTCATGCTCGTGGATCGCAGCCAACAGCGCGCCCGCGGCTTCGTAGCGCTCGGCGATCGGCTCTCCCGCCGCATCCAGAATGCCTTCTTCACCGAGGATCTCGACCAGCAGAAAGCCCTCGTCGACATCCTGCGCCTCGATGCGCGGCACGGCGAGGCCCGCATCCCGCAGGGCCTCGTCGATCGCCACGAAGGCGTGCACCGAGCGCGAGGAATGCGCTATCTCCGCATAAGCCAGCCCATCGCGCACGGGCGGTCCGAGCACGAGCGGCGGCGAGTTCATCAAGAGCACGGGCGCCCGGCCCGGCATCGTCACGCGGTCATAGGTGCGCGCCGAGGCATCCGCCGTCAGCGGACGCCGCTTCGCGCGCGCCCAGCCGGATGCATCGAGAAAGTGGCGCGCAGCGAGCGAGCGCGAGATGCGCTTGAAGAACGCCCCCTCGCCGCGAATTGTCGCCCGCCTCGCGTCCCCGCTGCCTTCCAGTTCCACCGTCACCGTCTCAGACGGCAGCACGCCTTCCCCCCGCTCGGGCCATTCGGCGAGCACGGCTCCGCGCGCGGCAAGCTCGCCGAAGCCCAACTCCTCCAGCTCGTCCGGCCCGCTCAAGCGGTAGAGATCGAAATGCGCGACGGGCGGCACCGTCGCGTATTCCTGCACAAGCGTGAAGGTCGGGCTCGGCACCTCAAAGCCTTCGTCGTCGGCAAGCGTGCGGATCAGGGCACGCGCCAGGGTGGACTTGCCTGCCCCCAGATCGCCCTTGAGCGCCAGAACGTCGCCCGCCCGGATCACGGCCGCGATGTCCTCGCCCAGCCGTGCCGTAGCTTCCTCGCCTTCCAGCCGGAGTTCCACGTGAAACCTCGGGCGCTATTCGGCGGCGACGCGCGTGGCGCCGCCCGGCATGCCGTGGGCGGCAAGCGGGAAGAAGCAGGAAACGGTGGTGCCCCGCGTTTCGCTCGTTTCGATCCGCACGGTGCCGCCATGCAGTTCGACGAAGCTCTTCACCACAGACAAGCCCAGCCCGGCACCGCGGCGGCGGCCGCCGTTGGAGTGGGATTCGAAGCGGCGGAACACGGTGTCCAGCACATCGGGCGGCATGCCCGGGCCGCCGTCATGCACCGAGAACACGATGTGCTCGGCCGTGCGGCGGCAGGCGAGCGTGATCGTGCTGGCAGCCGGCGCATAGTTCGCCGCGTTGGACAGGAGGTTGTAGAGCACTTGGCGCACGCGGGTCTCGTCGCCGGGAAAGGCGCGGGGCGCGTCGCGCGTGTCGAGGACCAGGCGGATGCCGTGCTCCTGCAGGCGGTCGGCCACCAGCTCGGCTGCGGCCCGCGCGGTCTCCTCCACCGGCACCTCGGCCATGTCGAGCTGCATGATGCCAGCATCCACGGTGGCTAAGTCGAGGATGTCGTTGACGATGGTGAGCAGCAGCGCGGACGATGTGCCGATATGCTCGAGATATTCGCGCTGGCGCGGCTGGAGCGGCCCGGTGTTGGGCAGCGCCAGCAATTCGGTGAAGCCGATGATGTTCGTCAGCGGCGAGCGCAGCTCGTAGGAGACGTGCTGCACGAAATCGTTCTTGAGCCGGTCGGCGCGCTCCAGCGCGTCGTTCTTGTCCTTCAGCGCGCGCTCCACGTTTACGCTGTCGGTCACGTCCACGAAGGTTGCCATCAGCTGCCCATTGGGCAGATGGATGACCGCGTAATGCAGCACGGTGCCGTTCTTCAACTCGCACTGGCCCGAGCGGTCGCGGCGGTCTTCGTTGAAGCCGGTAACCGAAGCGACCAGCCCGCCCCAGGGGCTGGCATCCCCCACCAGGGGGTCGCACAGCGCGCGCAATGCCGAAACATGCGTGCCCGGCACCGCGGCCTCGGGCGCCAGACCCCAGAGCGTGGCGAAGGCCGGGTTGAACAGCTTGCCCTGCCCATCGGGCCCGAACACGGCGACGCCTTCGGCCAGGTTGTCCAGCGTCTCGCCTTGGACGCGCACCGCCGTCTGGTAGCGGCTTTCGAGGTCCATCTTCTCGGTGACGTTCTCGAACACCCAGGTCACCCCGCCCTTGGGCTGGGGGTTGGCGACCACGCGCAGCGTTCGCCCGTCGGGCAGGTGCCAGAGATGCTCCTCGGGCTCCACCGCGCGATAGGCGGAAAGCAACGCGTCCTTCCAGCGTCGCCATTCCGGCTGCTCGGCGATCCGGCCTTCCGAGCGCAGGCGGTCGAGCAAAAGCGCGTTGTCCGGCGCGCTTTCCAGGAAGCCCGCATCCAGATCCCACAGCCGGGCGAAGGCCTGGTTGAAGAAGGACAGCTTCATCTTGGGGTCGAAGGTGGCGACTGCGGTGGTCAGCCGGTCGAGCGTGTCGGTGTGGGAGCGAAGCGTGCGCTCGTATTCCTCGCGGATGGCCTCGATGCCGCTCACATCCGCTGCCAGCCCCGCCGAGCCGTGCGGGCCGGCGACATCGGTGACGGTGAACAGGCGACGGTCGCCCTCCACCACGGTCGCGAGCCGGCCGGCGAAGACGGGCTTCGCACCATGCGCCTGCGCCACGGCCTCGCGCGCCTGGGTGCCCAGGAACTCGCGGTTCTCGCGAAGTGCCGCGATCGGGTCGGCGGCTTCCACGCTTTTCGCGTAAGCGCGGTTCACATAGGACAGGCTGCCATCGGTCGCCCGCATCCAGACGGGCATGTCGAGCGCGTCGACCAGGCCCAAAAGATTGCTCATGTCGCCCGCGAGACGCTGGTTTTCCGAGCGCAGCCGCGCTTCGGTCTCTCGCGCGGGGCCGAGCGAGGTGAAGCGCACCACGGCATGGCTCGCATTGCGGCGCCCGCTCACTTCGAGCGGCGCATGGGCCTGGGTCTCCACCACGAGATCGAAGGGCTGGCCGCGCCCGCGCAGCGCGCCTACGGCCGAATCGAGGCGGGCAGCCGTGCGCATGTCGAGCCAGCGCCCGAAGGCCAGGAATTCCGCCCGCTCCTCGGGCGCGCCGATGTTGGGCGGCAGGGTGCCGGCGATCTCGGGCTTCTTGTTTTCCGCGCCCCAGATCACCACGCGCTGGTCGCGCAGGTTGAGAACGGCGTCGGCGCGGGCCGCTGCCGCATTCAGGTCGGCCACACGCGCCCGGAGCGCCAGGTTGTCGCCTGCGATGCGGGCCCGTTCGCGGATCAGCCAGGCGGCAGACAGAAGGGCCGCGCCCATCACGCCCGCGAACACCGCAAGCTGAATCACTTCGAAGGCGCCCACCGTCAGCCCGCCGAGATTGGCGACCTTGGGTTCCTGCGCCTGCGCGAGCGGAACGCAGAACAAGGCGCTCAGCGCGGTGGAGCCCAAGAGCACCCCGCACAGCAGCCCGTCCATGCGGCGCCGCAACCGGCCGCCACGGCGCACGCGCGCGGCATCCTCGGAGGCAGACGCCATCCCCATGCCCGACGGTTGCCCCGGCATCCCCCAGTCCTTTCCAGCACGCTTGGGTAGTTCGGGCCGGAATGGCCCGGAGCCCTGCGGCTCCCGCTTGTCCGGCCAGCCCCCGGCCCAGGCAAACGAAGAATCAGGCAACAAGGTTAATATCCGCCTGACGAGGCGCCAAGGCCGGAGCATTGCGCGAGACGGCGAAAGGGCCGGATCGTTTCCGACCCGGCCCCCGGTCACCGTCAACTCCCCAAAGCGGGAAACGGGTGCCGGCTCAGTACCGGTAATGTTCCGCCTTGAAGGGCCCCTGCGTGGTCACGCCGATATAGGTGGCCTGCTCATCCGAAAGCTCGGTCAGTTTCGCGCCGAGCTTGTCCAAATGAAGGCGGGCGACCTTCTCGTCCAAGTGCTTGGGCAGCACGTAGACCTGGTTCTCGTAGTGGCCGGGCTTGGTCCAGAGCTCGATCTGGGCGAGCACCTGGTTGGTGAACGAGGCCGACATCACGAAGGAGGGGTGGCCCGTCGCGTTGCCGAGGTTGAGAAGGCGTCCCTCGGACAGGAGGATCATGCGCTTGCCGTCGGCAAAGGTGATCATGTCCACCTGCGGCTTCACGTTGGTCCATTTCATGTTGCGCAGCGACGAAACCTGAATCTCGTTGTCGAAGTGGCCGATATTGCCGACGATCGCCATGTCCTTGAGCGAGCGCATGTGGTCGAGCGTCACCACATCCTTGTTGCCGGTGGTGGTGATCACGATGTCGGCGGTGGGTGCCGCGTCTTCCAGCGTCACCACCTCATAGCCGTCCATCGCCGCCTGAAGCGCGCAGATCGGGTCGATCTCGGTGACCTTCACGCGGGCGCCGGCGCCCTTCAAGGAAGCGGCCGAGCCCTTGCCCACGTCGCCATAGCCGCAGACCACCGCGACCTTGCCGGCCATCATCGTGTCCGTGCCGCGGCGGATGCCGTCGACGAGGCTTTCCTTGCAGCCGTACTTGTTGTCGAACTTCGACTTGGTGACGGAGTCGTTGACGTTGATCGCGGGGAACGGCAGCAGGCCGCGCTTCTGGAGCTGGTAGAGGCGGTTCAC